>NZ_JBKEUU010000004.1:0-295107 GCF_056356715.1 Bifidobacterium sp. LH_450 | reverse complement strand
AAAACAGGCCGCGTCACGCCCCTTTTAACTCTTTTCGGATTAAAGGCACCCCGACACGCAAAGCGCCGCAACGGATGGACGCCAATATAAGACCCATCTTTTGTTACTTAACCCGTACGCAAGCAGCATCAACGCCTCCACGACCTGTTCAGACACGCATTTTGATCATTAGCCCCATTGGCCGTTAGCCCGACGATGTGGCTGGGGATGGCTGTGGATGGGTGGTCTGCAATCCACAAGGGACGTACGGCATTGCGTGGCTAGGCCGGCGGCGGTTCAATCGCGTCATGGACAGTTTACGGATGATGACGCAGGCCCCTCTTGGGCCTGATGGCGGAGGGATGCCGCCGCGCAGCGTGGACGACCCCTCGAGGTTCTTCGTGCCGCACGAAGCGCAGCGTTCGGCTGCGCCCCATGCGTCTGCAATGGTGGCCGATAGCCCCGCGGCGACGCTGGTGACGTGTTCGTCGGCCAGCGGGGGAGTCGGCACGACGACATTGGCCGCGATGCTTGCATGGCAGCTGCGCCGCCGGCATGCCTCGGTGGCGTTGGTGGATGCCGATACCGCGGCCAACGGCGGCGGCCTCGACGTGCTGCTCGGCATCGAGCACGAGGAAGGCAAGCGGTGGCATTCCATCCACGCGCCGCTCGGCATGCTGGACGGCGCCGCGTTGACGGCGGAATTGCCGTGCTGGCAGGACGTGCATGTGCTGGCCTACCAGCCATGGGCCGGGCAGGCGCCGCGATGGTGGGAAGTGCAGGCGGCGCTTGAAGCGCTCGCCTCGGTCAATGCGGTGACCGTCGTCGATGCAGGGCATGGCACCGGCATCGACGAGGTGGATGCGTTGCGCAAGGGTCTGCATGTGGTCGTCGCCGAGCTGACGGTGCTGGGGCTGGCACGGGCCAAGGCCCATATGGAATGGCTCAAGGCGCTCACGCAGACGGTGCGCCGTTCCTCCGCTGCGGCGGACGCGCGCCGGCCGCCGCAGGAAGGCGCCATTCTTGCCGTTATCGGCGTCGACCCCACATCCTCGTCACGCCGGCGCGGAACGGTAAGCCTTGACGAGGCATGCGCGTACCTGGAATGCGATATCGCAGGTCCGGTACATGCGGATAGCCGGCTGTGCGGCGATCTGCTGGAAGGCCTTGGCATGTCCGGCATTCCGCGCCGCCATCGCACCGCCATCGAACAGGTGGCGCAGCAGGTGGATCGGGCGCTATGAGCGGGCGGATCATGCTCGGTCCGCTGGCGCCGTTGGCGGATTGCCCGTCGGTGACCGACATCATGGTGACGCCTGACGGCACCGTATGGGTCGATGCCGGCGACGGGGTGCAGCGGGCTGCTACGCCGTTCGCGCTGGAAGGGCCGCCGGTCGTCCGGGAGCTGGCCGTGCGCCTGTGCGCGCAGCTGGGCTGCCGCTTGGATGACGCGGCGCCAATCGCCGACGCCAGCACCGCCGACGGCTTGCGTCTGCATGCGGTGCTGGAGCCGCTGGTGCCGGAAGGCGCCTGCATTTCCATACGGTTGCCGGCTGCACGGCATATGTCGCTCGACGCGCTGGCGGCGCAAGGCCTGTGCCCTGAGCCATGGGTGGATGGACTGCGCCGCATGGTGCGTGCGCGGCGCAATCTGCTGATCGCAGGCTCGACGGGCAGCGGCAAGACGACGTTGCTGAAGGCGCTCCTTGCTGAATGCGCGCCCAGCGACCGCATCGTCGCCGTCGAGGAAGTGCGTGAACTGGATGGCGTGCCGCATCCGCACGTCGTCTCGCTGGCCGCGCGCAACGCGAATGCGGAAGGTGCCGGCGCCGTCAGCCTCGCCGACCTGGTCAAGGCGACGTTGCGCATGCGCCCCGACCGCATCATCGTCGGCGAATGCCGCGGCGAAGAGGTGGCCGATTTGCTGCGGGCGCTCAACACCGGCCATCGTGGTGCAATGACGACGCTGCATGCCAACGGCGTCGAGCAGGTGCCGGCGCGACTGCTCGGACTGGGACTGCTGGCGGGGCTGCCGCTGCAATCGCTGACGATGCTGGCGGCGCAGGCCTTCGATGCGGTCGTATTTGTGCAGCGACAGGGGCGTCGCCGCTTCATCGGCCAGATCGGCACGATCGACGTATGCGACGGGCGCTTGACGGGAACGGTCTGCGCCCGCTGGGACGGCCGGACGCTGTAGTCGACTTGGAAAAGGGGGAATTCAAGATTGGGATGGCTAGTGGGAGCGTTGGCTACCGCTGCATGGCTGTTGCTGCGGCGCCCGGCGCGGTGCATGGACTTGCCGGATCCGGCAACGCAGCCCGGCAACCTTGCGGGAGGCGCCGAAGAACGTCGGTGCGGCATTGATGCGGCGTTGCTTGGGCTATCGGGTTCGCTGGAGTCCGGCGCGGACCTGCATACCGCGTTTGCCTATGCCGGCTTGGGCTGCCACGTCGATTGCGAAGGCGCGATAGACGGCGAGCGCATCGAGGGGTGGCTGTGCGGCTGCCGGCGAAGCGACGAACCGCTGCCGGACGTCGTGCAAGCGGCCCGCGGCCTTGAAGCCGCACTGAGATTGGGGGAGCGGCTCGGCTGCAGCCACGCGCGCGGATGCCATGCGGTGCGCAAGGCATATGGCAGGCTTGCGTTGCGCAGGGACCTGCAGCGCAACGCCATGGCCGTTCCGAAGGCGACGGTACGGCTGCTCTCCGCGTTGCCCGCGCTTACGGTGCTGCTCGCGCAGGCGCTGGGTGCGCATCCGCTGGCGTTTTTGCTGGGAGGGACGCCCGGAGCGCTGTGCCTGGCAATCGGATTGGGCTGCTATGCCGCCGGACTGGCCTGGATGCGCATACTGCTCGACGAAGGGCATTGTGATGGCTAGCGGGTGGCCGTTCGTGGCGTTGGCGGCGTTGGGTGTCGCCGGCATGTTATGCAGGCGTCCATGCGATGCCAGATTGCGCGGGCTGCCGGCTGGCGGCGATTCGGGCGCCGACGGAACCGAGCGCCACGATGCGCAGGAGCTGGCGCCGGATGTGGCGATGGCGTTGATCGACGTGGCGCTCCAGGCCGGCCAGCCGATACCGCAGGCGCTGCAGGAAGCCGGCGCCGTGGTGGAAGGCGACGTCGGCCATGCGCTGGCCCAGGCCGGCGCGAGCCTGCTGGGCGGCGCGTCATGGGACGATGCATGGCAATTGGCTTGTGCAGGTTGCCGGCAGCCAATGCTGGAGGCATTGCGCGACGAGCTGCGGGATTCGTGGGAGCATGGCGTGCCCGCATGCACGCGGCTGGAAGGCGCCGTCGAACGCCTGTCCGTGCGCGAACGCATGGCCATCGAACGACAGGCTTCGAAGCTGTCGGTACGGCTGCTGCTGCCTATGGGCCTGTGTTTCCTGCCGTCGTTCGTGTGCATCGGCGTCATCCCCGCCATCGCCTCGTTCGCGCTGCAGTGAGCCCAGCGGATTCCAGCCACATCTCTCCTTTCCCCTTCCTCTCTTTCCCTCTTTCCCTCTTTCCCTCTTTCCCTCTTTCCCTCTTTCCCTCTTTCCCTCTCTTCCTCTCTTCCTCTCTTCCTCTCTTCCTCTCTTCCTCTCCCGCTTGTTTTTCGCTTCCCTCTCTCGGACTAGCTTTCCTTCCTCATGCCTCATTCGGCGTTTCGCCGGGGCTTCCCCGTGTTTGCAGTTATCCACAGGGGTGCGAAGCGGGTTGTGGATGACACACGTTGCCATCCACAACCCTTCTTCCTGGTGGCCCTCGAGGGCTTCCATGAGCGACAGTGGTAGGCATCCGGTTGCCGCCGGAAGCGTGTTCGGCCGACATGCACCCCAATGAACCTCATTGGCACTAGCAGAAAGGACAATGACAATGGAACTCTTGGTCCCCACCAACGAAGATGGGTGGCCAGCCGCAATGAAACGGTTTGGCGACCGGGTGCAGCGCTGGAACGATGCCGTGCGTCGCAGCGCCGTGCAATTCGATGCGCGCATGCGCATCCTTGAGGCGGAACCGGAAGAAGGGGCCGCCACCGCAGAATACGCAGTTGTTCTGGTGGCAGCTACCGGATTCGCGGCCGTGTTGGTCGCGCTCTTGAAGTCCGACACGGTCAAGGCATTGCTCACCAACATCATCCAGAACGCATTGAACGTGGGGTGATGGCGGTGAAGAGGCACGAGGACGGCCGCCAGGATGGCGACGAAGGGAGCGCAACGGCTGAATTCGCGCTGGTGCTCCCCGTAGTCGTCATGCTCGCCGCGCTCCTGCTGTACATGGCGCGCGCTTCGGTCGTGCGCATGGAATGCCAGGACGCGGCGGCGACCGCCGCCCGTGCCCTCGTAGTGAAAGGAGATGAGGCCGATGTCGCCTCCATAGTTTCAAACACAGCCGGCGCGGCGAGCAGCGTCGCCGTCAGCGGCGACGTAGACGCCACGTTCACCGTTACCGTGGCCTGCCCGGTCATTGCCGATCCATTGGGCGTCCTGCCGATGACCGTCGAGGGATCCGCCACTGGAGTGGCGCAATGAATCGCAAGCCGGGCAGCCACGGCGCCCAGGACGAAGGCAGCGGCACCGTTGCGGGTGCGGCGCTGGTGCTGGCTGCTGCCCTTTTGCTGGTGGCCATAGCCAGCGGCGCGGCCATTGTGGTCAACGTCATGGAAGCGCGCGATGCCGCCGACCTGGCGGCGCTCGCCGGAGCGAACGCCTTGTGGGATGGCGCCAGCGATCCTTGCGGACGCGCTGCGCAGGCCGCAAGCGCCAATGGCGCGCAGCTGCAGCAGTGCGAGCTGGACGCCATGGACGTTGTCGTTACGGTACGCCGTTCCACAGGCGTGGCGCTCCTGCCGGAAGCGGTCCGCTCATCGCGGGCAGGCCCCCGCGAGTGCGAAGCCCGCTAGCGAATGCGTGCATCGGAGCGTGTCGATGATTATCGTATTGCTTATGACAAGAGCAAAGACGATAGCCGTCATCGGCAACCCCACTTCGGCCAAGGGAAGCGGCGCAAAGGCCAGCCGCAAGGTCCGCGAACTGCTGGAAGCCGAAGGCCGGGACCACGGTTTCGTCGTCATCGACCTGACCGGGGGCAGCTTCGATGAATCGCTGCACAATGCGCGCAGCAGCTGGAACGAGTACGACTGGCTGGTAGTGGTGGGCGGCGACGGCATGATCTCGCTCGGGGTCAATGCCGTCGGCGGCACCGGCAAGCCGCTGGGCATCGTCGCAATGGGCTCGGGCAATGACTTCGCCCGAGGCCTCAAGCTGCCCGTCAACCGCCTGGAAACCGCCGTCGAAGGCATCGTCGGCGCCATCGTGCGCGATTGTCACATCGACGTCGATCTTGGCCATGTGACGTCGCTGCCCGGGGCGTGTGCCGTCGATACGAGCACCGGCAAGCCCTGCGAAGGCCAGCGGGCCATCGACCGCTATTTCGCCGGCATGCTGTCGTGCGGGCTGGACGCCAAGGTCAACGACCGGGCCAACCACTCGCACCTGCCCAACGGTTCGCTGCGCTACCTGGCCGCCGTCGTGCGCGAAGTGATGCATTTGAAGGAATACGGCTACACGGTTACCGCTACGCTTGCGGACGGTTCCGTGCATACCTACGATCTGCTCACGTCCATGCTGACGGTGGCCAATTCCCGCCATATCGGCGGCGGGATCGAGGTGTCGCCGTATTCGCTGTTCGCGGACGGCATGCTCGACCTGATCTGGCTCGAGCACAAGCCGACGCTGCGCGAATGCGCGCAGGCCGTCAAGCGGGCGTATGCCGGCCGGATCCTCAGCTGCCCGGTGCTCGGATGGCAGCGTGTGCGTTCGGTGACCATCGAACGTTCCTCCCAAGGGGAGGAGCCGCCGGTATTGATGGCCGATGGCGAGTACGTGGGCACGATTCCGGTGCAGGTATCGGTCGTGGACCGCGGACTGCGCATTCTGGTCCCGCCAGCCGTAGCCGAAGAGTTCGAAAACACTACCGAGGCGTCGGTCATCGAGGCCATCCGTCGCGATGGGCGCGACCCCCTTACCGGACGTTTCGTCGAGAACGGAGCGAAGTGAGGCCCACGCCACGCGTTTTGCGCGTCAGCGCGACGCATGGCGCGTTGCTTGGCGCTGCCGTCATGACGGGCTGGCGGTAGGTTAGAAACCGTAGGAAACCACACGAGGGAATCTAAGACTTATGGCATTAGCGTTGTATCGCCGGTATCGTCCGGACACGTTCGACCGCGTCATCGGCCAAGATCAGGTAACGGTCCCGCTGATGCATGCCCTTGACAACAACCGGCTCACCCATGCCTACCTGTTTTCAGGGCCGAGGGGATGCGGCAAGACCAGCTCGGCGCGCATTCTGGCGCGTTGCATCAACTGCGTCAAGGGCCCGACGTCGCATCCGTGCGGCGAATGCGACAGCTGCCGGGACCTGGCTACCGGCGGCCCAGGCTCCATCGACGTCGTCGAAATCGACGCCGCCAGCCACAACGGCGTCGACGACGCCCGCGAGCTGCGCGAACGAGCCGGATTCGCGCCTGCGCGCGACCGGTTCAAGATCTTCATCCTCGACGAAGCGCACATGGTTACGCAGCAGGGCTTCAATGCGCTGCTGAAAATCGTCGAGGAGCCGCCGGAACACGTCATGTTCATCTTCGCGACGACCGAGCCCGAAAAGGTCATCGGCACCATCCGCTCGCGTACCCACCATTACCCGTTCCGCCTGGTCCCGCAGGAAATCATGGGCCCGTATCTTGAAGGCATTTGCCAGGAGGAAGGCATCCAGCCTGAAGGAGGCGTGCTGAAGCTGGCGATGCGGGCCGGCGGCGGCTCCGTGCGTGACACGCTGTCGGTGCTGGACCAGCTGATGGTCGGCGCCGAGGATGGCGTCATCGCCTACGATTCCGCGGTGGCATTGCTGGGCTTTACGCCGGACGTGCTGATCGACGAAGCCATGGACGCGCTCACGTCGAACGACGGTGCCGCGCTGTACGGGGTGATCCAGAAGGTCGTGGTCGGAGGGTTCGACGGACGGCGTTTCGTCGAGGACCTGCTGGCCCGCGTACGCGACCTCCTTGTCATCGCCATCAGCGGCGATGAAGCGGCGCAGGTGCTTGGCGACGACATGGCCGACCGGCTTGGCGCGATGCGCCAGCAGGCCGATGAGCTGGGACTGCCGATGCTGACGGCGATGGCCGAAACGCTTGACGAGGCGCTGGCGTCGATGAGCGGCGCCGTTTCGGGCCGCATGCGCCTGGAGCTGCTTGCGGCGCGCCTGATGGCGGGACGCGAGCTAGGCTTTGCCATTGCCGGTGCGCAGGGCGTACCGGCCGCAGCGGCGCCCCCTGCCTCGACGGCCGTCTCCAAGGAACAGGCCATGGCGGCCGCTCAGGCACAGGGCGGTTTCATCGGCGCGAAGAAGGCGGCAGCCCCGCAGCAGCATACGCCTGCCGCCCAATCCGACGCAGAGTCCTCTTCTTCTCAGGCTACCGGAGCGGGCCATGGCTCCCCGACGCCGGCCGCCCCGGCTCCTGCAGCCATCCCCGAGCGCCAGACAGTGCAGGCGACGGCCGCTGCGCAGCAGCCTTCGGCCCCGGCGCAGCCTCCGGCTCCGGCATCGGCTGCAGGGGCAGGCGTACCCGCAGCGTCCCAGGACTCCGCCCAGCCGGCCGCGCACGGCGAAGGCGCTTCCGTCGATGAGCGATGGGACGCCATCGTGGCCGCATTGCCGGCTGATGCCCAGCGCTATGTCAACCGCGCCAAGGTGCCCCGCGTCATGCTTGCTCCCGACAAGGCCAGCGGCCGGGAACGGCTGTGGATCAAGTTCGACAAGCCGGTCAGCAAATACGCCTTCGCGCTTGCCGTCATCAACGACCCCATTTCCGGAACGATGAGCCTGCCGGACATCATGCGTGCGCGCGTGCGCGAAACGTTCGGCGAACGCGTACAGCTGGCCCCCACCGAGAAGATGGCCGACGGCCAGAAGGCCCCGGCGTTCAGCAAGCTCGACCCCGCTCGCCAGCAGCAGGTGAAGGCGCAGGTGGCGCAGGCCAGCCTGCAGGAAAAGATGGGGCTTGCCCTGCGGGGGGATGCGTCCGCGTCCAACCAGTCCGGCCATACCGTCGCGTCCGCGTCGCCGTCGACTGCGAGCAGCCGTTCCACGCCGGCAGGCTCATCCGCCTCCGGCGCAGCCGACGACGAGGAGGATCCATGGGCGGCCAGCGCCGAGCAGATCGGACGGATGCAAACGCATTTCGGGCAGCCCGCGAACCCGGCGCCCCAGCCGGCGCATGCGCCGGCGGCGGAGCCGAAGCGCGTGCCGGTTCCCGATCCGGATGACGACGAGGACCCATGGGCGAACCCGCCCGCTTCCCAGGCGCATCACGACGAAGCCAAGGCGCCGGCGCAGGCGCAGGCCGATCCATGGGAGCATGTCGAACCGGCCGCCGCATCCTCCGGGTGGGGGGCGCATGTGCCTGCAGCGCCGGCCGAGCCGGAGCCGGAAGAACCGGTGGCGCCTGAGGAAGACGTCTATTCATTGAGCGACCAGTCGCTGGAAAGCGCCGGCGAAATGGGGCTTGACGAGCTCAAGGAGATCTTCGAGGTGAAGAAGGTCGAGACGTTCGCGCCTGACGACCCGAAGAACCCGAAGAACATGCACGCGCGGAAGGGCGAGTTCGAATAGCGCACAGCGCCCTCAAGGCGCCAGGAGGAAACTGATATGGCATTGGCATACGATGGCGCCATCCAGCGCCTGATCGACGCGTTCGCCGCATTGCCCGGCATTGGCCCGAAGGGCGCGCAGCGCATCGCCTTCTACCTGCTTTCGGCGTCCCGTGAGGAAACCGACCGCCTGGTGGAGGCCATTACCGAGGTCAAGGACAAGGTGACGTTCTGCGAAATCTGCGGGAACGTCTGCGAGCACAGCCCCTGCGCGATCTGTTCCGACCCGCGCAGGGACCATTCGCTCATCTGCGTCGTCGAAGAGCCCAAGGACGTCATGAGCATCGAGCGCACCCGCGAATACCGGGGGCTCTACCATGTGCTTGGCGGCACGATCAACCCGATGGCCAACGTCGGGCCGTCCGACCTGGCGATCGCGTCGCTGCTGCAGCGGCTGCAGGGCGACGAAGTCAAGGAAATCATCGTGGCGCTCAACCCGAACATCGAGGGCGAGGCGACGACGACGTACCTGAGCCGGCTGCTCACGCCCCTGGACGTGAAGGTCACGAAGCTCGCCAGCGGCCTGCCGGTAGGCGGCGACCTCGAGTACGCCGACGAAATCACGCTCTCGCGCGCGCTCGCCGGACGCCGGGAAGCGTAGCCGCGGTTTTCGTATCGTGGGAGGGCCGCGCTGCAGACGCGTAGCATACCCTTATAATCGTCCTGTTTGCGTACACTTTGGCGTGAGAACGCTATTTCCGTATGACAGATTGGATTGCTGTGGCTCTTATCGTGCAGAAATACGGCGGCTCTTCGGTCGCCGACGCCGATTCGATCAAACGCGTAGCGCGAAGGATTATCGAGACCAAGAATGCTGGCAACGACGTTGCCGTCGTCGTGTCGGCGATGGGGGATACCACCGATGACCTCATCGACCAGGCGATGAGCATCGATTCCGATCCGCCGGCCCGTGAAATGGACATGCTGATGACGGCTGGCGAACGCATTTCCATGAGCCTGCTCGCCATGGCTATCCACGCCGCCGGTTCGCATGCCTATTCGTTCACCGGCTCGCAGGCCGGCTTCATGACGGACGCCCAGTTCGGCGCCGCACATATCAAGGCGGTCAATCCTGACCGCGTGCGCCGTGCCCTTGGCAAGGGCAGCGTAGCCATCGTCGCCGGCTTCCAGGGCCGTGACGGCAATGGCGACGCGACCACTCTCGGCCGCGGCGGTTCCGATACGTCCGCCGTGGCGCTGGCCGTGGCGCTGGGCGCGGATATCTGTGAAATCTATACCGACGTCGACGGCGTCTTCACCGCCGACCCGCGCATCGTGCCGACGGCCCGGCGCATTCCGGTCATTGGCTACGAAGCCATTCTGGAAATGGCGTCGTGCGGCTCCAAGGTGCTTGCGCTGCGCTGCGTGGAGTACGCGCAGCGTTTCGGCATGCCGCTGCATGTGCGCAGCTCCTTCTCGCACCGCCCCGGCACCCTTGTGATTCCCGATGGCGTGGACCCGTCCACGCTTCCGAACATTGCCTGACTGTAAGGATTGGAGAGAGCAATGAACGAAGACAAGTCGCTAGGGGACCTCTTCCCCGATCTGGGCCAGGAAACGCCCATCATTTCCGGGGTCGCGCATGACCGCACCGAAACGCTCGCCACCGTGCGCGGCGTTCCCGACGAGCCGGGCATGGCCGCGAAGGTATTCAAGTGCCTGGCCGAAGCGGACGTGAACATCGACATGATCGTGCAGGCGGGCGCATCCACCGGCACGGCCGACATCTCCTTCACGCTGCCGGGCTCGGCCGCCGCCAAGGTGCAGGACGTGCTGCTGGAGCACCAGGAGGAGCTGGGCTACGAGTCGTTCGACGTCAATCCGAACGTCGGCAAGGTGGCCGTCGTCGGCGTGGGCATGAAGACCCATTCCGGCCTGGCCTCGAAGTTCTTCCAGGCGCTGAGCGACGAAGGCATCAACGTGCTGATGATTTCGACGTCGGAAATCCGCATCGCCGCGCTCGTCCCGCTGCCGCAGCTCGACGCCGCCGTCAAGGCGCTCCATACCGCCTATGGCCTAGACGCTGATCAGGTGGAAGCGGTGGTCTATGGCGGCACCGGCCGCTAATCCGCAAATGTTGGAAAGCGAACAAGAGAAGGATAGGAAATAACCAAAATGGCACACATCAATGAACGCGGCGTGAACGTTGCAGTCCTTGGCGCCACCGGCCAGGTGGGCATGGTCATGCGCCGGGTGCTCGACGAGCGCGACTTCCCGGTCAAGGACCTGCGTTTCCTGGCATCCGCGCACTCGGCAGGACAGGTCCTGCAGTGGCGCGGCCACGACATCGTGGTGGAGGACGTCGCCACCGCCGACCTGAGCGGCATCGATATCGCCATTTTCTCCGCCGGCGGCGGCACCAGCCGCCAGTGGGCGCCCAAGTTCGCCGAGGCCGGCGCCTACGTCATCGACAACTCCTCGCAGTGGCGCATGCATGACGACGTGCCGCTCGTCGTGGCCGAAGTCAACCCGGACGACCTCGACGACATCCCGTCTCGCATCGTCGCCAACCCCAACTGCACGACGATGGCCATCATGCCCGTCGTCAAGCCGCTGGCCGATGCGTTCGGCCTCAAGCGCCTGATCGTCAGCTCCTACCAGGCGGTGTCCGGCGCCGGCCGCGCCGGGGTCGAACAGCTGATGAACGAGGCGAAGGCCGCCGTGGAACAGGGCGCCGACAAGCTCGTGTTCGGCGGCGACGCCATCGACTTCCCGGAGCCGACGAAGGTCGCCCGCACCATTGCGTTCAACGAAGTGCCGTTCATCGGCTCGATTGTCGACGATGGTTCGGAAGAGACCGACGAAGAGCAGAAGCTGCGCAACGAAAGCCGCAAGATCCTGCATCTGCCCGACCTCAAGGCGTCGTGCACTTGCGTGCGCGTCGGCGTCTTCACATCGCACGGCATGAGCGTCAACGCCGAGTTCGAACGCGACGTGACGCCGGATGAAGCCCGTGAGGTGCTGGCCAACGCCGAGGCCGTGGAAATCGTCGACATCCCGACCGCGCAGCTGGCCGCCGGCAAGACCCCGAGCTTCGTGGGACGTATCCGCCAGGACCAGGCCGTCGACGGCAAGAAGGGCCTTGCGTTCTTCGTGACCAACGACAACCTGCGCAAGGGCGCGGCGCTCAACGCTGTCGAACTGGCCGAGATCGTCGCGAAGAAGCATTTCGCAGACCAGCTCTAGGAAAAGCGGCGCGTCCACTCCGCCGGCGGCTTGTGCTATCGATGGCCGCCGGCGGACGCGCTAAGCTGTAAATCATGTCACAGGCATCGAATGAAGCGCGCAGGCAGCTGGACCGCATCGTCGCATTGGGGTACCCGGACGTTGCCGACATGAGCGCCGCAGCGTTCCGCGCCCTTGCGGAGCCGCTGATCCGCGCGCTGGAGGGCAGCGACCTGGGCTCGCGCCTCCTGCTGGTGCCGACCCGTGAGCTCGTTTCCCCTGAATCGCTGATCGCGCGCACGTCGATCAACCGCATGGCCGGCTTTACGACGATGCCGCCGCGCGATATCGCCAGCTTCGTGCCCCAGAAAGGCTTCGAGCCTCCGGAGGGGCCCTTCTACCTGGTCGTCGAACCCCACACCGGTACCTGCTATGTCAACCGCGAACCCGATGTGGCGCGCAAGCTCATCGACTCCGACGAGCGCACGCCGCTGACGCTGGAGGAGGGGCTCGCCATCGCTACGCAGCACCCTGAATGGCTGCTGGAAAAGAACGGATTCAACCTGCTAGGCTCGCGCAGCAACGATGGGCGCGTGCCGAGCATCTGGCTGAGCCAGAATGCGCCGCGGCTAGGGGCCGTCTGGCCGAATTCGCGCCATACATGGCTGGGCAATGCGTACTGTTTGGGGCGGCGCGGCGTTTCGCTATTCGCGTGATGGCCGACGCTTGCGACCACACTATGAACTCCGCTTTGACATGTGGAATCCGGGCGTTTATTCCAAGGTTATGTCGGTAGGATGGAAGAGCCGCTCTCTAACCGCTGAAAACCGGGTAGGGAACGGCGTAGCTGTCTCTACACCGACCAACCATCGCCAAGCGTATTTGAAGAAGGAGGAGTGATGGGTCAGGATCAATCATCTGTATTTGATCTCGCTGCGGTCGCCGCGGCATCCAACGGAGGGAACAATGACCCGCTGCTGCCCCCGGCCCGTTTCATTGGATCGCCACAGAAGCCCAGCGCGATGCCCTACACGAAGTACGTTGCCTACGACAAGCAGGTTCCGTTTGACTATCCCGAGCGTACATGGCCCGGCAAGCGCCTGGCGCGAGCGCCGCGCTGGTGCTCGGTCGACCTGCGCGACGGCAACCAGGCGCTGGTCAACCCGATGGATTCCGAACGCAAGCTGCGTTTCTGGAACCTCCTCGTCGACATGGGCTTCAAGGAAATCGAAGTGGGCTTCCCGAGCGCTTCGGAAACCGACTACGATTTCATCCGCATGCTCATCGAGCGCGAGCTCATTCCCGACGACGTAACGATCGTCGTGCTCACCCAGGCCCGCGAGCACCTTATCCGCAAGACCTATGAATGCCTCAGGGGCGCGCGCCGCGCCATCGTGCACTTCTACAATTCCGTCTCCGTGCTGCAGCGCGAAGTGGTGTTCCGCAAGGACCGCGAGGGCATCAAGAAGCTCGCTACCGACGCGGCGGCCCTGTGCAAGGAGCTTGAAGGCGACGCCGACGGCACCGACCTGTACTACGAGTATTCGCCCGAATCCTTTACCGGCACCGAGCCCGACTACGCCGTCGAGGTGTGCAACGCGGTCATCGACGTCATCAAGCCTACGCCTGAACATCCGATGATCATCAATCTGCCCGCCACCGTGGAGATGACGACGCCGAACGTATTCGCCGATGAAGTGGAATACGTGTCGAACAACCTCGCCGACCGCGACGCGGTCGTGCTGTCGCTGCACCCGCACAACGACGAAGGCATGGGCGTGGCCGCGGCCGAACTGGGCATCCTTGCCGGCGCCGACCGCATCGAGGGATGCCTGCTGGGCAATGGCGAGCGTACCGGCAATGTCGACCTCGTGACGCTGGGGCTCAATTTCCTCACGCAGGGCATCGATCCGCAGCTCGACCTGTCGAACGTGCCGGAAATCCGCAAGACGGTGGAATACTGCAACCAGATCAAGGTGTCTGAACGCCACCCGTACGCCGGCAATTTCGTGTTCACCGCGTTCTCCGGCTCCCATCAGGACGCCATCAAGAAGGGCCTTGAGGCCCGTGAAGCGGCCGCTGCGGCAGCCGGCGCCGAACTCGACAACTTCGTGTGGCTCGTGCCATATCTGCCCATCGACCCCAAGGATGTCGGCCGCTCCTACGAAGCGATCATCCGCGTCAACTCGCAGTCGGGCAAGGGTGGCATGGCCTACCTGCTCAAAGCCAACCACAATCTCGACCTGCCCAAGCGCCTGCAGATTGAGTTCGACCGCGTCGTGCAGGCCCATGCCGACGCCACGAAGAAGGAAGTGACGGACGGCGATATCTGGCGCCTCTTCAAGGACGAATACCTGCCGGTCGAGGAAAGCGGCGCGACGAGCGCAGGCCATGCAGTTTCCGACGTGCACGACGAAACCCTCGAGCAGTGGGGGCGCCTGAAGCTGCTCAAGGTCGCCGTGTCCTCTGGCGAGGACGGGTCCGATACCGAACTCACCGCCAAGGTGCTTGACCGTGGCCTGATGCCGGGCAAGGAAGAGGCGGTGGAGCGCCGCATCACCGGCCATGGCAATGGGCCGATCGCCGCGTTCCTCGATGCCGTCGGCTCCTTCGGAGTCAAGGCCCGCGTGCTCGACTACGCCGAGCATACGATGGGCGTAGGGTCCGATGCGATGGCGGCTTCCTATGTGGAGTGCGAAATCGGCGAAGACGCCGAAAAGCGCGTGCTATGGGGTGTCGGCATCGACTCGTCGATCATTACGAGCTCGCTGAAGGCCATTATTTCGGCCATCAACCGTTCGGTGCGCTAAGCATCTAAACGCACGGCAAAGGGCCCCGCGACGAGCATTCGTCGCGGGGCCCTTTGCGTTGCCGCCTAGGACGTCACCGGATGGAGCGGGACGTCACCATGCGCAGCCGGATGCCACCGGTTTTCTGTGCATCTGGCCGCCATTGTCATCGACATCGCCATGCGCAGCCGGACATCACTTGGTGGAACCGGTGGTCTGGTTCTGCGCCTGGGGTTCCTCCGTCGCCGTCGAGGTGGACGGTTGCGGCGCCGGGGCGGTCGTCGTTTCCGGCTGGGTCGGCGTCTGGGTCGGCGTCTGCGAAGGCGTGGCCGTTTCGGAGGGCTGGGCGGACTGCGTCGTATCGTCGCCGTCGCCCGAGCCGCTGGTGCTCGTCGTCTCCTGATCGGTCGAGTCGTTCTGGTTCTCCGTATTCGTCGACGTCCACGGTTGCGTGGTGGTCGACGACGACCTGCTGCCACCAAGGCCCCAATCGCCGTCAGGACCGCCGATCTTGCCGGTGTCCTCGGCCGTCGGGAAATCGATGACTTCCTGGCCCTCGAGCGCCTGCGACATGAATTCGCTGAACAGGTGCGCTGGGTATCCAGTCGATGTCACGCCGTAGCCGGCGAAGGAAGGCACCACCTGCGCACTGCCGTCCTCGCCTGGATTCCAGATGGCCCAGACGTTGAGCAGCTGTGGCGTATAGCCGACGAACGAGGCCGCCGTCTCGTCGTTGGCGGTACCCGACTTGCCCGCTACCTGCCGTCCCACGGTCGCCTGGACCGTCGGGGCCGTGCCGCCGGTGGTCGTCGTGCCCAGCATGGCCTTCTGCACCAGCGCGCAGTCATTGGCATCGAACACCTTCGTCGCGTCGGACTTGGCCTTATAGAGCTCCTTGTCGTCCTTCGTGACCGACGAGACGATGTGGAGCGTGTTCTTCGTGCCGTTGTCGGCGATCGTCGAATGGCCTTGCGCAAGGTCCCAGGCGGTGATCGAATTGATGCCGAGGATGTTGTACAGCGTGTTGGCATCGACGTCGCCGGTAATGCCGGCCTCCTTGACGATTTCCGCGTAGCGCTGCGACGTCAGATGCTCGTTAAGGTTCATGAACACCGTGTTGACGGACTTGGCGGTAGCCGTGTAGAGGTTGATGCTTCCATAGCTGTATCCCAGCGCGTTGGGCACCTGGGCGTAGACGCCTGGCTGCGTTTCGAACGTCAACCCGGAATTGCCGTTGAACAGCGTGCTGAAGCTCACGTCGTCCTGCGCCGCGCCGAGCAAGCCGAACGGCTTCATCGTCGAGCCAGGCTGGAACGTGGCCTGCGTGGCGTTGTTGAGCTGGTGGGCCAGGTAGTCCGAACCGGCATACATCGCCTTGACGGAACCGTCGCGCGGGTCGACGGCTATGCCGCCGATCTGGATGCTGTCGGGCATGTCCTCCGGCCTCGTGTCGCCCACCGTCTGGATTTCCGACTGCATGTCCTTGTCAAGGGTGGTGATGACCTTGTAGCCGCCGGTTTCCAGCTCGTCCTTGGTAAAGGCCCCGCTGTCAACGAGTTCGTTCTCCACCGTCGACAGCAGGTAGCCGTTGGCGCCGGCGAAGTCGTTGCCGAGCGCGTATTCCTTCACCTCGGGGAACTTCGCTTGGGAAGCCTGCTCGTCAGTGAGGTATCCATCCTCCTTCATGATGCGGATGACACGGTCGAAACGCTCTTCGGCCTTGTCCTTGTCGACGGCCGGGTCCCAGCTGCTCGGCGCGGGGATGATGCCGGCGAGCATGGCGGATTCCGACGGCGTCAGGTCCTTCGCGTCCTTGCCGAAATACGCCTGGGCGGCCGCCTGGATGCCGTAGGCTCCGCGCCCGAAGTAGATGGTGTTCATGTAGTTGCACAGCACGGTGCCCTTATCCTGCGACTGGGCGATCTTGATGGCCAGGATCGCCTCGCGCAGCTTGCCTGAATAGCTGGTCGTTTCGCCGAGGTAATACCTCTCGACGTACTGCTGGGTAATCGTCGAGCCGCCCTGGCGCGAGCCGGTGGTGAGGTTGTTGTACAGCGCACGGGCGATGCCGCCGATGTCTATGCCCTTGTTGGTATAGAAGCTGCGGTCTTCGGAGGCGACAATGGAGTCGCCTACGTAGCTGGGGAGCACCGAGCAGTCGATGATTTCGCGGTTCTGCTCCTCGAACGACCCGATTTTCGTGGTGCCGTCGGAATAGTAGACGGTCGTCTTTTCCGAGAGGGCCATGCTCTCGGGCTGCGGGATGTCGGTGGTGGCGTACAGGTATGCGAATACGCCGATGCCCAGGGCCAGGATTCCTCCGATGACGCCCAGGAGGATTTTCCACCACAGGCCTTTTTTCTTGCCGTTCTTCTTCTTTTTGCCGTTCTTCGGCTTCTGGCTGCGGCGATGGGCGCCGGAGCCGGTCTTGGCACGGGTGGTACTGCTGCGGCTGGTCCGAGGACCGTTGCCGTTCGGACTCGAGCTTGCGGTTCTTGCTTGTGAAGCCATGCGTTCCACGGTAATAGCCGCACCAGAAAAAACGCTTAGGCGATTGGGTGGAAATTGTCAAGGCGACGTCCGTTTTCGCGCTCGCTGCCTGTTTTCCGCGGCTTAGGCTATCTTTTCCGTACAACCTCCGGTAACCAAAGGGGGTTCGAGAAGGTATGCTTAAGGATTGACAACACGACAAGCAACATAGAGGAGTCGTTTAGATGAGCATTCGCGTGGCTATTGCAGGCGTGGGCAATTGTGCTTCATCCCTGGTGCAAGGTGTGGAATACTACAAGGACACCAAGGATGAGGACAAGATCCCGGGCCTGATGCACAACAACTTCGGCGGCTACCGCGTCGGCGACATCGAGTTCGTCACCGCGTTCGACGTGGACTCCGAAAAGGTCGGCAAGGACCTTTCCGAAGCCATTGGCGCCTCGCAGAACAATACGATCAAGTTTGCGGACGTGCCGAACCTCGGCGTTGAGGTGCTGCGCGGCCCGACGTATGACGGTCTGGGCGAATACTACCGCCAGATGATCACCGAATCCGACGCGGAGCCGGTGGACGTCGCCCAGGTCCTGCGCGACAAGAAGGTCGACGTCCTCGTGTCCTACCTGCCCGTCGGCTCCGAAGAGGCCGACAAGGCGTATGCCCAGGCTGCCATGGATGCCGGCGTGGCCTTCGTGAACTGCCTGCCGGTCTTCATTGCTTCGGACCCCGAATGGGCCCAGAAGTTCCGTGACGCCGGCGTGCCGATCGTCGGCGACGACATCAAGAGCCAGGTCGGCGCCACCATCACCCACCGTGTGATGGCACGCCTGTTCGAGGACCGCGGCGTGCGCCTCGACCGCACCTATCAGCTCAACGTCGGCGGCAACATGGATTTCATGAACATGCTGCAGCGTTCGCGCCTGGAGTCCAAGAAGATCTCCAAGACGCGCGCCGTGACCTCGATCGTGCCTCACGAGATGGATGACTACAACGTGCATATCGGGCCGTCCGACTACGTCGCATGGCTCGATGACCGCAAGTTCGCCTTCGTGCGCCTGGAAGGCACCACGTTCGGCGATGTGCCGCTGAACCTGGAATACAAGCTTGAGGTGTGGGATTCCCCGAACTCGGCCGGCATCGTCATCGATGCCGTGCGCGCCGCCAAGATCGCCCTTGACCGTGGCCTGGCTGGCCCGGTGCTCGCGCCGAGCTCCTACTTCATGAAGTCCCCGGCCGTCCAGCATGAGGACAACGAAGCGCGCCAGCTGGTGGAGGACTTCATCGCCGGCAACGTGGAAGCCACCGAAGAGCAGCTCAATGCCGATGTGGCCGCTGCCAAGGCCGCCGGCAAGGACGTGTGGAAGGCCTGATTGCCTATCCTCCGAAGCCTGGAAGAAAGCCCGCATCGCCTTGATGGCCTGCGGGCTTTCCCTTTGGTCGAGGCATGGTGTACACTGGCTTGTGCCTCCACGCGGCGTTATGTCACCCAAACCCCCCAGGGCAGGAATGCAGCAAGGGTAAGTGGCCTCTGGCGGGTGCGTGGAGGTTTTCCATTTCCTTTCCACCTCCCGGGCAATTTTTGGCTTCGTAAACGGCAGGCCCTACAGTCTTAGACTATGAGCGACGTACAGCACCCCACTGGGCCCTCGGACCCGCAGACCACCGGCAATGAGGCCGGCGGCACCCAATGGCAGCCCCTGCTGGCACACGAACCGTTACCGGCTGCCCCTGCACCTGCTCGGCAGCCGCAGCGTGACAGCATGCAGTCGACGTTTACCGATGAAGCCCTCGCCGAGGACCTGGAAGAGGGCCTGGCCAAGGCCGATCCGCTCACGTTCAGGCCGCGCCGTTCAAGCGTGGCGCTGTGCGTGGCGTTCGGCGTGATGTTCCTGCTGATGGCCGCCGGGGCGTACCGGCTTGGCGTGCATACGGTGCTGGGGCAGGCCTATGAGGATCAGGTCTTCGGCACATACAAGACGTCAAGCCCCGCATTCCTGCAAGCTGCTGGCGCCATGGTGGCCTCTTCCCTCGTCGTCTTCATCGCCAGCGGCGTTGTGGGCGTGGCGGCGGCCGTCGCGGCCATCGTGCGCAAGCGGTGGTGGCTGCTCGGGCAGCTCGCCGTGTTCGCCCTGGTCTGCCTGGCTGCGGCGCGCATGCTCAAGCCGTTGCTGCCGCGGCCGTTCCTGGTCAACATCGAGTCGTCGACGGCCAATTCGGCTCCCTCCGGCCACGTCATGCTCGCGGCAGCCGCGTCCATCGCGCTGGTATGCGCGGTGCCGCACATGCTGCGTGCGTTGTGCGCGGTGCTCGGGGGCGCCTTCACGGTGGCGGTGTCGTGCTCGGTCATCATGGAGCAGTGGCACCGTCCCGCCGACGTGGTCATGGCCATGCTGATTGCCGGGGGCGTGGCGTTGCTGGCCATGGCCTTCACGCGCAATACCGGCATGGATGCCCCCGGCACCCGCGTATCGTCGCCGAGCGTGCAGATCGTGGGCAGCGCGCTGATCACGCTGGGCGTGTGTGCCTACGCCTATGCGGCCTATGCCATCTGGCAGATTGCGGATGGGCTGCAACTTGACGCCGCATGGACCTTCCAGGCGGCCGATAACTCGACGACGGCACTGGTCGTCGGCACCGCCTGCCTGGTATTCGGCTTGGTGCTGGCCATGCGCCAGCTTACCGCCTCGCCTCTGAGCCGGCTTGGGCTGATCGGTGCCCCGCCGGCGCCTCCCCAGAAGCGTTGAAGGGGCTGACCGCAGCCTTTCGCAACGCGGGAAAAGGCCATTTTGCGCCCATTCTGAGTAATATGACGTGCGAAAGTCCCGTCACGCTTGAAGTTGAAGGAGAAAAAACATGACGCATGGCAGCAAGCTGGTCATTGTGGAGTCTCCCACCAAAGCCAGGAAAATAGGCGGGTATTTGGGGGATGACTATACCGTCATGGCATCGGTAGGGCATATCCGCGATCTTGCGCAGCCCAGCCAGATACCTGCCGATGAGAAGCAGAAGTTCGGCAAGTTCGGTGTCAATGTCGACGATGGCTTCGAGCCCTACTACGTCATAGGGCAGGACAAGAAGAAAACCGTGGCCGATTTGCGGGCGGCCCTGCGCAATGCCGATGAACTCTACCTGGCAACCGATGAGGATCGCGAAGGGGAAGCGATTGCGTGGCATCTGGTACAGACGCTCAAGCCGAAGGTCCCGGTCAAGCGCATGGTGTTCCACGAAATCACGCCGGAAGCCATCAAAGCGTCGCTGTCCAATACGCGCGATGTAGATGCCAATATGGTCGACGCGCAGGAAACGCGCCGCATTCTCGACCGTCTGTATGGCTATGAGCTTTCGCCGGTGCTATGGCGCAAAGTAGGCCCTGGGCTGTCCGCCGGCCGCGTGCAATCGGTGGCCACGCGCCTGATCGTGGAGCGCGAGCGCGAGCGCATGGCATTCGTGCGCGCAGCCTACTGGGATGTCACGGCCACGCTGTCTGCAAGCGCACTGGACGGTCAGGACGGTTCATTCGACGCGCGCATGGTGGCGCTCGATGGCCATCGGGTCGCCGGATCCAAGGACTTTGCCGACAACGGGCAGCTGACCGAATCCGCTGCCGCCGAGGGCGTCGCGCTCGTCGGCGAAGCGCAGGCGCGGGCCATTGCCTCGGCCTTGCAGGGTGCCCCGTTCGCGGTGGATTCGATGGACACGAAGCCGTACCATCGTCGTCCGCAGCCGCCGTTCACCACCTCGACGCTGCAGCAGGCCGCAGGCAACCGCCTGGGCATGAGCTCGCGCCAAACGATGCGCGCTGCGCAGGGGCTCTATGAGAACGGCTTCATTACCTACATGCGTACCGATTCGGTGACGCTGAGCCAGGAGGCCATCCACGCGGCGCGCAAATCGGTGGAAGGTCTCTATGGCGCGCAGTACCTTTCCGACAAGCCGCGCCAGTACGCCACGAAGACGGCCGGCGCGCAGGAAGCCCATGAATGCATCCGCCCTGCCGGTTCGCATTTCCGTGATCCTTCCGAACTGGCGTCGCGCGTGCCGCCGGACCAGCTCAAGCTCTATACGCTGATCTGGCAGCGTACCCTGGCCTGCCAGATGGCCGACGCTTCCGGCTCCACCGCCACCGTCAAGCTTTCCGCATTCGCCGAGGGGCATGGGCGCACCATGTTCCAGGCGTCCGGCACCGTCATCGAGTTTCCCGGCTTCCTGAAGGCCTATGGCGATGGCAGCAAGGCGAAGCAGGGCGATGAGGCGTCGTTGCCGCCGATGGCGCCAGGCGACGAGCTGAAGGCCACCGACGTGCAGCCGGACGGCCATGAAACGCAGCCGCCGGCCCGGTATACCGAGGCTTCGCTTGTCAAGACGCTGGAAGCCAAGGAAATCGGCCGTCCGTCTACCTACGCCAGCATCATCTCGACGATCATCGACCGCGGCTACGTGTATGAGCGCGGACGGGCGCTGATTCCGTCATGGCTGGCCTTCGCTGTCGTCAAGCTGCTGGAAACGAAATTCCCCAAGTACGTGGACTACCAGTTCACGGCCGACATGGAGAACGGGCTTGATGAAATCGCCCATGGTCGCGAAAGCCGCAACGACTGGCTGACGCGCTTCTACTTCGGCTCCGGAAACGGGGCCGCGCAGTCGCAGGACGAAGCGCATGCCGGTTTGCAGCAGCAGGTGGCGCAACTAGGCGAAATCGACGCACGCGCCATCAACACCATCGAAATCGGCGACGGCATCAATGTGCGCGTAGGCCGCTATGGCCCGTACCTGGAGGATACCGAACAGCTCGGGGCGGACGGCAATCCCCGCCATGCCTCCATTCCGGATACGCTGGCTCCCGACGAGCTGACGGTAGCCGAAGCGCGGGCGTTGCTGGACAGCAATGCCGGAGGTCCGCGCGTGCTGGGGACCGATCCGGCGACCGGCGGCACCGTGGAGGTCCGGCAAGGCCGTTTCGGCCCCTATGTGGCGCTGGTGGAACCAAAGACCGACGGAGCTGCCGCGGCGAAACCCAGGATGGCTTCGCTGTTCAAGTCGATGCAGCCTGAAACGGTGACGTTCGAAGACGCCATGAAGCTGCTGTCGTTGCCGCGCACGCTCGGTTCCTATGAGGAAGCCGACGAGAAGACCGGTGAAACGCAGGCCGTCACCGTTACCGCCAACAACGGCCGCTATGGCCCCTACCTGACCAAGACCGGGGCCGATGGCAAGTCGGACACGCGGTCGCTGGGCAGCGAAGAGGAAATCTTCACCGTCGATCTGGCCAAGGCGCAGGAGCTGTTCCAGCAGCCCAAGTATGGGCGGCGCCGCGGCTCCGCCAAGCCGCCGCTGCGCGAACTGGGCAACGATCCGTCCAACGGCAAGCCGGTGACGATCAAGGAAGGCTTCTACGGTGCCTACATCACCGACGGGGAGACCAACCGTTCGCTGCCCAAGCAATACGACCCGAAGACCATTTCGGCCGAGGATGCCTTCCGGCTGCTGGCTGAGAAGAGGGCTGCTGGGCCGTCCAAGCGCGGCCGCAAGGGCGCTGCGAAAAAGACGGCCAAGGGCGGCGCCAAAGCCTCGAAGGCAGCCAAGGCAGCGCCCAAGAGCGCAGCGGCCCAGGCCCGCGAAGAGCGCAGGGCGAAGGTGAAGGAGCTGGCCGCCCAGGGGTGGGCCAATACCCGCATCGCCAAGGAAGTGGGCTCTACGCCCGCGACCGTCAAGAACGACGTCGAATGGCTCGAGGCCAACGAAGGGTTCAAGCGCCCTCCGGTCATCGTGGCGCGATGAACGCGTAGGGGAATGCCTGGCCGGCGCACTCGTGCAGAGCGCCGGCCAGGCATCGTCTTCTTCGGTGCCGGAGGAACGGCAGCGGGCGGTTGTCTGCATGGCGTCTTCTGCCTGCGCAACGCCGGGCAGGGCGCGCCTGCCGTGCAGCGCGGCGTTGCTACCATAGAGAAAAGGTTCGGGAAGGCGGGGATCATGGAGCACGCAGGCTTATTCATTACGTTCGAAGGCGTCGATGGCGCCGGCAAGAGCACGCAGGCGCGCCGTCTGGCTGAATACTGGCGCAACCAGGGCCGTGAAACGGTGCTGACCCGCGAGCCCGGAGGGACATCCTTGGGCTGCACGTTGCGCAAGATGGTGCTGGACCCCGCCGAAGGCGAAGGAAGCATCGCGCCTCGGGCGGAGGCGTTGCTGTTCGCCGCCGACCGCGCCCAGCATGCGGCACGGGTCATCATGCCGGCGCTGCAGCGTGGCGCCGTCGTCATCTCCGACCGCTATTTCGACTCGTCGGTAGCATATCAGGCCGGCGGCCGGGAACTGGACGGCGATGAAATACGCGAGTTGAGCCTGTGGGCCACCAATGGCCTGGTGCCGCATCGTACCTATCTGCTTGATATCGACCCGTCGGTATCGCATCAGCGGCTCAGCGGTCCGGAAGACCGCATGGAAGCGGCCGGCGACGGCTTCCAGCAGCGTACGCGCGAAGCGTTCCTTGCGATGGCGCGGCGTGAGCCGGCGCGGTTCATGGTGCTGGATGCCACGCGGCCCAAGGACGAGGTGGCCGCGCAAATCGAACGCGACAGCGTCATGTTGGCCACGATGGCCACGCCGCGCAGCGAATCGGTGGAGCAGGTCGCCGCGCGCAGGGAACGCAACGGAAGCGGGGAGCGGTCATGAGCGTTTGGGATTCGCTGGTTGGCCAGCAGCGGGCCGTGGGGCAGTTGCGCGCGGTCGCCAATGGCGATCCGTCCGGCATCGCGCAGTCATGGCTGATCTGCGGACCTCCCGGATCTGGGCGTTCCAACATGGCGCGCGCCTTCGCCGCCGCCCTGGAAAGCGACGACCATGGCGAAGGCGACGAGCCCACCAAGACGGCGCAGCTGGTGCTCAACGGCACCCATCCGGATGTGACGGTACTGGCTACCGACAAGGTGACCATCGGCATCCGCGAAGTGCGCGACCTCGTCGAGCAGTCCGAACAGGCTCCCGCAACCGCGCCCTGGCGCATCATCATCATCGAGGACGTCGACAGGATGCTGGAACGCACCACGAACGTGCTGCTCAAGGAAGTGGAGGAGCCAAGCCCGCGCACGATATGGATCCTGTGCGCGCCGAGCCCGCAGGACGTACTGCCGACGATTCGTTCACGCACCCGCATCGTCAATCTGGCCGTTCCCTCGACGCGGGACGTCGCGGCATACCTGGAAACGCAGGTCGGCATCGAAAGCGCGCTGGCGGCCCGTGCCGCGCGGCTGGCGGAAGGCCATATCGGGGTGGCGCAGCTGTATGCGCAGGATTCGCAGGTGCTGGCCGACCGCGACGAGCTGGTGGTGGGCGTATTGGGCCTTTCGCGCGCCTCGCAGGCCGTGCTGCTTGCCGCAACGCTGAACGATACGGCCAAAAGCCAGGCCCAGGCGGACGTGGAACGCGCCAGCGAACAGCGGCAACGTGAATTCCGGCATCTGCAGGGGCTGGATGACGATGAGCCGGTGCCTGCAAAGCTGCGCGGGGCATTCAATCAGCTGGCCAAGAAGGACGAGCTGAAGCGCCAGGCGACGCGCCGCACGCGCGATGTGCTTGACCGCGCCCTGAACACCATCGCGAGCGTATACCGCGATGTCGCCGTACTGCAGAACGGGGCGGAAGAGGAAGTGGGCCTGGTCAACCGCGAGAACCGCAGCGCCATCGCCGCGCTGTCGGCGCGCCTGACGCGCCAGGCGGTGGTGGAACGGCAGGATGCGGTGGAGACGGCGCGCCGCCGCCTCGCCGGCAACGGGAACCCGGTACTGGTTTTCGAAGCGCTGTTCTGCTCCCTTATCGCCTAGCGGATCTTGCCGAATGCCGGAAAACGGAGAATCGCCAGACGGGTTCACCGTCCTCTGGCTGTGCGTGTAGGGGCAGCTGCGAACAACAACCTGTCCGGCGAATCCGACCGCGCCTCTGGCTGTGCGTGTAGGGGCAGCTGGCACCAGGCCATGCCCGTGTGCCGCTGGCTGTTTCTGTAAGGGGAGGCTGATCGCGAACCCGATGCGGGTGGAACCGGCAGCCCGGAGGGACTGCCTGCACGGGCAGGGGCAGCCGGCCCCTTATTGCACGCTGGCGGCTGCGCCCTGCGCATCGCTGCCGGCGGTGGACTGCCGGATAACCAGGTCGCAGGCAAGCGCCACCTGCGCCGCCTTGGAGGCGCCCTGCTCGATCAGCCTCAGCGATTCGTCGACGATGCGTTCGAACGGCGGTTTCAGCGTGGTCAGCCCGGCCGCTGGCGGGGCCGCGTTCCCGTTGCCGATGACCATGACCTCGTTGGGCACGTCCAGCCCCATGGATGCGCATGCGAGGACGACGCCATGGGCGACGGCGTCGCTGGAGCAGATGACCGCATCCGGATGGCTCTCGCGGAACAGCGTGCAGGCCGAGCGGAATCCCCGGTCGAGGGTGTCGTCGCCGAACTCGTTCCATTGGCTGGTGGTCGTCAGGCCGAACGTGCGGATCTGCGTATGGAGCATCGCCACCTGCTCCGCCTCTTCGAACGAATGGGCCTGCGTGCCCAGATAGGCTACCGTCGAGGCGCCGCGGCTGGCCAGATGGGCAATGGCCTGCTCCATGGCCAGCACGTTGTCGAGCGACACCTGGCTGGTGGAGAGCATGCGCTTGCCGTTGCCGATGCCGACGATGGGCACCGTCTGGGCATGGCGCTCCAGCACGCGCGACAGGTCGATGCCGGGCGTCTCGACGTAGATGAGCCCGTCCACGTTGCGCGCCATCAGCGATTCGATGCGCGAGGCCTGCAGTCCCTGCGTTGCCCCGACGCCTAGCAGTAGCTGGGTCTGGCGGTCGTCCGCGGCGGGTTCCAGGGCGTCGAGCAACTGGGCGCAGAAGGGGTCGGTGGCGCTGGGGATGACCAGGCCGATGGTCCTGGTGCCGGCCCCGCGCAGGGAGCTGGCGGCGTAGTTGACCGAATAGTTGAGCTGTTCGGCGGCTTCGCGCACGCGCCGGGCCAGCTCGTCGTCCTTCTGGCGCTTGCCCGACAGCACGCGGGAGACGGTGGCGATCGATACATTGGCCAGCGCCGCTACATCGGTAATGGAACTGGACGCGGCCGGCCGCGCCGAGCCGTTGTATTGACGTACCATGTCGTGCCTCTCCCTCGAATGCTTGGCGTCCGTCTTTACACTATCCAAGCAAAAACCGTCCGCCGAAAGGCGGACGGTTGAAAAAATCCAGAAAATCTTTTCAGCGTGCAGCTTACTCGGCAGCCAGAAGAATGGAAACGAGTTCGTCGGCGACGGCTTCGGCGTTGTCGCCTTCCACGGTGACGGTCACGTTGTCGCCCTGCTTGACGCCCAGTCCCATGACGGACAGGATGGAGTTGGCGGCCACGGGGGCGCCGTCGCCCTTGGCGATGGTGACGTTGGCGCCGGATGCGCCGGCCGCCTGCGCGAACTGCGCTGCCGGACGGGCGTGGATGCCGACGGGGTCGTTGATGACGGTGGTACGGGTTGCAGTTGCCATGAAAGCACTCCTTTGCGCGCGAAATACCTATGTAGGGCCGTTGCCGCAGCCGCGGGCATGGGAAGCGACGCGTACCGCAGGTCGCTACGGCATCCGTCATTCCCGCAGCCAAGGGCACGCGGGCTGGCGAACGATTCAAGCATAGCGCTTATGCCTGATTGCTTGAAAACGTTTACCCTTTGTAAAATGTACCCTCTTAGCGTATACTGAGGTGCTGATAAAAAACTGTTTACCGGGTATTACCGAAAACGATGAGGCATGCAGCGGCGCACCTTGTTCGCTGCGGCCCCTCGGGCTCCCGTAATGCCGCCGGGACAACGCAACCCAAGGAGAGCACATGATCATCAAGGGTGTGGGCATCGGGCGCGGCGTGGCCGTCGGGCCGGTGATGCGTATGGCCGATCCGCTTCCGGAACCGGCGGACGAGCCGCGTGACGCTTCGGTTTCGGCCGAGGCCGAGACCGAGCGGGTAATGAAGGCGCTGAACGCCGTGAACGCCGATCTCAACAGGCGCGCCGAGGAAGCGGCCCATGGCGACGAAGGCGCGAAGGAAGCGGCTTCGATCCTCGAGGCCATCGCGATGTTCGCGTCCGATCCGCAGCTGGCGGCTTCGATCCAGCAGCTGATCGAACAGGGCAAGACCGGCGAACGCGCCGTGCTGGAAGGCTTCGGCGCCGTCGAGGACATGTTCCGCGCCATCGGCGGCTACCAGGGCGAGCGCGCCGCCGACCTGCATGATGTCGGCCAGCGCGTCATCGCGCTGCTCATGGGGCTGCCGGCGCCGGGCGTGCCGGAATCCGACGAGCCGTTCGTGCTCGTCGCCAAGGACCTCTCCCCGGCCGACACCGCGGGCCTTGACCTCGCCAAGACGCTGGCCATCGTCACGTCCGAAGGCGGGCCGACGTCCCATACGGCCATCCTGGCGCGCGCCCGCGGCATCGTGGCCGTCGTTTCGGCTCCGGAAGCCGCGTCGCTGTCCAATGGCGAAACGGTCATCGTCGACGCCGCCCGCAGCGAAGTCATCGCCGATCCTTCGGCCGAGCAGATCGAGCAGGCGCATGCGGCCAAGGCGAAGGCCGACCAGGCCAAGGAGCTGCGCGGGCAGCCCGGCCGCATGGCCGATGGCACGCTGATCCCGCTGCTGGCCAATGTCGGCAAGCCGGCCGACGCGAAGGCGGCGCATGAGTACGGCGCCGAGGGCGTGGGCCTGTTCCGCACCGAGTTCCTGTTCATCGGCAACAGCGAGCCGCCGAGCGTCGAAGAGCAGACGAAGGCGTATGCCGAACTGCTCTCCCAGTTCCCGGGCAAGAAGGTCGTCATCCGCATGCTCGACGCCGGCGCCGACAAGCCGCTGCCGTTCCTGACGCCGGAAGACGAGCCGAACCCGGCCCTGGGCCTGCGCGGCCTGCGTACGCTGGTTGCCCACCGTCAGGTGCTCGAAGACCAGCTCAAGGCGCTGGCGGCAGCCGATGCGCAGACCGATGCGAACCTGTGGGTCATGGCCCCGATGGTGGCCGACGAGCGCGAAGCGGACTATTTCGTCAAGCTCGGCAAGAGCTATGGCCTCAAGTTCGTCGGCGCCATGGCCGAGGTGCCGTCCATCGCCCTGATGGCCGACAAGGTCGCCGACGTCGCCGACTTCGTGTCGATCGGCACGAACGACCTGACGCAGTACACGCTGGCCGCCGACCGCACGCTCGGTTCGGTCGCCTCCTACCAGACGGCATGGCATCCGGCTGTGCTGCGCAACATCAAGCTGATCTGCGACGCCGGCAATGCCAAGGGCATGCCGGTGGGCGTGTGCGGCGAAGCGGCGGCCGATCCTGACCTGGCCGTCGTGCTCGCCGGCCTTGGCGTCAACTCGCTGTCGATGACCCCGGTGGCCCTCGATGACGTGCGCGCCGAACTGGCCAAGCACACGATGGAAGAAGCCCGCGAACTGGCCGCCAAGGCCCTCAACGGCGACTTCTACCATCCGTCCGGCTGGGCTGGCGAAGCCCAGGCCTGACAGCTTCCTTTCTCTCTCCTCCGCGCCGGCTTGTGCGGCGCGTCCTCCCTTTTCTCTCAGACAGGCCCCGTCGCTTCGGCGTGCGGGGCTGCCAGCTGCTGGCTTTGCCGTTTGTTTCTGTTTGCTGTCGTCTGTTTTCCGTTGGCGTTGGCTGGCTTTGCCTACTGTGCTGGCGTGTTTTGCAGCCCTGCGTCTTCTATACTGGACTGTGTTAGAACATTTGTTCGAATACTGGGAGGTGACGGGGCCATGCAATCGATGTATAGCGTTTTGCATGCCCACGGTGCTTTCCGGTTTTCGCTGGGGGCGGGCTGATGTTGCGGGCGGTGCGGGTGCGCCTGGACCCGTCCCCGGCGCAGGAGCGGCTGCTGCGCGCGCATGCGGGCGCAGCCCGGTTTGCCTATAACTTCATGCTTACCCTGGTCAAGAGGGCCATTGATGGGCATATCGGCTGGGTGGGCTGGTCGCGCGCCGAACTGCGCAAGACGTGGAACTCGTGGAAAGACGACGTGGCCCCCTGGTGGCGGGAGAATTCGAAGGAGGCGTACGCGTACGGCGTCGAATGCCTCGCCAACGCGTTGAAGAACTGGGCGGACTCCAGGCATGGCAGGCGCAAGGGACGCCGGGTGGGCTTCCCGAAATACAAGTCGCGCGCCAGGCATATGAAGTTCGCGTACACCACCGGCAGCTTCGGACTTATTGAAGGGGACCCGAAGGCGTTGAAGCTGCCGCGGATCGGGCGCGTGCACTGCTTCGAGAACGTGGAGAAACGCGTCGGCGCCGGGCGCGTGGTGCGCATGACCATCAGCCAGCAGGCCGGCGCATGGCATGCGTCGCTGACGGTCGAATACCCCGACCGTCCAATCACCCCTAAGAACGGGGGCAGGAGGGTCGGCGTGGATCTGGGCGTGAAAACGCTGGCCACGCTCTCGGACGGCACCGTCATCGCCAACCCAAAGCATTACCAGCACGGCGAACGCAGGCTGCGCCGCGCCAACAAGCGCCTCGCGCGCCGCGTGCAGGGATCCAACCGGTGGAGAAAGGCGAAGCTCGCCGTGCAGAAACAGCACGCGCATGTCGCCGCCCAGCGCCGGGACGCCATCGACAAGGCCACGGCGATGATCGCCCGCGACTACGACGTGGTTGTCGTCGAGGATTTGAACGTGGAAGGCATGAAGCGCAACTGCCGTCTTGCCAAGGCCATCTCGGATGCCGGGTTCGGCGAGTTCCGCCGCCAACTGGCCTACAAATGCCAGCAGGCCGGTGCGACGCTGATCGTTGCCGACCGCTGGTATCCATCCTCGAAAACATGCTCGAAGTGCGGGACGGTGAAAGCCAAGCTGTCCCTCGCGGACCGCGTGTTTGTCTGCGACAACCCGGAATGCGACTACCATGCCCATGGCGTGGACCGTGACTGGAACGCCGCCATGAATCTTGAACAGTACGTCGCCCCGAGTGCCGTGGGAGACGCTAAACGCGCGCGGAGGAACCATAAGACGACCGGCCCCAGGATGGCCGGCAACGCAGGACCCGTTGAAACGCGAACCAAGCAGAACGCTCTCATCAGCGTTTCATAAGTCTTGGAGCCTCCCCGCCGCAAGGCGCGGGAGTGCAACCAGCGTTGCTTTCGTCCAACAAACGAAAACAAAGCCAGTTGCAACGGCCTGTCCGTGTGCGTGGATGTCGGCGCACGTTCCTAGTTTGCTGGGGTGGGCGTTGCGCCGGCCTGAACGCTAGGCGCGTGCTGGATGGCATGCGCTTGCCGGACGGCCTCATGCCGTTCTCCGCAGCCCCGCGTGCCTGGCGGGTGACGCCGTACGGCGTCCGCCACGCCAAGAGGGAAGTCGCGTGAAGCGGGGACGGAAATGTCCGAATATGGAAACCGCATTATCGTCCCGACGCAAGGAAAGGAATACTGGAATCATGTTACTTTCAGCCGATTTCAGCGTTATCCCGGACGCCTACGCGAAAAAGGCGCCCGCAGAGGATCGAATCGATGGCGAACCGATGGTGTCGTTCCCGTTCTTCATCGACCGTCTTGCCCCGTCCGTGCGCTACCTGCACTGGCAGTTCCTCGACCCTGATTCCATTCCGGTCTGCGGGTTTGAATGGATCCACTGGACGGTGGCGAACCTGCCGGTGGAAGCGCTGATGTTCGATCCCAACAACGCGCATGCGCTGTCCATCCCCGCCGATTTCTCGCGCACGATGGCGACGATGGTCCCGGAAGCGGCGCAGGGCCGCAATTCCTCGGCATCGCCGTTGCTGGGGCGCCCGCAGGATCCGGCGCTGACGATGCGCTACAACGGGCCCGTGCCGCCCGACAAGGACCACGAATACTTCCTCGAGGCGTGGGGCACCCACGATCCGCTTCCCGGACTGGAGCAGGGATTCTGGATGAACGACATGATGCACGCGTTGCGCGACTGCAACGACGTGCGCGACGAAGGCGCGATGTTCCTCATCGGCAAGGCCTGAACGGCAGGGCCATGGCCTTCGCGACGCAAGGCTCCAGCAGTATTTGCACTACCAAACCAAAGGAGAACAACCAGCATGGCATGCACCACGATTCTGGTCGGCAAGGATGCGAGCTATGACGGCTCCACGATCATTGCCCGCAACGAAGACAGCCCCAACGGCGAATTCTGCCCGAAGAAGTTCGTCGTCGTCAGGCCCGATGAGCAACCGCGTACCTATACCAGCGTGCTGAGCCACCTGACCATCCAGCTGCCTGATGACCCGCTGCAGTATACGGCGGTGCCGAACGCCGACCTCAAGGAAGGCATCTGGGGCGAAGCCGGCGTCAACGAGGCGAACGTGGCGATGAGCGCCACTGAAACGATCACTTCCAACGAGCGCGTGCTGGGTGCCGACCCGCTCGTCGAATACGTGCCGGCCCAGGGCCGCGAAGGTGAGGAAGGCTACCAGGCGGCCGTGCCCGGCGGCATCGGCGAAGAGGACTTCCTCACCATCGTGCTGCCGTATGTCAAGACGGCCCGCGAAGGCGTGCAGCGTCTCGGCGCGCTGCTCGAGGAATACGGCACCTACGAAATGAACGGCGTAGCCTTCTCGGATGCGGAGGAAATCTGGTGGCTGGAAACGGTGGGCGGCCACCACTGGATTGCCAAGCGCGTTCCCGACGAGGCCTACGTGACGATGCCCAACCAGCTTGGCATCGACGAATTCGACCTGGAAGACGCGCTCGGTGAGCAGATGGACCATATGTGCTCGGCGGACCTCGAGGAGTTCATCGACCACTACCACCTCGACCTGTCGGTCGAGCATGCCTCGATGTTCAACCCGCGCGAGGCCTTCGGCTCGCATTCGGATTCCGACCACGTCTACAACACGCCGCGCGCCTGGTACATGCAGCGCTGCCTGAACCCGTATGACGAGGTCTGGGACGGCCATGACGCCGACCACAAGCCGACCAGCGACGATATTCCGTGGGCACGCCAGCCTGACCAGAAGATCACGATCGAAGAGGTCAAGTACGTGCTCAGCTCCCACTACCAGGGCACGAAATACGATCCGTACGGCAAGCTCGGCGACGATGCCACGCGCCACCTGTTCCGCCCCATCGGCATCAACCGCACCAACCAGCTGGCGGTGCTGCAGATCCGTTCCTACCGGCCGCAGGTTGCGCGTTCGGTGCAGTGGATGGCATACGGCTCGAACCCGTTCAACGCCCTCGTGCCGTTCTTCACGAACGTCGACGCGACGCCCGAATACCTGGCCGATACCACCAACGAGGTGACGACCGACAGCTTCTACTGGGCCAACCGGCTGATCGGCGTCATCTGCGACGCCCAGTTCGCCGACACGTCCGCAGCCGTCGAGCGCTACCAGGAGAAGGTCGGCGGCCAGGGCCACCGCATGATCGCCGACGCCGACGAAGCCATTGCCCGGCTGGTGGGCGAAGGGGATGCCGACCCGCAGGTCGCGGACCAGGAATTCCAGGAGGCCGGCATCAACGACGACGTGCAGCCGATGGATCCAGACGCCATCGTCGAGGCGGTGCGCAACCCCGAAGCGCGCCGCGTTCTGGAGGAATTCAACCAGAAGATGGCGGATTCGCTGCGCCGGGAAACCGGCAAGCTGCTTTCCGAAACGCTCTTCACGGCAAGCCTGCACATGAAGAACGGCTTCGGCATGTCGGACAACTAGTCCGTAACGGCCCGGTTTCCTCGACCCGCTAAGGTGGGGAGCCGGGCCGCCGGCGCCTGCGCGCCGCTTCCAGCTCCCCGACGGAGGACCACGACAGAAAGGAACCCGTACCCGTGACCGGTATCGAGGATTTCACAAGCCAGCATGGCCTTGTGGACAAGATTGACGCATTCGGCTATCTGGATTACCTGAAGAACAACCCCGACGCGCCGCGCAAGCACGGCAAGGTCGTGCTGGTCACGGCGGATACGCCGCTCAAGGCTTCCCGAGGGGAAGGCAAGACCACGACGACGATCGCGATGATCGACGCGCTGCGTGAGCGCGGCATCGACGCGGCGGCCGTGCTGCGCCAGCCGAGCATGGGCATCACGGCGGCCGGCTCGAAGGGCGGCGCTTCCGGCGGCGGCAAGGCGTCGCTGACGCACCCCGAAATCGTCGACTGGGGCCTGACCGGCGAAATGGGCGCCATCGAGGCGGCCCAGAACCTGCTGGTGTCGTTTGCGGAGAAGGCCGTGGACGACGGGCTGCTTGACGACATCGCGGTGCCCCGTGTCAGCGAGGTGCCTTCGCGCTCGCTGCGTCAAATCGCCGTCGACCGCGGCAAGGGCGACATCGCCGAGCGCGTCGTGCTGACGCCGACGTGCGAGCTCATGCAGATCGTCGTGCTTTCCCGCTCGATGGACGAAATCGCCGACCGCGTGTCGAAGATGATTGCCGGCACCAAGGACGGCAAGGCCGTGACGTTCGGCGAATTCGTCGACCTGTGGCGCATTACGAACATCCTCACCGATGCCGTCAAGCCGGCCAAGACGGAGACGGTCAACGGTTCTCCGGTCTATGTGCATGGCGGCCCGTTCGCGAACGTGTCGATTGGCATTCCGACGCTGGTGGCCGTCGAAATGGCCACCGCACTGCATGACGTCGTCATCGTCGAGGCCGGCTATGGTGCCGATGCCGGTGCCCAGAAGTGGCTCGACATCGCATGCCGCGAATACGGCGCGCAGTGGCCGAGCGCGGCCATCGTCGTGACGCGCGCCTCGACGTGGCGCGACGACCCGGCGCTGAGCTGGCGCTATCCGTTCCACGTGGAACGCCTTGAAAGCCTCGATATCCCGACGTTCCCGCTGGTGAACCTGTGGGACGGCGAGGACGACCAGGTCGATCAGCTGCGCGAAACGGCTGCCACGCTCAAGTTCCGCGAGCCCATCATCGGCAACCTCTACCGCGACGGCGGCGACGCGCTCGCCCCGCAGCTTGACGGCTTCCTCGAGGCGGTCGTCGATGCGCCGATGCCGGCGGCTCCGCACAGCCATCGTGGCATGTCGCTGATCGAGAACCTGCGCTGGATCAGCGAGCACGCCTACGGCGTGCCGCGTGAACGCGTCGTGCTCAAGGACGGCTTCACCGATTCGGCCAGGGCCGCCAGCAACCTGTGCAAGAGCGCCGGCATCAACATCGACGACCTGACCGTCGTCGCCGTCAAGTCGCCTGCGACGATGACCGACAACGACGCCGCGCCGGCCGATGAGCGTACGGTGACCCTCAAGAAGGTGGAGGTCCATACCGGAGCCGGACTCGTGCACGTCAACCTGACGACGTCGCTGACCACGCCGATGCCGAAGATCGTCTGAGGCCCAACAGCGTTCCTGCAAGCGGGGTGCCGGCCTAGTGCGGCACCCCGCTTGTGCGTTCCGGCGCCACGGGCCTTACGGGTCCGCTAGCAGTTCCAAGACCGACTAGAAGCCTTGACGCCCCTGCCGCTGGGTCTTGAACAAGACCAACGACAGGGGCGTCAAGGGGTCCGATAAGGGAGAGAGAGGAGTTGGCAGCAATAGCCGCGGCTTGTCTCCCGAGGGTTCCGGTGGGGTAGCGGTTAGAAGTTGGAGCCGTTCCAGCCCCAGTCCGGCGTAGCCGTGTAGCGGATGTACGTGCGGTCGTTGGGGATGTCCGTCTCCTGCTTGAGCGCGGCCATGATGTCCGTCGTCAGCTTTTCCCACGCGTCGCGCGGCACGCTGCTGCCGAATACGTTGACCTCGATGTAGGCGCTCGGCGCCATATCGTCGCCCCCGTAGTAGATCGGCATCGAATCGAACGGGCACATCAGCCAGCGTTCCGTCTTGCCCGGCACGGCGGTGATGGCGCGGCCATAGGCAGCCTTCAACGCTTCGCGCTGCTCCAGCGACAGTTCTTCGGAAGTATGGGTGAAGATTACCGGCATCGTTCCTCCTGTGATAGATGGGTAAATCCGGCGTCCCCTCCCGTGCGGGCGCCTGCGGGCAGGCGCCCCGTTGCGCGGGCCAGGGCCGGCTCATACTCCAGTGTAGGCGGTTGGAGGTTAAATGGATTGTTGTGAAAAAACTGATTGAGCAGATCCTCAAGTTCGGCGTCGTGGGCATTATCGCGGCCCTCATCGATTTCGGCGCCCTCAATCTCCTCGTCGGCCTTTTCCATATGCACAACGTGCTGGCGAGCACCATTTCGTTTACCGTGTCGCTGGTGTTCAACTACTTCGCCAGCATGCGGTTCGTGTTCCATCACCGGCCGGACATGGCCCGCTGGATGGAAATGGTGATCTTCCTGTTCTCGGCCGTGGTCGGCCTGCTGATGAACGACGCCATCATCTGGCTGTCGACCTACGGCATGAACAAGGATGCCTACTACTCGCAGCACATCGAATACCTGTTCCGCACGAACCTCGGCAAGATCGTCGCCACCGTCGTCGTCGCGATATGGAACTTCATCATCCGCAAGTGGCTGCTCGATGACACCCATACCCCGCTGATGAACCGGTTCCGCCGCGAAGACAAGCGCCTTTCCGAGGAGGAATGCGAGCTCAAGTGGGAGCACAGCTTCTCGCACAAGCTGGGCATGTGGTCCATCGAGCACACCCCGAAGGGCTGGCACTGACGACCCCGAAGGACTGGCAGTGCGTCAGCGTGACCCGTCGGCGCTTATTTCGGTCAGCACCGGCGTTTCCGTGCTGGTCTTGATCTGCTTGATGCCGCAGAACGCAATGGCCAGCGAAACGAGCGCCAACGCCGTGACAACGGCAAAGCCGCCATGGGAGCCGGCGCGGTCGATGAACACGCCGGCAATGGCCGAGCCGGCCGAACCGCCGATGGAGTTCATCGCGCCCATCCATGCCATGCCTTCGGTGAACCGCGACTGCGGCACCAGGTGCAGCATCAGCTGGTTGCCGTTGATCCACGTCGGCGCCTGGCATACGCCGATGATCAGGTAGATGATCATGATGACCCACAGGTGCCGGGCGAACAGGAACGCGCCGATGCCGACGTTCAGCACCGTCAGGCAGAAGTAGAAGCGCTTCCACAGCGGAATCGTCCAGTTCTTCGCGCCATAGAGCAGCGCGCCGGTCAGCGAGCTGATCGAGAAGCAGGCGAACACGAAGCCGGTGTACGACTTCATGTTCGCTTCGGTGGCGAACGCGATGATCGAGATGCTGGCGGCCGACTGGAACGCGCCCAGCCCGAACCAGGTGACGCATACGGCGATGAGGCCCGGGCTCCAGATCGATTCCTTCTTGCCTGCCATCGCATCGTCGTAGGCGTGCGTGGCGGCCGCTTCCTGCGCGGCGGCGTCCATGCCTTCGGCTTCGGCGTGCTTGCGGGCGTCGGCTGCCGCCGTCTGCGCGCGCATCGTGCGCGCCTTGAGGTCTTCGCGGGCGCGGAATTCGCGGCGCGTCAGCCCTTCGGCCTGCGCAAGCTCGGTCTGGCTCTCCGGCTCCGTCGACACGCAGGTGAGGAACATCAGCGCGCCGATGATGACGCACACCCCGGTGAACGAGAACGCCAGCACGCCGGAGATGACGGCAAGCGTGGACGCCAGCGGATTGCCGATGACCCACATGGCCTCGTCGAACACGCCGCACAGGCTCATTGCGCGGTTGACGCCTTCGCGGTCGTGGCCCAGCAGATTCGTCCAGCGGGCGCGGCTCATCGCGCCCCACGGCGGGGTGAACGCCATGAACGGCACGATGCACACGAGGATCCACGGCGCGACGGTGGCCTTAATGCAGGTGACCATCGCGCAGGCCGCCACCATCCATACGCAGATGATCGGAATCGACACGCGCCGCTGGCCGAAACGGTCGACCAGTATGCCGAAGACGGGCCCGAGGACGGCGCCGGCAATCGCCTGGATGGCCGTCAGCAAGCCGGCCAGCGAATAGTTGCCGTAATAGTGCTGCACGGCGATCGTAATGGTCATGCCGACCATCGGATAGGGCATGCATGCGATGACCGCGCCGATGGTAAAGCGGGCCGTGTGGGGGATTTTCAATAGCTGGGCATATCCGCCGAATACGCGGTGGCCGACATCCTTGATGCCGGCGAGGACCTTCGAGGTCATGGGGCCGCTCCTTCCTGCTCGCGGTCGGGCCTCCCGCTGCTACGCGCACAGCGGGCTGGCAAATGGTGGGGCAGCGGCTGCGGCCTACCCCGTTGGCTCCGCATGCCGCCGTTTGAAAACAGATGCCACTTTAGGAGCGGGTACCCTCTCGACACGCGGGAAGGAATCAAGATTCCGTCGACGCGAAGATTAAATCTGTGTAACTGAAATTTCAGTGGCTTAAGCGCTCCCGTTGGCGTCGGGCGGAAAGCGGGGCGCCGGTCAATCTTGTATACGAGAATGGAAGGCGGATTGCCAACGCGAGGGAGCCGGACCGGCCGGCAGCGAGGAGTGACGATGAGCGCGACAACGGTGAATTTCGTACGCCACGGCAAGGTGGAGAACCCGGGGCACCTGCTGTATGAGCGGCTTTCTGGCTTCCACCTTTCCGAAGCCGGCCGGCGCATGGCGCAGGCGACGGCGCGGTACATCGCCGAAAGCCCGCAGCTCAATACGGCCGTCGCCGTCTATTCGTCGCCGCTGGAACGCACCCGCGAAACGGCCGGCGAAATCCTCGATGCGCTGAACCGGCACCGCAAGGAAGAGGGACAGCCTGCGCTGGAACTGATGACCGACGAACGCGTCATCGAAGCCGGCAACGAATTCCGCGGCAAGCGCATCGGCTACGGCGAGGGGGCGCTGTGGAAGAACGGCAACTGGAAGCTCGTGTCGAATCTCTGGAAGCCGAGCTGGGGGGAAAGCTACCAGTCGATTGCGCGGCGCGTGCGCGACTTCACGCTCGACATGGTCGGGCGGTACCCGGGCGAGCAGATCATCGTCGTCTCGCACGAATCGCCGATCTGGTCGTTCAGGCACCTGATGGAAACCGGGCACCCGGAGCACAACATGCTGCTACGCAAGACGGCGCTGGCCTCGATTACGTCGTTCACGTTCGATTCCGATACGCGCAGGCTGCTGTCGATTACCTATGTCGACCCGGCGAAAGGTATAGAGTAGCGCTAGGCAGATGGCAGGGCGCCGTTGGCGCATAGACGGCGCCATGGTCGTGGCCGCAAGCCGGGCGTGGCGGGTTGCCGCCGAAAGCGGGCGCTGCGGGAACCGGGCGCCCAGACGGTCAGGCAGCCGGCGTGATATCGAGGCGGCAAGCAGTGCGGCAAACGGGCAAAGCAAAGGAGCATAGATGGCATTCGAAGCAGGCAAGACGGTAGAGCAAGTGGCGGCGGTGCCGCGCGTGAAGCAGGCGGCACAGGAAGGTGCCGAGCTGCTGGCGCTGTGGCCGCTGTCCGATGCCCAGCGGATGGACAACGACGCGAAGTACGCGGAGAACCTGCAGGTGCGGATTACGCAGGCGCTCGCCGGGCTGATGGCCGGCACCGACGTGCGCACCGCGGACGCCGAATACGTGTATGAAGGCGCCGAGTCGATTCCCGGTTGCGACCAGAAGGTCGTCGACGCGCTGCTGGCAGCCAACGATGCCTACGACGCCATCGATAGCTTCAGTGAAACGCAGGACGTGGCGCTGCTCGAGGAAGCCGCGGAAACGCTGGATGCCGGCTGGGACGACGGTACGGCTGCCGCGATGGGCTCGCGCGCGCAGGAGTGGGAGAACGAAACGCAGCGCCGGATCGGCGCCGATCCGCATTGGCTGACGGGTTCCGATGAAGCGTCGATTGCCGGCCGCTTCGCCGTCATGGTCGCCGAACTCGACGATTTGCTGGCGTTGCTGGCCACGAAGCTGCCGGACCATGGGCCGCAGATCGGCGGGGCGGACACCGAGCGCAACGCGGCGATGGAACGCATGGCGCGGCCGCTAGTGCTGTTCGCCAACGAGCTGGCCGAGCGGCTGGCCATTCCGCGCGTGTATGCCACGGCGGCGCAGCTGCGCGGCGTGGCTGGCGCCTATGACACCCCCAATGGCGGCTATGCCGACGACGAGCGCGTGCTGGTGCTCGCCGAAGCGCTCGCGCCGCTGGCGGCCGGCGAGTGGAAGCGGCACCGTGCGGACGTGCTGTGGGACCCGGCGAAGGCCAAGGCGGATGCCAAGGCCGAGGACGAGCGCAAGAACAAGGAGGCGCTCGCCGCGAAATTCGCGCACGTCAAGGACGACCCGACGAAGGAGGAAGTCGAGCTGTAGCGGTTCCCGGGGAGGTGCCCGGGCGCGCGTGGCTATTTTGCCGGATAGCTTCAGGGTCGTAGCCGGGGAGAATGCTTCCCGGGCGTGCGTAGACGCGCGGCTACCTCATCCGGGTGCCCCGTTGAGCGGCTAGGGGGGCTGCCACGGCTGCCGTAACGGTGTCTGGGCACGTCCCGGTTGCGCGGAACAATGGTGGGCATGAGTGAAGACCATGCCGCAATGGCTGAAAATGCCCCCATTGAAACGTCCGATAAGCCCGCGCTGCCCGATAAGGTGCGCGTGCGTTTCTGCCCGTCGCCGACCGGCACGCCGCACGTCGGCATGGTGCGCACCGCCCTGTTCAACTGGGCCGAAGCGCGCCATACCGGCGGCACGTTCGTGTTCCGCATCGAGGACACCGACGCGCAGCGCGATTCCGAGGAAAGCTACCACCAGATCATCGACGCGCTGACGTGGCTGGGCCTCGACTGGGACGAGGGCATCGACGTTGGCGGTCCCGACGGCCCGTACCGCCAGTCGCAGCGCAGCGACATCTACAAGGACGCCGCCGCCAAGCTGCTGGAAGCCGGCTATGCCTACGAATCCTTCTCGACGCCGGAGGAGATCGCCGAACGCAACGTCGCCGCCGGGCGTCCGAAGGAGTTCGGCTACGACGGCTACGACCGCAATCTCACCGAGGAGCAGAAGGCGGCCTTCCGCGCCGAAGGGCGCAAGCCGGCGATCCGCATCCGCATGCCCGACGAGGACATCGTGTTCGACGACCTGATCCGCGGCCGCATCGAGTTCAAGGCCGGTTCGGTGCCGGACTACGTCATCGTGCGCCCCAACGGCGATCCGCTCTATACGCTGACCAACCCGGTCGACGACGCTCTGATGCGCATCAACGTCGTCCTGCGCGGCGAGGACCTGCTCAGCTCCACCCCGCGCCAGATCGTGCTCTACCGCTACCTGATGGAGCTCGGGCTGGCCGAAACGGTGCCGGTGTTCGGCCACATGCCGTACGTCATGGGCCAGGGCAACAAGAAGCTTTCCAAGCGCGACCCCGAGTCGAACCTGTTCCTGCACCGCGAGCATGGCTTCATCAAGGAAGGCCTGCTCAACTACCTGGCGCTGCTGGGGTGGTCCATCGCGCCGGACAACGACATCTTCTCGATGGACGAAATGGTCGAGGCGTTCGACGTGCGTAACGTCAAGGCGAACCCGGCCCACTTCGACCTTGACAAGGCCATTTCAATCAACGCCGAGCACATCCGCCAGCTCGACCCGCAGGACTTCCTCGAGCGTTCCGTGCCGTACATGTTCCGCGAGGGCGTCGTGTCGGCCGAAACGTGGGACGGCCTGACTGACCGTGAACGCGAGGTGCTGACGGCGGCCGCGCCGCTCGTGCAGCCGCGCGTGCGCCTGCTGGGCGAAGTGGCCGGCATGGCCGGCTCGCTGCTGAGCGCGGAGGAATACATCGAGCCGGACAAGGATGCGACCAAACAGCTCAAGGAATCCGCGGGCGACGTGCTCGACATGGCCGTGCAGGCGCTCGACGCCGTCGACGAGGCCGACTGGGCCACCGACATGCTCCATGACACGCTCAACAAGGCGCTGGTGGAAGAGGGCGGCTATAAGCCGCGCCTGGCGTTCGGCCCGGTACGCGTCGCCATGTCTGGGCGCCGCGTGTCGCCGCCGCTGTTTGAATCGATGGAAATCGTCGGCAAGCCGGTGACGATGGCGCGTCTGAAGAACCTGCGCGCACACCTCGACGAGATCAAGGGCTGAGCGCGACACGCCGATAGTTGACGGAGACGATGGAGCCGGGTATATTTTCTATCTGTTGCTTCAAGCAAGTAACACAAAGGCCTCCATCGTCTAGCGGTCTAGGACTACGCCCTCTCACGGCGCCAACACCGGTTCAAATCCGGTTGGAGGTACGACGCTCGGGTGAGCGCAATTCTGCGCTGACTTCGAGAGCCTGCCAAAATTGGGATGTGGTGTAATTGGCAACACAGCTGATTCTGGTTCAGCCATTCTTGGTTCGAGTCCAGGCATCCCAGCCAAGGAACCCTCGCGAAAGCGAGGGTTTTTTCGTTCTGCGCCGTGCCTTGCGCCGGGCCGGCTCAACTTGGTTTATCGTTGAAGTATGACTGAACACGAGCATGGCCATCCTACGCACGGCATCCACCCGTCGCCGCGGGATAAAGAGGGGCAACGCCGACCGCTTTCGGTGTCGGCGCGGCTAGGCCGGCTCCAGTTCCATCACTCCGGGAAATTCCGCGTACTGCAATTCGCCGACCTGCAGGACGGCCCCAAGCCGGCCAAGGATTCGCTGCGGCTGATCGAGGCGGCGCTTGAGGCCGCCCGGCCCGACCTCGTGGTATTTACCGGCAACCAGATTGCCGGGTACGATCCGGCCTATGAAGCGACCTACCGCAAGCGCCGGTGGCAGTCGCCGATGGCTGGCGCGCCGGCTGCGGCCGTCGAGGCCGATCTGGAAAGAACGCGGCAGACGGTCCGTGCCCAGATTGCCCGCATGGTGGCCCCGCTTATTGAAGCCGGCGTTCCGTGGGCAGTGACCTACGGCAACCACGATTTCCAATGCGGGCTCGATAACGCCGAGCTGGACTCCATCTACCGCGAGTTCGAAGGGTGCCTGAACGGGGATGCCTCGCTGTGCGGCAGCGACCTGATGGAATTCGAGGTGTGCAAGGCGCTGCCCGACCAGTACGTGTATGCCTGCGAGCCGGGGACGTTCGCGCTGCCGGTGTCCGACGTCGACCATAAGCACGCCGTCATCGGCATCGTGCTCGTGGATTCGGGCGACTATGCGCGTGCGGGCGGCTATGGCAGCCCGTCGCCCAGGGCGCTGGAGTTCCTGCGCAAGGTGCCGGCGAAATTCGGTTCGCAGGCGAAGTCGATAGTGTTCCAGCACACGGCACTGCCGCAGTTCTACCAGCTGCTCAAGCAGGTGGCGCCCACGGCCGCCCACGCCATCGAGGGCTACCGCATGTTCGCGGGTCAGTACTATGCGCTGGATGAGGACAAGGCGGATCCCGGCAGCTACGCCGGCGAAGGCATCAGCTGCCCCGACCATGACAGCGGCGAGTTCGCTGCGCTGGAGGAGACCGGGGCCTATTTCGCCGTGGCCGTCGGCCACGACCACCGCAACGCGTTCTCCGGGACGGTGGACGGCATCAAGCTCATCGAAACGCCGACCGCCGGCTTCAATTCCTATGGACCCGTTCCTGCCAAGCGCGCGGCCAGGCTGTTCGAGTTCGATATCCGCCATCCGTTTGCGCCGCGCACCCAGCTGCTGGAATTCGGCGAGCTGGTCGGCAAGCCCAGTTCCAAGAAGGCCTATGCGTATGGCATGACGGCGGCTTCCAAGGCCGAAAGCGAAGGCGTCGACCTGCTGCACCGTCCCAGCTGGTGGTCGCGGCTGCTGGACCGCATTCTGCAGCGGTAAGTCGGCCGTGGCTTGGCCGTGCCGCGAGGCTAGCGCCTGAATGCAGTGCGTCCCGCCGTGCTGTGGTGGCGCACGGCGGGACGCGGTTGAGATTGATAGTGCCGGCATCCGCTCCCGCTTACGGGCCGTATGATGCCGGCGAGTGTAGCTGCCTGCATCCCCGTGGGGCGGGTGGCGTATGCCGCCTTCCAGTCTAGCGGTCGGCCAGAGGACCAGCCCAGGCGGTCTCCTCCGGTTCGCGGGCGCTGGCGATGGCCGCTTCCGGCTCGTTCTTTGCGGGAATCGTCTTCGGCTTGAACGGGAAGCGTTCGGCGCGCATCTTCTCATAGGCGACGATGTCGTCCTCATGCTGCAGCGTCAGGTCGATGTCGTCGTAGCCGTTCATCAGGCGCCAGCGCACGTAGTCGCCGACTTCGAACGGCAGCGTGACTTCGCCGCAGGTGACGGTGCGGCTTTCCAGATCGACGGTCATCTGCCGGCCCGGCTCCTCTTCCAGCAGCTTCCACAGCAGCTCGATGGATTCCTGTGGCATGATGGCGGCCAGCACGCCGTTCTTCGCGGTGTTGCCGTAGAAGATGTCGGCGAACTTGGGGGCGATGACGACGCGGAAGCCGTAGTCATGCAGCGCCCATACCGCGTGTTCGCGCGAGCTGCCGATGCCGAAGTCGGTGCCGGCCACGAGGATCTTGCCGTCTGCGTATTCGGGCTTGTTGAGCACGAAATCCGGGTCGCGGCGCCAGGCGTAGAACAGCGCGTCCTCGAAGCCGGAACGCGAAACGCGCTTGAGGAACACGGCCGGGATGATCTGGTCGGTGTCGACGTTGGAGCGGCGCAGCGGGACGCCGGTGCCGGTGAGCGTAGTGAGTTTTTCCATGGATTACCTTGTCCTTAACAGCGGTGCGGTTGAAGCCTTGTAGCGTGGGCCTTCAGTCCACGAGGTCGGCCGGCGACGAAATGGTGCCTCGGATCGCCGTGGCGGCGGCCACGGCCGGCGATGCCAGATGGGTGCGCGACCCCTTGCCCTGGCGTCCCTCGAAATTGCGGTTCGACGTGGAGATGGAGCGTTCATGCTCGACGAGCTTGTCGGGGTTCATGCCCAGGCACATCGAGCAGCCGGCATTGCGCCATTCAGCGCCGAAGTCCTTGAAGATGCGGTCAAGGCCCTCGGCCTCGGCCTGCAGGCGGATGCGCGAGGATGCCGGCACGACGAGCACGCGGTGAATCGAATCGGCCTTATGGTGTCCCTTCATGATGGCGGCGGCCGCACGCAGGTCCTCGATGCGGCCGTTCGTGCACGAGCCGATGAACACCGTGTCGATCGGGATGTCCTTGATGTTCGTGCCGGGTTCCAGGCCCATGTAGTCCACGGCGCGTTCGGCGGCCGCCCGCTCGGTGGCGTCGGAGAAGCTGGCCGGGTCGGGAACCTTGGCCGAAATCGGGGCGCCCTGGCCCGGGTTGGTGCCCCAGGTGACGTAGGGCTCGAGCTCGTCGGCGTGGATCGTGACCTCGGCATCGAACGTGGCATCGTCGTCGGTCTTCAGCGTGCGCCAGTAGGTGACGGCCTGGTCCCACAGCTCGCCTTCGGGAGCATGGGGGCGTCCCTTGAGGTATTCGAACGTCGTTTCGTCCGGCGCGATCATGCCGGCGCGGGCGCCCGCCTCGATGGACATGTTGCAGATCGTCATGCGCGCGTCCATCGACAGCTTCTCGATGGCTTCGCCGCGGTATTCGATGACGTAGCCCTGGCCGCCGCCGGTGCCGATCTTGGCGATGATCGCCAGGATGATGTCCTTCGCGCCGACGCCTTCGGGCAGTTCGCCCTCGACGTTGACGGCCATCGTCTTGAACGGCTTGAGGCTCAGCGTCTGCGTGGCCATGACGTGCTCCACTTCGGAGGTGCCGATGCCGAAGGCCAAGGCGCCGAAGGCGCCGTGGGTCGACGTGTGCGAATCGCCGCAGACAATCGTCATGCCCGGCTGCGTGAGCCCCAGCACCGGGGCGAAGGCGTGGACGATGCCCTGGTCGGCATCGCCAAGCGGATGCAGCCGCACGCCGAACTCCTTGCAGTTCTTCTCCAGCGTCGTCAGCTGCAGCGCCGACGTTTCGTCGGGGTTCGGCCGGTCGATGTCGACGGTGGGGGTGTTGTGGTCCTCGGTGGCGATCAGCTGGTCGAGGTGCCGTGGCTTGCGGCCGGCGAGCCGCAGCCCGTCGAAGGCCTGCGGGCTCGTCACCTCATGCATCAGCATCAGATCGATGTACAGCAGGTCCGGTTCGCCGTCGCTTCCCTGACGCACCAGATGATCGGCCCAGACTTTCTCGGCCAGCGTTTTTCCCATTGCCGCAACCTCCAATATCGTCCGCGCTCGATGCGGACCGGTTCATTCCTTGCATACAGCTAACGCTGCATTGTGTCGTGCAAACCAATCTAGGAGGTTGCTGAAGGGGTCCGTCAGTAAGTGCCGCAATGTGAGATGAGGAGATTTCATGGTGATTCGCAACGCGGATGCAAGGGTTCCAAAAAAGGTTTACCGCCCTGATTTCAATGCTTTTGAAGCGCTTCATAAACGATGAATGTCAAAACGCCATTTTGCGTTTCAGTATTTGAGATGCAATAATCGTGCGTATGACAACAACTACGCTGAACGCTGAAGTCTCGAAGCTGCCTTCCGACGCTTCGCCTTCCGGTACTTCCAAGAACGACGCCCATATGATGGCGGACAACGAAATCCACTCGGGTGTCGGTGTGCTCGATAAAACGGTGAAAATCCTGGACGCCCTTGAATCGGGTCCGGCGACGCTGGGCCAGCTCGTGGCCGCCACCGGTCTGGCGCGTCCGACGGCTCACCGTCTGGCCATCGCCCTGGAACGCCATCGTTTCGTGCTGCGCGACCAGCATGGACGCTTCGTGCTCGGCTCCCGCTTCGCCGAACTGGCCGCCGCAGCGGGCGAGGACCGCCTGCTGGCCGCAGCTGGCCCGATCCTGCAGACGCTGCTCGACCGCACTGGCGAATCCGCGCAGATCTACCGTCGCCAGGGCGAGCAGCGCGTATGCATCGCTTCGGTGGAGCGGGCCAGCGGCCTGCGCGATTCCATTCCGGTGGGCGCGATGCTGTCGATGGAAGCCGGTTCGGCTGCCCAGATCCTGCTGGCGTGGGAGGATTCCGAGCGCTTGCACCAGGGCCTGCGCCATGCCAAGTTCACCGCGGCGAAGCTGGCCGCCGTGCGCAAGCGCGGCTGGGCGGAGTCGATCAACGAGCGCGACGAGGGCGTGTGCTCCATTTCCGCACCGATCCGCAACGCTTCCGGCCAGGTCATCGCGGCCATTTCCATCTCCGGCCCCTCGGGCCGCATGGGCGCCAATCCAGGCCGCCGCTACGCGCCGCTGGTCATGGGCGCCGGCAAGTACCTGACCGATGCGCTGATCAAGGCGAGCGTCGGCCGCTAAGCGCGGTTCGCGAATCGCGAATCCTATACAGAAACGCCAGGCGGCTCCGGCAGGAAAGACCGGAGCCGCCTGGCGTTTTCCATATACACTGCGTACGCAACGCAGGAGGCGGGTGAATCTTGTTGCGATTATTCGGCGGCGGCCTTCATGGCGACGGCGCCGACGTAGTAGACCGGCTTGTCGAAATTGGGCTGGAACAGGAAGTCGACGTTGGCGAGCTGGTCGATGGTGAAGCCGGCCTGGATTGCCACGGACACGACGTTGGCCGCGCCGGAAACGTCGACGGTGGAGCAGAACTGGGCGCCCTTGACCAGGCGCGTGGACGGATCCCAGGTCAGGATCGACGTAACCGGCGCAGTCGTAAGCATGAAATCGGGGCGGTAGTCTTCGGTCAGCGACGTCGAACGGAAGTCGAGGCCGCGGCGTTCGGCGCCGCCTTCGGTGCAGCCGGAAGCGGCCAGCGACAAATCGTAGAGCTGCACGGCGCTAGTGGCCTGCGTGCCCATGTACTTGACGGCCGGCCCGGCGATGTTCTTGCCGACCAGCAGGCCCTGGCGCACGGCGTTGGTGGCCAGCGGGATGTAGTCGTGCTTGCCGGTGGGGTTGTAGAGCACGGTGGCCGAGTCGCCGGCGGCATAGACGTCCGGGACCGACGCCTGCATGTATTCGTCGACGATGATGGCGCCGTTGGGCAGCGTATCGAGCTGGCCGCGCACCAGGTCGTTGTTCGGCAGGAAGCCCATCGCCAGGATGGCGAACGCGGCCGTGTATTCGCCCGCTTCGGTGACGACGGTGACGGAGCCGTCCGGGTTGTCGCGGAACGCCGTGACCTTCTGGCCGAGGGCCAGCGTGACGCCATGGTCGGCGAAGCGCTGCTCGACGATATCGGTGATCGGCTTGTCGAAATTGTTGGCGAGGACGCGGTCGAGGCCGTCGATCAGCGTCGTCGCGATGCCCGATTCGCTAAACTGCTCGGCCAGCTCCGCGCCGATATAGCCGGCGCCGATGACGATCGCCGAGTCGGCGCCGGATACGCGTTCCTTGATGCGCACGGCGTCGTCCCAGTTCTTGCACGGCTGGACGCGGTCGGAATGGATGCCGGGAATCGACGGGACGACCGGGCGCGAGCCGGTCGTGACGACGAGCTTGTCGAACGGCAGCGCCTTGACGTCGCCGCTTTCCAGGTCGCGGTACGTCAGCGACTTGCCGGCGATGTCGACGTCGGTGACGTCGGTGCGCATGTGCATGTGCGCACCGGCCTCTTCCAGCGCCGCCGGCGACGAATAGAACATGCGCTTGGGGTCGGAAACGTGGTCGCCAGCCCACAGCGCGATGCCGCACGACAGGAAGGATACGGTGGCGTTGCGTTCGAAGACGTGGACGTCCCAATCGGGATGTTCGGCGAGGATCGAAGTGGTGGCGAATGTGCCGGCGTGCGTGCAGCCGATGACGGCGACAGTGGTCATGGAAAGCTCCTTTGCGGGTGAGGGGTGGATGCCAAAACGTTCCTAATTGGATAGTAGAATCGCCGCCGGGGCCGGCCGGGCCCATTTCGCGGGCAGGGGAGCGGATGACGTTGTCTGTACTGTAGGGGGTTTGAAACGGGCCGATACCGCATTTTCCTAGCACGGCTGGCAATGCTCCGGCTGCATATGGCGGCCTGCTGCATGCCGTGCGGAACGTAAGGGGAGCGGTGCGTGGAGAATCTTGAGGTTTGGCACTGCCTAGAAATAGAATTGCATGCGGGATTGTTAGATACCGTTAGATACCATTGCAAGCTTGGGACACGGCGCCCGTTTTCTGCAGGGCGCGGCCAAAACGTTACGGTGAAAGAGGTTGCCAACTGTGGCTGAAAACAAGAACGATGTGCTGCACGTTGAGGGAGGCAAGCCGCTGAACGGCACCATCAAGGTGCGCGGCGCGAAGAATTTCGTCAGCAAGGCGATGGTGGCCGCCCTTCTGGCCCCGGGCACGTCGGTGCTCAAGAACGTACCGGAAATCCGCGATGTCCATGTCGTTTCGGACCTGCTGCGGCTGCACGGCGTGGACGTGACGGTCGACGGCGACGCCGGCATCGTGACGATCGACGCCACCAACGTCCAGCTCGCCGACGTCGCGGACGTGGATACGCTCTCCGGTTCCTCCCGCATTCCGATCCTGTTCTCGGGCCCGCTGCTGCACCGCCTGGGGGAGGCGTTCATCCCCGCGCTCGGCGGCTGCAACATCGGCGGCCGCCCCATCGACTTCCATCTGGAAACGCTGCGCAAGCTCGGCGCCAACGTCGACAAGGAACATCAGGACGGCATCCACATCACGGCGCCGAACGGCCTGCATGGCGCCAAGATCCACCTGCCCTACCCGTCGGTCGGCGCGACCGAGCAGACGCTGCTCGCCGCCGTGCTCGCCGAAGGCAAGACCGAGCTGTCCGGCGCGGCCACCGAGCCGGAAATCATGGACCTGGTCGCCGTGCTGCAGAAGATGGGCGCGATCATTTCCGTCGACGTCGACCGCACGTTCCGCATCGAAGGCGTCAAGGAGCTCAAGGGCTACACGCATACGGCGCTGACCGACCGCATCGAGGCCGCTTCGTGGGCTTCCGCGGCGCTCGCCACCCATGGCGACATTTTCGTCAAGGGCGCCACGCAGCCGGAAATGATGACGTTCCTCAACGTATTCCGCAAGATCGGCGGCGAATTCGACATCACCGACAAGGGCATCCGCTTCTGGCACCCGGGCGGCGACCTGAAGCCCGTGGCCATCGAAACCGACGTGCACCCCGGCTTCATGACCGACTGGCAGCAGCCGCTCGTCGTGGCGCTGACGCAGGCCAACGGCCTGTCGATCGTGCACGAGACCGTGTACGAAAACCGCTTCGGCTTCACCAAGCCGCTTGTGGAGATGGGCGCGACGATCCAGCTGTACCGCGAATGCCTTGGCTCGCTGCCGTGCCGCTTCCAGCAGCGCAACTACAAGCATTCGGCCGTCATCTTCGGCCCCACGCCGCTGACCGGGCGCGACATCGACGTGCCGGACCTGCGCGGCGGCTTCAGCCACCTGATTGCGGCGCTGGCGGCCCAGGGCCCCAGCAACGTGCACGGCATTTCGCTGATCGACCGCGGCTACGCCGATTTCCGCGGCAAGCTCGCCGCGCTCGACGCCGACGTCGACTGACCGTGGCGCCGGCCGGTGATGGCAAGTCGCCGTCCGGTCCGGTAACGCTACGCTGCCGGCCGCGCCGGTGACGGCACGGCATCGTGCGCCTTGCATGCGCCATGCGTTGATACGGGCTGCCCGTGAAGGGCGGCCCGTTTTTTTCTTGCGGCGCACTGTTGGTAGGGCTGTTGGGGCACAATGGGGGCATGACTTCCAAAGGAAAACCGTCTCCGCGCTCGGCCGTCAAGCCCCTCAGCGACGAACAGCTGGCGAAACTGGGCCGCGAACACCATCTGGTCGATCCGACGCGGCCATTCCCTACCGGCAGGCGCGAGCCGAACGAACAGGAAATCAAGGAGCAGAACCCCAAGGTGACGCACCGGCTGCTCGAAGGCTGCAGCTGGGTGTTGCGCAACCGCTGCAAGCCGTACGCGTGGGGGCTCGACAACATTCCGGCGACCGGACAGTACATCTGCGCCGCCACGCACGTCACGCAGTTCGACGTGTTCGTGCCGATGTGCGCGCAATTCCACATGGGGCGCCGCCCGCGCTACATGGCGAAGGCCGAGATGGCGAAGTGGCCGCTCATCGGCAAATGGTTCCAGGCCGTCGGCATGCAGCCCGTCAAGCGCCATAGCGGCCAGGCGCGCGCCATCGAGGAAACGTCCATCGACATCCTCACCGCCGGCCGCCCGCTGACGATCTGGCCGGAAGGCACCGTGACCCGCGATCCAAAGAAGTGGCCGATGAGCATGAAGAACGGCGTCGGCTACATCGCGCTGGAAGCCTCGCGCCGGCTGGGACGCCAGATTCCGCTGCACTGCTCGGTGACGTGGGGCGCCGCCAGCATCAACCAGCTGTGGCCATGGCCGCGCAAGAACGTCGTCATGTGCTTCGACAAGCCGCTCGACTACTCCGACCTGCTGGCCGACGCGGACAGCTGGGGCGAGGAGCCGCCGATGGCCTACGCCGACGAACTCGCCAGGCGCGTGCGCATCCGCATGAAGGAGATCATGTCGTACATCCGCGGCATCCCCGCTCCCGACGGCTTCTTCGACTACCGGCTGATGAAGGAAGTGCCGGAAGCCGACCCGTACGAAACGCCGGCCGAGGTCGACGCGCGCCTGACCGACCAGGTCAAGGCCGACATCGCCGCCGCGGTGAAGGAAAACGGCCGCGCCTAGAATGGCGGGCAGCGCTGAATCCTGGATTCCAGATTGCCGAATCTTGGATTCTGGCCGCCGTTGCCGGACGTACCGGAAGCGGCGGCGCGAACAACGAACGTAGCGAACGCAAGAACGTAAGGAGAACAGCTATGGCGAATGTGACGGTCCTCGGGGCGGGCGCATGGGGCACCGCGTTCGGGCAGGTCCTGGCCGACGCCGGCAACGACGTGACGATGTGGGCGATCGAGCCGGAAATCGTCGACGACATCAAGAACAAGCACTGCAACCCGGTGCGGCTGCCCGTCGTCAAGGAACTGCCGGCGAACATGACCGCCACCGGCGACCGCGCCGAAGCGGTGAAGGACGCCGAGGTCGTCGTGGTGGCCATCGCCGCGCAGCACGCCCGCGAAGCGCTCGAGCAGTTCAAGGGGCTGATCGGCGAAACCGCGCTCGTCGTCTCGCTGATGAAGGGCATCGAAAAGGCCACCGGCAAGCGCATGGATCAGGTTGTGCAGGAAGCGCTCGGCCTCGAGCCGGACCGTTTCCTGGCCATTTCGGGCCCCAACCTCTCCAAGCAGGTCGCCGAACGCCAGCCGGCGGCCACCGTCGTGGGCTGCACCGACATCGACAACGCGTACAAGGTGGCGAAGCTGTGCACGACCGACTACTTCAAGGCCGTCGTGACCAGCGACGTCATCGGCCTGGAGATGTGCGGGTCCCTGAAGAACGTCGTCGCGCTGGCCGTGGGCATGGCGCATGGCGCCGGCTATGGCGAGAACACGGCCGCGATGATCGAAACGCGCGGCCTGGCCGAGCTGACGGCCGTCGGCGAAGCAGCCGGCGCCAGCCCGCGCACCTTCATGGGGCTGGCCGGCGTGGGCGACCTGATCGCCACCTGCGGCTCGCCGCTGTCGCGCAACTTCACGTTCGGCGCCAACCTCGGCAAGGGCATGAGCGTCGAGGAAGCCACCAAGGCGTCCAATGGCGTAGCGGAAGGCGTCGCCACCGCTTCGGCCGTCGTGGCGCTGGGCGAACGCTACCATGTGCCTACGCCGCTGGCGGTGGCGATGACGCATGTGCTTGCCGACGGCATCTCCTGCAAGCAGATGCTCGGCGAGCTCTTCCCAGAAGGCATCATCGAGGAGTAGCGTGCGCGCTACACTGTCGGGTAGCAACCGAATATTCCCAAGGTGAGGAAACTATGGCGAAAAAGCGCGTAGCCGTGTTTTATGGCGGCAAGGCCGATGAACATTCCATTTCCTGCATTTCCGCGGCCAGCGTGCTCAGGGCCCTCGACCCCGAGCGTTTCGAGCCGGTGCTGATCGGCATTACGAAGAGCGGCCAGTGGATTACCGATGGCGCCGATCCGCGCGGATGGGACCTGGAACACGGGCTGCCGACCGTCGAGGCGGTGCCCGGCTCGCGCAACGTCGTCGTGGACTTCGCGCGCGGCCGCGAAGGCTTCCTTGCCGTGAACGAAGACGGCACCCTCGAGTCGCTGGGCGCCATCGACGCCGTGCTGCCGGTGCTGCACGGCCCGTACGGGGAAGACGGCACGATCCAGGGCGTATTCGAAATGCTCGGCGTGCCCTACGTTGGCTGCGGCGTGCTCGCGTCCGCCGCCAGCATGGACAAGCACTATACGAAGACGCTGCTGGCCGCCGCCGGCATTCCGGTAGCGCCGGGCATCACGCTCGATACGCGCCTGTACGACGCCGCGGACGGTTTCGCTGCCGCCGCTCCGGAAATCCTGGCCAGAATCGACGAAGCCGGGCTGCGCTACCCGCTGTTCGTCAAGCCGTCGCGCGCCGGCTCGAGCTTCGGCGTGACGAAGGTCGAGCGCCCGCAGGACGCCGCTGAACTGGCTGCCGCCGTCGCCGAAGCCGCGCGCCACGACTGGCGCGTGCTGGTCGAGCAGGGCGTCGACGCACGCGAAATCGAATGCGCCGTGCTGTGCGCCGAACCGACCGGAGAGCCGCAGGCCGCGTGGCCCGGCGAAATCGTGCTGGACCGGCGCAATGAAGGCGACGACCAGTTCTACGATTTCGACAGCAAGTACATGGACGCTTCCGCCAGCCACGTGGAAGTGCCGGCCGCGCTGCCCGACGAATTGCTTGCCAAGGTGCGCCAGACGGCCATCGATGCGTTCCGTGCCGTTGACGGCGCCGGCTTGAGCCGCGTCGACACGTTCGTGACGCCCGACGGCGACGTGCTGGTCAACGAAATCAATACGATGCCGGGATTCACCTCCATTTCGATGTATCCTAAGGCTTGGGAGGCCACCGGGCTGCCCTATTCAGAACTTATCGGCACGCTGATCGACGGCGTCGCCGAATAGGCGCCGGACCACTACAGACTAGAAGCACCGACCAGAAGGAAACAACGATGTCCAATCCCAACGATCCGAACTATGCCAACGGACAGGTTCCGCAGTACCAGCAGCCGGCCGCCCAGCCGCAGTACCAGGGTGATCCGTACGCCCAGCAGGGCTACCAGCAGCCGCAGTATCAGGGCGATCCGTATGCGCAGCAGGGCGCGTATCAGCAGCCGCAGTACCAGTCGAACCCCTACGCCCAGCAGATGCCGCCCGCAACGCCGGACTATTCGTCCTATGCCACGCCGCAGCATCCGGAACGCTGGAACGGCATGGCGATCGCCGGCTTCGTCTGCTCGTTCTTCATCGCCATCATCGGCCTGATCCTGAGCATCATCGGCCTGACGCAGGTGAACAAGACGAAGGAGAAGGGCAAGGGCCTGGCCATTGCCGGCATCATCATCGCCGCGGTCGAAATGATCGGCTCCATCGCGCTGATGGCCACCGGCTATTCCAGCTACATGGACTACGTCGATTCGGCCATCGCGTTCATCCCGATGTTCTTCTAAGGCGCGCCATCCTGGCAGGCGCGTGCGGCCGCCTGTCAGGATGCCCCGTTCAGGCACGGTTGGGTTTCCGCTAGACTAGGACCACCGCCGGAAATGAGAGAACCGGCATGGTGGGACCTACAGATCAAGGAGAACCCATGGCAGATCCCAATGGACAGCAAGCGCCGCAGGATTCCTACGGCATTGCGCCAACGACGCCGCAGCAGGCTGGCGACCCGTATGCGCAGCAGTATGCGCAAACGCCATACGAACAGCCCCAGTACAGCCAGTCGCCCTATGAACAGCCGCAGTACGGCCAGGCGCCGTATGGGCAGGCTCCCTACGGACAACCCCCTGCGCAGCCGCAGTACGCGCCGGCCTACGCGCAGCCCGAGCCGCGCTGGAACGGCATGGCCATCGCCGGTTTCGTCTGCTCGTTCTTCGTGGCGATCGTCGGCCTGGCGCTGAGCATCGTCGGTTATACGCAGGTCAAGAAGTCGGGCGAAAAGGGCCGCGGCCTGGCGCTTGCCGGCATCATCATCAGCGCCGTCGAAATGGTGGCGTCGGTGATTCTCGCCATTGTGCTCGTCGTGGCTGGCACTGCCGGCGTGGCCGCCCTCGTCCAGTACTCCAACGACCAGCAGACCAGTTCGGCCCAGGCGACCGACGGCCAGCCGAATGAGGACGGCCTGTACGCCACGGTGGAGGACTACTTCAATTCCCCTGAACAGCAGGAAGCCGTCGACGAGCTCATGGATACGCTGGGCTCGGCTGCCGAGGATTCGACGGTGAACGTGCAGGGCAATACGCTGACGATGATCTACCGCTTCGAGGATATCGACGATCTCGACGATGCCGGTACGTCGATGGACTACATTGCCCAGGGGTTCGGCGAAGTGCTGCCGGTATTCGCCAAAACGATCGATGCCAATCTGGAAGGCGGCGTAGGCACGACGAAGATCCACGTGCAGTTCCTGGGGGCCGGAGGCAAGACGCTGCTCGACGAGACCTATCAGGCCGACGAAAACACGCCGGACTCTTTCGACGGCATTTCTTCCGGAACCGGCAGCGAGGAGACTTCCTACGAGCTGGCGTCCTGACGGCTGGAACCGGCCGATGCCGTATCCCTATGCTCCGCAGCCCATGGCCAATCCGTGGCTCAAAGCGGCCAGAAGCCGGTATTCGCGGCTTGGGGCCGCATTGTGCGTGCTGATCGTGGTATGGAACGTCACGGCGATCATCATCTGCAGCGTCGTCAGGATCATCGTCTCCGACGGCGTATACGCAAATGCCTGGGTGACGTTCCTGCTGAACGACGTCCCGCTCTATGGCATTGCGTTGCCGCTGGCGCTGCTGACGTTGTCGGGAGTGCGGCCTGTTGAGACCAGGCGCCTGCCCATGCGTTTGCGGGACCTGTTCGCGATTTTCCTGATCATGATCGCCGTCATGTATATCGGTTCGCTGCTGGGCAGTTCGCTGGCGGCCTTCTTCAGTTCCGGCGAATCGGAGAATCCGATTGATGACCTTGTCGGAAACAGCGTATGGGCCGACCTGGTGTTCGCCGTCATCGTGGCGCCGATAGGGGAAGAGTTCATTTTCCGCAAATGCCTGGTTTCCCGTGCGCGCGTATTCGGCGAGAAGACGGCAATCGTGTTCTCGGCGCTGGCATTCGCGCTGTTCCACGCCAACCTGTACCAGGCGTTCTACACGTTCGGCACCGGGCTGCTGCTGGCCTATGTCTACGTGCGCACGAGCAACATGTGGTATTCGGTCGGGCTGCATGCGGCCATGAATTTCGTGGGCGGCACCCTTTCCCCGGCCGCGCTGACATGCGTGCAGGCACAGACCGACGATAACGGCGAACTGATTGCCGGGGCCTATGGCAATCCGGCGTTCCTGCTCTCGCTCGTGTACGTGCTGGCGTTGCTGGCCGCCGTCATCGCGGGCATCGTGCTGCTCATCGTGCGCTGGCGCAGGGCGACGTTCTATGCCGCTCCGTGCCAGTTGCCTCGTGGCAAGGGCGGCGTGGCGATGTATGGCAATGCCGGCGTCATCGTCTACACGGCGATCTGCGTGCTCCTGATGTTCGCCAACCTATACCTCAGCTGAATGCGCCAAAGCTCATTGGCCGGTTGCGGCGCGCTGCTCGAGCAGGTCGCAACCGGCAATGGCGCGCGTGACGGCATCGGCGACCGATGACAGCGCGATGCCTTCGCGGGCGTAGGCGAAGATCTCCCCGGACATGCCGTACGGCGTCACGCCGTTGAATTTCACGACCGGCGGCTGCTTGGGGTTGAGCACCTTGGCGCACTTGTCGTCGACGACGGAGACGAGCGTTTTCGTCAATTCGTGCGTATCGACGCCGGCCTTCGCGGTGAACGGCACCTTGACGAGCCCTTCGGAAGCGGGGTTGAGCTTCTCCAGCGCCGTGGTGGCCAGCACCGAATTGGGGATGATGACGGTGTCGCCGGAACGCGACTGCACGATGGTCTGCCGCCAGGTGATGTCCTTGACGACGCCGGTCATGCCGGACACGTTGACGACGTCGCCGGGCATGATGACCTTGCCGGCCATGAGGTCGAAGCCGGAGACGATGTTGGAAATCCAGTCTTTGAGGCCGAGGGAAATGGCCAGGCCTCCAATGCCGAGCGCGGTGAACACCGTGGTGGGGTTGATGCCGAACACCGGCTGCAGCACCAGCGTAATCGCCAGCGTCCATACCAGCACGCGCATGATGTTGACGAACAGCGAGACGTTGGGAATGCCGGCCTTTCTCAGCACCCTGCGCAGGATCGACGCCAGCGCCTTGGCAAGCACCGCCGCGCACGCGGCGACGATGAGCAGCCAGATGATTTTGCCGGCATTGTTCTGCAGGAAGTCGCGGAAGGTTTCGAGGAGTTGCTGCATGGGACATGAGTGTAGGGGATGCCCCTAGAAATAAGACTGGGGGGCGGGGGAGTCGCCTTGCTCCCGGGATTGCGAACCGGCTTGCGCCGGTTCGCGACCACCCACCGCTTCGAGCGTCGCTTCGCTCGCTCTCAGCGACTCCCGAACAAGGCCGCAAACGCTTTTCGCGTTTGCATATTCCAGCGGCGGACGCCAGCGGGAGTGGCGTCCTTGTGGGCGGGAGTGGAGTTTTTATTGTTAGGCGATTTCGGAGTGGGCTAGGGCGAAGGCGCTGGAGTGGCGGGGGCGGTCGCTGTTGAAGATGCGGTGCCAGTAGGCGACCATGTTTTCCTTCGACATCGACAGGTAGATGCCCATCGCCAGCACGGCGAGGTCCTCGCTGAGCAGGTCGTCGATGGAAATGGTCGCTTCAAGCTCCGGCCACATCTGCAGGATCGCCATCAGGCCGCCGACGGTGAAGTTGAGTATCAGCATCGTCTTCAGGCTCATCTGCGCCGGGTCGATGTCGAGCAGGCTCATGAGCGTCATGCGCGTGAAATCGTACAGCGACTCCTGCAGTTCAGGGGCGCTGTGCGGTCCCGCGACGAGCGCGAGGCGCGACAGGCGCTGGCGCTGGTCGCTGTCCTGCAGCAGCTGCGTGCAGTACTTGACCCATTCCTCATCCGGGTCGACGCCGACGTCGGGGATGTCGGGCATCGGCATGCACTGCACTTCGTGCAGGATGGCGGAATCGGCCAGCTCAGGCAATCCCGAGTAATGGTAATAGAAGGAATTGCGGTTCACATCGGCTTGGTGGACGACGTCCGTAACGGTGATCTTGTTGTATTCGCGCTCTTCCAGCAGCTCCCAGAAAGCGTTCTCCAGCCGTTCCTTCGCCGGAAGGATTTCCGAATCGCGGCGTGGTCTAGGCATTGTGTACTCCTCGATAACAGCCACCCGGCGTTGTGCGTAGAACGCCTGCGCGGCGGCATTGCTTTTCAGTCTACGTTCCGTACGGTCCAACCTTTTGGTACGGCGCGGCGGCTGCCGGCCTCCCTAGCCCCGAAGGTGTGGCCCGTACGTAGTCCCCAATCCGATTATTCTTGCCTTCAAGTTTATTCGCCTTCCATCTGCACAGATTGCGCCCGCGGCGGATTGTGCGCAAAGGCCGCGGATGCCAGCATGCGTATGGCCTGGTTGATGTACTTGCGGTCCTCCCCGCTCAGGCCCACGTAGCTGCCCACGATGTCCGGTATGATGCCGGGGCCGGCATGCATGATCTCGGAAACATTCGCATGGCCGCTGGACTCAAGGATGCGGAACAGCGCGGTGACGGCGTGTTCCCGCTGGCGCTGGCTCATGCCGGCCAGCCATTCGTTGACGGCTTCGTTGAACGTGCGCGAGCTGGGCGCGATGTCGGGGACGGTATGGAACCGGTCGCCGTCCATCTGCCACGTATACCCCGAATGCTGCATGACGCCATCGGCCTGCGACGTCACGACGATGCGCCGTTCGGACGGGGGCGCCTTGAGCAGCATGCCGATGATCGACAGTTCCGGCACGACCTTCGTGATCCGGTCGGCGATGGCGCTGTATTCGTAGCTTTCGATGACGTTCTGCTGGAAACCCGGTCCGTCCATCGAATAGATCTGCTCGATGCGGTCCTGGATGTCGTCCGGCGCGTTCATCGCCGCGTAGACGGCGAGATTGCCGCCCTTGGAATGGCCGGTCAGGATCAGCGGGCCGTCCCACAGCCGGCCAATCTTCTCCAGATAGTCCGCCGCCGTACGCTGCGCCGGCACCGGGTACTGGTACGCCATGTTGAAATCCTCGCGCCAGCCGACGAGCGTATCGTCGGTGCCGCGGAACGCGACGACCAGCGTGCCGTCGGGAAGGCGGAACGTAACGGCCGCGAACTGCGTCTGCTGGTCGGCGCTGAAGATTTCCAGCGCGGCGTTCATCTGCGAATCCGCGAATCTTGGATTCGAAGCGGCGGCGCGGAAGAAATCGTGCGTTATCTTCGGGTTGATGAAGCCGGCGGCCTTGCTGGACGAATCGTCCGGCTGCGCGCGGTACCATTCCTCGGCTTCGGCGAGCGTCGCGCCGTCGTACGGCGCGTGTGCCAGCGCCTTCGCCGACGCGAGCGGATGGCGCAGCGAAAACGCCTTCAGGCGACGGCCGAGCGTGCCGTAGCGCCGCTCGACGTCCGGCAACTGCGGCACGATCGGCGGGAACTGGTCGTACGACAGCAGCGCATACACCAGCGCATCGGGCGCATGGAACGGGAATTCGGCGAACGTTCGCCGCTCCGTGCGCGCATAGGTAGCGATGGTGTCCATTGCCGAGTCCCCCGTAAGTCCTGCGCCGCCCCTGTGACGGCCTTCGTTCCATTCTAGTGCCGGGCGAGATGGGCGGGTCGGGCGGTCGGACGGCGGTGCCGCGTTGCGGTGGCCGCGCCGTATGCGCGGCCGGACGCCGCGGCGTTCACCGTGGCGTTTAGATTGGTGCATAGCAGGCCACGCGGCGCATGCCAACGAGAGCGGAGGGACGCGATGATCAACGAAACGTATAGGGACATGCTGGCGGAGAAATCGGTGATCCGCTCGATTTCCGAACGGGCGACGCAGCGGCGCGCGCAGGTAGGCGACGAGAACGTCTTCGATTTCTCGCTGGGCAATCCCAGCGTGCCGGCGCCGCGGAGCTTCGACGACGCCGTCACGTCGCTGTACGCCGAGCGCGACCCGATGGCGCTGCACGGCTACTCGCCGTCCGTCGGCATCGAAGAGGTGCGCGAGGCGATTGCCGCCAGCCTCAACCAGCGCTTCGGCATGGACTACGAAGCGCGGCATATCTTCCCCGTTTCCGGCGCGACCGGCGCGCTCGCGCACGCGCTGCGCGCGGTGACGGTGCCGGGCAGCGAAGTGGTGACGTTCGCGCCGTACTTCCCCGAATACCAGCCGTACGTCGGGGGCACCGGCGCGAAGCTGACCGTCGTGCCGCCGGATACCGAAGCGTTCCAGATCGACTTCGCCGCGCTCGAGGCCGCGCTGACGCCGAACGTCGCCGCCGTGCTCATCAACACGCCGAACAACCCGTCCGGCGCCGTCTACTCGGCGGCGACGCTGGAACGGCTCGCCGCGCTGCTGCAAGCCAAGCAGGAGGAGTACGGGCATGAGATTTTCCTCGTCAGCGACGAGCCGTACCGCGAAATCGTGTTCGACGGGGACAGCCAGGCGTACCCGGCGAAGTTCTACGACAACACGCTGACGTGCTATTCGTTCTCGAAGTCGCTGTCCATTCCCGGCGAGCGCATCGGCTACGTCGCCGTCAACCCGCGCGCCGCCGGAGCCGACATCCTCGTGCCGATGTTCGCGCAGATCAGCCGCACGATCGGGCACAACTGCCCGACGTCGACGATGCAGCTGGCCGTGGCGCGCGCGCTGGAGGAGACCAGCGACCTGTCGGTGTACGAAACGAACATGAACGTCATCTACGACACGCTCGTGCGGCTCGGGTTCGACGTCGTGCGGCCCGGCGGCACCTTCTATATTTTCCCGAAGGCGCTCGAGGAGGACGCGAAGGCGTTCTGCGAGAAGGCGATGGGCTACGACCTGTTCATGGTGCCGTCCGACAGCTTCGGCATGCCCGGCTACCTGCGCATTTCGTACTGCCTTGAGACCGACAAGGTGCGCGCGGGCATGGAGCGGCTTGAGCGGTTTGTGCGGGAGACGTACCGCAACTGATCCGCCGGGAACCGGCTGGGATGGTTGCCAGTGAAAGGGGCAGGGCTGTTGGAGCTGGATGCCCCCGGAACCGGGGCAGTGGTTGCTGGAACCGGGCCCTGGGACGGGATGCCCGACCGGGCGGATGTGGCACTGTGGAACAAAACGCCCGAATGCTGAAACCGAGGCGGCGCAACGCTGAGACATCCCAGCGCGCCGCTGGCGCCTTTGGCTACGATGCTGGGTAACGGAAAGCGGGCCCGCTGAAGGCGTGCGGGCCGATTCTGCAGGAGGTTCCAATGGCGAAGGTGACATCGACATCAAAGGCGACGGCGCGCATCGACCAGATGTTTGCGGAACTGCTCAGCCAGCCGCTGCCGGACGCGCTGGACGCGCTGATCTGGCGCGGCGCGACGAACAACGCCGACGCGACTCCGTTCGAGCGGTTCGCGGCGCGACAGCTCGTGGAGGCGGGAGCCGGGGAGATTCGCGCCATCGCCGCCGAGCATGAAATCCAGCTGATCAAGCTGACGACGACGAACATGTTCTGGATGCGGTTCGACGACGACCTCGAGGGGCTGCAGCGCGACGTCGTGCTGTCGGTCGAGGCCGCCCTCAACCGCCTCGCGTTCGTGCATCTGGATGCGCGCGAAAAGGACGGCGGCATCGGGCTGATGGCCACCGCCGACGAACGGTTCTGCTACCAGTCGATGATGGACGCGATGCACATGGTGTCGCAGCATGCCGGCTTCATCGACCGGCGCGACAAGGACGAGAACCCGCTGCGCACGATCCACGGCGTCAGCGCTACGCGCGGCGGCAACTGGGATGCCTCGACGCGCTTCGGGGCGATCTGCGAGCGGCTGATGCTGCCGTTCCGCCTCGAATACCGCTATGACATCGACACCGTCAGCGGCGCGTTGGCCGTGCGCTGCGGCGTGCCGACGGCGATGATGTTCCCGGTGACCGGCTACGACTTCGAGGCGGGGCACCCGATTGGGCTGCACGACCGGCGGCCGGCCTGGGCTGCCTCCTATGCGATGCGGCTCGCGGGGCTGCTGGCGATGGCTGCGTTCAAGTCCAGCCTGAACATCACCGACGTCACCGTCAGCTGCCATGCCGGCTCGATCAACGGCGACTGCGTGCTGTCGTTGCAGTTCGACCGCACGCCGTTCATGATGGGCGTCGTGCCGAAGCTGCTGGGCAAGGAGCTCGACGAGGCGTCGCTGGACGACGATCCGCTGGAGATCTACCGCATGCTCTCGCCGCGCCAGTACAGCCTGCGCTTCGGCGCCGGCCGGTGCCTGATGCCGGTCGAGCCGCTCCCGATGGCGCCGGCGCTGGCCGCGCGGCGGCTGCCGGTGTGGCGCGACGAGCGGCTGCTGCCGCCCGACCTGCAGACGCTGCTGCGCGCCGACCGCGCCTGCGAGCTCGACGTCATGAAGGACAACGGGGCCGTCAAGGGTTCCGAGGTCAGCGAAATCATCAGCGCCAACGAGGATTCGCCGCTGACGGCCTCCATCGAGCTTGAATCGGTGCTGCTGCGCCTGGAGGACGCCGAACGGCAGGCCGCGCTCGCCGAGGGCGCCGTAGACGGCGACGAGTCGGGCGAGCTGCACGATGCGCAGGGCCGCGTCATCAAGCCGCTGTACTGCGAGCATCCGCTGATGCGCCTGATGGTGTCGCTCGACGGTGACGACCCTGACGTGCGCTACCGCAAGATCCCGGATGCGCTGTTCGACGCGCGCCTGCTGCTGGGGCGGCTCAACCGCGAGGCCGGCAACAAGGAGCGCGCGCTCGCCGAAGAGGAGGAGTGCGCGCGGATCGCCTTCACGACGGCCCAGCCGTTCATCGACCTGTCGATGACGTACGCGGAAATCGATGAAGACTACGAGAAGGCTGCCGATGCGCTGACGCGCGCGCTGGCGGTGGCCGTCATGCCGGTGGACATCGCGTTCATCTACTACCGCCTCGCCTACGCGCTGTGGCAGACCGGCAGCCTGCGCGAGGCGCTCGCCTGCTACGTGAAGGTGCTGGACTACCCGTCGATGTCGTTCTGCGAGAACGCGCGCACGGAGATCCGCGACCTGAAGGCCTCGGCCGATGGGCTCGAGGAGCCGCAGTCGCTGGAGGAGGCCGCGCAGATCCTGCGCGCGGCCGGCATTCCGGTGGCTCCGGTGCACAGCGCCGTCACCGTGCTGACGAAGGCTGCGATGGGCTTGGTCGACGCCGGCTTCCCGCGCGCCGCCGACGAAACGGTATGGTTCCTCGGCCGGCTGGTCGAAGGCGATGTGCTGAGCTCGATGGCGCCGTCGCTGCGCTGGGGCGTGGGCCCGGAGGTCACGCCCACCGAGTGAGGCCGCCCGTTCCGTCCTCGCCTGCGCTGCATTCCGCTGTGTCCGCATCGGAATGCAGCGGGCAGGGGCTCTAGTGCACGGCAGCTAAGCGTGGGTGTCGATGGCCGCAGGTCGGGTGTCGAGCCTTGGGAATCTTGGCAATGAAAAAGCCCCGGAGATTTCCGGGGCTTTCTTCGAATTCGCTTGCTCACGCCTTGACGCGCTCGACCTTGCCGGCCTTGAGGCACTTGACGCACACGCGGATGCGGACGTTTTCACCGTCGATCGTGGTGCGAACCGGCTGGAGGTTCGGGCGGAAGAGGCGCTTATTGCGGATATGAGAGTGCGAAACCGTGTAACCGGTCTTCGGTCCCTTGCCGCACACTGCGCAACGAGCTGCCATAATGGACTCCCTACAATTACTTTTGACTTGCAAGTCTTGCGTGAACCACCATACCGACAGGCATGGATGAACACACAACTTCACAAGAATACACTATTTCGGCACCCAATGCAACCTCATGTTGCGTTGGATGGCTGGAAGGATTGCGTACCCGTGGCGCGAGGGTTGTGTGAAGCGGGAATCTTGGTGAAGCGGAAGGCGGGGCAAAGCAGAAGGCCGGATAAGGCAGAAGGCTCGATAAGGCAGGGGGCGGGAAGAGGGAAGTAGGAGGCGGGACGACCGCGCGAACCGTGGACGGGTTTTGGCATTGCCGTGACGGGAACAGTAGAATGCTGTGAAAGCCGAAATGCCGGGCAGTGTAGGCCGCGGCATGCAAGGATGCCAACGGAACAGTGCAATCAAGGAGGGGGCATGCTGAGCGATTTCCTGTCGAAGATCCATGCGAAGCGCGATCATGAGCCGACGGTCATTTCCCTCGGCCAGGTGTGGGTCGACATCATGATGGACGTCAACGAAATACCGCAGCCCGGGGAGTTCGTCGTCACCGAGCAGGTCAGCCGGTCGGTATCCGGCTCGTTCCGCATTCTGCAGGCGGCCAGCAAGATGGGCGCGAAGACGCAGAGCGCCGGCATTCTGGGGACCGGGCCGTGGAGCGAGATGATCCGCGAGCAGTTCCGCCGCGCGAAGATCGCGCACACCGGCGAAACGAAGCCTTCCGAAGACAACGGCTTCCGTCTCGTGCTCAACGACGGCAGCCGCAAGACGTTCATCGCCACCTACGGCGCCGAAGCCGATGGCGACAAGGATTGCTACGCGCACGTCGAGCCGGCCGAGGGCGACGTCGTGTTCATCAGCGGCAACGCGCTGCTCAACGATACGGCGCTGGGGGTCAACGAATTCATCCAGCGTCCCGAATGCAGTCCGGAAACGCGCAGCTTCAGGATCGTGCTCAACCCGACGAACTCGATGAATCTTGTCAGTGACCAGCTGCTCGAGCACCTTGTGCTGGCGCGGCCGATCTGGTCGCTCAACCGCCAGGAAGCGCGCACGCTGGCGCGCAAGCTGGGCGTTTCGCTGGACGAATCGAAGACGCTGACCGTCAACGGCGGCTTCGACGAAACGATGCAGGCGCTGTGCGAGGCGCTGGCCGATGCGCTGCATGCGCCGATCGTGCTGCGCGCCGGTTCGCGCGGCGCGTGGGTGCGCCGTCCGGGCCACCCGGTCGAGCACATCGAAGGCTTCGCCACGAAGGCGATCCATACCCGTTCCGCCGGCCCGTGCCATACCGGCGCGCTGTGCGCGCTGCTGGCCGAAGGCTGGGAGCTGGAAGACGCCGTGCAGATCGCCAACGCCGCCGCATCGCTCGCCATCGTGCATAACCGGCATGGCGTGCCGCTGTGCCCCTCGTTCGAGGAAGCGACGGCGTTGGCCGCCAGCGCGCTGCGGCACAACGCCAGCGCCGAAAAGGTGGAGCAGGTCGACGCCGCAATCAAGGGCGCCGAATAAACGTCGCCGAGCAGGCAGCCCCTGCTGCCCAGCTCCCAGTGGCGCGGTTCCTTCGCAACGTTCCTGCACGGCGGGAATCTAGGGCGGCCACGCAGCAGGCCGGGCTGGAACGGGCATGATGGGGTCGGCTCCGCATCTTGGCGCCCCGACGGGTTCGGGCGCGGGTGGCATAGCCGTGATGGGACCGGCCGGTAGGATGGGGGAGTATGGGTGAGGTTACGTTGCATACCCCGGTGGGGCAGATCCTGGCGAACAAGCGCCGCGTGGGCGCGCTGAAATCGCTGGGCATCGTCACCGTGGCGGATGCGCTCGCCTACTACCCGTTCCGCGTGACCGACCCGGTGCCGGTGCGTACGCTCAACGAAGCGCGGCTGGGGGCCAAGATGGCGTGCGCCGTGCATGTGCGCGCCTGCCGTGCGACGCCGATGGCGGCGCGGCGCGGCTACCGGCTGGAAGTCGCCATCGACGACGGCGAGTTCGCCGCGTCCCGGGAACAGCCGGGGTCGGTGGCGTCGCTGGTGTTTTTTTCCCACCGCAAGTCATACGTGGACTGGATGGCGTCGCGCTGCGCGGTGGGCGCGAATCTCGTCATCGCCGGAGAGCCAAGCGTATTCAACGACCGGCTGCAGTTCACGCACCCGGAAGTGCTGACGGTCGGCGGCGAAGGCAGCGACGCAGCCAGCGCGCTGCAGGGGCTGCAGCGCGCGTGCCGGCCGCGGCCGGTGTACCACGCGTCGTCCCGCATTTCCAGCGACCATATCCACGACGCGATCATGACGTTCATGCGCCTGCTCGCCGGCTTGCAGCCGCAGCCGGATGAAGGCGACGTGCCGGCGGAAACGATGCGCACGACGCTCTACGGCTCGTCGCCGCAGGTGGGGGCACGGCTCGACAAGGCGATTCCCTCCATCTTGCCGGAAGAGGTGCGCCGCAGTGCGCATCTGCTGGGCCGCGCCGAAGCGTTCAGCGAAATCCACGACCCCGATTCGGTGGACCGGTTCCGCGACGCGCTGGAGACGCTGCGCTACGAAGAGGCGTTCGTGTGCCAGACGGCGCTGCTGATGGCGCGCGACCAGGCGGCCGCCGGCGCCGCGTGGCCGTGCGAGGAGCTGGCCCAGCGGGATGCGTTCATCGACGCGCTGCCGTTCGAGCTGACGGCCGGCCAGCGCGACGTCATCGACGACATCGCGCACGACATGGAGCGCGACCATCCGATGCAGCGGCTGCTGCAGGGCGAAGTCGGTTCCGGCAAGACGGTGGTGGCGATTGCCGCGATGCTGCAGGCGACCGGTTCGGGCCACCAGGCCGTGCTCGTCGCCCCGACGCAGGTGCTCGCCGAACAGCATTACGAGTCGATCAGCAAGCAGGTGTCCGACGTGCCGGTGCTGCTGCTGACCGGCGGCATGAAGCTCGCGGCGCGGCGCAAGGTGCTCGGCGTGGCCGCCAGCGGCGAGCCGTGCATCATCATCGCCACGCATGCGGCGTTCTCGAAGACGTTCCAGGCGCCCAACCTCGCGCTCGCCGTCATCGACGAGCAGCACCGCTTCGGCGTGGAACAGCGTGAAACGCTTCGCGGCAAAGGCGAGCGGGAACCGCACCTGCTGGTGATGACGGCGACGCCGATTCCGCGTACGGCGGCGATGACGTGGTTCGGCGACCTCGACATCTCGTGGCTGACCGAGCTGCCGGGCGGCCGCAAGCCGATCCGCACGTTCATCGTGCAGGAGGACGATTCGCGCCTGATGGCCGAAATGTTCGCGCTGGTGCGTCAGCGCATCGACGCCGGCGAGCGTGCGTACGTCATCTGCCCGCGCATCGATATCGACGATGATGTTTCACGGCAAACAGGCGACGGCGACGACGCTGGAACCGACGGCGCCGAACTGCTTGGTCCCGAAGCGCTCGGCGAAGACGCCGAAGGCGGCGACGCGCCCCGGCGCACGCTGCATTCGGTGGAGGAGATGTTCTCGCGGCTGCAGAATCTCCCCCAATTCAAGGGCGTTGCGTTCGCGCAGCTGACGGGACGGGACAACGATACGACGAAGAAAGCGGTGATGGACGGCTTCGCCGGCGGCGCCACCCCGGTGCTCGTCGCGACGACCGTCGTCGAAGTCGGCGTAGACGTGCCGCAGGCGAGCTGCATCGTCATTTTCGACGCGGACCTGTACGGGCTGTCGCAGCTGCACCAGCTGCGCGGACGCGTCGGGCGCGGCGGCACGAACAGCTGGGCGTTCCTCATTTCGCGTTCGCAGCCGGGAACGCTCGCCGACGAACGGCTCCATGCCATCGAAGGCTCGCTCGACGGCGCCGAAATCGCGCAGAAGGACCTGCTGCTGCGCGGGGCCGGCGACGTGCTCGGCGACTCGCAGTCCGGCGTGCACAGCTCGCTCAAGCTGCTGCGCGTCGTCAAGGACGCGTCGATCATCGAGGAAGCGCGCGCGTACGCCGAAGCGCTGCTGGACAAGGACCCCGAGCTCGCCGGGCACGTCGAGCTGGCCGGGGCGGTGCTCGACTTCACGCGCGGCAACGAAGCGTACCTGACGAGCAGCTGACGCGGCGGTGCGGCTGCGGTGGCATGATGGATGGCATGCGCATTATTTCAGGGCGATTCAAAGGGGTGCCGCTGGGCGCCGCGAAAAGCGGGACACGGCCGACGACGGACCGCACGAAGGAAGCGATCTTCTCGCGGCTCGAAGCGTGGGGAACGCTGCGCGACGCCCACGTGCTCGACCTGTACGCCGGCACCGGCGCGCTCGGGTTCGAAGCGCTGAGCCGCGGGGCGCGTTCGGCGACGTTCGTGGAATCTTCCGGACCGGCGGCGCAGCTGATCGCGCAGACGGCGGCAACGGTCAAGTCCCAGCAGGCGTGGGAACCTGGACGCGACGACATCCACGTCGTCAAGGCGAAGGCCGAACGGTTTGTCGACAAGCGCGGCGGCAAGGGCGGCGCTGCCGGCCCGTTCGACGTCGTGCTGATCGACCCGCCCTACGCCGTGCCGACCAGGGATTGCGAAGCGCTGCTCGCCGGGCTGGTGGACGGCGGCATGCTGGGCTCCTATCCGCTGGTGATGCTGGAACGTTCGACCCGTTCAGCCGCGCCGAAGCCGCCGCGTGGGTGGGAGATTGCGGACCGGCGCGACTACGGCGAAACGGCGGTCTATTACCTGCGGCCGGAACGCGAGGAGGAATAAGCGGAAATTGTTCCACCCCCTTGCGCTATACTCAAAAGGTTATTTGTGGCTGCGGAGCCCTCTACTCGCCGCGGTTCGCAAGGAACACGTGGGTTCGCCCTGCCGTGCCCCACACGGCAAAGCGCAACGCACACCCCTAACTGTATAAGGAGAGCCATTTTGGCAACCAAGATTCGTCTCAAGCGCATGGGCAAGAAGTTCTACGCCGTCTACCGCGTGGTGATCATGGACTCGCGCACGAAGCGCGATGGCCGCGCCATCGAGGAGATCGGTCTGTACAACCCCAATACCCAGCCTTCGACCATCGAGATCGATTCCGAGCGCGCTCAGTACTGGCTCGGCGTCGGCGCCCAGCCGACCGACCAGGTCAAGAACCTGCTCAAGATCACCGGCGACTGGCAGAAGTTCAAGGGCCTCAAGGGTGCTGAAGGCCACCTCAAGGCCGTTGCCCCGAAGCCGGAAGCCGAAGTGCTGGTGGAGGAAGCCGAAGCCAAGGCGCAGAAGCTGAAGGCCGCGAAGTCCGAAGCCGACGCCAAGGCCGCTGCCGAAGCCGCCGCTGCCGTCGAGGCAGCCGACGAAAAGGTCGAAGTCGCCGAAGCCGAAGAAGCTGTTCAGGAAGCTGAGTGATCCAAATGCTTGCACAAGCCGTGGAACATCTGATCAAGAACATCGTTGATTTTCCCGACGACGTTTCCGTCAAGTCCCATGAAAACGCCCGCGGCGAACTGATCCGCGTACGCGTCAATCCTGAGGATATCGGCCGCGTCATCGGCCGCAATGGCCGCACGGCCAACGCCGTGCGCACGGTAGTGCAGGCCATGGCGGACCACAAGGTGCGCGTCGACATCATGGACGTACGCAAGTAGGCCGATGACCGTGGCGCAAAACGTGCAGCATGACGACCCTCAGCAGCGCGAGTTGCTGAGGGTCGCTCGTATCGGCCGCGCACAGGGACTGAAGGGCGAAGTCACCGTGCAGACGTTTACGGACGAACCGGAACAGCGGTTCGCTCCCGGCTCCACGCTGTTCTCGAAGGACGGCGCGAAGCGATTCACCGTCGAGCGTTCGCGGACGTTCCGCGACCGCTGGATCATCAAGCTCGAGGGCGTCGACGACCGCAATGCCGCCGAGGACCTCAACGGCACCGAGCTGTATTGCCAGGCCGTTGACCTGGGCGACATGATCGACGACGACGTGTGGTATTTGAAGGACCTGGTCGGGCTCGACGCGCAGATGGATCCCGACAACGCGCTCGGGCTGCCTCCGGGGCTGCATATCGGCAAGGTGGTGGAGGTCATCGAGGGCCCGCAGTGGCTCCTGAAGATCCGCCTCGCCAAGCCGATGCGCGATGCGGACGGCGTCGTTACCGAAACGACGGCGCTTGTGCCGTTCGTCGAGGAGCTCGTGCCGCATATCGACCCGGCGGCAGGCTACCTGACGCTCGACCCTCCCGGCGGACTGATTCCGGGATTATAGGTTTTTAGCCGCGGCGCTCCGGGGTGGCTGGCAGCGTTTGCCGCCGTTGCCGGAGCGTTTGCGGCGTTCCTTTGTTTTCCGTATTCGTTGCTTGATTGAAGGCGGTGTGATCCATGTCGATGGACATCGACATCGTGTCCGTATTCCCCGAGTATTTCGAGGTGCTGAACCTGAGCCTGCTCGGCAAGGCACAGGAGAAGGGGCTCGTCAACGTCCGCGCGCACAACCTGCGCGACTGGACGCACGACGTGCACCATTCGGTCGACGATACCCCGGTGGGCGGCGGTGCCGGCATGGTGATGAAGCCGCAGGTGTGGGCGGAATGCCTCGACGATTTGCTGGGGCTCGAGCCGGTGGATTATGCGGCGCTGCAAGGCGCCGCAGCGGCGCAGGGCGCCGCAACGGCGCCGGTGGCGGAGGGAACGCAAGGCGCGGGAACGGAAGATGACGGTGCCGTGGCAGACGGAACTGCGCCGGGGCTGGAAGCGGCGGAGGGGAACGCGGCGGCGGAATCTCGTGCCGTCCTTATTTTCCCCAATCCTTCGGCGCCGTTGTTTACGCAGGCCGACGCCACCGAACTGAGCCATGCGCGGCATCTCGTGTTCGGCTGCGGGCGCTACGAAGGCTATGACGCGCGTATTCCGGAGTACTACCGGGCGCAGGGCGTCGACGTGCGCGAGTATTCGATCGGCGACTACGTGCTCAACGGCGGCGAAGTGGCCGTGTCGGTGATGCTGGAGGCGATTACGCGGCTCCTTCCCGGCTTCATGGGCAACGCGGCGTCCATCGTCGAGGAATCGTACACCGGCGAGAACGCACTGCTGGAGCACCGGCAGTACACGAAGCCGGCCATCTGGCGCGGCATGGCGGTGCCGCCCGTGCTCACCAGCGGCGACCACGCGAAGGTCGACCGGTTCCGCCGCGACGAAGCGCTGGAGAAGACCAGCGCGCTGCGGCCCGATCTGATTGAGCGGCTCGATTGCCGCACGCTCGACAAAGCCGACCGCAAGGCGCTTGCCGCGCTCGGCTGGAACGTATCCGGCGACCATCCCAAGCGGTAGCGGAACCGGGCCGGCGCTCCAAGCCGCCGCGATTGGCCGCTGGCGGCGGTTCGTCGACGCCGGGACCGACAGAAGCCGGCGCAATGTCGGCCGCTGCGGCGACAGTGAGGGAATGCCGACAACGTTGATCGCCATCGAGCGCGTATTCCTATGGTTCCTGCTGTACAGCTTCGTAGGGTGGCTGTGGGAAACCTGCCTCAATATCGTCATGAAGAAGCGGTTCGTGGACCGCGGCATGCTCAACGGGCCGCTGTGCCCGATCTACGGGTTCGGCGCGATGATCGTCATCTTCGCGCTGCGCGGCGAACACAGCATCGTGGCCGTGTTCCTCAGCAGCGGCGTACTCGCCTGCACGCTCGAATACTTCACGTCATGGCTCATCGAAAAGCTGTTCCATGTGCGGTTCTGGGACTATTCGAACAAGCCGTTCAACATCAACGGCCGCGTGTACCTCAACGGCTTCCTGTTCTTCGCCGCCGGCGCCACCGCCGTCAAATTCTGGGTGCAGCCGCACGTCGAGAAATGGCTGGCGCTGATTCCGCCGGTGCCGCTGACCATTGTTTCGGCGGTGCTGCTGGCGCTGCTGCTCGTCGATTTCGCCATTACGCTTGCCGGCCTGATCAGCCTGCGCAGCCGGCTGGGGCGCGCCGAAGCCGACATCAAGGCGTGGAAGAAGGGCAAGATCGCCCGCATCGACGTCGGCATCACCTCCGCCGACCGGCGTATCGAGCAGGCCGAGACGCGCGTGCAGCACGCGACCAGCGGTGCGATGGAGGACGTGCGGGCGAAGGCCGACGAGTTGGCCGCGAAGGTGCACCATACGTTCAGCTGGCAGCAGCGGCGCCTGATCGAGGCGTTCCCGGCGATGCGGCTCGAGCGCAGCGGCAAGACGCCGCACCATGTGCGCAAGCTGCTGGAACGCTACCGCCGCCAGCGCTGAATCGCGACGGCGGTTCCGGCTTCGAAAAACCTATCCGGCGGCAGGGTGCGTGGATGCGCCCTGCCGTTTTCGGTTCCTCCGGCGGCGTTGCTGCTTGCGAAGTTGGCGTAGGTTTCTATACTGGATTCCAGAACTACAAATAATTTGTATAGTTGCGGCAGGAGGGGAATGACATGACCCGAGATTGCGAAGGCGGCGCGGCGGCGGGGCGCGTTCCGGCGGGGAATGCTGCCGCTGAGGGGGCGCCCCGGCCGCGGCAAGCCGGTGAAGACGCGGCAAAGCTGCAGGCGATGGCGAATCCGACGCGCATGCGAATCCTGGCGTCGCTGCGCATCGACGGCGTGCAGACGGTGGGGCAGCTTAGCGCGCGGCTCGGGGAGCCGGTGGGGTCGGTCAGCTATCATCTCGGACAGCTGTCGCAGGCCGGTTTGGTGGCCAAGACGGCGCCGCGCGATGGCGACAAGCGCAAGAGCTGGTGGAAGGCGACGCAAGGGGCGACGATCGTCCTGCCGGCGTCTTCGGGCGCTGCTGGCGGAACCGGAGGTGTGGGTAGCGGCGCGGCAGACGCTGCGGCTGAAGGTGCGGCGGCTGACGGAGCTGCGCCCGAAGGCGGGTTGCAGGGGGACGCGCATCGGAGCCTGTCGTCGCTGGCCGGCACGTTCGCCCGAGCGATGGCCGGGGCCGACGCGACAGCGCTGGAAGTCGGGGAAGCCGGCGTGCCTCAGCCGGTGCTTGAACGGTACCGGCGCACGAGCGCGCTGGCGCTGGAAACGGCGTACCAGCGGTTCCTCGACGCGTACGACGGCTTCGGCGCACAGTGGCAGGACTGCTGCGGCAGCGTCGACATCGTGCTTAATCTCACGCCCGGCGAAGCGCGGCAGCTGGGAGCCGAACTGCTCGGCGTGCTCAAGCGCTGGGCCGACGTCAGCGCGCAGCAAAGCGGCGTTGCCAGTGACGGCGCCACGGGCAACGGCGGGGAAGGCTCGCCGAACGGAGACGGCGTCCGCGGCGAAACCGGTGGGGGAGCCGGCAATCAAGCCGACGACGGGCAACGCGAGCAGGTGGCCGTCGTGGCGCAGCTGTTCCGCTGGGTGCCGTAACCTCATCCGGCTTCGCGCAACGCAAGCCGAACGTGGCCCGCAATCGCGCGGGCCTTCTTTTGAACCAAGAAATACAAATAATTTGTATAAATGGAGGGACTATGGAGAGCAATGAGAGAATGCGCGCCGCGGGAACGGAGGCTATCCTGCGGGAAGGAACCGGCAACGTCGAAGGAACCGGGGCCGGCAAAGGTGGCAGCAGAACCCCCGCGCATTGCGGCGCAACGCAACCGGCGCCGGATGAAGACTCGGCCAAGCCGTTCTGGAGAAGCAGGACGTATGGCAGCTGGTTCACGGCGGATACCGCCAGCGCCATCGGGCTGGCGCTGCAAGGGCTGGCGATTTCGCTGATCGGCTACAAGGTGAGCGGCTCGACGGCCGCCGCCGGCTGGCTGGGCACGGCGTCGGCCGCGGCGAAGCAGACGGCGAGCCTGTTCGGCGGCACGTTCGCCGACCGGCACGACCGCAGGCTGCTCATCATCGCCAACGGCGCGTTCGGCATGTTCGCGTGGGGCAGCGTGGCAGCACTCCTGGCCGCCGACCGGCTCGGCTACTGGGCGCTGCTGGCCATCGCGACGGCGGCATCCGGCGTCGCCGGGTTCCTGACCCCCGCTTCCGACGCGCTGCTGCGTTCGATCATTCCGATCCGCGATTATCCGCAGGCCCGCAGCGTCAACGAAGGCCGGGACGCGGCCATCAACATGGGCGGCTCGCCGCTTGGCGGCCTGCTGTATGCCGTGCGGCCATGGCTGCCGTTTCTGGTGGCGAGCGTTGCGTACGCACTGGCGGGAGCGGCGGCGAGCGGAATCTCATATCGGGCGCCGAAGCGTTCCGGAAGCGTGCGGCAGCCGTCGTTCGCCGCCGATTTCGCCGAAGGGTGGCGCTGGACGGTGCGGCACCGGATGGTCGTGGTCATCGTGGCCGGCGCGGCGGTGCTCAATTTCGGCACGAACGGCATCGCGAACGCCGTGACGTTGAATCTGGTGGCGACCGGCACGAACAGCGCGCTCGTCGGCGTCGTCGACGGCGCGCTCGCGCTGGCCTCGTTCATCGGCGCCGCGTTCGCCGGCCGCTACAGCAAGCGGCTGGCCGCCGGGCCGACCGTGTGCGTGGCCGTCGCGTTCGCGGCGCTGGTGACGGTGCCGCTGGTCTTCGTGCGCAGCTACGCGGCCGTGACCGCCGTGTTCGCGCTGCTGGGGCTGCCGTTCCCGATTGTCAACGCGATGGTGATGGGCTTCATCTTCTCCAAGACTCCCGAAGCGATGCAGGGGCGGCTGGCGACGGCGGTCAGCGCGCCGGCGATGCTGCTGACGATGTTCTGCTCGGCCGCGGACGGCTCGCTGCTCGCAGCCATCGGCTACCGGCCGACGGTGGCGCTGTTCGCGGCGACGGTGTTCGCCGGGGCGGCCATCCTGGTGTCCTACCGGCCGCTGCGGCGGCTGCCGGCGGCCGGTCAGTGGGAACGCGAGCCGCTGCCGTAATGCTCTGCGTCGGCGCGTTCGGCGGCGATGGCGGCGCGGCTCTGCTTGCCGTCGGTAAGCGTGAGCGTGGCCGTCAGCGCGAGATGGTCGCTGCCGTCGATCGTGACGGCGTCGACGCCGCTCGGTTCCAGAAAGCCGGTGTAGAGGATGTGGTCGAGTACAAGCCGCGGCCACGGCAGCCATGACGCGAACGTCGGGTGCTCGCCCTTGGCTTCCACGAGCGTGGCGTCGTCGAAGCCGGCCGCCAGCAGCTTGCGGAACGACGGGTGTGCGATGCTGGCGTTCAGGTCGCCCATCACGACGGCAATCATCTCGCGGGCGGGGCGTTCGCCGCGCTCTTCGGCGGCTTCGGGGTCCAGCGTGCCGCCGAACGCCTTGGCGGCCGCTAGCTGCGCCGCCCGCTGGACGGCTTCGGGGTCGAGATGCACGCGGTTGGCGTCGCTGAGCGCCTGGGTGCCGCCGGCGTCGCGCGCGGAAATCGTCGCGACCTGGATGCCGTTGTCTGCATTGGCGTTGTTGGCGTCGGTGCCGCTGCCGGCTGCGGTGTCGCTGGAAGGCTGGGCGGGGGAAATCTCGGTGTTGGAAACTTCGGCTCCGGAAATCTCGGTTTCGGAAAAATCGGAAGAGGAAACCGGGCCGCGGTACTCGGCTTTCAGTTTGCCGGTGTACGTCGTCAGCGACGGCCGTTCGTATTCGCCGTTGTTCTTGTGCACGGCGGTGGCGACTTCGCCGAGGCCCACGATGCCGGCCGACCAGTCGCGGCAGCCGCGCATCGGCGACTTCGTGTGCGCCGAGAGGAACGTGATGCCGCGGGTGGAGGTGACCGGCAGCGTTACCGACGGCACGTCGGCGGCCGGAATCGGCGCCGCCGACACCGCCGTCGTTTCCGGTTCGACGCGAATCCAGATTCCGTTGAAGCCACCGTTGTCGCCGGCGCGCGCCTCTCCCAGCTGGCGGTAGGGGAGCAGTTCGCTCAGGCCCGCTTCGTCGAGCGCAGCGACGAGCGCGTCATCGAGTTCCTGCAGCGCCAGCACGGCGACGTCGCGTTCGCGCACGGCGGCGACGATGGCTTCGGCGCTGGCACGGCCGAAGCGGCAGTTGAGCGTCATCACCGTGAACTTGCCGTGCGTTGCAAGCTCCTTGTCGCGGGATTTCGCGGCGCCGGCGTCGGAACGGTGCGCCGCCGCTTCCTTGCGCGCCGCTTCCGCCGCTTTCTTCGCCGCAATCTTGTCGGCGATCATCTGGGCCGTATTCGGCGCCTTGATGTCGTTCAGCCAGTACAGCACCTTGCGCGAGCCGGCCGCCAGCAGCGTGATGAGCGCGCAGACGGCGAACGCCCATTCGTGGCGGACGGCGCCGATAATGGCCAGCGCCGCCGCCGGAATCCACAGGAACGGCGTGAACGCAATGAGGTACGGCAGCGGCGCATGGCCGTCCCAGCCGGCCGGCACTTCGGACAGCATCAGCCAGATCAGGAGGACGGCGAGGACGATCCACAAAACGGTCATGGTGCCCAAAGCTTAGCCGAGCAGGCCGCCAAGCCCTCCGCCAAGATTCGGCGGGACGTCCTGGCCGTTCATCAGCCCGGCCAGTTCCGGCGGCACGGCCGGCGTTTTCTTCGCGAACGCCGAGCCGCCCGACTTGCCGGCGTTGCCGGACAGCTTGTCGCGCAACGCTTTCTCTTCGGCTTCGCGCTTCATCGGGTTGCCGGACTTCGAAGCGCCTTTCTTGCCTTTCTTGCCTTTCTTGCCCTTCTTCGAGGAACCGCCGCCGTAGCCGCCGCCACCGAGCATGCCGCCGATGCCGGCCTTGTTGCTCATCTTCTTCATCATCTTCGCGGCCTGGTCGAAGCGCTGGAGCAGCGCGTTGACGGCGGAGACGGTCATGCCGGAGCCGTATGCGATGCGGGCGCGGCGCGAGCCGTTGATGATGGAGGGGTTGCGGCGCTCTTCCGGCGTCATCGAGCGGATGATCGCCTCGGTGCGGTCGATTTCCCGCTCGTCGAACGCTTCGAGTTCCTTGCGGTGCTGCGCCATGCCCGGAATCATGCCGAGCAGCGACTTCATCGAGCCGAGCTTGCGCACCTGCTGCAGCTGCTCGAGGAAGTCGTCGAGGCCGAACGTGCCTTCCGACATCTTGCGGGCGGCTTCGAGGCTCTGTTCCTCGTCGAATTCGCGCTGCGCCTGCTCGATGAGCGTGAGGATGTCGCCCATGTCGAGGATGCGGCCGGCCATGCGGTCAGGGTGGAAGACCTCAAAGTCCTTCAGGCCTTCGCCGTTCGACGCGAACAGGATCGGCTTGCCGGTCACCGACGCCACCGACAGCGCTGCGCCGCCTCGGGCGTCGCCATCGAGCTTCGAGAGCACAACGCCGGTGAAGTCGACGCCTTCGTTGAACGCCTGCGCGGTGCGCACGGCGTCCTGGCCGATCATCGCGTCGATGACGAACAGCACTTCCTGCGGCTGGACGGCGTCGCGGATGTCGCGGGCCTGCTGCATGAGCTCCTCGTCGACGCCGAGGCGCCCTGCGGTATCGATGATGACGGTGTCATAGAGCTTCTGGCGGGCGTATTCAATGGAGTCGCGCGCCACCTTCACCGGGTCGCCGCTGGTCTGGCCGGGCGAGGCGACCGCTTCGCCGCCGTCGGACTGCACGCCGCGTTCCGGCGCGTACACCGGTACGCCGGCGCGTTCGCCGACGACCTCGAGCTGCGTGACCGCGTTCGGGCGCTGCAGATCGGCCGCCACGAGCAGCGGCGTATGGCCCGAATCCTTGAGCCAGTAGCCGAGCTTGCCGGCGAGCGTCGTCTTGCCGGCGCCCTGCAGGCCGGCGAGCATGATGATCGTCGGCGGGTTCTTCGCGAAGTTCAGCGGGCGGTCGACGCCCTGGCCGAGGATGTCGGTGAGCTCGTCGTTGACGATCTTCACGACCTGCTGCGCCGGGTTGAGCGCTTCGGAAACCTCGGTTCCCAGCGCCCGCTCGCGCACGCGCGCGGTGAACGAACGCACCACTTCCAGCGAAACGTCGGCGTCCAGCAACGCGCGACGGATTTCGCGAATCGTTCCGTCAATATCCGCTTCGGAAAGCTTGCCCTTGCTCTTCAAATGCTTGAACGCATTCGAAAGCCGGTCCGTCAAAGAACTAAATGCTGCCATAATGTCCCCAATTCTACTTTCCGCGCAGGAAATCAGCGGGGGAATCTTACGGCAATCTTGCGGCGGGATTCTACGCAAGATTCGCTACGGGACTTGCGGCGAAATCGGCAGGTTCAATCTAGGGGTATGGTGCCGTCGCCGCCAGCCGCGCAATGGCGCCGCCGCGCGGGGCTTATTCGGTAGACTTTTATGCAAAGACTGTTTCGGGGAACCTGCGGGGGAGTGGCCATGGATCAAAAGAAGATCGAACGCAAGGCTTTGGTAATCGGCATCGTCGTCAATATCGTCATGGTGATCGCCGGTTTCATCGTGTTCTTCATGACCGGTTTGAAGGCGATGTTCCTGGACGCCGCGTTCACCGTCATTTCCGTCGTATCGTGCGGCGTTGCGGCGCTGCTGTCGGCGAAGACGGTGCGCACGACCGAACGCTTTCCGAACGGCATGTTCGCGCTCGAGCCGATCTACGCGATCTGCAAGGCGATCTTCACGCTCTCGCTGCTCGCCTTCTCGTTCCTCGACGTGCTGCAGATCGCCATCGACTACTTCTTCTTCCACACCGGAGAGCCGGCCGAGTTCGGCCCCGTCGTGTTCTACCAGATTGGTTCGGTGACGGTGTGCCTGCTGCTGGTGTGGTATTACCGCCGGATGAACCGGCGGATCGGCAACGTGTCGACGATGCTGCGCGCCGAAGCGAACGGAACGTTCATCGACGGGATGATTTCGCTGGGCATCGGCATCGTCGCCGTCGTCGTCTGGCTGCTGCCCGCCAACTCGCCGCTCGATTTCCTGCGCTATACCGGCGACTTCTTCATTACGACGGCCATCGTCATCCTCACCGTCAAGGAACCGGTCATCGTGCTCAAGGACGCGTTCGTCGAGCTCGTCGGCGGCGTGCACAGCGACGAGGAGCTCGAAGGGTTCGTCGAGGAGACGGTTGGCCGCTATCTGCCGGGAGGGCTCAAGTACGTCAAGAGCCAGATTTTCAAGACCGGCATGAACTTCGACGTGCAGGTGTTCCTCGCCGGGGCGGGCGAGACCATTTCGGTCGATGCGCTGGTCAAGTCCCGCGAGGAGATGGAGAAGGCGCTCAAAGGCAAGATGCACTTGGTGAACGTCGATTTCGTGTTTGAGTAGGGGGCGCAATGCGAATGCTCGCCGGAGGCCCGGAGGGCCTCCACCTCGCATTCGCGCAAACGCCTTCGGCGTTTGCGACCACCCACCAAAAACCGCTTCGCGGTTTTTGACTCCCGCCAGCGGGAGTGGCGTCCTTGTGGGCGCCGTGCGCTAGCGGGAGGGGCGTCCTTGTTAGGAGAGGGTCCAGGTGGTGCCTTGGGGGGTGTCTTCCAGAGTGATGCCGGCGGAGGCGAGCTGGTCGCGGATGGCATCCGCCGTAGCGAAGTCGCGGTTCTTGCGCGCCTTGGCACGCGCTTCGATCTGGGCGGAGACGAGCGCGTCGAGCGCGGCGTCGGCGGCCGACGAATCTTGGGCGCTGCCATTGGCGGACGCCCACGGTTCGGCGAGCGGATCGAGGCCGAGCGTATCGAGCATCGCGCGCACGTCCAGCACCGTCCGGCGCAGCTGCGCGCGCAGCGCGGACGCATCGGCAGAATCGCCCCCTGAAATCTCAGCCGAGGAATCGGCAGCCTGTGCCGGCTTGCCGGAACCGCCCTTTGCAATCTCGTCAATCAGGGTGTTGCCGGTGCGGACGGCGGTGAAGATCGCGGCGGTGGCGCCGGAAACGTTGACGTCGTCGTTCATCGCGGCGACGAAATCCTGCGGCAGATCGTCGGCGCCGACGGCGACGACTTCCTCGCGCGACACCGGCGTTTCGCTCGCGCTGAGCGTTTCGGCGGCGCGCTCGAGGAACTTCGTAATCTTGTCGTAGGCGGAAGCCGCTTCCGACAGCGACTGGTCGCTCCACTCCAGCATCGAGCGGTACTGCACGGCGCCGAGCGCGTAGCGCACCGCCCACGGCGAGTTCTGCGCGAGCACCGCCGGCACCGACAGGCCGTTGCCCAGCGACTTGCTCATCTTCTCGCCCTTCGCCGTCACCCACGCCGAGTGCATCCAGCGGGCGGCGGAATCGTAGCCGGCGGCGCGCGTCTGCGCCATCTCGTTTTCGTGGTGCGGGAAGCGCAGGTCGAGGCCGCCGCCGTGGATGTCGAACATGCCTTCCAGGTAGCGGTGGCTCATCGCCGAGCATTCGATATGCCAGCCCGGCCGGCCGGTGCCGAACGGCGCCTGCCAGCGCGCGTCGAGCGGATCGGAGTCCTTCGGCGCCTTCCACAGCGCGAAGTCGCGTACGTCGCGCTTGTCGGGGGACAGGTCTGCCGGGTCCGTCGGGTTGTATTTGTCGTCGCCGGCGGTGTCGACGCTCGGTCCCATCCGGTCGGCGACGGCGGCTGCTTCGTCGGTGCAGCCGTCCGCGCTCTGCTTCTGGTGCGTCAGCTCGCCGTAGTGCGGCCACGAGGCGACGTCGAAATAGACGTTGCCGGTCGGCTCGCCGTTCTCGTCGCGCACGACGTAGGCGTGCCCGTTGTCGATGAGCCGTTCAATCAGCGCGACCATGTCCATCATGTGCCCGGTCGCCCGCGGTTCGTACGTCGGCGGCTCGACGCCGAGCGTTGCGTAGGCGTCGCTGAATTCGCGCTCATATATATAGGCGCGTTCCCACCAGCGCTGGCCGGCGGCGGCGGACTTGTCGAGAATCTTGTCGTCGATATCGGTGACGTTGCGGATGAACGTGACGTCGTAGCCGAGCCGCTCGAACCAGCGGCGCACGATGTCGAACGCGACGGCGGCGCGGATATGGCCGATATGCGGCGACGACTGCACCGTGGCGCCACAGACGTACATCCCCACCTTGCCGGGCTGCAGCGGCTTGAACGGCGAGGTTTCGTGCGTCGCCGTATCGTACAGCTTCAGGGCCCCGGCCGCGGCCGCAAGCTTCGGTGCGGCGGTGGAAACGTTGGCATTGCGCGGTTTTTCGGTGCTTTCCATAGTCTCGAGCGTAGGGGAGTTGGGCGACAAAAAGCGGCCCCGGAATCTCCTTCACCAAATCTTTATTATCCAAGACTTTCCTACCGTCTATTCGGTCGCGTAATGTCGGCAACGGAACTTTTGCCGCAGCGCCGCCGGAATTCCCCCAGATTCGGCCGCGCCGTCGGCTGCGCGGGGAATCGCCGGCGCCTTGGGTGCGGCGGAACGTTCGTGGCAAACTGGAGAAGTCCTTGTGCCACTGGAAGTGACCCATAACGCATGGGGGTGCCATGACGAAACCCGAAGTGCTGGTGCTGCAGCACGTGCCCTGGGAGCGCCCGGGACGCATCCTTTCCTATCTGGAAGAGTGCGAGCTGCCGGTGCAGACGCTCAACATCGCCGAGTGCAAGAAGCCGGACCTGCCGGACTTCGATGAAGTCGCCGGCCTTGTCGTCATGGGCGGCCCGATGCGCGCCAACGACTACGAGCGCTACCCGGGCCTGAAAGCGGAAATGAAGCTCGTGCGCGCCTCGATCAGCGTCGGCAAGCCGGTGCTCGGCGTATGCCTCGGCCACCAGATCATCGCCCTCGCGCTCGGCGCGAAGCTCAAGAAGGGCGCGGAGCCGGAAATCGGCGTCGGGCCGATCAAGCGCGTCGGCAACCACGGCTTCTTCGACATGTGGGGCAAGCAGCTCGACGTGCTCAACTGGCATAGCGATTGCGTGACGCTGCCCGAAGGCGCGCAGCTGCTCGCCAAATCGGCCGCGACCAAGGTACAGGCGTTCCGGTTCGGCTCGGCGCTGGGGATGCAGTTCCACCTGGAGGTCACGCCGCAGATGCTCGAGGAATGGCTCGAGGTGCCGACGATGGTCAAGGAACTCAAGGCGGCCGGCGGCACGAAGGCGGGGCTGCGCGAAGCGTTCGCCGCCGCCAACTGCGAACTGCAGGCGCTCGCCGACGAAACGTTCTCCGGGTTCGCCGCCCGCTGCAATACGTATTCCCAGGCGCTGCAGCGGTAGGGCTGCCTGCTCGCATACGCTTCTCCCGGTGGCTCGCGGCTACGTTCCTATGGCGCGAAACGCAAGAAACGCCGGGACGTTGGGGGTATCCTTGGAAACAGTAGCGTTCCGACACCCTGCATTGGAATAGGTTGACGGTAAACCTGTACCAAGCTATTCTTACCTGTATAGACAGAGTTCATCTTTCGATTCATCGAGGAATGGTCAGCATGAGCGCCTATACATGTACGGAACAAGTCGCCGAGGACTTGAAGCGGAAAATCAGCAGCGGCGAGCTGCAGCCGGGGCAGAAGATGCAGTCGGAATCCCGCCTGGCCGCTGCCTACCATGTGTCCCGCAATACCGTCCGGCGTGCCCTCGACCAGCTGCGTGCCGCCAACTTGATTGACAAACGCAACGGTTCCGGCAGCTACGTTACGTTCGAGGGAGCGGCGATGAGCGCCGTGAGCAGCTGGACGGAAGCTACGGTCCGTTCCGGGAAGCCGACGACGACCGAGCTTATCGGCCTGGCGCTGGTCGACCGTCCCCGGATCCTAGCGGACAAGAGCGACGAACGCCAGTTCTACCGCATCTGCCGCCGAAGGAAGCTCCACGGCCAGCCGGTCTCCCTCGAAACGTCCTTTCTCCCGGCGACTGAGGCATTGCGCGAAGTGATTTCGGCGAACGGCGGCCTGATCGACGGATCGATCTACCAGACGGTCAGCGCTGCGCAGATGGCGCCGCTGGCTGGCTATCTGGACGTTTCCGCCAAGCGTATCGAGGATGCGGCCGACAGGCTGGCGGCTGAACCCGACGACGTCTTCCTCTTTTCGCAGCGCTTCAATTACCGGCTGCGCCATGAACTCGTCGAGTATGTGGAATCGTACTTGGACCCTGAACACTTTTCGATCCATGTGGCAATCAATGGAGGTTTATCATGATGGTTCGCCTTCCTTCCGTCGATATCGGATACCGCGACCGCGTGCTGCGGGGCGCACGAGGGGCCCTCACGGGCCTCGCGCTGGGCGATGCGTTGGGAATGCCGACGCAGAGCATGTCCGCTGAACAGATCGACGCCTATTACGGCGGCCCGGTGCATGGACTGCGCGCAGCGGTGCAGCAGCAGCCGATTGCGCCAGGCATGAAGGCGGGGGCAGTGACGGACGATACGGAGCAGGCCTTCGTGCTGGCGCAGCGGTTGATCGATGACGGCGGCGCGATTGACAATGCCCGGTACGCCAAGGATCTTCTTGACTGGGAAGCCCGCATGAAGGCCAAGGGGTCGCTGGACCTGCTCGGTCCCTCCACGATGGCCGCGCTCCATGCGCTGGATGAGGGAGCCAGCATCGAGGAGACCGGGAAGAACGGCACGACGAATGGGGGAGCGATGCGGGCGGCGCCGATCGGCATCGCGTTTGCCCCGTCGGCGCCTGACCGGTTGCTGGCGCGCATGGCGCGCGAATCATGCCTCGTGACGCACAACACCGTTCAGGGCATCGAAGCGACCATGCTGGTCGCCGCTGCCGTCAGCTACGGCATCGAAGGCGTGGAGAACCCGTTGCAGCACGCCGTGGAATATGTCGGCGAGGTTCCCATCAATGCCCATTGGTCGGCGAAGGCGTCGGTATTGCGCCGTGTGCGGTCGTGGCTGGCCTGGGCTGCTGACGGCGAGGGGGCGAAGCTGGAACCGGAGGCCTTTGCGGATGCCCTGCAGCACGACTGCGGCACCAGCGTGGAATCCAGTGAATCGGTGGCTGCGGCATTCGCCATTGCCGCGCGATTCGGCGACGAGCCCACCGAAGCATTGTGCTTTGCGGCATCGCTCGGCGGCGACACGGACACGATGGCGGCCATGGCCGGCGCCATGCTGGGCGCACAGCATGGCGTGGAGGCCTTTGACGAAGCCATGCGCAACCAGGTGGCCGGCCAATTGCTGACGGACAATGGCCTTGACGTGAACATGACCGCACAGGCGCTGAGCGAAATCAGATTCGCTACGCTCTGCTGAGATTATTCGCGGCCCTCCTGCCTTCCCGTGCATGCCGCAATGGAGCGGCGGGCACGGAAAGGCCACGGGGCTGCGGCCAACGTGTTCCCTCCAGTGAACGCAACGAAGCGCTCGCTGATGAGCCGCCGGTACGAGGCGCGGTATAGAACCTACGGAAACTACGGAACTTACGGAAACTACAGAAACCGTCATACGGAAACCGTCAACGAGGAAGTTGAGGCTGCAATGAGCAATCGGGTTATTTCGTTGGGCCAGATCATCGTCGATATCGCGATGGAAGTGGAACGCGTGCCCCTCACCGGGCACGACGAGTTCGCCCAGAACCACCATTTCTATGTCGGCGGAAGCTACAACACGCTTCAGGCGGTACGCCAGATGCAGGTCGACGCGGCATGGGGAGGCATCCTCGGCACCGGCCCGATGGCATCGATGGTCAATGAGCGGATCGGGAGCGTCGGCATTGAGCATATCGGCAAAACCGTCGCGCATGAGGATACCGGCTTCTGCGTGGCGATGATCGATGCCCATGCCGAACGCACGTTCGTCTCCACGCGCGGGGCGGAAGCGCATGGCGGCGTGGACGCATTTGCTGGCATCGCCCCGGAGCCCGGCGACGTGGTGCATATCAGCGGATACACGTTGACGCATCCTGTTGCCGTCGGGCTTGCCGCGTTTCTGGAGCGTACCCGCACCAGGGAGTTCCGGGCCGTCTTCGACCCGGGGCCAGTCATCGCGGACATTGACGACGCCATGCTGGGAACGGTGGTGGACTACCGCCCCATCTGGTCGTTGAACGAGCGTGAAGCGCTGCTTCTAGCTGATCGGCTGGGCGTGCCGCACTCCGGGCGGTGCGACGCGGAAGCGGTAGCGGCATTGTCCAATCGAACGCATGCTCCAGTCATTGCCCGCATAGGCGAGGGCGGAGCCATTGTTGCCCATCCTGACGGAGCCTGCTCCACGGTGATGGGATTCCCAACCCGGGCCATTGACACCAATGGCGCGGGCGACTGTCACACCGGCGTATGCTGCGCCGAGCTGGTACGAGGGCAATCGCTGGTGGAGGCGGTACGGCTTGCCAATGCCGCCGCGGCGATTGCCGTCAGCCGGCACGGGCCAGCAGTATGCCCGACCCGCAAAGAGGCGGAAGACATTATCCATCAAGCACGGTCTTGAGCGAAGGAGAAGGAATCATGAGTGAAGCAAGTGAAGCCAAGGAATCCCTGATTGAGGATGCCGGCATCGACACCATTGCCGAGAAGGACCGCAAGGGCAAGCCAAGCAGCCTGTTCTGGCCGTGGTTTGCCGCCAACATCTCCATCTTCGGCATGTCATACGGTGCCTGGGCGCTCGGTTTCGGCATTTCGGTAGGGCAGGCGTTTGTCGTCAGCATCATCGGCCTGGTGGTCTCGTTCCTGCTCGTCGGCATCATCTCGATTGCCGGCAAGCGCGGCAATGCGCCGACGATGGTGATCACCCGCGCAACCTATGGCGTTGAAGGGGCCAAGGTTCCGGCCGTGCTCAGCTGGATCGCCACGCTCGGCTGGGGCATTTCGCTGACGACGTCGGCGGTGCTGGCCCTGTCCAGCGCCCTCGTGGACCTCAACTGGATGAGCGAAGTGCCGGCAAGCATCCTGTCCACCATCCTGATCATCGGGCTCGTGGTGCTGGCGAGCCTGTTCGGCTACGACCTCATCATGAAATGCCAGCAAGTCATCACCATCGTGACGGGCGTCGTCACGATCGGCTTCTTCATCCTCGGATGGAGCCATATCGACTTCCAGGCCATTGCCGCCATTCCGTCCGGCTCGCTGCCGGCCATGCTCGGCTGCTGTTTCTTCATCATGTCGGGCTTCGGCCTGGGCTGGGTGAACATCGCCGCCGACTACTCCCGCTACCTGCCGAGGAAGTCCTCCAACGCGGGCATCGTGTTCTGGACGACCTTCGGCGCCTCGATCGCCAACGTCTTCCTTGTCGGATACGGACTGCTGCTGGCCGGCTCGAACGCGAATCTGTCCGAAGCGGTGGGCGACAACCCGATTGGCGCCATTTCGTCGATCCTTCCGGCCTGGTACCTGATTCCGTTCACCATCGTCGCGCTGATGGGGCTGATGTCGGGCGCCATCATGGACAACTATTCGAACGGCCTGGCATTGCTGAGCTTCGGCATCAAGATCCCGCGCACCGTGGCTGTCGGCATTACCGCCGTGCTGACCGTGCTCGGCGTGGTCTACATGGGCTTCTTCTCGGAATCGTTCATCGGCGTCTTCCAGGGGTTCCTGATCACGCTGGGCGTGCCGATGGCCTGCTGGGCCGGCATGTTCGTGGCCGACGTCATTCTGCGCAAGAAGGATTACGATACGGTTGACCTCTACAATCCGAAGGGACGTTACGGCGCCTGGAACATCAAGTCGTTCATCATTCTCGGCGTCGGCACGCTCATCGGCTGGGGCCTCGTCGTCAACACCTCCGCAAGCTGGCTGAGCTGGCAAGGCTACTTCCTCGGTCTCTTCGGCGGCAAGGACGGGACCTGGGCATCCGCGAATCTCGGCGTCATCGTCGCATTGCTGATCGGTTTGCTGGGATCGCTGATCTTCGAAGCCAGCGACATCCGCAAGCAGGAGGCGATTCCGAACCATGAGGAACCCACGGCGGAGGAAATCGACCCGGCGCCCATGGACGATACGGAACCGCTCGTAGACGTGCGGTGAGATTGCCACCGCGACTATCGCAACTATCAGGAGCTATTAGAAACTATTAGCAACCATCAGGAACTGTCAGAAACTGTCAAAGGAGACATCATGATTCGTGACAATGAATGGCTGGTCGTCATTGACCGGCAGAAGGTCTTCGCGGAAAGCGACTGGTCGACATGGGCCGTCCCGGACCATAGCTATGACGCGACGACGGAGAACTACCAGCGACTGGCGGCCGCGTTCGGCGACCGTGTGGCGTACACGCGCTACGTCTCTCCGGAGCCGCCGCAGAATGCATGGGCCGACTATTTCGCCGATTGGCCCGATTTCATCGTGCCGAAGGACGACCCGATGTTCGACTGGACGGAAGACACCGCGCCGCTGGTGGAAGGACATCCAGTGGTCACGAAGACGGTCTTCAGCAAGTGGGGACCTGAACTGGCGCAGGCCATTGACGGTGCCACCAAGATCACCATCTGCGGCGTCGCGACTGATTTCTGCGTGCTGCAAACGGCGCTCGCGGCCTGCGATGCCGGCATCTCCGTTCGCGTGGCGGCGGATGCATGCGCGGGAACCTCGCCTGAGAACGCGAAACTCGCCTGCGACCTGATGAGCCTGTATGCGCCGCTCATCACCATCACCGACACGGACTCGGTGCTCTCCTCCTGAGCGCTGGACGAGAGAGTGCTTCTGGCTTTCCGGACATAGGCCCGGGGCACCCTCTCGATCACCGCATTGAGATTCTCATAGTCGCTCGGGCGCTTTCCTCCCGAGCGCTGAACAAGAGGGTGCCCCTGGCCTACCGACAGTGGCCAGGGGCACCCTCGCTCATCTTTCGCCGCGCTGTGTGAGGGGATTGCCGAAGCGCTTCCGCGGCTGCCTACTCCAGCTTCTCGCTGAGGGTGAGCCACTCCTCTTCCAAGGCGTTCGACTCGTTGTTGAGGTCCTGCAGCTCGCGGTTGAGGGCGTTGAGGTTCTCGTAGTCGCTCGGGTTCGCCGCGGCCATCCGCTCCTCGAGGGACGCCTTCTGCCCCTTGAGCTTCTCCAGCTTGCGTTCGATGGCGGAGATGCGCTTGCTCGTTTCGGAGAATTCCTTGCCGCTGAGCTTCTTCTTCGCCGGTTTCGTGGCGGTCGCCGCGCCGGTTGTTGCGCCGGATGCTGCCGATGCGGCTGGGTTCGCTGCCGAACCGTTGGCTCCCGCGCCCGTGTCGGCCGCGTTGCCGCCGTCGGCGTCGCCCAGCCCCAGCGGATCCTCTCCGCGCTGCAGTGCATCGACGATCTTCAGGTAGTCGTCGACGCCGCCGGGCAGGTGGCGGATGCGGCCGCCGATCAGCGCGAACTGCTGGTCGGTGACGCGTTCGAGCAGGTAGCGGTCATGGGAGACGACGATCAGCGTGCCCGGCCACGTATCGAGCAGGTCTTCCATGACGGCGAGCATGTCGGTGTCCAGGTCGTTGCCCGGCTCGTCCATGATCAGCACGTTCGGCTCGTCAAGCAGGATCAGCAGCAGCTGCATGCGTCGCTTCTGGCCGCCCGACAGGTCGCGGATCGGCGTCATCAGCTGCGCCGACGAGAACCCGAGCCGCTCCATCAGCTGCCCCGGCGTCACTTCCTTGCCGTCGACGATATAGCTCGGCTTGTAGCGGCTCAGAACTTCCTTGATCTTGTATTTGCCGAGCGCCTCGAGTTCGTCGAGCCGCTGCGACAGTACGGCGAACTTCACCGTCTTGCCGATATTGACGTGCCCCTGCGTCGGCGTCAGCGTGCCGTCGAGCAGTTTGAGCAGCGTCGACTTGCCGGCGCCGTTCGCGCCGACGATGCCGAACCGGTCGCCGGGGCCGATCAGCCACGTCTGGTTGTCCAGAATCTTGCGTCCGCTCACCGTGACGTTCTGCGCGGCGGTGATCTCGTCTATTCCAGATTCCTCCCCGTCGCCATCGTTGGCCGCGCCGGAAACTGCTGCGCGCCGCAGCGCTGCCGTCGTCGTATCGTCCCCGGCGCCGTCGGCTGAGCGGTTGCCTTCGCCGAGCCGGCCGGTATGGTTCGCTTCGTTGCGCGGGTTCTCGATGCCGTGCGCGCTCGTCAGCCGCGGGTCGTCCGGATCGTCGATGGCGATGTCGACGGAACCATAGACGTGCGGTTCGGGAATGAGCGCCGGCACGACGTCGGGTTCCTGCGTGGTTGCGCTCGAGGCAGCCGTTTGCGAAAGGGCCGTTTCCGGAAGCGCGGCAGAGGAACCGGCATTGGAGGCGCCGGGCGTGCCGTTCCCCGTGAAACCATCCTCGTTTCCCGTGAAACTGTCGCCTTTGTCGAAAATCTGCGTGACGTCGACGAGATCGACGACCTGCTTGCCCAGCCGGCTCGTCGCCATCTGCTTGAGCTCCACCGAATTGCGCATCGGCGGGACGTCGGCGATGAGTTCGCGTGCCGCTTTCACGTGGAACTTCTGCTTCGTCGAGCGTGCGCGGGCGCCGCGCGAAAGCCACGCGAGCTCCTTACGCGCCAGGTTGCGTCGCTTCGTTTCACGCACGTCGGCCTGCCGGTCGCGTTCGACGCGCTGCAGCATGTAGGCCGAATAGCCGCCTTCGAACGGCTCGATCTGCCCGTCGTGCACTTCCCACATCGACTCGCACACCTCGTCGAGGAACCAGCGGTCGTGGGTGACCAGCAGCAGCGCGCCGGTGCCCTTCGGCCAGCGGTTCTTCAGATGCTCGGCCAGCCAGTGGATCGTGATGACGTCGAGATGGTTCGTCGGTTCGTCGAGCGCGAGAATGTCCCAGTCGGCGAGCAGCAGCCGCGCAAGGTCGGCGCGGCGGCGCTGGCCGCCGGAAAGCGAGCCGACCTTCGCGTTCAGGTCGATGCCGCCGAGCAGCGCCTCGACGATTTCGCGCGAACGGTTCTCGCTCGCCCACTCGTAATCTTCCATATTCGACAGCGCGGCCTGCCGCACCGTCGCGTTGTCGTCGAGCGGATCGCGCTGGTCGAGCATGCCGAACGTAAGGCCGCCGCGTTTCGTAACCCGCCCCGAATCTGGTTCCTGCGTTCCCTTCAGCAGATGCAGCAGCGTCGACTTGCCGTCGCCGTTGCGGCCGACGATGCCGATGCGGTCGCCTTCGAACACGCCTTGCGTGACGTCGGTGAACACCGTTTTCGTGGCGAATTCCAGCGAGACATGTTCCAAACCGAGATCATACGTAGGCATAGCGCCTACTCTAACCGAACGAGGAGAACACCCCGCGAGTCCCCGGTTCCTGTTCCTCAACACGCCGCAACCGGAGGAACCCGGCCCAAGTCAGCCCAGGAATCTTGGTTCCGGTTCCTCAACACGCCGGGACGGGAGGAACCCGAACCAAAGCAGGCTGGGAATCTTGGTTCCGGTTCCTCAACACGCCGCGACCAGAGGAACCGGACCTAAATCGGCTGGGAAACTCTGGGTCCGGTTCCTCAACACGCCGCGGACGGAGGAACCGGAAGCAAATCTCTTCTAGATTTTCGTAATGAGGAACGTGGCGGCGGCGATGACGAACAGGGCCAGCGCGACCGCCGTCGACGATACGTAGAGTTTCATGCGGCGCCGCCACGCGGAATCCTGGACGACGTGGACGCCGGTGGCGCGGAATACCAGTACCCCGAGCACCGCTATCGCGGCAAGCGCCGCAACGCAGACCGCTCTCGCAACCATCGCAATCATCTTGTGCTCCCTTCCTTCGCTTGCGTTGCCGGAACCGTCAGAATTCCTGGATGCCGGCCGGCGTGCGCATCCAGACGGTGGAATGTTCCTTTTCGGTGCTGCGCCACTTGACCAGCATCGTTGCCCAGAGCACGCCGCCGACGGCCATGTAGCCGAGGAAGCCGAGCCAGGTCGTCGTTCCGATGCCGATCGTGCAGAAGAAGGCGACGATGACGGAAATGACCAGCGAGAGGATCTTCATCGCCATGCCGCCGGGCGTGACGTAGGGGCGTTCCCATTCCGGGTGCGTCAGCTGCAGACGGATCGCCGAAACCGACGAAATGGCGTAGCAGATCGCGCAGGCGAACGCCATCAGGTCGAAGAACGCGGTGATGGACTGCATCGACAGGAACGCGACCGAAATGGCGAGGATCAGCAGGTTCGGCAGGATCGGCTGGCCGTAGCGGTTGCACTTGGCGAACGCCTTCGGCAGGAAGTTCTGGCGGCCCATCGCGAACAGCATGCGCACCGCGGAATACCAGAAGCCGAGCACCGACGTTCCGATCGGGAAGACGACGCCGAAAATGCCGAGCGCGACGACGAACCAGCTCATGAAGCCGCCGGCGCCGAACGTATTCTTCAGCACGTCGAACGTAATGAAGGCGGCGGAATCGAACGCGTAGGAATTCCAGTCCATGCAGCCGGCTTCGGCGAAGAAGAAGATCGCGTAGATGGCGCCGCAGGTGAGCACGGAGCCGAGGATCGCCTTGCTCTGGCTCTTGATCGGGAACGTGCCCTCCTCGACCATCGCCGGCACCGTTTCGAAGCCGAAATACGGCGTGATCAGGAACGCGCAGCCGATGATCCAGCCGACGGCGGTGCCGTAGTCGCCCGAGTTGGCGTTGGCGAAGAAGTTCGAGAAGTTGGCGATGCTCCAGTGGCCGGAGAAGAAGAACATGCAGGAAGTGATCAGGATGCCGCCGATGGCGATGAACAGCATCGCCGTCTGCACGCGGCCGGCCACGACGTTCTTGCACAGGCTGATGCCGCACCATACGCACAGGCAGGCGGCGCCGATCAGCACGGCGGTGCTTCCTTCCAGCGTGCCGCCGAGGAACTGGTAGTTCAGCCAGTCGAGGATGCCGAGCGCGCCGGCGGCGGGGACGGCCAGCCACGCGCACATGATGAGCCATGCGCTCCAGAAGCCGGCGTGCTTGTTGATGCCGACGGTATTGAACACGAGGCACGAGCCGGTGCTCGGCAGCATGGTGGACAGTTCGGCGTAGACGAAGCCGATGGGCAGCACCATGCCCGTCATCAGCAGGAAGCCGAGGAACGTGGCGGGGCCGCAGTAGGACAGGAAAATGCCGTCCCAGTAGCACATGAACGTGAAGATGGCGCCGGTGGCGAGCGTATATACATAAAGGAGCCGCAGCGATTTCTTCAGGCCGCCGCCTTCGTTGGCGTGCTTCGCTTCGAGGGCGGCGGTTGCGTCGGATGCGCCGGTTGCGGCTTTGGTCGCGGTTGCTGCCGCGGTGCCGGCCGCGCTGAGGGGAGCGCTGATGGAGGCGCTGGCGCCGCTGGAAGCTGCAGAGGACGATTCGGTGATGGTTACGCTAGGCATCGCGCCTTTCGTTGCTGGCTGTGACATGATATTCCTCTTCTTGTTCGGTTCATGGATGGGTTTTTCTTGGGTTCCTTGGATTGTTTTGCTTGGTTGGCTGCTGTGTTGCTGTGTATTTATTTGAGATTCGGCGGGTGGCGTTTTTAGCGGAGCGTTCCGGCTCGCGGCACGGCAGGAATCATTGCCTACGTTCGGATTGCAGGGCGCTGCTGGCCGTCGTCTGCTGTTTGCTGTCTGCCGTTCGCTGTCCGCTGGGCGCCGTCACTGTCCCATCGAACTGGTTTCCGGCAGCGTGCTGCCGCCGTCGATGACGAACTGGCTGCCGGTAATGTAGCTGGATTCGTTGCTGGCGAGGAATGCGCACAGCTCGCCGCATTCCTCCGGCGTTCCCAGCCGGCCGAGCGGCACGGCGCTCGCAATCGCGGTGATGGCGCGTTCCGGATCCTCGGGATCGGACTGCGCGGCCATGCCTTCGACGAGCGGCGTGCGGATATAGCCCGGACAGATGCAGTTGACGCGCACGTTCTTCGAGGCGAACTCCCGGGCGAGCGCCTTGGTCAGGCCGACGAGCGCGGCTTTCGTGGTGGCGTACGCGGCTTCGCCGGGGTCGGCGACCATGTCGCCGGTCACCGACGACGTAATGACGACGGAGCCGCCGCCGGCGTCGATGATGGCGGGCAGCGCCGCCCGGCACATGTTCCAGACGCCCTTGATGTTGATGTCGATGTGGCTGTCGCGCCACGAATCGTCGCCATCGGCCCCTTCGGCGAGGAAATCCCCCAGAACGCAGATGCCGGCGTTGCAGTCGAGCACGTCCAGCGTGCCGAACGTTTCGAACGTCGTCGCGACGGCGCGCTTGCAGTCGTCCGGCGCGCTGACGTCGGCCTGGATGCCGATCGCGTCGAAACCGTCCGCCTTGAGTTCGTCGGCGTAGGCGAGCACGCCGGCGCCGCGCGCCACGAGCGCGACCTTCGCCCCCTGCTGCGCGAAGACTCTGGCGATGCCGCTGCCGATGCCCTTCGAAGCGCCGGTAACGAGCGCGACTTTTCCGTCAAGTTTTCCCATGGTAGGTCCTTCTTCCGCGGAATCTTGAATAATTCCTGTCGTCTCCCTGATGAACCCACTTATAAGAGCGCAAGATTTCCGCCCGGTGACGCCCCGATTTCGCCCCGTCCCACCCCGCGCAACCAACCATTTACATTCCGCTGTCGTCGCGCTCCAGCCGAGAGGAACCGAACTCCCTCCCGCCTGGAAATCTTGGCTCCGGTTCCTCAACACGCCGGGACGGAAGGAACCGGGGCCAAGCCCACCGGGAAAGTCTGGTTCCGGTTCCTCAACACGCCGCGGCTGGAGGAACCGGGCCCAACTCAACCGGGAAAGTCTGGATCGGGTTCCTCAACACGCCGGGAGGGGAGGAACCGGAGCCAAAGGAAACGGGAAAAGAAAAGGCTGGGTTCCTTGTGGGAACCCAGCCGGAGAGGAGATGGAGAGAAAGAAAATAGCGGCTAGCGGCCGGTGATTTCGCTGCCGACGACCTTTTCGCTGAGCGACTTGGGGCCGCGGGTCATCGCGACGGAGCCGGAACGCACGAGCTCGATGATGCCGAACGGTTCGAGCAGGCCGAGCAGCGCGTTGAGCTTGCCGGACGCGCCGGTTGCTTCGATCGTCAGCGACTCGGGATGCACGTCGACGACGTTGACGCGGAACAGCCGCACGATTTCCAGCACGTCGGAACGGTTGCTCGCGTCGGCGGCGACCTTGATCAGCACGAGTTCGCGCTCGACGGTCGTCTCGTCGTCCAGTTCGACGATCTTGAGGACGTGGAGGAGCTTGTTGAGCTGCTTGATGATCTGCTCGAGCGGCACTTCCTCGACGTCGGCGGTGACCGTCAGGCGCGAAATGTCGGGGCGCTCGGTCGGCGACACCGACAGCGAGTTGATATTGAACGCGCGGCGTGCGAACAGTCCGGCGATGCGGGCGAGCACGCCGGGACGGTTTTCGACGAGCACCGACAGCGTGTGCCGTTCGGACCCGGGACGCGATGCAGGGTAGTGTGCCATTGGTCAGTCCTCGCTTTCCGAAGTGTCGAAGGAATCGAAGGAATCAAAAGATTCGAGGCCTGCGTCGCCGAGACCGTTCTCGCCGAAGCCGTTCTCGCCGAACGCGGCGGAATCGAAGCCGCCCTCGCTGGGGAACGCTTCGCCGGTGCTGGCAAGGAACGCGGTGCCGGCGACGTCGTCGCGGCCGTCCGAGAACTCGGCTGTGAAACCGGTGCCGAGCGTTGCGGTGGCGTCCTCGGCGGAAGCGAAGTGGTGGCCGGTCTTGCCGCTGGCCGCGGCGATCGCGTCGCCCATCGCCTTGTCGAGCGTATGGACGAGCTCTTCGCCGGCGAGCGGCGTCGGCTTGTGCAGCGGGTGGACGCCGGGCATGTAGGAAACGTCGTCGTTCGAGGCGCCGGCGGCGACCATCGGCATGACGAGCGCGTCCTTCCACACGCGGAATTCGACGAGCACCGGCCGGTCGTTGATTTCGTTGGCCTTGCGGATCGCTTCGATCGCCTCTTCCTTCGTGAACGCGCGCAGGCCGACGCAGCCGTACGCTTCGGCGAGCTTGACGAAGTCGGGGACGCCGGCCAGCTGGTCCGGTTCGCCGTCCTTGAGGTTCGTTGCGGAGTAGTGGTTGTCGTAGAACAGCGTCTGCCACTGGCGCACCATGCCGTAGACCGAGTTGTTCAGCAGCGCGATCTTGATTGGCGTGCGTTCGTTGAACGCGGTGGCGAGCTCCTCCGACGTCATCTGGAACGAGCCGTCGCCGTCGATGAGCCACACCGGCTTCTTGCCGTCGAAGTAGCGTTCGGAACCCACTTCGGCGCCGATGGCGGCGGGCAGCCCGTAGCCCATCGTGCCGAGGCCCCCGGAGGAAATCCAGCTGTGCGGGTGCTCGAAGTCGATGAGCTGCGTCGCCCACATCTGGTGCTGGCCCACGCCGGAAACCCAGATCGTCGAGTCCGGCGCTTCCTTCGAAAGCTGCTGGACCACCCACTGCGGCGCGAGCGTTCCGTCGGTCGGTTCGTCGTACGCCACCGGGTATTCGTCGCGCCATGCGTCGATGACGTTCCACCAGCCGCTCAGATTCGGCTTGCCGTGCGCCGCGTGCTGCTCTTCGATCAGCGGAATGAGATCGTTGAGCACCGTCTTGACGTCGCCGACGATCGGAACGTCCGCCTTGCGGTTCTTGCCGATTTCGGCGGCGTCGATATCGATATGGATGACGCGGGCGCCGGGTGCGAACGTTTCCAGCCGGCCGGTGACGCGGTCGTCGAAACGCGCGCCGATGGCGACGAGCAGATCGCAGCGCTGCACCGCTCCGGTGGCGGCGATCGTGCCGTGCATGCCCAGCATGCCGAGAACGGCGGGGTCGGAGTCAGGCACGATGCCGCGCGCCGGCAGCGTCGTGACGACCGGGGCGCCGGTCAGGTCGGCGAGCGCCTTGACTTCCTCGCCGGCGTCGGAACGCATCGCGCCGCCGCCGACGTACAGCACCGGCCGGTAGGACTGCTGGAACAGCTGGGCGGCTTCGGCGAGCACGCGGCCGTGCGCCTTCGTCGTCGGGTTGTAGCCGGGCAGGATCATGCGCTGCGGCCACGAGTAGACCATTTCGCCGGTCTGCGCCGTCTTCGTCAGGTCGACGACGACCGGGCCGGGGCGGCCGGAACGGGCGATGTAGTGCGCTTCGGCGATGACGCGCGGAATGTCCTGCGCGTTCGTGACGAGGTACGAATGCTTCGACACCGGGTACGTCGCGCCGACGATGTCGGCTTCCTGGAACGCGTCGGTGCCGATCGAGTCGACGCCGACCTGGCCGGTGATGACGACCATCGGGATCGAGTCCATGTTCGCGTCGGCGATGGCGGTGATGATGTTCGTCGCGCCCGGGCCGCTGGTGACGATGCACACGCCGACCTGGCCGGTGGCGACCGCGTAGCCTTCGGCGGCGTGGCCGGCGGCCTGCTCATGGCGCGCGAGGATGAAGCGGAACTTCGTCGAGTCGTTGATGGCGTCGTATACGGGCAGGATCGCGCCGCCGGGAATGCCGAAGACGTCCTTGACACCGAGGTCTTCGAGCGAACGGATGAGGGCTTCGGCGCCGGTCATCCTCTCGCCTTCGATGACCGTGCGTTCCCCTTCACTGTAGGCGACGGCGCTTTCCATGCCGTTGAATGCCTGAAGCGGTTTGGATGACACTGTCTTCTCCTCCCATGCTGTCTTCGTATGGCGATTGGCCGATAGTCTGAGCCATCGTAACGAAAAAAGCACGCCCCCATCAGGGTCTTTTCACATGGTGGAGAAGATTCCGGACGCCTCCCTACCGACTGGAACGTAGACAGATTGATACATTCCAGTCACTGAGGGGCCGTCACCGACTGGAACGTAGATTTTGGGCTACGTTTCAGTCGGTGGGGACGCCTGAGCGACTGGAACGTAGTCAGGTCAATACGTTCCAGTCGGCGAGGGCTTGTGAGCGACTGGAAAGTAGATGGGGGGATATTTTTCAGTCGGCTTGAGATTCGCCGGCTTCGGCGGAGGCTTCCGCTTCGGTGGAGGCTTCCGCTTCGACAGCCTGGGCGGCGGCTTCGCGCTTGGCGAGTTCTCGCCAGCCCTGTTCGGCGGCGGCAAGCTGCGCCTTGCGCTTGGAGGTGCCTTCGCCGACGCCGTAGACTTCCGGCGAATCGCCGAGCATTGCCTGCGCGGTGAACGTCTGCGCGTACTCCGGCCCCGACACGGACATGCGGTAGTGCGGCTCGCCGAGCCCCATATGGTGCGCCTTGACGGTCAGCGACGTCTTCCAGTCGAGCGCCGGCCCCTCGGTGGCGACTTCGACGAGCGTGTCGTCGATGAGCCGGTGCACGACCTTGCGCGCCCCGTCGATGCCGTATTCGAGGAACGTCGCGCCGATCAGCGCCTCGACGATGTCGCACAGGATCGAGCTCTTGTCGGCGCCGCCCTGTTCGGTTTCGCCGTGGCCGAGCAGGATGTACGGCCCGACGTGCAGCTTTTCGCGTGCGATCTTGCTCAGCGCCTCTTCGGACACGGCCTTCGCGCGCATTTTCGCGAGCTGGCCTTCCGACATGTCCGGATGCGCGCCGAACAGCGTTTCGGTGGCGACGAGCTCGAGCACGGCGTCGCCGAGGAACTCAAGCCGTTCGTAGTTCTTCGTGCCCGGGTTTTCGTGGGAAAACGACCGGTGCGTCAGCGCCTCGATCAGCAGGTCGGGGTCCAGCGTCGTGCCGAGCGCCTCGAACAGCTCCTCCGCGGCCGCGATATCGGCCGGCGCCGAGGCAAGGCGGTCGGTTGCGCCGCCCGAGATTTCGGTGGCCGCTGCCTTGAGCTTGTCTTCCTTGCTCACGTTCTGCTTGTTCATGACGGTTCTTCTTCAGCCTCAGTAGCGCCTGTAAGGTCTCCCCCCAGCCGGAACCATACGCGAACGTACCCCATATGAAGCTGCGCGGTGAATTGCAAGACTTGCGAAAACCACGGCTCGCGGCCCCGCCCCGAGCTTCGCGGTCACTTTGCAATACCAGCAATTCCGCTTCGCGCTTCACATCGGCGTTCCGACGCTAGCGTTGTCGTTAAAACATTCCCATTCTACCCTTTTCTTGGACGCCCCGACAGGGTGTGCCCAAAAAAGAAACGACGGGGGGAAGGCACGGAGCGCCCGGCAACGTCGGCCGTGCGAAAAAAGGGGAGAAGGCAGGGAAGGGAAGGCCGGGCGGCCGGGGAGGGAAGCACCGCAAAAAACCGGGGACAGAAAGCAAGGAACCCTGCCACCCGTCGATGGCAGGGTTCCCTTTACGCTTGGCGTCCGTTGGCTCACTTAGCGGCGTAACGGGCGTTGACGGCCTCGCGGTACACGCGGCCGCGGTAGGTTCCGCAGGTCGGGCATGCAACGTGCGGCATCGTCGGGTTGCCGCAGCTCGGGCACTCGATGGTGGCGACCGGCTTGGCCTTCCAGTTTGCGCGGCGCGAACGCGTGTTGGCGCGCGACATCTTGTACTTAGGCAGTGCCATTTCTTATCCTTCAGTTTCGTTCGAACAAATCTGGCTTAAGCAGACGAAACCTTACCGCACCCCCCGTACAAATCTCGCCAAAGCGGCTTGCGAGAACGCAACCCCTCGCTTACTTGCCTTCCTGTTCGAGCTGCTCCTTGAGCGCGGCGAGGCCGGCGAACCGGATGTCGGGAACGTCGTGCGTATGCTCGCCGGAAATCTCGTTCAAGTCGGCGCCGCACTGCGGGCATAGCCCCTTGCAGTCGGGACGGCACAGCATCTGCAGCGGCAGCGCGGTGACGAACGTGTCGCGGATGAGCGGCTCGATGTCGGCGAACGCGCCGTTGTCGAGCAGCGGATAGACGTCGCCGGATTCCTCCTCGCCGGCGAGGATCTCGGTTTCCTCGTCGCCGTTGCCGCGCTCGCGTTCCTCCGCGTTGTTTTCGAACGGGAAGAACGCGGTGACGGTTTCGCTCATGTCGCGGCTCAAGTCGATGTCGCACCGCGCGCAGACGGCGTGGACCGGCGCCGTCAGCGTTCCGTTGAAGATCAGCCCGTCGACAATCGAATCGAACTGCCCCTTCACGGCGACGTCGGCGCCGGCGCTCACGCCGACGACCTCGTCGCCGATGCCTTCCGGCGCCGGGAACGCCGCGTCGATTTCCTTCGTCTGCCCGGGCCGCGAGCCGACCTGCGCCACCGGAACGGTCCAGTCAGTGAATGCAATGCGAGCCATCGTTTGCCGCTTCCTTCCGCTTGTTTTTCCCAAAGATTTCCGCTGCGGCTGCGCGTTTTCACAGCCGTCGGAACGTTCGTTTTGTATTCCAGATTCCAGATTGCGTCCGCCGCGCCGCTCACTGCTTCGGGTAGTCGTCCGCGGACAGGTGCGGCAAGTCGGCTTGCGCCGCCTGCTGCCGGTCCTTGAGGACGGTCAGCCCGCTGTTGACGTCGCGCCCGAACTTCTCGAGCTGCTTGTTGAGCTCCTCCATCATCGTGATGCAGTAGCGGTCGGCGCCCTGCGTGAGGTGGTCGGACTTGGCCTGCGCGTCGTCGAGCAGCTGGCGCGCCTTCTGGCGGGCGATCTGCATGACGTTTTCCTGCCCCGCGAGCACCTGCGCCTGCTGCTGTGCCTCCTGCACCATGTCGGAGGCGCGGCTCTGGGCCGACGAGAGGATGACGTTCGCCTGCGACTGCGCGCTCTCCAGCCGGTGCTCGGCCTCGCGCATCAAGGCGCTGGCGCGCTCGAGCTGCACCGGCAGCTTCGACTTGAGCTCGGAAAGCTGCTCGAGGAATTCGTCGCGGTCGATCTTGACGACGTTGGGCGAAAAAATCGACCCCTTCGCTTCGGAAAGCTGGCTTTCGAGCGAATCGAGGATGTCGTAGACCGTCGTGAATTCGGCGCGGTTGCGCGCCATCGCTTCCTCGGCGTCGGCGCCGGCGTTCTCGCGCAGGTCCGGCAGCGACGACATATCGAACGCGGCCGCCGAACGCTCGCGCTGGCCGGAACCGTTCCCGGCGCCCGACTGGCTGCCGGCGTTGCCGCCACGGTCGCCGCCGCCATAGCCGTTCCCGCTGCCATTGCCGTAATTGCCGAAGCCGCTATCGCCAGAATCTGCTGCGCCCGCGGCGCCGGCCGGCGCCCCTTGCACCGACCCGTGCGCCGCGGTCTGCGCGGTGCTGTCGTCGGCTTCGTCGCGTCCCCATAGCTTGCGCGGCGAAACGCGGCCGCCCTCTTCGAAATCGCCCACAGCGGCACCTTGCCTTTCGGTTTTCCTTCGACGGCGCTGGGCCGTCGCTCGACGTCGATTACCCACCATTGTAGGCGCGTGCCGGCGTGCGCACGCATTTTTCCGGCACTATTCCTGCTTCCGCACGCAGCCACCCTGGCAAGGCTGCCGGAAGCATGGCCGCCGCGCCGTTCCCAAGCCCTGCCGTTCCCGGGTCCTGCCGTTCCGAGCCCCTACCGTTCCCGCAGCGCCGCTGCCAGCCGCGGCGCGACTCCCGCCGGCACCATGTCGCTGACGTCGCCGCCGTGGCGCGCGATGTCCTTGACGACCGAGCTGGAAATGTGCTCGAGCACCGGATTGGCCGGCAGGAACATCGTCTCGATGCCCGCGAGCCGCCGGTTGACGAGCGCCATGCCGAGCTCCGCCTCGTAGTCGCCGTTCTGCCGCAGCCCCTTGACGATGACGCGCGCGCCGACGCCGGTGCAGTAGTCGGTGATCAGCCCGTCGGTCGACGCCACCGTCGCGTTCGTCACGCCGGCGCCGCGCAGCGCCGACGCGATGATCTCCACCCGCTCTTCCTCGGTGAACAGCGGCGTCTTCGCGCTGTTGACCGCCACTACGACATGCACCTCGCCGAACAGTTCCGCGGTGCGTTTAATTACATCCAGATGCCCGTTGGTCAGCGGATCGTACGATCCTGGGCAAACCGCAATCGTCATGGCTTCCAGCGTAGCGAACCCGTTAGTCCGTTCGTCCGCGGGGCGCCGCCGGACGCCATGAATCCGTTTTGTGAAAAGGTACGGCCCGGTGTGTTCACTGGCGGCCGGAATTTCCTATGATAGGAAGCAGGAGTCTGCGCGGCGGGACTTGGGATGGGTGCCCGGCTCCCGCGCAGCTGGCATATTGGCAACGCGGCTCAAGGAGCACACGATGGATACTTTCGATTTCAACGACACCAAGATTCCCGGCGGCCCGGCTGCGTACGCCGCTCCGTCCGCTTTCGCCGGTTCCGGCGCTTTCGACGGCCTCGAGCCGTCGTCGCCGTCCGCCGACCCGGATTCGTCCACCGGCACGGCGGTGCTGGAACGCCCGGAGGAGAAGGAGCGCACCGAACGGAGCGATAATGGCGACGCCGACCGCTTCGCGCACTACGTTTCCCGCGAACGCATCGCCGAGTCGCGCCTGACCGGCCGCCCGGTCGTCGCGCTGTGCGGCAAGGTGTGGGTCCCCAAGCACGACCCCTCCCAGTTCCCGGTCTGCCCCGACTGCAAGCGCATCTACGAAGAGATGATGCGCTAGTTCCGCGCGTCTGGAATCTACGGAAAACCTACGAAAAGCAGGGATGCCATAAGCGTCCCTGCTTTTTGCGTATGACCCAAGCGGAAGGGCGGCTAGAGCGTGGCGAAGCGCAGCATGCACAGGCGGCGCGCGGTGCCGGGAATCTCAAGATGGTTGACGTCGCGCAGCGTCGCGAGCACCTGCTCGCGCATCGGGCCGTCGAACGCGAACGGGCCGTGCGCGGCGCCGAGCATCGCGCCGGCCATCGCGGCGATCGTGTCGGTGTCGCCGCCGATGGAGGCGGCGAAGCACAGCGCCTTCGTCGGGTCGTTCCAGAACCGCTGGGCGATGGCGAACGCCGCCGGCACCGATTCGTTCGCCTCGACGCTGGTGCCGAACTCGCGGCGCAGGTGGATGGCGAACGATTCGTCGTCGAGCGCCGCCCCGTCGCCGTCCTTCGCCCACGCGAGCGCCTGCTGGGTGCGCGCCAGCACCGACGCCTTCGGCGTCCAGTGGCCGTGCGCCGGCTGGTCGATGACGTACGCGACGGCGCTTTGCAGCGGGGAAGGGTAGCCGGCGATGCCGTAGCTGACGGCGGCGGCGATCAGCGTCGTCGCCTCGATGCCGTTGGTCGTGTTGTGGGTGACGAGGCACGATTCGCGCGCCATGCGGCCGAGCAGGTCGTCGGGCGCTTCCGGCGAGAACGCGATGCCAATCGGCGCCGCGCGCATCGCGCCGCCGTTCGTCGTGCCTTCACGGCCGGTTTCGTGGATGCTCGCGCCGGCTTCGAGCGCGTGCAGCGCGCGCCGCGTGGACGGCCCGAGCAGATCGAGCGAACCGCGCGCCCTTATCTTGGATTCCCACTTGAGTAGGTCGGCGGCGTACTGGTCGCTGTCGAGCGACGCTTCGCCGCTGGCCGGCGGAATCGGCACGCGGCGCAGCACCGGTTCCGGCGCCGGGCAGACCGGCTCGAAGTCCTCCCAGTTGATGCGGTCGTGCGTGCAACGGGCGTCCGAACGGTGCGCGGTGACCGGCCCGGCCGGCGGATGGACCAGCAGCAGCGTGCCGTCGGCGCCGACGCTTTCCGGAGCCGGCGGGAACGTGCCGAAATCTTCTATCTCGCCGCACGTTTCCGGCGCGATTGGATTGTCCTCGATCAGCCGCTGCGCCAGCAGGAACGCCTGCTCGGTGTCGTCGGTTACGGAACCCGCCGGCATGTTCGGCGCAATCGGCTGGGTTTCGGTGGCGTCGAGCAGCCCGTCCACCGGGCCGCCGTACTCCTCCACGATGTCATGCACCGACATGCTCTGCGTCGGCATGCCCAGCGCGTCGCCAAGCGCAAGTCCCGCGAGCGCCCCCACCGCACGCCAATACGTTTGGCGCCACTGTTCACTGTCCATCGTCATCCCCGATCCGGTCTCGCAGCGCCGGGCCCGCGGGGCGCAACGGCCGCACGGCGCGCATACGGCGCTGTATGTCCTTCCTTTATAGCACTTCCCCGGCTGCTTGCGTCCACGGTGGAGCCTACAGCGAGCGCGGCGCCGCTCCTTGCGCAACGTTTGCAGCCGCCGCAAGCGTTTGCAGCGGCCGTTTCCGTTCCGTCTGCGCCGGCCGCGCCTACAGCTGCGTGATCTCGGTGGCGATGACCGGGTCGCCCTTCATCAGCGACTGCGCGGTGATCGGCAGCGCCGCCAGCGAGCGCGCGTGGTGCGCCTGCGCCTCGACGATGGCGTCGTGGCCCTGCCAGCGCGGGTCGGCCTGGCCATGGTCGACGAAATCGACGAGCAGGTCGCGCCAGTTTTCCGGCGCCTCGAACGCGTCCAGCTGCTCCTGCGTTCCGGCGACGACGTGCTCGCATTCGGCGAGTTCGTATTCGTACGAACGGAACGCGCGCTTGCGGCCCGGTACCGTCGCCTTGGACTGGGATTTCTTGGCCACCGGCTGCATCGAACCGTCCGGATTCTCGCGTTCCGACAGCTTGTAGACCATCGCGCAGGTCGGCGAGCCGGAACCGGTCACCAGCATCGTGCCGACGCCGTACGAATCCACCGGCGCCGTCTGCAGGGACGCCAGCGCGTATTCGTCCAGGTCGTTGGTGACGGTGATCTTCGTGCCGCGGGCCCCAAGCGCGTCCAGCTGGTTGCGCACGCGCTGGGCGAGCGAGGCGAGGTCGCCGGAGTCGATGCGCACGCCGCCCAGGGCCGGCCCGGCGACGTCGACCGCCGTGCGCACCGCTTCCTCCACGTTGTAGGTGTCCACCAGCACCGTCGTCGAGGTGCCGAGCGCCTCGATCTGAGATTCGAACGCGGCGCGCTCGCTGTCGTGCACGAGCGTGAAGCAATGGGCGGCCGTGCCGATCGCCTTCAGGCCGTAGCGCTTGGCGGCCAGCAGGTTCGCGGTGCCTTGGAAGCCGCCAATGACGGCGGCGCGCGAGGCGGCGACGGCGGCCGCTTCGTTCGTGCGGCGTGCGCCCATGTCGAAGCAGGGGCGCCCCTTCGCCGCGCTCGTCATGCGCGAGGCGGCGGAGGCGACGGCCGAATCGTAGTTGAGCATCGAGAGCACCAGCGTTTCCAGCAGCGTGCATTCGCCGAACGTCCCCTCGACCTGCAGCACCGGGGAGTTGGGGAAGAACGCCTCGCCTTCCCGGTAGCCGCGGATCGAGCCGGTGAAGCGGAAGTTTTCGAGCCACTTGATCGTTTCCGGGCTCACGACATGGTTGTCGGCGAGGAACTTCAGGTCGTCCTCGTCCAGATGGAAGTCCTCGAGGGCGTCGAGGATGCGGCCGGTGCCGGCGAGCACCCCGTAGCGCCGCCCCTCGGGCAGGTGCCGCGTGAACACCTCGAATACGCACTTGCGGTTCGCGGTGCCGTCCTTGAGCGTGGCGTCCAGCATCGTGTACTCATACATGTCGGTCATCAGGGCCGGCGAATCGTTCCCCATGGCTCCTCCGTTTTCCCTCGTCTCGCCGCCCGGCGCCCGGCTTGCCCGGCACGCTGGGCGCGCTGTTTTTTCGCACCATCTTGTACGGTATCAGCGTAGCCGAGCGCGGCCCCGGGCGCATGAACCGCCCACGACGTGGCCGGTGCATCGGCGCCAACCATCCATGAACTGACTGACTTGAGCGACGAAAGCGGTGGCGAAGAGAGCGGTGGCGACGAATCTTTTTCGTACAGGCAAGCGGGTGCGGCCCCGCGCTCTTTTCGGTAGAATGACGTACGTATTACCCGGTATGGGGACGTGCGGCGTGAGCCGGCTGTTATATTGCCTTGCGGCAGCAACCATCCGCAACGCGACATGTTGGGGGAATGGTTCGCCCGGCCTAGGGGGAGGCGGGACGAACGCATTGGTAAACCGAGATGCTTGCATCCTACCTGCAGGCACCTCACGACAGGAATGGGAATACCATGGTTGAAATCAAGGACATGCTGGGCACACGTACGGTGCTGCGTGCCGACGGCCGCAAGGTCGACGAGCTGCGGCCCGTGCGCATTACGCGCGGCTTCACCGACGTGCCGGAGGGCTCGGTGCTCATCGAGTGCGGCAACACGAAGGTGATGTGCACGGCGACGTTCACCGCCGGGGTGCCGCGCTGGCGCAAGGACAGCGGCCTGGGCTGGGTGACCGCGGAATACGCGATGCTGCCGCGCGCCACCGCCGAACGCACCGACCGCGAATCGGTGCGCGGCAAGGTAGGCGGCCGCACGCACGAAATCAGCCGCCTGATCGGCCGCTGCCTGCGCGGCGTCGTCGACATGAAGGCGCTGGGCGAGAACCAGGTGCAGATCGACTGCGACGTGCTCCAGGCCGACGGCGGCACGCGCACCGCTTCGATTACCGGCGCCTACGTCGCGCTCGTCGACGCGCTGCGCTGGGCGCAGGCCCACCGCCACATCCGTTCGGTGGACAAGGTCGTCAAGGACAGCGTCTCGGCGGTGTCGGTCGGCATCATCAACGGCAACCCGATGCTCGACCTGCCGTATATCGAGGACAGCCAGGCGATGACCGACATGAACGTCGCGATGACCGGCTCCGGCGAATTCATCGAGATCCAGGGCACCGCCGAACACCGCCCCTTCACCCGCACCGAGCTCGACGAACTGCTCGCGCTCGCCGAAAAGGGCAACAAGGAACTGCAGTCCCTCCAGCGCAAGGCGCTCGCCGAAGACTAGGGGCTTCCGGCATCCTACGGCAGCCGCCGTCTGCGGCCGCCAGCGAAGCGCCCGCACCACGGAAGAAGGTTTTCCTTCCTTCTCACCTTCTTCCCCTCCGTGCCTCGCGTTTCTTCTATTCAAGATTTTTTTCCGCACAGCGTCGTGCGGTTCCATGGAGATTTTCTTCCGGCCGGCTTGGGGTGAAAAACGGAAAACGGCCGCCCGCCGCATACCTCCTTCTCAACGGTACGCGTCGGGCGGCCCGATTTCGACCCCTCGAATCCGCGCCGTAAAAGGGAAGCGCGGCCTCGAGAAGCACATCTGCCAAGGAAGGAGAAAAGGAATGGGAACCAAACCGAATACGCAACGCCGGGAATGCAGTCCCAGCTAGCGCCCCAACGCGCTGATGCTTTCCGGTGGTTCGTGAGTCCCCTTCTCGAACCTCATATATCTATTTTCAACCATTCCCGCCAAAAGTTCCAGTGAAACGCCGCGTGAGTCCATATTTCGGGCACCATCTCACGGCGTTACCGTTGGGTAAAATCTCGAGAAACGCTGCAATTCCAACGGTTTTCCGCTAACGGCGCAATCGGGGGAACGCGGGTGGAAATTGGCCGTCCAATGCGCGCCGGGAGCCGTCCGGGAGTGTCGCGCGGCCACTGGAACAGGGGAGGAGCGCAGACTTTTCGAAATCCTGTTGTGAAAACCGCATGGAGAAGGCCCAGCGCGCCGCACTTGCGGGCCCAGCGCGGGCGGATCGGCCGCATGGGTAGTCTTGGGATGGGTCATTGCCTTGGTTGTGGTTGCTGTTGGCCATGCCCTTCGCAGCCGCGGCAACGGCCTGCACAATGTCAACTATCCGCTGAAACAGTTGTCAACCATCCGGTCGCACAGAACAGGGAAGATGGAGCCATGAAGATTGTCGTAGCAACGCATAACGAAGGCAAGCTTGCCGAAATCCGCCGCATTCTCGACGAAAGCCTTGGGGCTGCCGCGGCCGGCGTCGAACTCGTGTCGGCTGGCAGCCTGAACCTGCCCGATCCGAAGGAAACCGGCGTGACGTTCGCCGAAAACGCGCTGCTCAAGGCGCGGTTCGTTGCCGGGCTGACCGGTCTGCCGGCGATTGCCGACGATTCCGGGCTCATCGTCGACGTCATGGGCAACGCGCCCGGCATCCTGTCGGCGCGCTGGAGCGGCACGCACGGCGATGACGCGGCGAACAACGCGCTGCTGCTCGCTCAGATCGCCGACATCCCCGACGCCCAGCGCACCGCCCGCTTCCGCTGCGCCGCCGCATTCGTCGCGCCGGTCGCCGGTGCCGATGGGGCCGGTAACGCTGATGGGGCCGCTGGGATTGCAGGAACCAATGGGGACAACGGGGCCAATGAGGCCAACGGGGCTGATGAGGCCGCTGGAACTGAGGGTGCGCAGGCGTTTGTGGAAACGGTGGAAATCGGCGAAATGCCGGGCGTCATTATCCGCGAGCCGCGCGGTGCCAACGGCTTCGGCTACGATCCGCTGTTCGTCCCCGACGCGACGCGCGACGGCCGCAGCGTGGACGACGCGCCGACGTCGGCCGAACTCTCCGCTGCGGAAAAGAACGCGATTTCGCACCGCGGCCAGGCGCTGCGCGCCCTCGTGCCCGCCATCGAACGCGTCGTGCGCGGCTAGCGGCGGCGTGTCTGTGCCGCAATCACTGTAGGGCCACCCGCGAAAATCGGCATGTCTATGTCTTCCGCAGGGGAAGTAGCGGTTAGAGCCAACCGGACGGTACCCCCAATGAAATGGAGCGGTGGGCCGGGTCCATATGGCGGGCGTTGCGTGTCCACTTAGAGCGCGGGGTGCGGTGCTACAATGGCGCGAGTTTGATGAGACTGAATCTACCTGAAGGCAGCAGATGCGTTCCTTTCAACTCGTAACCCTCACCCCCGCGCAGTTCGACGAATTCTCCGCACGCGAGCCGCACGGCAATTTCCAGCAGACAGCCGCGATGGCGTCGCTGCGCACGGCGGAAGGCACCGAAACCGAGCTGCTCGGCGTCGCTGAAAACGGTTGCACCGTTGCGGAAGCGTTGTTCGAAACGCACCATACGCGCCTGTCGACGTTCGCCGAGGTGCATGACGGGCCGCTCTTCGATTACCACGATGCCGAGCTGCGCTCGTTCTTCCTTGCGCAGCTCAAGGCGCACGCGAAGGCGAAGGGCGCCGCGCAGCTGTCGATTACGCCGGAAACGCCGTACCGGCGCCGTTCGTCGCAGGGCGAGCCGATTGCCGGCGAGCTTCCCGACGACGAAACGGTCGCCGAACTCGAGGCGCTCGGCTTCAAGCACGAAGGGTTCACGGTCGGGTACACGGCGGTGCCGCGCTGGCGGTACGTCAAGGATCTGTCGGGAATCTCGGATGGCAAGGCGCTGCTGAAATCGTATTCAAAGCGCACGCAGTGGAGCGTCAAGCGGGCCGCGGCGATGGGCGTGCACGTACGCGAGCTGGGCGCCGGCGAACTCGGCGTCTTCGCCGACATCGAGAAGGCGACGGCGGACCGGCGCGGCTTCGGCTTCCGCGGGCGCGAGTATTTCGAACGCTTCAAGGAGGCGTTCGGCGACGCGGCGCACTTCCTTGTCGCCGAGATCCATATCGCCGAATACGCACAGCAGATGCGCGAGCGCGTCGCCGGCCTCGAGCGCAAGGTGGCGGCGCTTCAAGCGAAGCACGCCGAGCGGCCGACGACGAAGACCGAACGGCAGCTGGGGGAGGAGAGCCGCAATCTGGCGGCCGCGCGCAAGCGGCTTGCGGAGGCGCAGGAATTCGCCGCCGATGGCGACGTGCTGCCGGCGGCGGTCTCGCTGTTCGTCGAGCATCCGAACGAAACGATCTACCTGTTTTCCGGTTCCGACGAGCGCTACAAAACGTTTTACCCGTCGGCGCTGATCCAATACGAGGCGATGCTGCGCTACTGTGTCGAGCGTGGCGTGGCGCGCTACAACTTCTACGGCATCGACGGCGTGTTCGGCGATCCGGACAGCGAGGGACACGGCGTGCTCGAATTCAAGCAGGGGTTCGACGGGGAAGTGGAGGAGCTCCCCGGCGAATTCACCGCGGTCGTGCGCCCCCTCACCTACCGCCTCAAAACCCTCCTCCACCATCTCCACTCATAAAGTAAGGAACGAAGCAATGCAGACTTTGCGTACCCGGACGCTGGCACCTGAGGAATTCGAGGAGTTTTCGCGGCACAGTCCGGAAGGCGGCTTCCAGCAGACGGTGGAGTTCCGCAATCTGGTGGAGGACGACGCGACGGTCAGCGAAACCGAATTCGTCGGCGTCGTCGACGAAAGCGACCGGCCGGTCGCCGCGGCGCTCGTCGGCTTCACGCCGTCGCGCTTCGGCACCGACGCGTCGGTGTGGCTCGGCCCGCTGGTCGATCCGCACGACGCGGCTGCGGTGACGGCGATGACGAAGGCGCTGCGGGAATCGGCGCGGCGCCACCACGCGGCGAGCGTGACGTGCTGGCCGGACGACGTCTACCAGAAGCGCACGTCCGAAGGCGAGCCGGACGGCGCCCCCGACCGCGAGCTGATGGACCGCTACCAGCAGGCTGGCTGGCATCACCAGGGCTTCACGCACGGCTACGCGTCGGTGGAGAACCGCTGGGTGTACGTCAAGGAACTCGCCGGACTGAAGAACGCCGACGAGCTGCTGAAAACGTATTCAAAGAACACCCGCCGCAACGTCAAGATCGCCCGCAACAGCGCCGTCGAGGTGCGCCGGATGGAGCGCGGCGAACTCGACGTGTTCCACCGCATCTGCGAGATGAGTTCCGAAAAGCAGCACTTCCGCGGCCGCGAGCTGGGCTATTTCCAGCATCTGTACGACGCGTTCGGCGACGACGTCGAGTTCATGGTCGCCGAAGTTCATCTCGAGAAGTATCTCGCGGGCTGGGAGAAGAAGCTCGCCGGCTTCGAGCGCGACGTCGCGCGGCTGGAAAAGTCGCTCGAGACTTCGAAATACCCCGACGACGTGCGCCGCAAGCTCAAGACGGCTCAGCAGAACGTCGAGTCCGCCCACCGCCGCATCGCCGACGCCCGCGAACGGATCGAGCGCGACGGCTCCGTCGTACCCGTCGCCGTCGGCGCGTTCATCTGGCATCCGCGCGAGCTCGTGTACTTCTCGTCCGGTTCCGACGAACGCTACGCGAAGTTCTACGCGCCGACCGCGCTGCAGCACGAGATGATGTCGCGCGCCATCGAACGCGGCGTCGACCGCTACAATTTCTACGGCATTTCCGGCGTGTTCGACGATCCGTCCGACCCGGGGCGCGGGGTGCTGGAATTCAAGCAGGGATTCAACGGCTTCGTCGAGGAGCTGCCGGGCGAGTTCACGCTGCATGTCAATCGTTTGCAGTGCGCGATCCGCTCCGTCGCCAAGCGCGCCCTGCGCCGCTAGAACGTGCGCGAGATGGGACTCGAACCCACACGACCGAAGTCACAGGAACCTAAATCCTGCGCGGCTACCAATTACGCCACTCGCGCGAAGCGGCTCCCACCTTACCCGATCGTGCGGATCGTCGGAAGGGGTGGCGGCCACCCGGCCCTGCAAATTGCCCAGTGCCGGTGACCGGCTGGCAGGTGCCCTAGGCGTCGTCGGCAATGATTCCGGCCGGTTCCGTTTGGAACGGCCGGTTCGTTCCGGCGGGACTGCCGGGCGTCCGCGGAAAACAAAAACCGGAACGCTTTCACGTTCCGGTTTGGTGGAGCCACCTGACAGAATCGAACTGTCGACCTGCTCATTACGAGTGAGCCGCTCTACCGACTGAGCTAAGATGGCATGCGTTCCAGCCGCCGCAGCGGCCTTCCGTGCACAATTAACAGAGCTTACAGCAATCTCGAGGGGAACGCAACCCTGTTGGAAAACAAGGCGTGTCGCGCCTTCTGGTGTTCCTTGCCCTTCCTCGGCAGCCGTTGTGTGCGGCGTCCGGGAGGCGTGAAATCCGGCGACTTGAAGAAGCGGATACGGTGCTTCCGGAGCGTGGCTGGGAGAGGGGGCTGGGACGTTGGGCGTCGGGAATCTTCCTTCTCTGCCTTGGGAGCGCTTTAAAAGTAACCTTTCCTAACAAAATCTTAGATTCTCTGCGGCGAACCAAAGGGGGCATTTTTGCTAGAAATTACGCGCAAATCCGGCGCTATTGGCCGCATATTGCGCCCTAAGTTGCGCTGGGAGAGAAGAAATTAGGAAAAGGGGGTTAACTTCCGCACGTTTCGGGCGAGTCTACCGTACAATGGAATCAAAGGTTCTGACTCGGTAGGGAGATCGGAACCTTTCTTCATTTCCGGCCACGGGCTGCCGAGCCGGCAACGCCGCGCAACCAACCGCCCAGCCAGCCGCGCAGGAACCGGAAAATTGGACGTTCCATAGTGCAGTGGGGTCGGCAAACCGCCCGATTCCCGGTACGATGGTTCGCATGAGTGTTTCGAACGGATTCGACGATTTCTACGCCATCATTCCGGCCGGCGGCACGGGCACGCGGCTGTGGCCGCTGAGCCGCCAGGCGCGCCCGAAGTTCCTCTACGACCTGCTCGGCCAGGGGCGCACGCTGATCCAGACGACGTACGACCGCCTCGCCGCCATCGCGGGCCTCGACCACGTCAACGTCTCGACTGGCGAGCAGCACGTCGCCGCCGTGCGCGAGCAGCTTCCCGAACTGACGGAAGACCATATCTTTGCCGAGCCGATGCCGCGCGACTCGACCGCCGCCATCGCGCTGGCCACCGCTGTCCTCGCGCGCCGCCACGGCGACAAGATCGTCGTCGGCTCGTTCGCCGCCGATCACGTCATCCGCGGCAAGCTCGCCTTCATCGAAGCGGTGCGGCAGGCCGTCGAAACCGCCCGCGCCGGCTACGTCGCGACGATCGGCATCGCCGCGTCGCGCCCGTCGACGGCGTTCGGCTACATCCACGAAGGCGACTCGCTCGCCGAGGAGGTTCCCGGCGCCCCCGACGCGCACGTCGTCGAACGGTTCGTCGAGAAGCCGAACGCCGCCACCGCGCAGGCGTACCTGTCGACCGGCGAGTACCGCTGGAACGCGGGCATGTTCGTCATGCGCGCGGACGTGCTGCTGCGGCATCTGGAGGAGTACAAGCCGGCGCTGGCTGAAGCGATCGGCAAGATCGCCGACGAAATCGTCGCCGACGACGCCGCGTACGAAGCCGCCGTCGAAGCGGCGCGCGGGCGCGGCGAGAACCCGCGCGAAACGGTCGACCGCGCCGCGTTCACCGAGCACCGCGACGCCGCGATGGCGCGCTGGTGGCCGGGAATCGAGAAGATCGCGTTCGATTACGCCGTCGCCGAGCCGCTTTCGGTCGCCGGCGGCGTCGCCGTCATTCCGGGAGATTTCGGCTGGGACGACATCGGCGACTTCAATTCCGTCGCGGCGCTGCTGCCGAGCGTCAACGAACGCAACATCAAGATTCTCGGCGATCCCGACGCCGTTGCGTACCTGGATTCCGCCGGCGACGTCGTCGTGCCCGATTCCGGCCGCACCGTCGCGCTGCTCGGCGTCAACGACATGGTCGTCGTCGACACTCCGGACGCGCTGCTGATCGCGCCGCGCGCCCGCAGCCAGGAAGTCAAGTCGATGGTCAAGCATCTCGCCGAAAACGGCTACGACGACGTGCTGTAACGCGTGCGTTCGTGTCGCCTTTCGTGAGTAAATTGTTCAGGTGAATGCAAACGGTTGCGGAAACCCAGCGCCGACAACGTGCGTTCCGCGGCACGGAGCTTTCTGATGATGATGAAAGGAACCTACCAATATGGCCATCAATCCGCCAGTTGACGCCACCAAGACCCCCGCGTGGGAAGCCCTGCAGAAGCACTACGACGACATGCAGGCCGAGGGCGTCGATCTCAAGAAGTGGTTTGCCGAAGACGAAGACCGTGTCGAGAAGCTCTCGTTCGACGCGGGCACGCTGCACTTCGACCTCTCGAAGAACCTCATCAAGCCGGAGACGCTGAAGCTGTTCGCCGACCTGGCCAAGGACGTCAAGCTCGCCGAGCGCACCAAGGACATGTACACCGGCGTGCACATCAACAACACTGAAGACCGCGCCGTGCTGCACACCGCGCTGCGCCGCCCGGCCGAGGACGAAGGCAAGTACATCGTCGACGGCCAGGACACCGTCAAGGACGTGCGCGAGACGCTCGAGCGCATCTACGCGTTCGCCGACAAGGTCCGCTCCGGCGAATGGAAGGGCGTGACCGGCAAGGAAATCAAGACGGTCGTCAACATCGGCATCGGCGGCTCCGATCTGGGTCCCGTCATGGCGTACGAAGCGCTCAAGCCGTACGCTGACGCCGGCATCGAAGCCCGCTTCATCTCCAACATCGACCCGAACGACCTCGCCGAGAAGACGAAGGGCCTCGATCCGGAGACCACGCTGTTCATCGTCGTCTCCAAGACGTTCACCACGCTGGAAACGCTGACCAACGCCCGCGAAGCCCGCGCCTGGCTGCTCGAGGAGCTCAAGGCCAAGGGCGCCATCGACGGCACCGAGGTCAAGAACGCCGAAGCCGTCGCCAAGCACTTCGTCGCCGTCTCCACCAACCTGGAGAAGGTTGAGGAGTTCGGCATCGACCCGAAGAACGCGTTCGGCTTCTGGAACTGGGTTGGCGGCCGCTACTCGGTCGACTCCGCTGTCGGCACCTCGCTCGCCGTCGTGTTCGGCCCGGCCCGCTTCGAGGAGTTCCTCTCCGGCTTCCACGCCATCGACGAGTACTTCATCAACACGCCGTTCGAAGAGAACGTCGTCGTGCTCATGGGCATCCTGAACGTCTGGTACCGCAACTTCTACAAGGTCGCCTCGCACGCCGTGCTGCCGTACGACCAGTACCTGCACCGCTTCCCGGCCTACCTGCAGCAGCTGACGATGGAATCCAACGGCAAGTCCGTGCGCTGGGACGGCACCCCGGTCACCACCGAGACCGGCGAGATCTTCTGGGGCGAGCCGGGCACCAACGGCCAGCACGCCTTCTACCAGCTGATCCACCAGGGCACGCAGCTGATCCCGGCCGACTTCATCGCGTTCGCCAACACGCCGAACCCGCTCAAGGACGGCGACCAGGACGTGCACGAGCTGCTGCTGGGCAACTACTTCGCGCAGACGAAGGCCCTCGCGTTCGGCAAGACCGCCGACGAGGTGCGCGCCGAAGGCACGCCTGAGGACATCGTCCCGGCCCGCGTCTTCACCGGCAACCGCCCGACCACCTCGATCTTCGGCGTGCGCCTCGATCCGTTCGCGCTCGGCGAGCTCATCGCGCTGTACGAAATGATCACGTTCGTCGAGGGCACCGTGTGGGGCCTGGATTCCTACGACCAGTGGGGCGTCGAGCTCGGCAAGCAGCTTGCCAAGCAGATTACGCCGGCCATCTCGAAGGACGACGAAGCCCTCGCCGCCCAGGATGCGTCGACCCGCTCCCTGATCAACTTCTACCGCAAGGTCCGCGAGTTCTGATTCTGAGGATGGCGCCGCGCGGGTTCTCCCATCGCGGCGCGCGGGTTCCGCCCGTCGTGCCACGCGGGTCCCTCCCGTCGCGGTGCCTGACAACCCCAGATTCGCCTCCGCCGGCGGTTTGTGTCGCCCCTAAAGGTTGACAAAACCCGCGCAGGAGAAAACGTAAACCGCCAGAATGGCTATTTTCCGCCATTCTGGCGGTTTTCTTTTCGGGTTCCCGGAAAATTGTTGGACGCTGTAGTCAGACAGCGTCCAACAATTTCCGAGCTGCCCCGAATCTAGGACGCCGACACGCCATCCCGCGCCATTTTCGCGGTTGACATTTCGCTCCGCCGGAAAATTGTTGGACGCTCTCCTTGGGAAGCGCCCTTCTCTTGCTTTTTAATAAACGGCGTTCCGGGAAGGCCGGTTACTTCGATACGTTAAGTGACTAACTTTACGGGCGTGTTGGTCACTTCAAACCTTGGAACGTCCGGTTACCGGTCACTTCAGCACCTGAAGTGACTAACATTCGCCAAATGTTAGTCACTTGAATCTAAGATTCGCGATATGTTAGTTATATGACGATATTTTCCGCTGATATGCCGGGTACGTTGGTTCCGGTTCGCGGCCATTACGCCACCGCGTACGGCATCCAGGAGTACGAAGCGACGGCCTTCATGCCTGATCCGTTACAGGATGAACCTCCTGTTCTGACGTCGCGCATCGTGTCGGCCGCTACGCGTGCCAGCATGAGCATCGCCAGGCTCAGCGCCCTGGGTGACAGCGTTCCCAACCCTGATATGCTGCGCCGTCCGACTATGCGCCGTGAAGCGCAATCGACCAGTGCGCTGGAAGGCACCTTCGAGCCGCTGGAAACGGTGCTTGCGCAGGATTATGAGGCGGGCGAGGACAAGACCGCGATGAATGACAGCATGCGCGAGGTGTTCAACTATATTGATGCTTCCGAATACGCCGTGCAGGCGCTGCGGGATGGCTACCATGTGCAGCTGCCGCTCATCCGCGACCTGCAGCGCACGCTGGTGCACGATACTGCCAGCGATTCCGCGCAGGCTGGCGACATCCGCACGAGCCAGGTATTCATCGGCAGCCCGACGTGCCGCATTGAAGACGCCCGGTTCGTCCCGATGCCTCCAGGCCAATCACTGGACCTTGCCGTGCGCAGTCTGCTGGATTGGTGGTCGTCCCGCTCGGATGCCGGCTTGGCGTTGCTGGACATGGCGCTCTTCCACTACCAGTTCGAGACGCTGCACCCCTTTACCGATGGCAATGGGCGCATCGGGCGTTTGCTCATCATGCTGCAGATGATGGAACGCGGCATCCTGTCCCAGCCGCTGCTGTCGGTGTCGCCTTGGTTTGAATCCCGGCGCCGCGAATATCAGGATCGGCTTCTCGCCGTCAGCACGCACGGCGAATGGGAAGAGTGGATCCTGTTCTTCTGCCAGACGGTTCAGGACGCCGCCGAGGATTCGCTGGCCCGCGTCAAGCGCCTGTGCCTTATCCGCGACAGCTACCGCTCCATCGTCGAATCCCGCGGCTTCGGCGCGACGACCATGCATGTCGCCATGTATGCGCTCGGCCATCCCCTGATGGACGCGGCCATGCTGGAACGCCGGCTCGGCAAAAGCCGTACGTCGATGGTCAACGCATTGCGCAACCTGGACAATGCCGGCATTCTGCGCTCGCGCAAAGTCGGTCGCACCATGCAGTTCATGGCCTCCGACGTCCTAGAAACCATCAACGCCCCGCTGGGAGCCGTCAACCCGGATATCCCCGCTTTAGACGCCCTCCTGCTCCTCCCTTCAGAGGAGTAGAGGCCTTATGTGCTTCTGACGGTCGCGTTGATCTTTCTGAGCACTTGTCTACCGTGCTGTCAGCGCAGGTAGAGAAACTATGCGTGCCCGTCTCGGGTTGTCTGCATGGCGCTTAGACCTCTATGAGCTCGTGCGCGGTGCCGAGGCCCTGCGCGACGCGGGCAGCCGCCTGTTCGAGGTGGCGCGTGTTGGCTTCGCTGTAGAACGGGTCCAGGGCAAGGTCGAGGGGGATGCGGCGTTCGCGGACTACGGTCTTTGCGTAGAGGGCGAACGCGGTATTCATGCTCAGCCCGAGAGCTTCGCAGATTTCCTCCATGTCCTTCTTGGTCTCATCGTCCACGCGGACGCTAATAGTCACCGTCATGATATGCCTTCTTCATGTGTTGCAATATCCAATTGTTCTGCTGTCAATATGATAGCATGTTGCATTCAACGAGCAGGTATTCCGGTAGGCTGCGTCGACGAGGGGATGCTTCAGACCTCTTGATCTAGCTCCTGAACCCTACGAATAATTTGTAAACCGCCAGAATGGCGGGAAATAGCCATTCCGGCGGTTTACATTTTCGCCGGCGTCGGCGCCCTGTCCTCTTTGCTTGCGCTGCGAGGGCCCTCTTTATTCCTGCAGGTAATAGATGCCCTCCAGGCTCAATGACATCGCGGGGAAAATAGCCTGAATCAGGAATGGCTTGTCTTCCGGAGTCCCCTGAAGATTCATCTCGGCATAGTCCTGGAGAATGTCGCTTGCGTTCCCGGGATAGAGGTAGTAATAGCGCGGGCTGATCCGGTCTTCCACCGCGCACATTCCATACTCCTCATACATCTCCCGGGCATCCTCGGAGCTCGGATTGCAGCCTTCCTCGACATTGGACTGCACGAGATTATAGTAATTGGGAAGGTCCTCGTCGTTATACGTCATGGGGTTAGCCCCGGCTCCCCAATCGAGGTTTCCGGCAGCGTCAAGCGTGATGCAATCCGAATCCGACCGGCAGTATTTGCCGGCAACGTCGGAAAAGTCGCCCTGCTTAATCTCCGCGAGAATCGTTGCCCCGTCCTTCGCCTTCTCTTCCGTCCCTTCCTTTTCTTCCTTCTCCTTGGACCCCGTAGAAGCATCTGCGTCCTTCTTGGAAGCGGCGTCTTCGCCGTCCTTCGAACTACTGTCGGCATCCTGCGTTGTCCATGCAGTGGCAAGTGACGTTTCGTCAAGGTAATAAACCGTTTCGTTGGAAACAGCCGGCTTGAACGCCGGGAAATCGCTGCGGCGAGCAGTACCGTCGTCGTTCAGCATCGGCGCCGTGTAGGGATTGGTCGACTTGGCGTCGAAAGCCGTTTCCGTTGAATCGTACAGAGACGCATCGCGGGAAAGAATGAACGGCCGGCTGGTGTCCGCTGCCTCCTGCTGGGCGGCTTCGGCTACGGCGTCGTCGTCGAAAATCCCGAGTTCGATCAGCGCGTTGACGTCGGTGTGCGCGGGGAAGTAGATACGGTAATCGGTCATGAAGAAGACGGCATCGGAATCCTTCGTGCCGTTTTTGCAGATTTTTCCGATGGGTGCGCCCTGCGAAAAGGTGACTTCATCGGTACCGCACTGGTAGCGAAGCGCATCCGTCGTATCGGTAAGGTCGAACGCGCCGGTATCGGTATCGATCAAACGGTTCTTCTGCTCGCGTGCAAAAGAGGAAATGCAGATCTGCTCGTCCGTAGCATCGTAGGTTCCGTACGGTGCGGCAGGGCATCCATTGGATATATAGGTGCCGGCGCTGAGCCCGGTGATGGACGTGTCGTCATCCGCATCCTGCTTGCTGTCGCGGTTGATGGTCAGGCAGTGCTGGCCGTCCGCCGTGCAATACCGCCCGAAGGTCGCTTCCCGGACATCCGCGACCAGCTGCGTCGGCCCCGTCTCGTCCGACTCGGCTTGCGTCAGGGTCTCTTTTGCGCTGGACGCGTCCACGCCGTAATACACCGTCACGTCAGAAGAGGAGGAGAAGACGCCGGGCTCAGGGTGGGAAGTCACCATCTTCCCGACATAGTCTTCCGAGGTGAATTTCGGCACAAGCGTGACGGCAAAGCCCTGCGATTCCAGAGCGCTCTTTACGTCGTCCTTGTCCTGTCCAATCAGATCGATGCCAACGCCTGCGCCTTCCGTGGCGATGCCCAGTACGATGGCGTCGGCATCGGCCGCCATCGCGTTTCCTTCTGTCGGGAAGGAAGCCGCGACCGTGCCCTGCTGCGTCGCCGACGTCGACGAGACGGCAACGGGCGCCGTGCGTATGTCGACGCCCATGGACTGTAGCTCTGCGACGGCATCCTCTTGCGACAATCCGATAGTGCCTTTCGGAACGCCCGGGCCGAGTGATTCCACCACCGTTATCGGCGTGGAGGTGCTGGTGCGGCTGCCGGCTTCGGTGCCTTCATATCGCAGGAAGGTACCGGAATCTTCGCTGGAGAATTCAGAGACGACGGAAACGCTGGTAAATCCAAGTATTTCCAGCTTTGCCTTGACCTTTTTAGCGGTTACCGGCTCGTTGCCTTCGGCGATTTGCTCAACAGTCGGCAACGTTTTTCCGCCCCAGATTTCTGCCCGATAGGTGACGAATACAGTGCCTGCGATGAGTGCAAGGATGGCTGCCGCGGCGATGGCGATAATCGGCCACCGTCGCCGCTGCGCCGATACGGCAGTGGCGGCATCGGCTGCAACGTCTGGTGCTGCTTGCTCCGACACCGGTGCGTTGCTGGGTGCGGGCGCATTGCCGAGGCTCGCAACCGGCGTACCGCAATTTGTGCAGAAAGGCTGTTTGTCGGCAATGGGCTTGCCGCAATGGTCGCAATACATGCTTTTCCTCTCTCTTCGGACTGTTTTATTTGCGTCATTTCCAGCATTATGCTGTTAAAATCTTCTCTTTAACGTCTTCAATGTAGCGAAAAAACTGCAAGAAGGGGAGGGGTTTCTCACCCCTATGCTCGTGCAGTCCGCTGCGCAATCTGGAATTTCCCGGCTTCCTCATATAATGGAGGACTGTTGTGCCGGGGATCGGGCCGCCGCATAGGCCTGCATTCCCTTCAAGTCCAGCCGGACGCGACTTCCGGCGGATTGGCCGGCGTTTTCCGCGGCAGACCGCGGAAACCAACGAACCGGCGGCTGCGAGCCGCCCCAACCGAAGCGCTGATATGCGGCAGCGAGCGAGGAACCAATCATGGTGAACGCAATCGAGGCTTTCGACGCCAAGCACCTCAAGAACGCCGACGAGATCCCGGCTTTCCGCCCGGGCGACACCGTCAACGTGAACGTGAAGATCAAGGAAGGCAACAACTCCCGTATCCAGACGTTCACCGGCGTCGTCATCGCCCGCCAGGGCGCCGGCGTGCGCGAGACCTTCGTCGTGCGCAAGATCAGCTTCGGCACCGGTGTTGAGCGCCGCTTCCCGCTGCACTCCCCGGCCATCGACTCGATCGAGGTCGTGCGTCACGGCCGCGTGCGCCGCGCGAAGCTGTACTACCTGCGCAACCTGCGCGGCAAGGCAGCCCGCATTCCGGAGCGCCGCGACTACAAGGCGACCGCCAAGAAGGCTGCCTGAGATTTCGCAACGCCTCCCAGCGCTGCGTAGCGCAGCCTGAGAAGCAGCAAAAGAGGGGACGTTCCGTTTCGAGCGGGGCGTCCCTTTTTCGTAAGTAATCTAAGCAATCGTGAAGTCGTAAGTGCTCACGAAGCGGCCGGAATCGGGTGCTCTCCCATGACGGCGAGCGTTTCCTTGGCGGCGGCGAGCAGCCAGCGCCGCTGCGGCCGGCTCAGCTGCGCCAAATAAGAACTGACGAATCCGTGCATCGAATCCAGGTACGTCTTGAGTTCCGCCGCGCCGAGCTCGGTCAGGCTTGCGACGATGATCCGGTGGTTCTCCGGGTTGCGCTCGCAGGCGACGAGCCCGCACTCGCGCAGCGTCTTGACCGCCCGGGAAATCTGCTCCGGCGCCCGCTCGAGCCGCTCGCTGAGCGCTCCCATGTTCTGCGGCCCGTTGAGCGAAAGGGAAACGAGCACGTCGATCTGGGTCTTCGCCGTCACCCCCGCCGGCTTTCCGCTCGCCATCGCCCGGCTGAACAGTTCCGACCATCCCTGCGCGGCGAGGAGAATGAGCCCAAGGTCGCGTTCGTCCATCATGTTCCTTCCGTAGTCTTTGCCCAAGATTACTCCGCCCGCTTCCAGCAAACGAAAGCGAGGAACGCCGGTAACTTGACGATTGTCAACGATAGAATCTATATTTGACATTCGTCAACTAAGAGAGATTTTTCCTTCAACTTTGGAGGTCCGCGTGAGTTCCTCACCGCAACAGCAAGCAACCCATATGCCGTCGCAGAAAATGACGCGCAAGCAGATCGTGATGGTCGCGATCCTGATGTGCGGCGCGGCGCTGTCCGTGCTCAACCAGACGTCGGTGTCGCCGATGCTGCCGTCGATCATGGAGCAGATGAACGTCAGTTCCGCCACCGCGCAGTGGCTCGTGTCCGGCTATACGCTGGTCATGGCCATCTTCGTGCCGGTCAGCGCCTACTTCATGGAGCGTTTCAGCACCCGCAAGATCTTCTTCTCGGCGATTATCATGTTCATCGCCGGCTCGGTGCTGTGCGCAATCGCGCCGAACTTCGCCGTGCTGCTCGTCGGCCGCTGCCTGCAGGGCGGCTCGGCCGGCATTCTGATGCCGCTGGCCACCGCAGTCATGCTGCTCGTCTTCCCGCTCGAGAAGCGCGGCACCGCCATGGGCCTGTACTCGCTCGTCAACATGCTGATGCCGGCGCTGGGACCCTCCCTGACGGGCTTCCTGACCGACGCGATTGGCTGGCAGCGCGTCTACATCGGCATCGGCGCGGTCGCCATCGTGCTGGCGCTGCTCGCCATCCCGACGCTGTCCAACTATGGCGACACCTCGGACGTCAAGCTCGACGTGCCGTCGCTGATCCTGTGCTCGCTGGGCCTGATCGGCGTACTGTACGGCATTTCCGAGATCGGCAACAACGGCTTCACCGTCATCACCGTGCTCTCCGCCATCCTCGGCATCGTCGTCATCGGCTTCTTCTGCCGCCGCCAGTTCAAGCTCGAGCAGCCGCTGCTCGACCTCAACGTGTTCAAGTACTTCCGCTTCACGATGGGCCTGTGCATCCTGATGGGCTTCCAGCTCGTCGTCAACGCGAACGCCGTCGTGCTGCCGCTGCTCATGCAGCAGGGCCTGGGCATGACCGCTTCGCAGTCCGGCCTCGTGAACCTGCCGGGTTCGCTCGTCGCCGCCGTCGCCGCGCTGTGCGCAGGCAAGCTGTTCGACAAGTTCGGCGCGCGCATCATCGCTACGATCGGCGCCGTCGTGGTGCTGGTCGGCTATATCGGCATGACGTTCACCGGCACCGGCACGTCGCTGGGCATGCTGATGTTCTGGGGCGTGTTCTGCTCCGCCGGCCTGATGTTCGCCACCACGCCGCTGAACACCTGGTCGCTCGGCTTCCTGCCGGATGAGCTGATCCCGCACGGCAACGCCGTCTCCAACACGATGCGCCAGGTCGCGTCCGCCGTCGGCACCGCCATCCTCGTCTCCGTGATGAGCATGGTCGAGACCGGGCGCCTCAACGTCGGCGACGCCATCACGACCGCCACCATCTCCGGCGCCAAGACGGTCTACATCATCGTCGACGTCTGCATCGTCGTCATCGCCCTCGCCATCGCGATCTTCGTGAAGGGCAAGGAGAAGACCTACGAAAAGGCCGCCGCCACCGTCCTCGAAGCCCGCGAAGACCTCGAGGCCATGGAACAGGAGGCTGCGGAAGCCCGAAAAAAAGCCTATGAACCCGCCAACTAGTTTCGCGGGTTAGCCAATCAAGGACGCCACTCCCCAGCGGGAGTGGCCTCCATGGCGGACTACGACGAGGACTTCGCGGTGCCGTCCGGGACGTCGTCGAAGACGTCGTGGTGGGCGGAGAGCCAGCCGATGCGGTTGAGCGGCCAGTAGCGGGCGAACGCTACGCCGACGACGTCGCTGATCGGCACGAGGCCGTCGTCGCCGTCGTCCTGATGGAAGCGCGAATCGGCCGAGTTGGCGCGGTTGTCGCCGAGCACGAATACATGCCCCTCGGTCACCGTGGTCTTGAACGCGAACGCGCTGGGCGCGGTTCCCGGCTTGATATAGCTTGATTCGTCGATCGCCACGCCGTTGATCGTAATCGGCGCGCCGTTCCCCTCGCACGCCACGACGTCCCCCGGCAGCCCGATAAGCCGCTTGATCAGGTATTCCGTGGAGTTTCCGGTCTGCTCCGCCGCCAGCCAGTTCGCCGGATCCTTGAACACGACGATGTCGCCGCGCTTCAGGCTCACCACTTTCGGCGCCAGCTTCGTCGTCACGACGCGGTCGCCGGGCATGATCGTATCCTCCATCGACTTCGACGGAATGACGTACATGCCGAACAGGAATACGCGCAGCAGAATGACAATGAGGATCGGAATCGCGCACCACACCACGAGGTCCCGCCAGGTAAAGATGCCGCTTTCATTCGCCTCGTCCTCGGCGGCGACAACGTTTCCAGTCGCGTGCTTGCCGTGCCGTCCGCCCCCGAGCGGTGCCCCTACCGGCCCGTTCCCAGCCCCCTCTGGGGAGGTAGTGGAGTTTACGGTCCAAGGCGTCGACTGCGCTCCTGCTTCCGGACTAGCTTGGCCTGCGGAAGGGGTTACCTGCGAACCGGCCTGCGGTGCACTCTGCGAAGCACTCCCGCTACTATACCCCTGCACGGAGCGGGGAGCGCGGGCGGAACCGGAGCCGTCCGCCGCGCCGGAAATCTGGTTTCCTGAAGCCCCAGCGCCTCCGGAGCCGCCGGAATAGGGCTGGTTCGGCATCTGGTCGTCCATAATCTCCCCTTCCCGGGCCGCGCGTCAATCCTCACCATACTATCGGAGAACGCGGCCGGCAGCCCCCGACCTTCCCAAATCTCCACTAAGTCACAGCGAACTTTAGGAAAGCTTCCAAGATAGCCGGTGCAGGTCGCTCGGGCCGCGCTCGGCGATGGCGGCGCGGTGGACCGCGGAACCGTAGCCCTTGTTGTGTTCCCAGCCATACGCCGCGTATTCGGGGCGCGCGGCGAGCGAAACCATCAGCCGGTCTCGCGTCACCTTCGCGATGACGGCCGCCGCCGCGACGCTCGCGCAATGCTGGTCGCCCTTGACTCTCGTGACGACGTGCGCGGGAACCGGCACGTCGGGCGCGTCGAACGACCCGAGCGCCTTTGAAATGTAATCGTTCGGGCCGTCGAGAATCGCCCCGACCCGAATGGCGCGGCTTGGCGGCTGCGGCTCGCCGTCGAAGAGCGGCTCCGGAACGCTCGGTTCCGCCGCGTTCGCTTCAAGTCCCAGCTTGCGTTCCGCTTCGGCGAGCGCCCGCAGCGCCGCGATCCCCAGCGCGTGCGAGATTCCCCACTCGTCGATTTCCGCCGCGCTGGCGGCGCCCACCGCCCACGCGGCGCACCAGTCTTTGAGCGGCTCGAAGATTTCCTCGCGCCGCCGTTCCGTCAGCATCTTCGAGTCGGCGACGTGTTCCGGCACTTCAAGATCCGGCAGATCCGCCGCGCGCACCGCCGCCGCGCCGACCATCACCGGCCCGGCCAGCGACCCGCGGCCGACTTCGTCGAATCCGACGACGACATCGTAGCCGTCCGCGGCCAGCTGCCGCTCCATCTGCAAAGTAGGAACCACCGAAACGCTCATGCCTCCACCTTACTTCCTACTTTGCGCAGATAGGATGCCGGAATGGGGCGCCTGCGCCCCTTTCGGCGCAAAGTAGGAAGAGGGCTGCACCAGAGCCGTTCCTACTTTGCGAAGAAGGACGGCGAGAAGGACGGAAATGGACGGTCCTTTGCGAAAAGTAAGCGCCCGGTGACACACTGAGAGCTGGCGCCGCGGCGCCGAAGAGGCACGAAGATTTCACGAGAGGAGCATCATGGCTGGCCTGATCAGCGCCATGGAAGGGTTCTGCGTCATCGGCATCGTTATTCTCGTGGGGTACATCGCCGCCCGGTTCCGCATTGGCGGCGCGTCCGCGCAGTACGTGCTCAACCGGTTCAGTTTTTTCGTGGCGTCGCCGTGCCTGATGTTCGATATCCTAGCGCAGGAATCGCTCGGCTCGATCTTCGATTCGTCGATTGTCGTCGCGTTTTTTTCGGCGATGGCGGTCGGCGTCATCTTCCTTATTCTCAACCGCTGCGTATTCCATTTGAAGGCGCCGGACGCCACTATTGGCGTGCTGAATTCGATGTATTTGAACTCCAACAATATCGGCCTGCCAATCGCCACCTATATTCTCGGCAATCCGGCGCTCGTCGCCCCGATCCTGCTGATGCAGCAGGCGCTGTTCACGCCGGTCGGCCTGACGGTGCTCGACGTGACGACGAAGGGCAAGGTCTCCGCGAAGGAGGTCCTCAAGCAGCCTCTGCACCAGCCGCTGCTGATCGGCACCGTGCTGGGCATCGTCGTATCGCTGATATCTTCAAAAGTCGGCCATTTCGTCGTGCCGAGCTTCATTTTCGACCCGATCTCGATGATCGGCGACGCGGCGGTGCCGATGATTCTGATGGCGTTCGGCATGTCGCTGCACGGCACGAAGCCGCTGGAAAACAAGGGCGACCGGCCGGCGATCTTCACGGTGGCGGCGCTGAAGAACGTCGTCATGCCGATCGCCGCGTTCCTCATCGCGTACTTCATCATGGGTTTCCGCGGCACCACGCTGTACGGCTGCGTCGTGCTCGCGGCGTTGCCGACCGGCCAGAACGTCTACAACTACGCGGCGCGCTACAACGTCGGCATGCGATTCGCCCGCGACGGCATCCTGATTTCCACCCTCACCAGCCCGATCTTCATCGCCATCATCGCCTTCCTGCTGAGCTGACGGAAACTGCGTGGACTGAACGCGGGGCAGAAGCGTTCGCAATGTTACGATATGGAACCATTCAAAAAAGATTCAAGATTCCAGAGATTTCGGGAAAAAGGAGGCAGGGATGGGCGCTTTGCGGTTTGACAAGGCGGCGGCGACGGAGGAGAACCGCCAGGAACAGCTCAACGACCTGATGGAGCAGATCATGGCCGTCTATTCGGTCAGCGACGACGAAGGCGAGCTGACGGACATGGTCGAGGAGTTCCTCGCCGCGCAGCCCCACCTCGAGGTGCGCCGCCACGGCGACACCGTCGTCGCGTCGACGTCGTTCGGCCGCGACGAACGCGTCATCCTCGCCGGGCATCTGGACACGGTGCCGGTCATCGACAACTTCCCGCCGCGCTGGCTTGAGCCCGGCGACCCGCTCATCCGCCCGGACATCGCGGCCGCCTACCCGAAGGACCGCATCATGTGGGGCCGCGGCGCCACCGACATGAAGGGCTCGGACGCGGCGATGCTCTACCTCGCCGCCATGCTCGACGGTTCGGCCCCCGAGCGCACCCCGGCCTACGACCTGACGTTCGTGTTCTACGACCACGAGGAGGTCGCCGCCGAGAAGAACGGCCTGCGCAAGGTGGTCGTCAGCAACCCCGAATGGATCCAGGGCGACTTCGCCATCATCGGCGAGCCGACCGGCTGCGCGATCGAAGGCGGCTGCAACGGCACGATGCGCTTCGACGTCGTGCTGCACGGCACCGCCGCCCACTCCGCCCGCAGCTGGATGGGCCACAATGCCATCCACGACGCCGCAGAAGTGCTCAACCGCCTCAACGCCTGGAACGCTCCGGAAAACGACGCCGCGCACGCCATCGAAGTGGACGGCCTGACCTACCGCGAGGGCCTGAACGCCACGCTGATTTCCGGCGGCGAAGGCACGAACATCATCCCCGACGAGTGCCGCGTGCACGTCAACTACCGTTTCGCGCCGGACAAGACCATCGCCGAAGCGAAGGCCCTGATGATGGGCCAGGATTGCGGCGCCGAGCTCGGCAACGGCGAACGCATCGCCACCGGCGGCCTGTTCGAAGGCTTCCACATCGAAATGAAGGACGAAAGCCCGTCCGCGCGCCCCGGCCTGACGTCGCCGCTCGCGGCGTCGCTGGTGCGGCTCGTCGACGAACACACCGGCACGCAGCCGCACGCCAAGCTCGGCTGGACCGACGTCGCCCGCTTCGCCACGCTCGGCATCCCCGCGGTCAATCTCGGCGCCGGCTCCCCGCTGCTCGCCCACAAGGCCGACGAACAGCTCCCCGAAACCGACCTCCTCCGCCTCACCCAGCTCCTCCACGCCTGGCTGGTCGGGTGAGCAAAAACGCTGGCGCCCGTCGCATTGCTGTGCCATACTGTCTTACAGTGATGCGCCGCCCGCGCCTGCAAGCCGGGGGAGCGCATCGGGTAGCGTCGACCCCCTGGCCTGGCGACTTGTGGCTCCGCCCTCCGTGCGGCGCCCGTCGATTTGCCCGGCCAACGCTGGCGTCCGCTGCCCATGAGCGTTGACTTTTGCAAGTGACCCCGGCGGGCGCCCCGAGCGCGGCTACGGTGAGAGCGTAGCGTTGACACTGCCGGGCTTGAGTATGCGACGCGGCTTGCAGCGCGCCGCAAGGAGCATCGTGCCCGAACAAATGAATACCGAGGACAGTAACGCAAGCACCTCACGCAATTCGGTTCGTTCCACCGACGGCGAGCCGGCCCAGCCGCGCCGTCGCGGCCGCCGGGTCGTGCGCGGCGCCGGCGCCGCCGGAGCCGACCTGACGCTGAAGGTGGAGGATTCCGCCCCCGCGCTTCCCGCCGCCGAGGACAAGCCTGCCCTGCCGAAGGCCCCTGACAACGATTCCAAGACTGACAACGATTCCAGCGATGCCAAGGATGCGTCGAAGCCCGCGCGCCGCACGCGCCGCCGCCGCAGCGCTTCCCAGACCCCGCGTTCCGGCTCGCTGCTGGAAGAGGACGAGCTGCCGATCGCCGCGCTCGATTCGCTCGACGACTTCAATCTTCCGCCGGTGCCGCGCCGCACCGCGCGCCCGATGACGTCGCTGCTCTTCCAGGAACCGGTCATGCCGGCCGTCCACGAAGCGGCGAAGGAAGCCGCCGAGGACGAGGACAACGACCGCCGCCACGACGAGGACGAGGAAGTGACCACCTCGCGTCGCAGCCGCCGCCGCAGCCGCTCGCGCCGCAATGCCGAAGCGGAGGCGAGCGAATCTGAAGAAAACGGCAACGCCGAATCTTCCGAGAGGAAGCGGGGCGGCAAGTCCGGCGACGACGAACGCAAGCGCTCGAACCGCCGACTGAACGCCGAGGAGCGCCGCGCCGCCGCCGAAGTCGAGCAGATCGAGGAGGACCTGCTGCTCGACGACATCACCTACGCGCCGATCGACGACGAAGAGGAGCCGGCCACCCGCACGCGCCGTCGCCGCCGTCGCTCGAAGGATTCGTCGGAAGCCAAAGATTCGGAACGCCGCAGCGAATCTTCTGAAGAAGAATCGACCTCGCGTTCGCGCCGCCACGACGAAGCCGCGCCGAGCGCGCCGATCGAGGACGACGAGGAGACGACGGTGACGCGCCGCCGTCGCCGCCGCCGTTCGAAGGGCGGCGACGAGGAGGAGACGAGCGTCTCCCGCCGCTCGCGCAAGCAGCAGTACATCGACGAGATTACCGACGTCGAGGGTTCGACGCGTTTGGAAGCGAAGAAGCAGCGCCGCCGCGACAACCGCCGCGAACGCAGCCGCCAGAACCAGCTGCTGGAACAGGATTTCCTCGCGCGCCGCGAGCACGTTGACCGCCTGATGGTCGTGCGCGAACAGGGGCGCCATACGCAGATCTCCGTCATCGAGGACAACGTGCTCGTGGAGCATTACGTGTCCGACATCCAGGAAGTGGCGACGGTTGGCAACATCTACCTTGGCCGCGTGCAGAACGTGCTGCCGAGCATGGAGGCCGCGTTCGTCGACATCGGCCAGTCGCGCAACGGCGTGCTGTATGCCGGCGAAGTCAACTGGGATTCGACGCGTCTGGATGGCCAGCCGCGGCGCATCGAGCTCGCGTTCAAGAGCGGCGACCCGGTGCTCGTGCAGGTCACGAAGGACCCGATCGGCCATAAGGGCGCGCGCCTGACCAGCCAGGTCACGCTCGCCGGCCGCTTCCTCGTGCTCGTGCCGAGCGGCGGCATGACCGGCGTCTCGCGCAAGCTTTCGGACCGCGAACGCAGCCGCCTCAAGTCGATCGTCGCGAAGGTGGCGCCGAAGGACATGGGCGTCATCATCCGCACGGCCGCCGAGGGCGCGTCGGAAGAGGCGATCACCAAGGACCTCGAGAACCTCATCAAGCAGTGGGACCGCATCATCAAGAAGCGCGACGAGTTCCGCCACGGCCGGCGCCCGAAGCTGCTGCAGGGCGAGCCGGACGTCGCCATCCGCGTCGTGCGCGACATTTTCAATGATGATTTCCGCAAGCTCATCGTGGAAGGCGACGGCGTGTACCACCGCATCGAGGAGTACCTCGAAACGATGGCGCCGGACCTGCGCGACAAGCTCGAGAAGTGGGATCCGTCCGAGCATGACGGCAAGGACGTGTTCGATCGCTGGCAGATCGACGCCCAGCTGCGCAAGGGCATGGAGCGCCAGGTGTACCTGCCCAGCGGCGGTTCGATCGTCATCGACCGTACCGAGGCGATGACCACGATCGACGTGAACACCGGCCGCTTCATCGGCAAGGGCCGCTCCCTCGAGGAGACGGTCACGCGCTGCAACCTCGAGGCGTCGGAGGAGATCGCCCGCCAGCTGCGCCTGCGCGACATCGGCGGCATGGTGATGATCGACTATGTCGACATGGTCATGCCGGCGAACCGCGACCTCGTGCTGCGCCGTCTGGTGGAGTGCCTCGCCCGCGACCGCACGAAGCACCAGGTGGCGGAAGTCACCTCGCTGGGCCTCGTGCAGATGACCCGCAAGCGCATCGGCCAGGGCTTGGTCGAGGCGTTCTCCGAGGAATGCCCGACCTGCAAGGGCCGCGGCTTCATCGTCCACGACGAGCCGACCGTTTCGGCCGATTTCGAGGATCCGTACGCGCTCAAGGGCGGCGATCCGTTCATCAAGACGAACAAGCACGGCCACGGCACCGACGTCCACGCGCCGAAGGGTTCCAGCGCCGCCGTCAAGGCGAAGCTTGCCCAGATTGCCGCCGCCGCGGTCGCCGCGAACAACGCCGCCGAAGCCGCCGAGGAAGCGGAAGCCGCCGAGGCCGTCGCCGCCCGCGAAGCCTCCGAAGCGGCGAACACGGCAGCCAACGACGCCGCCAACGCCGCCGCTGCGCCGGACCCGGAGACGGCCGCCCGCTACGCTGCCGAAGCCGAAACCGCCGCCCAAGTCGCCGAAACCGTAGTGACGGACGCCACCGAACAAATCAAAGCCGAGCAAGAAGCCACCGCCGCCGAGTCCCGCGCTGAGGAGTCTCAGGTCGACTCCGAGGAGAAGCCCGACGCGGACGCCGTCCCCGCTGGCGGGGACCGCTGAGCTGGCGCGTAGCGCCAAGCGAAGCGAGGGGTGGTCAACCCAGCGCAACCCAGAATGTAAACCGCGGGAATGGCAGAAAATAGCCATTCCCGCGGTTTACATTCCGCCGGGCCCAAAAATTGTTGGACGCTTTCCTCGAGAGGCGTCCAACAATTTTCCGAGCTCCCGGAATCTAGGACCAGAAAATCCCGGAATCAAGCCATTCCCGCGGTTTACATTCCGGCAGCTCCGAAAAATGCTGGACGCCATCCGAGAGCCGCAGGCCCCGCGGAGTGCCCCGACACTACACCAACCCGCTCATATACAGCGGCAGCACCATCAAGTCTCCGCCCCCGCGCGGCTCCATCTCCTGCGGATGCAGCACAATCTGCGTTCCGATCCGCTTGCCGAACCGCTCCTTGAACTTATCGAGCGACCTTGTAGTGTAGTTCTTCCCGGACTTGACTTCCACAGGACTGATGCGGAAGTGCCCCGCGCCGTTTTCGTACGCCCGCGGCAGCAGGAAGTCGATTTCGATGCGGTTGCGCTGCGTTTCCGCATCGTTGCGCGAGTAGTAGTACAGCTTGTATCCGGCGGCAACGAGCTGCTGCGCGACCACGTTCTCGGTCAGCATCCCTTCATTGATGCCGATCTTTCCGCTCAGCACGTCCCGGTACACGCTTTCCGACGTGAACATATTATCGGCCAGCGCCTGCGTCACGAGCAGCCCGGTGTCGAAGAAGTAGCATTTGAACGCGGACTGATCCTGACTCAGCGCAAGCCCGATGTTCGGATCGGTTGAGTTGAAGCATAGATTGACAAGCCCTGCGTCTGCGAGCCAGAAGAACGAGGATTCGTAAGTCCGGTTGCGCGCGCTCTTCCCCAGATCGGTAATACGGAACCGCTTTTCATGGCGCGCGAGCTGCCCCGGAATCGCGTTGAAAATAGCGGTTACCCGCGCCTCCTCGCCTTCCCCGTACTTCGCGATGTCGTTGCGGTAGAGGTGCAGGATGTTGCGTTTGATGTCGTCGGCGGCTTCGAAGCTATTGGAACCGCGATATGCCTGCACCGCCTGCGGCATCCCGCCGACCAGCATGTATTCGCGGAACAGCCGCGCCGCATTGCGGTGCAGCCCGGCCGGCAGCGGCTGCTGGTCCTGATAGGCGCCGTTGATGAGGTCTGCGAGCGGCGTTTCGTCCATCGCCCACAGGAATTCCTCGAAATCGAGCGGGTGGAGCGTCATCGATTCCTCTTCGGAGGGCAGCAGGATGTCCTGTACGTTGCGCTGGATGGAAATGAGCGAGCCGGTTTCGATGTAGTCGTACCGTCCGTCGGCGACCAGTTGCTTGGTGAACGCACGAGCCTGCGGGCACAGCTGCACTTCGTCGAAAATGACGAGGGTGTCGCCTTCCGCCGGCGTAAAGGCATAGTAGGCGAAGAGATACCGTAGGAACGCGTTCACGTCGTGCCGCTGCTCGTTGAAGAGATCAAAGACTTCCGGCTGCGCGGTAGAGAAATCGACGACGAGGCACTTTGCGTACTCGTTGCGCCCGAATTCAGTGGCGAGCACGCTCTTGCCGACGCGCCGCGCGCCTTCAATAAGCATGGAGGTGCTTCCGTGGCGTTTGTTCTTCCAGTCCAGCAGCTGCTGATACGCCTTGCGTTTGAACATGATCCCACCTTGCGTGCACGTAATGACGGTCTCGGAGAGACTATTTTAGCACGTAATGACGCTCTCAGGAGGATTGATTTTGCACGTAATGACGCTTTCAGCGACCCCATTCTGACACGAAATGACGCTTCAAAGAGCCCAGATTTTGCACGTAATGCCGCGGACGCCGTCCCCGCTGGCGGGGACCGCTGAGCGGCGAAGCCGCGAAGCGAGGGGTGGTCGCAAACCTGCGAAGCAGAGTTTGCGCGGTTCCGAGTTGGAGGGCGTAGCCCTCCGGCGAGGAACCGCATTGCCGGCCGCAACTGCCCTCCCCACCCCCGAAAAACCCAATGTGAAGACTCCGTGAAGAAACTTTCCCAATTTGTATAGAGCCTGTGTCGTGTCCGCAGCGTTTTCTGCTAGCATAAAACACACGGTTTCTCTATGAGGAAAAAGTGGAGGGAGCCGGGGGAACAACCCAAGGCCCGGGTGGGGCGGCGCGCAAGCGCCGGACGGTTCGGGCTGACTGGTCGCCTTCAGGCGACCACAGGGAAGCATAACAGCAAAGCGTTTTCCGCGTGGCAGCGTTGCAACGGGGAACCTTCGCAGCCGGACGACTGGAGAACCGCAGGGAGGATGCGGAGTCGGCCTGCAGGGCAGTATGAAAGCGAAGGGAGCGCCGTCTCGAGGTTCGGTTGGGCCGGATCTGCATGGCTGCATAGGGACGCGCGGGAACGCGACATCTCTCCTTTGTCTCGGGAGGGGTGCCTAGACGGCCTATTTCGGCTCGTCACAACCCGGGAGTTGAGTGAAGTGAATAACATCCGCGAAATCGCCCTCCGTAGGCGTCTTTATCGGTTCCTTGCGTTTCTCGCGGCCTGTGCGCTGCTCGCCGGAACGTTCGTGGTTTCGCATGCGGTCATCGCGTCCGCCAATGAAACCGAAACTATCCAAGATTCTTCCGTCGAAACTTCCAGCGACGCCGCTACGGCAACGCAGTCCGACACGGACGCTGCCGCGAACGGCAGCGACGATGCAGACGGCACCGGCGACACTGACGACACAGACAGCACGGACGGCACAGGCACGGCGTCCGGTGACGTCGCTTCCGACGGCGGCGACGACGCCACGCAAACCAACGGCACGGCTAATGCTTTTGGGGATTCGGCCGTTGGGCCGTTCGATACAGCCCAGGCGGATGCAGATGCCGTAGCCGAAGATGTTGATGACGGCATTGCGGCGTTCGCTGATGATGCCGCTGCTGATGATGCCCTTGCAGCGGTTCCCTCGGCTCAGGACGAAGAGGCGTGGTCGCTGTACTACGGCGTGAAGAGTATGGCGGGTCCTGTTGTCATTGCCGGCTATAACTCGCTCAACATAATGACGTGCGACCAGAAGACCGTGAGTGGCACGACGACGGGCTTCGCCGGCGAACAGAACGTGACGCCGAACGAGAGCACCGCCTATTGGCAGTTCGTGCGTACCGACAACAACACGAACACTCGCTATCTGTTGCAGTGCATTGCCGAAGGCGACAATTATGGCAAGTATTTGGCGGCCAGCGGGAAATCGCTGTCGCTGACGGATAATGCATCCTCGGCTATCACGCTGACGCTCTCGAGCGATTCGAAAACCTATGTGTACCTGCGGTACACCTCTGGCAGCACTACGTACTATGTGAACACGCTCAGTGGTGACGTGGCTAAATCAGAAGGTTTTTCGGGCTGGAACGGCAGCGGTGGCGGCAGTCGCCTCAAAATCTATAAGGCGGATACGAGCGTTAAGGACACTGTCAGCCCTGCCAGCGCCCGCATCAATCTTTTCGATTACTGGTCGACGCCGAGCCGGTACTATACCGATGAAACCACTGGCGTTACCAGTTTCTATCCGGACATAGGTTCGAAGGCGAACAACTCCACGTCCTACAATACGGCCATCAACAAGGACAGTGCATTGAAGTTCTGGTCGAAGGACACGAACTGGCACGGTCTAAGCTATGGCACGGCAAATGGTTCTGGCCTTGTGGAAAACATTGTGCAGAGGACGCTCTCCAACGGCTGGCCGCAACTGAATGCGTCCAAGGGCTTCGGGTCCTTCCAAAGCAATGTGGAAACGCGCGGATCCCTTGACTATCTTTTCGATCCGACTGAGAAGAGTGACGGCAAGGCAAGCTTCAGCGACGTGCAGGGTCTGTTGTCGATTAACGCCGACGGCTATTACGAGTACAACAGCAAGGAACGTTTCGCAACGTTCCTTGAGGATGAGAATCGCTTCGAAGTAATGGATTGGCCTGTCAGCTGTGCCTCGTCCGGCGATGGCCAGTTCTTCCCGTTCAATACTGCCCAGGATGTCGAGGCGGCAGGTGCTTCGAGCTCTAAGTGCTACTCCCCGTTGCTTAACCATTACTTTGGCATGAGCGTCACCACGCGCTTCATTCAAAAGTACAACGGCTATACCGATGGCACCCAACAGAGCCCCGTTACGTTCCAGTTCTCAGGCGATGACGACGTGTGGATCTTCATCGATGACGTATTGGTTGCCGATATCGGTGGTATGCACGCCGCCGCCAGCATCAAAATCGATTTCGCGACCGGTAAGATTACCACTTCCTATAGCGGGTCCAGCCAGTCCACGACGCTGAAGGCGGCCTTCACGTCCGCGGGCATGGCGGACACCCGTGAGTGGAGCGGCAACACGTTCGCCACCGATACGACGCACACGCTGAAGTTCTACTACATGGAGCGTGGCAACAACGAGTCGAACATGTGGCTCAAGTACAACCTTGTAGAGATTCCGTCTACCGCTATCTACAAGGTTGACCAGTATGGCCAGGCGATTCCTGGCGCTGTCTTCGCCACTTACGAGACGAATGGCGAGACCGACGAGAACGGCCAGTACTACTACAAGTACGAGGATGGCGCCCTTGAGGATGGCGCCACGTACGCCATCTGGCCGTCCGACGCCTACGTAGACACCGGTACGGGCAACGTCTACGCGGACGAAACGAAGGCGACGTTATTGATATCAGCAACGTACCGGGGCGTTACCGACGATCGTGGCGAAATGGTGTTTGAAGATCCCTATGGGTCGTTGTACTCGGCTACCGAATTGAAGGGAATGCTCGGTCAGCATTTCATCCTGCGGGAAATCGACGTTCCTGACGGCTACCGCGCCGTCGGTTCCGAAGCGTTGCTTCGGTTTGCCGGCGACATCCTGCTGTCGGACGACCCATATCGCACCGGCATCTGGTCGAGTCCGTCTGCATTGGTGACGGCGACGAGCACGCTGTGGCGTGTGCCTCATAATGGCGAATTCGCCGACGACCCCAGCAGCGCCAAGGTCGATTACTACACGCCGGGCGATACGAGTGCGAACGGCACGTTGTTCGCCGTCATCCTCAAACGCGACGGCGCAGCGCTCAAGGATCTCGACGATATGAACAGCTGGGACCGCATCTACGGTTCGGAAGTCGAGGGCTACCACGTTGTCCCCATCAACGGCGACGGCAACGGCACACAGGCCGCCATCAATACAGCGATCTGCCAGACCGGCGGTACCGTCACAGGTCTGTGTACTGATGGACAGAAGTATGGGGACGCCGAGTTCGCGTATTCGTCGAGCGGCATGCAGCTGCTGATCGAGGGCATGCCAGGCGATCCGACGATGTACTACACGTACGTCGAATCGCAGTTCACCGGCGCGACGGTCAACGGCAGCGAGGTCTCCGGCAGCGCGCAGATCCGCGCCGTCATTGAGGATTGCGCCTCGCAGGCCGGAGACTATTCTGACTTCACCTATGCGAGCTGCAGCACGAGTTATGCCACGCAGGAACAGCTCGAGCTGCTCGACAACATGGAGTACATGGTGGCGTACTTCTGGACTGAAGGCGACTTGTCGAATGCCGAGTTGGCCAATACCTGGCGAGTGCGTTCCCATGAGGGCACGGTGACTACCGAAGCCTACGGCGGCTTCGACGTCCAGTGGGGCTCGACGATTGCGGTGCCGAACGTCGAGAATCGCCTGATCTTCCAGAACGCGACGTACCGCTCGGCGCAGACGCTGACCGATGGGCAGGAAGCCAATGACCTGTACAACGGCTCCGGCTTCGGCCTGTATGCCGTCGATGAGATCATGGTCGACAACGAGCCTCGGCTGTACTATATCGGTCCCGAAGTCACCGTTACCTATAAAGGTGCCGAGTACACGTCGAACCGCTACTATCTGGCGCCCGATACTAACGGCGACGCGGTTGCAGACGGCGAAGCGTGGCTGATTGACGAGAACGGCAAGCAGATCTCGAAGAGGGGAACGTATCGTTTCAGCCAGGTGACCGATCGGAGTGCCGAGGGCGCTGGAGACATCACGATTACGGTTCGCGACGACGAGACTTCTGAAACGGTAACGATTTCGCCGGTACGCAACGCCGACAATCTGTTGCTGATCAAGCCGACGGTGACCGCCGGCACCGGCGACAACTACCTGACGGAAGAGGGCGCGAACTCGTTCCGCAAGATTCCGGAAGGCAAGTACGTGCTGCGCCAGACGACGGCACCGGTACTGACGGATGCGAACGGCAAGAAGACGTACTACGCAATCAATCCGGAAAGCGTGCGCGTCGATGTGCATGCCCGCGCCGTCTATGCTGACGCCGGCGGCGACAGCAACGGCGTGCTCGTCGGCAACGGCCCGGGCTACCTCGTCAAGACGCTGAGCAACTTCGCAACGCAGGGCGTCGTCGATGAGTCGCTGACGTGGATTTCGTCGCTGCTCAAGGTCAGTGACGCGGTGTCGTACGCGCAGTTCGAGAACAACGTGGAGCACGGCGAGTTCGGGGAGTACGCTGCTGATTCGGTTAGTGAGAGCACTGCCAGTGCGGTCGCCGGCATTTCCAGCGGCACCACGAATAATATGCAGGAAGCAATGGTAACGTACCTGACGTATGAACCGGACAACCCGCTGTCGATTTTCGATTACCTGCCCACGGATAAGCAGGGAGCGCGGTGCATAGCGGCTGCCGGCGGCATGTATGTCGCCGATGGCGCGAGCTGTTCCGACGGGGATACGGTGGCGTCGTCGGCAGGCGAGGCGACCAAAGACGATCCCATTATCCGCCTGTATACCGATCAGGGCTGGGGCTCGCTCGCGCTGTATCAGGATACGGCGTACGGATTGAAGTACACCGAGGACACTACCGCGTACGACAACCTCGGCACGACTGAAATCACCGCGCTGTTCTCGAACTCCACGTATGTCAAGGTCCTCAACGAGCCACTGCTCTACCCTTCGATCGTGAAGGTGGAGGATGGCACCGAGGTGAAGGAGTACTTTACCGAGGATGACGGTACGCAGGGATACAACATCACCGGATATTCGGTGACGCTGGAAGGCGCGCGGTTCATCATCGCCAAGGGTGATCCGGATAATCTCGATGAGAACGAGCAGCCGCTCAGCTACCTGTACCTGACCTATGATGCTGAGAACGGTTCGTATGGGTGGAATGCCGACGCTGATGCCGCCGCGGCGTTCGTCTCAGGTCCTGACGGTGAGCTGCTGCTGGTGACCGGCATCGACGGCGAAGGCAAGGAGACCACGGCTCCGTTTGCTGCCGAGCTGTGGCTCGAGCTGATGGACGCAGGCACGTTCTACCTTAAGGAAACGAAGGAACCGACTGGCTACCAGCCAATCTCTTCCCTCATTACCGTCGTGATGAACGGCCGGAAGTTTGACAATGCTGGCGCCCATGCCTTCCCGACGAGGTTCAGCGATGATGGCTTGACGCTCTGGATCCGCAACAAGCCGCTTGCCGGCTTCCCGGTGTTCTCGACCGTGGAGCGGGACAGCGAAATCTGGGATGAGTCCGGCGAAGTGAAGGTGGCGACCGGTTATAAGACTCCGGTGGACGGCGCAACGTTCACGATCTGCCGTGGCGCGCGCTACAACACTGGCGGAGTCACGTCGGTCGCGTCGCTGATAGCGGTAGCGAATGGCACTGCTGGCAGCTCGGCTGCTTCCGGCGCCTCGGTCGCGTCGCTCATGAGCGGTACTGGTTCCACTGCTGCGGGCATGGTCGCGTCGAATGATTCCGGTCTGGTGGCTTATGGCGCCGGAGCTGAGTGCTGGGTGGTCGGTGATGATGGCGAAGGGTACTGGAGTGCTGAAGTCGCGCCCACGGCAGTCGATGTTACTCGTTCAGGCTTCTGGAAGGCGCTGACTGCGAATGGCGATGGCAGCTATGACCTGCTGGCCTACGAATACACGGTGACGTCGGTAGATGTGCCGGATGGCTATGTGTTGGTCGGTCCGGAATCGTTCACCGTGCAGATCGGCGACAAGCTGGCATACCTGCCGAACGGCCAGGCATCGACGGCTACCGCGGACCCGAGCAACGGTCTGCGTCTGTCGTCGGACAGCGGCACGTTGTGGATTGAGTACGCCAAAACGTACGTCCTGCCCAGCACGGGTGGCGCGACGATGCCGTGGTGGGCGTGGATTGCAGCATTCTGCATCCTCCTCGCCGGCGTCATAGCCATCGGAGAAACCCAGCGCAAACGCGTGCAATAACCCCGCGAGCGCTCGCCGGTTTCCCTCCGGCAAGCGCCCGCTCCCTGAGCGCTGTTCTGGTTCCCTTCCGTCAGCGCCCGCAATCCCAAGGTGAATAAAGGAGACTGATGGAGCCCGGCCCACAAGCCGGGCTTCATTGTTTATATATAAAGCCCAACATGCACGCCGTCCCCGCTTCGCGCATCGCCCCGCACGCGCTCAGCGACCCCCGAACAAGGCCGCAAACGCTTCCGCGTTTGCATATCTCAGCGGCGGACGCCAGCGGGGGTGAGGAAGAAATTCCCTTTGTTTGTTCAGTGGACATTATGTGTATGCATGGTTTCGCTGATGCTGAAATAACGTTACAATGGAGCCAGCTTCGGCGGAATTCAAGAGGAGTTTTCTGGCTGACAGCAAAGCCTTCGCCCGGCGACAACGCCGGTGCAGGGCCGTAAACGGGCCGAGGGAGTCAGGGGCGACCTCCGAGGCGTAGGCAGAACAGAACAAAACAGAACAGTTGAGAATGGCGGCAGGGCAGCCGCCACCAGGGGAAGGGTCTCTGCCGGTTGAGGGGGACTCCGGAAACTTCACTAGGGGGTGAAGTATGCGTATCAGAAGGAATCGCAGCGAGGAGAATATTGCCATCCGCAAGGCCAACCCGGCCCTGCGAGCAGCGGTCAGCATCGTCGCCGGCATCATGGCGGTGGCGTTCCTGTTCATGGGCTCCAACATCGGCGCGCACACGGCCTCCGCGGCCGAGTGGGGCACACTGAGCAGCAACGCGCAAGCGGCTGGCAAGGACATCGTCATCGCGATGGCGAACGAGGACTCCGCTATATCCGACGCAAACGGCAACGCCGCTGCGTGGCTCGTCATGACCTGCACGCTGGATTCCAGCGGTAACGGCGGCCTCGTCGCCGAACCCGCGGCCGAACTCGACGAAACCGCGCACGCCTACTGGCATGCCGAAACGAGCGGCGACTATCTCACGCTTTCCTGCGCCAACGCGCCCGACAGCGCCTATCTTGCGTACAGCAACAACGCCTTCACGCTCACGTCGAGCGCGGGCAGCGCGTCAACATTCAATCTCAATTCCGACAACGCCGGCCGCATCAAGATCCCGAGCGCCGGCTGGCCGGAAGTCTACTTCGATTCGTCCTCGATGACGTTCAAGGGCGGCGCCTGGGGCAACTCCGGCGCCGTCTTCACCGTGCTCGTTGACGGCGCTGACGACCCCACTCCGGAACCCGAGCTGCCCGACCACGCCAACACCGGCGACCCGGATCCGGACAACGCCGGTTCCGGCAAGACCTACACCGAAAAGACGGATACGGTCAGCCCGTCCAGCACCGTCATCAACCTGTTCGACTACTGGGACGGCGCCTACCGCGCCGCGCTGATGCCCGGCTGGGCCGGCCAGGGCGCGACGACGCCGGTCAACCAGCCGGCGAGCAAGATCAACGCCGACCCGGCCACCGGCAACTCGCGCTCGCTGCAGTTCGTGCGCAACAGCAACGGCAGCAACGGCCTCGGCTTGGTGAATCAGTACACCAACAGCGAAGCCGTGCGCCAGGGCATCGTCAAGAATACGCTGACGAACGGCATCCCGACCATCGCCACCGGCAATACGCTGCCGGCTTCCAGCGGCTACACCTCCGCGGAAAACGAGAGCCTCGCCTACCTGTTCGACCCGACCGTCACGCAGGACGGCAAGGCGTCGTTCAGCAACGTGCAGGGGCTGCTCTCCGTCAGCGACGACGGCTACTTCTACTACAACAGCCAGGAGAACTACGCGTATTTCAACGAGGACACGAACAACTTCACGCTGTACCAGCAATCCGCCAGCGCTGGCAGCCCGTACGGCGGCCAGTTCTATCCGTTCAACCCGATCGAGAAGACGGATACGTACGAAAACCCGCAGGACCAGCGCATCAACCACTTCTTCGGGCTGACGCTCACCACGCGCTTCATCCAGCGTTCCGACGGCTACGCGGACGACCTGCAGAACCTGGATTCGGTCACGACGTTCGAATTCTCCGGCGACGACGACGTCTGGATCTTCATCGACGACGTGCTCGTCGCCGACCTCGGCGGCATCCACAACGCGGCGAGCGTGCAGATCGACTTCCATACCGGCCTGGTCTCGATCAATGGCGGCGGCATCGCCGCGCAGACCGATTCCAGCGGCCAGCAGACCACGGAAGTGCAGGGAACCACCATCTCGCTGCGCGACGCCTACCGCGCTGCCGGCCACAGCGCCGCTTCCGACGAGAGCTACTGGAGCACGAACGCGCATGGGGAAACCTATGCCAACGGAACGTCGCATACGCTGAAGTTCTTCTACCTCGAGCGCGGCGCCGGCGAATCCGATATGCATCTGAAATACAATCTCAATAACGTTCCGGAAACCTCCATTTACAAAGTGGACCAGTATGGAAACAAGATTTCCGGCGCCGCATTCGCAACGTACAAGACCACCGGAAACGCAACCGAGAACGGTCTCGAATATGTTTTCGACGACGGCAGCAACGGAACGTGGCCGGCGGGCGCGACGGTGGATCCGGAAACCGGCGTCGTTACCGGCGCGGACGGCACGGTGCTGCTGACGCCAACGTACGTTGGAGTGACCGACGAAAACGGCGCCATGCTGTTCAAGGACAGCTACGGGCAGCCGCTGCCGAGCATGGAGCTCAAGCAGAAACTCGGCACGCAGTTTATCCTGCGTGAAATCGACGTGCCGGCTGGCTATCGCGTCGTCGCCGACGAAATGCTGCTGTATTTCGAAGGCGACCTGCTGCAGGCGGCGGATCCGTATGGCACCGGCGTGTGGGCCAGCCCGACGATTCTTGCGACGGCGACGAATACGCTGTACAAAGTCGAAGACAACATGGAGCACGAAGCGTTCGATTACTACGATGTCGAAACGGCGACGTCCAACGGTACGCTGTTCGCCGTGCTGCTCAAGCGCAACGGCGCCGAGCTGACCAATATCCATGACATGACCAACTGGACGCCGATCTATGGCAACGATGAGCGCGGCTATACGGAAGTCTCCACGAAGGGCGTGGCCGGGGCGATTGCCGCCGCGCAGTACCAGACCGGAATCCAGGGAGGGCTGGCGTATGCCGACGCCGTATTCTCCCAGAGCTCGGAAGGCATGCAGCTATACCTCGACGCGCTGCCCGGCAACGCGATGAACTACTATTCGTTCCTTGAAACCACGTATTTCCATGGCAGCTCGTCGGAAGTGCTGGATGCCATCAACTACACCGGCACGAATGCTGACATGCTGGAGAAGCAGCGGATCCTCAACGAAGACCTCGAGTACCTGGTGGCGTACTACTGGACGGAAGCGGATTCGCTGGCGGGCGCGACGACCGCGAACACCTGGCGAGTCCATTCGCACAAGGATTCGATAGCGAACGTGGATTCGTACGACGGATTCACGGCGAAGTACGGTTCCGTCGTGCAGGTGCCGAACGTGGAGAACCGGCTGTATTTCCAGAACAACATCTACTACGCGCCGCCAACGCAGACCGATGGGCAGGATAAGAACGAGTTCTTCACCGGCGAGACGTTCGCGATGTATAACGTCGGCGAGACGGCCGACGGGCAGCTGTACTACATTGCCGACAACGGCACGGCGATTGTGCTGGATTCGGATTCGAATTCCAACGAAGTCGCCGACGGTTCCGCATGGCTCATCGATACGGCGACCGGCGAGCGGATCAGCGAGAAGGGCAAATATGCGATTTCGCAGTCCGGCGGCGCTGATTCGACGCTGTCGTTGGCGCAGATCGGCGTGACGATTCCCGCTGCCGATGGGATAGGGGTGCCGACGTTGTACGTCATTTCGCCGGCCACGAACGCGAACGGTGAAAGCCTGGTCAAGCAGACCGTCGCCGCCTCCCAGAACCCGGTAGAGGAAGACGGCACCAACTACTTCAGCCGCCTCCTCGAAGGCCACTACGTCATGCGCCAGGTCACCGCCCCCTGCGTCCTGGTCAACACCTCCTCTTCCTCTTCGTCCCCGCTGGCGGGGACCGCTGAGAGCGAGCGAAGCGAAGCTCGAAGCGAGGGGTGGTCGGCGAGCGCAGCGAGCCTCGTCGCCCCCGACGGCACCAACATCGTGCGCGACGCGACCAAGGCCCCGGTCTCCTGCAGCGCCGCCGCCGACTATCCGAGCGCCACGAAGGTGCAGTACCTGATCAACCAGTCCGAGTCGCTGGTAGACGTCCATTCGACGGCGATCTACGCGAACGCCGGCGGCGAGCGCAACGCGGTCATCGTCGGCAACGGCGCCGGATTCGTCGTCAAGACGCTCGACGTGTTCGCGTCGCAGGGCGCAATCGACGAGTCGCTTTCGTGGATCGCGTCGCTGCTGAAGGTGAACTATTCGAAGACGTTCGGCACGTTCGAGCAGAACATGGCGGACGCGACGTGGGGCACCGATTCGTCAGGCGGCACGGCCGCCGGCATCTCGAAGTCGACGACGACGGATCTTGCGGATGCGATGGTGACATACCTCGAGTACGACCCGACCGGCAACGACAGCATCTTCGACTACAAGGCGAACCTGGACCAGAACGCCCGCGTGCTGGGCACGCCGTCCAACTCCGGCTCCTCGGAGGACATAACGGTGTACTCGACGGAAGGCGAGGGAACGAAGCGCCTCTACACCGATGAAGGCTGGAGCGCGCTGGTGCTGTACCAGGACTACCTCTACGGCATCGCGCATACGACGCCGAACACCGACTACAAGAACCTCACCAACATCCCGTCGGTCTCCACCTCGACTCCGTCTGCTACCGCCCAATCCTCCGACCTCTCTTCGTCGGTCGCCTCCTCCCCGTCCCCGCTGGCGGGGACCGGAGAGGCCGAGCGAAGCGAGAGCCGATCCGAGGGGTGGTCAAGCGACGCAAGCGAAGACTCAAGTGACGGTTCGAGCGCGAACTCGACCACGACGTCCACCGGCGACATCGTCGACCTGACCGCCCTCTTCTCCAACTCGACCTTCATCCGCTTCTACAACTCCCCGACGGCGTCGCTGAGCTTGGTGAAGGTGGAGAACGATACGCAGGTGCATGAAGACGAGGATGTCCCGGATGTGAACAAGGTAGTCACCGGCTTCTCGAAGATGGTCGCCGGCGCCACGTTCCTGATCTACTACGAGGAACCGCGTGAAGGAGCCTCGGACGGAGAGACGGCGTCGATTACGTGGTACCTGACGACGAAGGCGGATGCGGCCGACAGCGTCGCCATCGGCAATGGCTTCTACTGGACAGACAGCCGGGATGATGCCGGAGAATTTATCTCCGGTTCCGACGGCACCATCGTCACCGGCGTCTCCTTCGCAGACGGCACCTATGTCGCCGCGGAAATCGACGCCCCGGAGGGCTATGCCGCGATGCCCATCACGGTGAGCTTCACGGTATCGTCGGGCCTCTTCACCTCGGTATCGCCAAATGGAATGGAGAACGACAAGCTCCAGACGGCCATCAGCAAGGATAAGATGACGCTCTGGCTAGGCAACGAACCCGCCTACACCCTTCCCGCCACCGGCGCCCGGTCCATGAACCTCTGGATTCCGGCCCTCATCGCCCTCCTCCTGGCAGGAGCCCTAGCCCTCTACCTCACCAAAACGACCCCGTCCATCACCCCACCTGCTCCCTCCATCCCCGCTAGCGGGGATCGCTGAGCGGCGAAGCCGCGAAGCGAGGGGTGGTCGCAAACTCGGCAAAGCCGAGTTTGCGCGGTTCCGAGTTGGAGGCGAAGCCCTCCGGCGAGGAACCGCATTGACTGCAGCAACCGCTGCGCAAGAACAATGCGAATGCTCGGAGGCCCTCCCAGGCCTCCACCTCGCATTCGCGCAAACCAGCTACCGCCGGTTTGCGACAATCTTTGCGTCACCATCTGGTGTCGCCGTTTCGCGCTGTTTTCTCCTTAGACCGCGGCGGCTTCAGCGGCCTTGTCAAGGGCGGCCTGTCGTATGTATTCGCCGGGAGTGTCTCCTGCTCCTGCGGCAGCCCGCTTGATGGCGGACCATTGAGCGTCGGAAAAGCGGACCGTACGTGGCTTGAGGGCGCCGTTTTCTTCCCATGCGCGGCCTTCGAAGGGGATGACCTCACAGCCTTCAAATGCGCGTTCGGCTTCGTCGGCCCAGCGGTCGACCATTTCGTCGGTAATGGGGGTGCCGTTGTCTGCGATGTACTGCATTATCTTGGCTCCTTTCTGATTTCGTTGCGGAATGCTTTGGTCAGCAGGTTGGCGTGGATGATAAGGATGTCGCCGCCTTGCATGCGGACGAAGACGAGTTCGATGAAATGTCCGTCGTCGTCGATGCCGATGGTGGCCCATCGGGTTGGTTCTTGGTCCTTGTCCCGTTGTCGCACAATAGCTCCGTTGGCGCCTGATGCGTACGCGCTGGCGATCTGGCGATCAGTGAGCCCATGGATGCGGGCATGGGGGTGGACGATGATGTTCATATATATAGCATACTACAATGTAATACGAATCTGTATTTCATAGAAAGGCGTCAATAGTCATTCGCGGCATGCGCGAGACGATTCAGTGCGTCACAACGGTGTGTCATCCATAAAGACTCAGCTTGGGCTATAGTAAGGAACACAAGCCAGCCCCCGAGGGGGATATGGAAGTAGGAGCCGGCTTCCCCATGCCGAATGAGTGGCATATGCAGCTCGCTCTCCGGCGGCGACGCCGTATTCTCCACAACCCGCTTTAGCTCCTCCATGCATTTCGCCCTCCCGTGGGATCACTTATTGTCCCGCGCGTACTTCTCCGGATCAGCTTTGGAGCATTGCTTCAGCGACCACTCGCCCGCACAATGCGGTTTCTCGCCGGAGGGCTACGCCCTCCACCTCAAAACCGCGCAAACTCGGCAGCGCCGAGTTTGCGACCACCCCTCGCTTCGCGGCTTCGCCGCTCACCGATCCCCGCCAGCGGGGATAAGGCCCTCTCGCCTTCATTACCTTCCGAAAAGTACCTACATCCACCCTCCACCCCTTCTCCTGCCCATCCCTAAGCCCTTCTCCCTCTCTGGCTTGTCCTACCTTTCCCGCCCAGCCTAAAATGTAAACCTCAAGAACGGCCATTTTCCGCCATTCCTGCGTCCAACATTTCGCCGGCTCGAAAAAATGTTGGACGCTCTTCCAGAAGACCGTCCAACAATTTTCCGAGCGCCCGGAATGTAAACCTCCAAAACGGCCATTTTCCGCCAATACGGAGGTTTACATTTTCGCCGGCCAGCCCCCTCCTGCACCCCTCCACTTTCTCTTCTAGGGCCTTCAGGCCCCATTCCTCCTTCTGACCCCTGTTCATCGCCGACTTCCACCCTTTCGCGGCCTCTCCTGTCACCCTAAAAAGCATCAAGCCCCTCATCCTCCCGGAATCCTTCCGAAAATCCTTCCTGAATCCCCATCCCTAACCCCCCTCACCCCCTCACCCCCTCATCTCCCCGAACATCCGCATCACCCTCGCCAGCGCCTTCTGATCCTCCATCGCCCCGAAAATCTCCTCCATCAGTCTCTCCTTCGCCCCTTCACTCGCCATTTCCTTCGCGTAAATGAACATGACCTTCCATCCATCACGCTCCAGGTCGCGCCGCCGCGCCTCGTCATCCTGTGCCTGCCCCGGCGTCTCGTGGTATCGCCCCTGATACTCGAGTGCCAGCTTGATGTCCGGAAACGCGACGTCGATTCTCACGAGTCGTTCATTCGATAGCGTCACCTCATAATTCGCTTTGCCATCCGACACTCCATGCCGTATCAGCAGCATATGCAGCTCGCTCTCCGGCGGCGACGCCGTATTCTCCACAATCAGCTTCAGCGCCTCCAAGCATTTCGCCCTCCCGTGGAATCTCGGGTTGTCCCGCACATACTGCTCCAGATCAGCCTTAAAACATCGCCTCAGCGCTTCGTCGCCCGACACGAGCCATGCGCCCGACATCGCCAGCAAATCAAGATTCAGCTGCGAAGCGCTCTGCGCCCACGCCGCTGCCGGCTTGCACACGGCGAAGCCCAGGTCCGGCGCAGGCCATTCTTCCGTCGCCGCTTTCCATACGTGCATCTTGACCGCCCGGATATGCCGGTTGACCTTCTTCGCCTCCGATACGACGACGTCGAGCACCATCCGCTTCATTTCTTCTTCCTCCTCGGCTTTTCCCTTCTTTGCCGGCGCGCCCCAGAACCGCAGCGCCGAGCAGTGCGAGAAGACTAGAGGCTTCCCGCACTGTGCCTGTGCCTCCATAAACCGCTGCGTCATCATCTGGTGCCGCCGTTTCGCGCTGTCGCCAAGAAATCCCATGGAACGAACCGTACTGCAGCAGTTACGCCGTCGCCAACCTCGCGCAGCCTCTGTGAATGGCAGGGTGTGTCATTCACAAAGACTCGGCTTGGGCTATAGTAAGGAACGCAAGCCAGCCTCCGAGAAGGATATGGAAGTAGGGGCCGGATTCCCTGTGCATCATGGGGGCCGGCTCCTGCGCTATGCAAACCTCCTTTCTAAAAGTTCCGCTCGCGCTCTTCTCCACGGATTCCGCACGCAATGCGCGGACGGGGGATTGACAGCTTTCCAGCGTTGTGATTGCCGCCGTAAACTCCCGAAATTGCAACGGTTATGTTCAAGATTCTTCGCAGCGCGAACCCACTCGCTTTTACAATTCCGTCAAAACGCTTCCGTATGGCCGGTTTGTACGTTTCGTTATGTGAGACGGCGTGACCTCTTGGAATGTCAGAGATTAAGCGCTTCATGAAGGATATGGAGTAGCGGTGCAAAGGTTTGCTGTGAGTAAAATGGCTTTCATGCTGGGCAGAAAGCTGCCTGCGTTGCAAAACGGATGGTCTTTTTGCAAACGAGTGCAGGGCGAGCAGCTTCCGGTCCAGAGCGACCACAGGCAGGGGTTGGGATAAGTAGAAGGGCCCCTCACCCGACGACCCATGAGGAGATAGGATATGGCGAAACGAAACCTGCGCCAGCGGATTGAAGAGAAGGTCTTCAAGTCACGCACCGGCGTCGAATATTCGTCCGGTGCATCACAGATTCGTCACGCGACCGCAGGTGGAAGGGCCCGCATGCTCTCCGGCCGCGCGACCGCCGCCCTAGCGGCCCTCGCCATGATGGCCACCACCGCCATCACCCCCCTGATTATGTCCGCCAACGACGCGTCGGCGGACGAGCCGACCACCCCCGGCAGCATCTGCCAGCCGTCGGATTTGAGCCTCGGGGACAAGACGAATGTTTCGGAGACCGATTACGGTGTTGCGACGTGGGTCGGTCAGAACATGTATGTGGGTGCGAATACCGCTAACCTGCCAGAAATCAGCTCTAACTCGCGGGCAATCGACGGTTCGTATGCCGTGGAGGCCGAGGGTCTGACTCTAGTTAATGGAAAATTGGTCACCCGTGGCATTAAGAATTCTTGGCCAGCGGCAGGCTATGGATTCCGGTGGGGTACTGTGGGCTATGGTTCTCAATACCGTCCAGGGGATGACAGTGATGTCCTAGTGGTTAACGGTTCGACAGGTGCCAACTGGGGAATTACGCTTAAGGATCATGAAGGCCATGATGTAAACGCACTGGGTTATTCGCAGTGGGATTATCATAATGACGGCCAGGGTCTAAGCTGGGTCGGCAAAATGGGAGATGACAACTACAACTATAATTTCCGCATTACCGGTAACGTGAGCTATGGTCTGGGCGGCAACGATTCAAGGCGATCGGTGCATATCGCTAATAATGAGTCTGATAGGACTAGGGGTATTTACACTAACGAAAGTTACAATAATAGTGCTGTCGGATATCAGCAGGGATATAGCGCTTTGTCTAAAGTGACTTTGAACGGACATGGCGGAATAGACTACACCGGCTATCAGGGCGAAGTCGATAATATGTCTAGCGTTCTTGTGTCTGCTGGTTCCAGCACGACCGGCACCGTATCGACGTCTACTATCGCTGCCGGTAGCGTGCATCGGTATAAGTATGACTTCTCGTCGACGGATAACGAAGGCGATGATGTGTCAGCTAACGTTGTTACTGGAGCGGAAAAGCTGATTACGTTTACGGGAGATGGTACCAGCAATCTCCAGGTGTTCAATCTGAATCCGAGCCTGCTGTCTGATGAAGGGTACACTGGTGTCTCATTCTATTTCACTAACATTCCGGATGGAGCTTCCGTTGTAGTTAATGTAATGGATGCAGACAATAGAACCCCCAACACCATCGACTTCCATAATGGTTGGCATTTCTATTGGGGAGAGGACTCCAATAACAATCGTCGGGATATCAGCGAGTACTTCGCGAAAGAAAAGGGCGAGACGAATAACAAGCTGTATTCGAAGGCTGCTCAATCTATCATGTGGAACTTCCCGGACACAACCGAGTTGACCATTCGGGGCGGTCAATCATCTGGATCTACTGTTTGGGTTAACACTGACAAGACCTATAATAATGTCAACGTAACGGACGATCCTTCTGCCATGATGCTTGGTTCCATCATGGTGCCGAATGGTTCGTTTGAATCCCATGTGTCAACTAATGGTCGAGTGTATGTTGGCGGAGATTTCTCCATGTACAATCCGACAGCTGTATCGAATTCAGCCACAATGTTTGGCGAAGCTTCTGCGTCAATTATTGATATGGACCAGGAGCGTCATAACCTTCCTTGGTCGGCGGACGTCCAGACGGACTGCCCGACGATTAGCTGGGAGAAGACCGATGCTAGCGGAAATCTCCGCGGCGACGATACCATCGGCTATGCGTCGTTCCAGGTGTTTGGCACGCTTGCCGATGCTAGGGCTGGTAATGCGGCGCTTGTTACTGTGACCGATAATGGACTGTATGATCAGGACTCTACAGCCGGTAAGATCAAGGTTCAGAATCTTGGCGCGAGTGCAACGTACTTCATCAAAGAGGTAGGCGCGCCGAAGGGCTACTCGGCCAGTTCATACATATACCAGATAAATACTGGCTCTACCACGACTGATGATTACTATAGAATGGTCGCGGTTTATGACAGTTCAAGTGAACTCACTGAGACGTCGGATGCAATCTACTTTAACAATGCAAGTGGCACTTATGGCATCATCAACTATCCAGAGGGTGCCGATGTGGCATGGGCGAAGTATGACGTGAACGATACGTCAGACACCAAGACAGCGCTTGAAGGCTCTTCATGGGTATTGAATGATGGTACTAATGACTACCTCGTTACCGACAATGCTACTCCTGTTGGTAGTGTCGCTATCTACAGAGACACGACGGACATGACAGGGCGGTCCTCAACTCTTATGACTGGTGACAGCATCACGTATACCGCGTTGGTCTTGCCTAGGGATGCGAATCCGAAAGTAAAGTGGGAATCTAGCGACCCTTCAATGGTTGCTGTCAACGACGGTGTTGTGACGGTATTGCGCAATTTCACGGATAGCGCCTCCCGCAGAGTGACCATTACGGCGACATCGGAAGACGATAACACGAAGTCAGCCTCGACAACAATCATATGTCGAGATGCGATTGCGAATTCGCTGGACGTTCGATACAACGGCGCGTCGGTAAGCACGCTATCGCTTGAGAAGGGGGCGACTGCTCAACTGACCGCAGTGATTGACCCCACGAATCTAGGGGTGACTTGGACGTCGAATGACGAATCTGTTGCTACCGTTGATTCCACTGGCAAGGTGACGGCGAAAAAGACCGGTACTACGATAATTACTGCAACTGGCGGGGATCTTAGCCATACCGTAACGGTGACGGTGACGAATACGAAGACCGCAACCATCTACTTCTCCACTGACGCAGATGGCTGGAGCAGTTCAGGCGCGGTTCCGTACATCCACTACGGCATCAATAACTCGAATTGGATTTCCAATCCGGTGAAGATGACGCATCTGTGCGATAGCTGGTATTACTACGAGATTGAAACGAACGGCGCCTCCGTTACGTTCAATTTCCACAAGAACACGTCGGCTTCGAGCTCCGCATACCAGGGAGAGGGATCTAAGAACTTCGTGATGCCTTCGAATACGTTCGAATGGTCGGTTGCATCCTACCAGAGTGCGAGTTCCTACAAGGGCACCCCAAACTGTTCGGCATCCACGAACGTTGCGGCGACGACGGAAGGCGACATCTCTTCGGCGGTGTACGTCACTGACAATGACGATGAGGTTCTGCTGACCAGTGGCATCAAGTGGTCGCAATCCAGCACTAGCCTGCCGACGGACGAGAAGACGGATGCTGACGGCCGCGCTGGCTACTTCAAGCTCACTGGTCTTCCCGACGGCACTTATACGCTACTCGAAGCGACGGCGCCAGAAGGATTCACTTTGAACAGGACCGAGTTCTCCTTCAAGATTGAGCACGGCGCTGTGGAGTGGCTTACCAACATAACTGTCGACAATGGGGTTGCCTGGATTCCCGATACTCCAACCGAGGTCAGGTGGGAGAAGATCGATGGCACGAGTACGCTCCCCTTGGATGGCACGTCATGGGATATCTATGACTCGACTACGGATGAAGTTCTGGCGACAATTGAAGACTGCATTGATACGTGTGACACTGCCAGTGTCGACAACTGGAAAGTGGATACCGATATGGGCGGTGGCGTGTTCTCGGTGAAGTACATTCCGGTTGGCACTTACTACTTGAAGGAGCGCAGTGTTCCACAGGGATATACGCTGAATACGTCTCGCTTTGATTTTGAAATCAAGGCATCGGACACGGAAGCCGTACAGGTGACCGGAAGCGGTCTCAACGGAAAGATCGTCAATGACCGAATACTCGGCCAGGTTGAGTGGAAGAAGGTTTCTTCTGAGGACAGCAGCGCGACGCTGACTGGTTCAACGTGGACCCTCGAATACACTTCGGACGTCACCGGTCAGACGACGACTACGACGATTGTCGATTGCGCGGGGCAAAGCGGTTGCCTAACCGATGAGGCGCAGCGAGGCTCGCTGACTGGTGGCGGCACGGTTTCCTTCGCCTTCGATGGTGTCTTCTCCTTCGCTCAGCTTGGGTGGGGTTCCTACAAGCTGACCGAAACGAAGGCTCCGGATGGATACAATCTCGATGCTACTCCCTACGAGTTCGAAATCAATGCTCAGAACTCGTCGGAAAAGTACACCTTCGAGGTTGAGAACGAACCCGGTGTCGTCCTTCCCTCGGCTGGTACTGACCAGACCGCGCGGATGGTGGTAATTCTTGGCGCAATCTTGACGGCTGTTGCGCTGCTGGGAATATCCCTTCTCTCACGTCGCGCCGAGTGAGCTGGCGCCGGCCCGCGATGCGCCGCGGGCCGGGAAGCGCCGGCGAATCACAGTGCCGCCGGCGCCGCCCGCTCTGAGTTAGGGTGAAATGGAGAGCGGCGCGATGAGAGAACCAACCCGCCCCCAAAAGGGGCGGGTCTTCCGCGTTCTGTACCCATGGAAGTCTGAAGCCAAGATCGCGCGCTTTGTAACAGTGTAGCGAGTGCAGAGCCGGGATCGGAGGCGTCCCTGGATTCAGTTTGCTGTATCATAATACAGTGTATTGTGATACAGCAAACGATGTCGGATGGGATGGAGCGGAACATGTTCGTTGGTCGTGAGCGGGAGCTGGCATTGCTGGAGCAATGCTACGATTCCGACAAATTGGAGTGCGCAGTGGTCTATGGGCGCCGGCGCGTAGGAAAAACAACGTTGATCGCGGAGTTCGTCAAGGACAAGCCGCATGTCATGTTCGCCGCGCTGGATAACAGCCTGGAAAACAACCTGCGCGCGTTCAGTTCGGCCATTGCATTGGCGGAACATCCGGACCTGGCTCAGGGCCGGCCGGCGTTCCCGGTGTACGATTCATTTTCCGATGCGTTGGACCGTGTATTTACCATGGCCCAGACTGGACCGATCGTGCTGGTTATCGACGAATATCCTTACCTGGCTGCCGCCGACCCTTCCGCATCCTCGGTCTTGCAGCACGCTATCGATGCTCATTTGGACAACCGCAACGTGATGATCATCCTGTCGGGATCGAGCATGTCGTTCATGGAACATCAAGTGCTCGGCTACAAGAGTCCCTTATACGGGCGCCGTACTGTTTCGCTGAAGATTGAACCGTTCGACTACCTGTCGTCCAGAGGGTTCGTTCCGCGCATGACGGCAGAAGACAGCGCCGTAGTATACGGCCTTACCAACGGCATTCCGCAGTATCTCATCCAGTTCGATGATGCGTTGAGCCTGCAGGACAATGTCGCACGGAAAATGCTGACCAACGGATGCTATCTGTTGGACGAACCTGACAACCTGATGAAGCAGGAATTGCGTAAACCGGCGGAATACAACAACATCATCGAAGCGATCGCCCGCGGGTCCTCCCGGTTGAATGAAATCGCCGGGGTAACCGGGATTGTCTCCGGAACGGCATCGAAATATCTTGACAATCTCATTGATCTGGGAATCGTCGCGAAGGAAACGCCGTTCGGCAATCCGAAGACCCGGCGGCCGCTCTACCATATCGCGGACTCGTTTTTCCGTTTCTGGTACCGGTATGTGCCGCAGAACCTGCCGCTGATCAATTCAGGACGTCCCGATATCGCCGCGAGGCTGATTATGGATGAGCTGCCGCGGTTCATGGGGCCGGTATTCGAACGCATGTGCGTGCAATGGCTTTGGCGTGTCAACGACACCGATCGATTGCCGTTTCTGGTTACCAGTGCAGGCCGATGGTGGGGGAGTGATCCCGCAACCAAACGGCAAGAGGAAATCGACATCATCGCCGGCACCGTTGATACCGATGCCGCGTTATTCTGCGAATGCAAATGGCGTAACAAGCCCACGGGCATGGAAGAGCTGCGTACATTGCAGCATCGTTCGCTGCTATTGCCGTACAGTCAACGCCGCTACATGCTGTTCTCGAAATCCGGCTTCACCGAAGAGCTGCAGCGGCATGCCGATGAAGAGACGACGGTGCGACTGGTCTCGTTTGAAGAGATGACGCAATAGCCTGGTTGTACCCGATTCGAGGTTTCCGAAGAACTGCGTGATGCCAAGGCTGATTTAGGGCTGATGGGGCGCTGGATTCATGGTGGCGCCTGCAAATTGAATCCGGGGCGCCGGGCTTTGCCCGGCGCTTCGGTTCTCCAAATCTCCAACTAGTCATACTGACTGAATCTGCCGTATAACGAACGTTCGGAAAAGCGACACGCCGCTTTCTAACGGTACGTTGGGGTTAACCGCTTCAGATTCCGTTTTGCGTTGTCCACCCCATTTGCTGTGAGTAAAATAGTTGGGACAACACGACGGAGAGTTTGTCACGTTGCGCAACGGCGCGCGACCCGCGGAGCGGTAGGCAATGACGCCACCGGTGGCCGCCACCTCAGCCAGGCATGGCAATCTCCGCCCCTACGAATATTAGGGGATGGAAGGGCCCCTACGACCTACGGCGGCGAGGAGTCGATCATGGCGAAACGAGCACACGGGCGTCTGGCGGCAAAGCTGCGCGGCTTGCTTACGACGCTGGCAACCATTGCGGGTCCGTCGAGGGGGACGACGGCAAAGAATTTACGAACCCGCCGTTTCGCATCCCTCGCCGCCGCTTCTACACCAGATTCCAGCGCAGCGAACGCTGGAGCCGGGGGAGCGGCGTCAGGGCATCCTCCGTTCGCACCGTTGCGCGGCGCTCCCTGGACCGTCGCCGACGAGCCTCCCATCTACACACGCCGCTGCCTCACCTTGCGTCGGGCGCGGCTTTTGGATGCAACAAGATTACTGCTCAGCGGCATCGTCGTCGCCATCGCCGTCGTCGCCCTGTTCGTCCCAATGATGTACGTAACCCCGCAAGTAGCCGCCGTCGAGCTTTCCGACGGCGCGCTGTGCCAGCCGGAAGATACCCCTCTTGGTGACGACACTACAAAGAGCTCCAACGACATTGGCGTTGCGACTTGGGTGGAAGGCAACATGTATGTTGGCAAGGCCAACGGTTCTTCCTACTACGGTCGGAAATACGGCCAGAATAACACGGCATATGCTCCCGAGAGTTCCTACGCAGTAGAAGCCGAAGGCCTGACTGTGGTCAACGGCAAGTTGGCTATCAAGAGCGTCAAGGCTTCGTGGACGAACTGGGGAGGCAACCCCAATAACGAAGCGAACAAGGAAGCCTACCAGTCATCCAGTGGCTTCCGGTTTGGCATTGTCGGTTTCGGTGCGCAGTATCGCCCTGCCTCAGGCAGTGCGGCGCTCGTTGTTGGAGGCAACTCGAATCTGGAGCTCTATGACGATGTCGGTAACTCAGTCAATGCGCTTGGCTACTACTCGTGGGGCGACAACGAACTGCCGCCTTCGCGCTCTAGCGTTACGGTGAACACTGATCGGTCAAAAACGTATACGAGTGGCCTTGGCAATGGCCGAGGCTGGGTAAATTCGTCTACTGCCAATGAGCCCAAGTACTCTGTGCAGATTGCCGGTACTTCTGGTAATGTCACCAATCCTTACGGCATTGCCATTGGCAAGTATGGTAATGCCGATGATGGGGCAGTCTTGACTGATGGCTATTTGAGCGTTTATGACAAGACTCAGAACGGGCTCTCTAGCATGACGGAATCCAACCCGCTTGACAACGTCACGATGGTCGTCAACGGCAACACGACCACGCAGAAGTACAGCGACTATGGCGCTACTGTGTCGAAGCTGTCTACGCAACTGAACAGTATCAAGCCCAATGGTACATACAAGGTGCTCACCAATTCGGCCACTGGCTACCAGCGTGACAAGTATGACTCGGGCAAAATCACTGGGACCACCACGGGCACTAAAGGTGAGACTGTGTCATTGCGCAACGTCATTAAAGCTGTCTTCAATGTCAACGAAAAAGTCATTAAGTTCACTGGCGACGGCGAGAGCGCCATGCAAGTATTCCAGATTGATGGGTCGTTGTTGACCAATGGCAGCACCAACGGCATCTCGTTTGCCTTCGAGAAGATTCCGGCGGATGCGTCTGTCGTGGTCAACGTGACGGGCAGCAGCAACATCACGTTCAACAATGGCTGGCGGTTCTGGTGGGCCGGAGAGAATGAGCTGGGCAGCGATACGGTGTCGAGTTGGTCTAGCGATTACGAGATTGGCGATGGCTATGCGCTTGCCAGCGACAAAACAGATGGTTCCACTAACAACACGGCAGCCAAGCAAACACTGTACACGAAGGTTGCCAAGTCCATCATGTGGAACTTCACTGACACGAAGCAGCTGACCATTAAGGGTGGTCAGGCTACAGGTGCGGCGGTGACGGCACAAAACGAGGCGAAGTATCCTTACTCCAACAGCGTTTGGTATAACAGCAGTGATTTTGGCATGAAGAGCTACTCCGGTACCGCTTCTATCTCGGATGATCCGGCAGCCGCCATGCTCGGCAGCATCATCGTGGCTGATGGGTCGTTCGAAGACCATGTGACAACGAACGGGCGCGTCTGGGTCAATGGCGACTTTTCCATGTACAGCCCCACCCGTGAATACAATTTTGGCGATGGCGTCAGTGAAGGCTACTCGGCATCGCTGATTGACATGGATCAGGAACGGCATAACCTGCCGTGGTGCGGGTCGGTTTCTTCGTCGTGCGCTGTTATCGCTTGGAACAAGACGGATACGAGCGGGTCGCTGCTTGGCAAGACGTCGTGGGCGGTCTACGGCAACGCCACCACTCTGGCGGGCGATCTGATGGCCGACAACGGGTATGAGAACGCGCTCGTCACCGTCACCGACAACGACATCGTCTCCGGCGACTGGGACACCGATGAGGGCCAATTCCAGATTCAGGGCCTCCATCCGAACTCCACGTACTTCATCTACGAGACGGCGACGAACGACGACGGAACCTACACGAAGAACAACTACGTCTACGAAATCGACACCGGCGACGGCGGCGACACTGTCTATTCGACGATTACGAAGGTCTACGAAGTCTCGAGCAACGGCACGCTGACCGACATCACGGAGAACGGCCAGACAGACGGCGCATGGGCTGACTCGAAGATCGGCAACGTGCAGATTGCGAAGGTCATCGACAAGGACGGCAACATCGTCTGGGCCGAGACTGACGAGGACGGCAATGGCACGGTGCCGGTCTACGGCATCACGAACATCTCGAAGTCGTCGATTGAATGGGGCAAGAAGTCCGCGTACGACGATTGCAAAGGCGACGAATGCTCGGCGCTCGCCGGCTCGGCTTGGTACGTCGAGCGAACCCTGGATGGTGATGGCGAAGCTACCAGTAGTGGTGGCAGTGGCGACGGCGGCGATGATCCTCCGAACCAGTGGGTCGTCTACGACACCACGGTGCACGCCGAATCGGTGACGCAGTTCAAGTGGGCCTATTCGGATGACACGAACCTCGATGGCACGATGGAAGAGTACAAGGGTGAGATTGCCGTCGAGGACACCGCCGCTCGCCAGCAGTTTGAGCTCGAAGTGGGCCTGTCCGCCGAGCTGACGGCAGTGCTGTCGCCGGACAAGGCGTTGCAGGAAGTCGACTGGGTTTCGGACACCCCTGGCGTCGTCTCGGTGACTGAGGACGGTGTCATTACTGTGCACCGCGTGCTGACTAACGATGACGCTGTCACATCGGTGACGCTGAAAGCGACGTCGCGTACTGACGAAGATGTCTACGCCACGCTGCAGGTGGTACCACAGCCCTCGACGAAGCAGGCCTCGGTAACTGTCACGATTGACGGCACTCCGTATACAGCCGACCACGATCAGACGATTACGGCCAATCAACTCACCGTCAATATCGGCACGTCTGTCTCGCTGAACGCTACTGCTGCGCCGTCGACGGTTGCGATTGCCTACTCTTCGGCATCGTCGGCGACGGCAACGGTCTCGTCCACAGGCACGGTGACCGGCATCACGGCAGGAACCACCACGGTGAAGATCACCGCCGGCACCGCAACCATCACCGTCCCAATCAAGGTAGTGGACCCGAACGCCATCGACTACTCGAAGGCCACGCGAATCTTCGTCTACCTGAGCAGCGGTAGTCCCCATCTGCGGTATGCGTTTGATCAGACCAGCAGCAGTAGCTATTGGTACCCGGAAGGCGGCTCGTCGATGTACCGGATGACTGGTAAGTGCACCAATCAGTGGTACTACTACGACATCCCGGAAACGTATGGCCACACGGTCTACTTCTACGTTGGTGACTCCAACAGCGTTTCCTCGAATCTGCTGGGTACGGATGTAAAAAAGTCCTTTAACGGTTCGAACGTACGTTCGGTCAACGTCTACATCACGGGTCAGGGACAGTATACGTATAGCGAGACCACGCCCTCCGGCTGCACCGTCCCCACTGATGCCACCTCGTCCGGCACGCTCTCGAATGCCCTGCTCGTCGAGAATCTTCCGGGCGCCTCGTCGTCGGAAGACGCCTCCGCGTCGCCCGAAGACACGGTTGCATCCTCTGGTGTCACCGCGCTGCCTACCACGCAGCTCGCGCAAACCGCGCAGACTCTGGGCGCCGTCCAGACCATCTTTGCAGCCCAATCCACGGTGTTTACGCAAGCCGCCCTCGCTGCGCAGCCCGCTCTCACCGCGCAAGCGGGGTACAGCACCTCCCTCGTGGACGCTGTCGCCGACGAAGACGGCGGATCCCCCTATGGCGGCGGAATCGTGCAGGTGGATGACGAGACGACGGACAGCGAAACCTGTTCGGTGGAGCATTACGGGAAATGCACGAAGCTGACCGATTACAATGCCGACCCGGGCATCTTCCGGCTCAAGAATCTTGAGAACGGCACCTACGAAATTACCGAAGCGCTCGCGCCAAGCGGCTACGAACTCAATCCGGCAACGTATACGTTCGTCGTGTCGAACGGTTCGGTGAACTGGGTGACGACGACCAGAGACGAAAACAACAACGAAGTGCCGATTGAGAACATCTCGCTCATCAAGAACGGCAACGCGTTGATGATCTGGATTTCCGACCTGCCGCAGGGCGTCGCCTGGTCGAAGGTCGAGGGCGAGACGGTGACCGGCAGCGACAATGCCGAGCACGTTATCGTGAATCTTGGCGACGTAGAGAAATTCAGCAATCTGACGCGTCTGTCCGGTTCCTCGTGGACGCTGTACCAGCGCGAGGATACGACGGACGAGAGCGGCAACGTCATTTCTTCTGTGTGGAACGACGCTCCTGTCGGTACCGTCTATGATTGCGTGTCCTCGGATAACGGCGGATCGTTGCAGGAACAGGCGAACTGTGCGGTCCGCGTCGACGTTTCCACGCTGGATCTGAATGTTGCCGAGGATCTGGAGATTTACAACTCGCTGATTCGTGACGCCGATAACAACAACGAAATCGTGCCCTCTCAGGTGACCAAGTCGGCGCTGCTGGATGGCGACCCGACGGCCGGCAATTTCCTGCTCAAGTCGCTGTCGACCGGCACGTACCGGATTCAGGAAGCAGACGTTCCGGACTATTACGACGGATCGGCGAGCTACTGGGAATTCACGATCGGCATCGCCGCCGTCGGCAGCGAAGATTCGACGGTTACGATGACGGAAGTCATCCCCGCTGGAACGGAGCTGGCGGACGGTACCGTACTCGCTACGGATACTGCCTGCACGGACAGCGAGACTACTGTCTACTCCGTCCCCGGTGACGACGGAACTCAGACTGATTACACGTTGCATACGCCGAGCGCGTGCAGTACGTCCATTGGCTTCCCAAGCGGCGAGGACGAGGGCGCCACCGCCAATCTCATTGCCAATACGCGCAAGCTGGGATCGGCTGAATGGGAGAAGGTGGCGGCGGAAATCGAGACGAGGTCGAAGGAAACTGGCGAAGTTCTCGATACTCCCGTCGTTCCGGCGACGCCGCTGGAAGGTTCCGTTTGGACGCTGACCTTCACGCCGTTCTCGCGTAGCGACGGTACTGCGACGTCTCAGACGTATACGATTTACGATTGCGTCAGGGACGACTCCGGCGTGGAAAGCTACTGCACGATTCCTAGCGATGCAGCCGCGACCGGAACGGAGGATGAGGATGGTAGTTACGCATGGCCTTACGATGCCGACGGCAATCTCGTTCCTTCGTGGGCGCTGGATACCGATGAACGTGGCGGTTACTTCTCGCTTCAGAATCTGCCGTGGGGCACGTACGTGCTGAAAGAGAAGACTGCGCCGGCCGGATACAATCTGACCGACCGCGCGATTACGTTCGTTGTCGGCGCTCCGACGGACGAGCAGACGGCCCCCGCCAAGGCGGAGCAGACTAAGTACGAGGCGGCGGTCGAGACCAATAAAACGGCAGCGACCGAAGACGAGAAGGTGCCGGTGCCGGATATCAACTACTTCGTCAACGCTATTCAGACGGTGACTGGCGAAGCGGGGAACGATACCGGTACGAGGGTGCTGATTGTAGCGATTGGAGAGATTGAAAATGAACCTGGATTCATTCTGCCGTCGTCCGGTACGGACATAACCGGACAGCTGCTGGTGGCGCTTGGTCTGGCCGCCACGGTTATCGCAATGCTTGGCATGACCATTCTCTCGCGTCGAATCGACTGAGAGCGAGCATCCGGATTCGCGTAGTGCCGCGGTCCGGTAGCCGGCACTTCCCATGCGGATTCCCCACCGCCGCCGGCGTTGCCCGCTTTGCCCACGGGTGAGGAGGGAGAGCGGTTCGAGAGAGATGGCCCGCTCCGGGCACTACCGGAGCGGGCATTCTTATGCGTGCGCGTCATGGACGCCACTCCCGCCAGCGGGGGTGGCGTCCACGTCAGGGGCTTCCTCCTATGTGAGCCAGCGGGGACGAGTAAAGGTCCCAAAAAGAATCTCGGGTTTTGGGCGAATTTTGTGATTGATGACTAGTTTCTGTACGGTGGAAATAGTGCCGGAGGGGGTATGGGCCGGCGATGGGTGAACTGTCCGCTGAGGGGTAGGGATAATGCAAAAAACGTGTCAGCAGTGCGGTAAAAGCGTTGCCGTTCAGTCTAAATTCTGTCGATATTGTGGAACTGCGTTCGCGGTGACTGAATCTTCCGTAGCTTCGGCGGCCGCCTCTCCGGCCGCTGCGAATTCAGCTGACGGGGCAAACGCGGCGCCGACGCAAGCGTTCCAGCAGGTGCCGCAGCCCCAGGCGAATGTGCAGGCTCAGGCGGCTGCGCAGCCTCAGTATGCGGCACAGTCTCGGGCGGCGGCGCAGACCCAGTATGCAGGTGCGCAGGCTGCTGCCGGGACGCAGGCGCAACCCCAGGTGCAGGGACAGGCCCAGGCTCAGGGACAGTACCAATATCCGCAAATGCAGTACCAGCAGCCCCAGCAGATGCCTGTGCAGCAGGCGAGCCCCGGGGCGCAGGCGGCCAAAGACTTCTTCATGTGGTGGTGGCAGTCGGTGCTCACGCCGACGCAGGCGAAGGCGCAGCGCGACTGGTGGTCGTTCATTCCGCTCGCCGTCACGACGCTGCTCATGTCGCTGACCGTGTTCGACGCGTCATCGCGCGGCGTGCAGACCACGGCGAAGCTGTGGATCGGCTACATCGTGCTCGCCTACGCCATGATCGGCGCGATGTTCCTTGCCGAATTCATTGCGAGCGGTTCCGGCAATTTCCTCAAGACCCAGGCCGCTTTTGTGCAGGGAATCTCGGTGGCGCCGGCGGTTTTTCTGCTTGCTGACCTGCTGATTTTGCTCGACGCAGCCCAGATTGGCATGGGTCTTTTCGTCATCGGACTGCTGTTTATGTTCTCCGTACCGGTCCGCTATATGGCGCAGCTGAAATCGACGCGCACGCTCGACCCGTTCTGGGTATGGGCCGGCGGCGTCGTGATCCTGATTGCGCTCAGCTGGCTCGCGTTCTTCCTGATCAGCCAGCTCGTCGGCGCCAACATCATCGGCTACTACTTCTTCGGCACGTTCGGCAGCGGCTCGTTCTACCGCTACTGGTGACCCCGGCGTAAGCGAGTTCCGACATGAGATTCTGCGATTCCTGCGGCGCCCATCTTGCCGAAGGCGACGGTTTCTGTACGCAATGCGGCTCCCAGCAGCCTCCCCTTCCCGCCGAGCCTGAGACTCCGGCCGTCGCTTCGGCTACCGCGGGGCGGAAACTGCCGCGGTGGGTAATTGCCACCATTGTGGCGGTGGCTGTGGTGCTTGCGGGGTGCGGCATCGCTTACGGTACGTACTCGGCGGAACTGTGGGGCGGCAAGACGGTGGAAGATCCGTTCTCGTGGAGTGATTCCGCGAGCGAAATCACTACCGATGACGTGGTGAAAAATCTTGAAAACAAGGGATTTTCCGTTGAAGTCCAGCTGGAATTCTCGTCGCATAAAGCGGGAACCTACCTGCGGATGGAGGATGCGGAAATCGGGCAGCGGCGTTCCGCCGACCGGCCGATTGTCGTCGTCGGCTCGAAGGGTCCCGGCGTTCCCGACAATACCGTCGGCCTCGATTCTTCGGCCGCGCTGAAAGCGGTCAAGGACATGGGCGTTCCGGTGTCGACGCAGGAAGTGGTCGTGAGCGACTCCACCGTCAAGAAGGGCACCGTCGTCGCGTCGATTCCGGCGGACGGTTCCGCGGTGGAAGACCTGGATACGGGCATCGTGTTCGCCGTCGCTGGCGACCCGCTGGCCATCGGCATTGGCGTCGACCTGGTCGGACAGCCGATTGACAGCGTGAAGAAGACGCTGAAGGGCGCTGCGATCAACGTGGAATTGAAGCCGAAATTCTCGTCGAAACAGTACGTCGGGAAGATGGTGACGTCGTCGCCGGCGCCGGGTTCCACGATGAAATCGGGCGAGACCGCCACTATTTATTATGGTGTGGATGCCAGCGATGTGCAGGAGGTTTTCACTGCGGAGGGCGACATCCTCAAGACGGCTGGTGACGAGATGGCTGGCGACTATTGCAAGGCCGATGGGTCGGATTGCATCTCGTTTGAGATGTTCGACGGGGAGTACGGTTCCTACCTTCGTAGCGCGAAGAGCGAAGGCGTCTCAAACTCGCAGCTGTGGATGAGCGACATGGTGCAGTCGGTCGATTACGCTCCGACGGAGTCTCCGAACTCCAATCGTTTAATCGACAAGGCGAACCCGGTCATCGAGCTGGCACCGTATGAGTCTTTGGTTACTGCAAAGTGCGGCAGCGAAACGCGCAGTCTTAACGGGGCTGGACTGCCGGCATGCATTGGTGGAAAACTTGTGGATTTCGACAAGGCGCAGAAACTTATTGAAGGGGGAGCGACTGAAGAATTCACCTACGAGATGGATGATTTTTATCTCTATTTCCCAGTAGGTGCGGATATCGAGGCCGTAGAGGAGACGGGGTACTTCGACGCCGACGAACTGGCGAAGGCGAAGAAGCAGGAGTCCGTCGATACGAGCCGTCCGTTCATTCTCGTGCGTGACCCGTCGCTGTACTCCACGACGAGCGTTTCGAATCTGGAATATGAGCGCAGCCCATTCACATTCCCGATGCTCGCGGACGGCGGGAAGTCGCTGGCCGATGGAAAGGCACCGATGAAACCGGCTGTTTCACACGAAACAGTCTATTATCTCGACGAATCCTCTTACGAAAACGCCTGGTATACCGGCGCGGATGGGGACGGCAGCGGCGAATCTTCCTCAGATTCTTCTTCAGATTCCTCCGGCGGCTCCAGCAAGGATTCCTCGGATTCCAGCACGAAGAAAGCCGCTGCGAAAAGCTGGTCCGACGTGCGGAAGTCTCTCGCAAGCGGTGATTTCTCCGACATTGCTGGGCGGTATTGCCTTGATGACGGTTCCGATTGTGTCTCTCTTGCCGCCGATGGTACGTTGACCGGCGAGAACGGATCGCTTCCCAATGGCAAGAGCCCGGTGTCGTGGCATCTGGATTCCTCGGATATGGGGTGGGGGCCGACGCTGTCCGATGAATATGGCGCGTACTTGAACGGTCCTGAGGACGCATACGGTTGTAAGGATACGGCCGGATATGACGCTTATCTGTCGTGCGATATGATGGCCAACTCCCATACGCCGGCCAATGCGTTCTATATTCCAGCCGGAACGTCTTCCGAGAATCTGGACGGAATCGCAGCTGCTTCGTGGAGCATGGTTGAAGGGCAGGAAAGACCGGACGAAAGCAGGGCATATCTGTTTTTCCCGTACAAACTGCGCAACGATCCGCCGCTCAATTCCACGGTGTACTACCTCGTTGATTAATGCGTAAGCGATTTGGAAATTCAGGCGGGGGAGACCTCGCCAATCTCGAGAAAGAAGGATGAAATGTTCTGTCCCGAATGTGGTCAGCGGAACCGCGAAGAAGCGAAATTCTGCGCCAGCTGCGGCAACCGAATGGAATACGAAGAGGACATCGCCCCCGCGGCTTCCGTCGCTCCCGTTGCCGCAGCCGACGAAACGGTAGTCGGTGACGTCAGCGCAGTCCCGGCGCCGCCTGCTCCGCCGACCCTTGCTGATTCAGATGAAAGCGTGCCGGTTCCGCCGCCGCCAGTTGAGGCGGCGCCGGCTCCGCAGGCTCCGGAGATGACGCAGGCGGCGATGGTGGCGCAACCGCCGGCGCAGGCGCCGGTGCAGCCGACGATGCAGAACGGTATGCCGGCGCAGAATGGGGCTGCGGCGTTTGATCCGGGTTCGATGCCGGCGGGTGCGACGATGGCGGTTGGCCCTGGCGGCCAGACCGTTATTATCCAGCAGCAGGTGAAGCAGTCAAACGGTCTGGGGACGGCCGGATTCATTTTCGCGCTGCTGAGTCTGCTGTTCTGCTGGGCGACGGGCGTGAACTGGGTGGTGTGGTTCCTCGGCGCGCTCTTCTCGATCATCGGCGTCTTCAGGAAGCCGAAGGGCCTGGCCATCGCCGGCCTCGTGATGTCGTTCATCGACGTCATCCTCCTCATAGCCGTCTTCGGCACCCTCCTCGCCATATTCAATTGACAGATATATAAAGGAGCCACTCTCACTGGCATGCATATGAGGGAGCCCTTCAACAAGGACGCCACTCCCGCTGGCATGCATATGAGGAAGCGCTCAACATGGACGCCACTCCCGCTGGCGGGAGTCGCTGAGCCGGCGCATAGCGCCGGCGAAGCGGTGGGTGGTCGCGAACTCGGCTGCGCCGAGTTCGTGCGGTTTCGAGGTGGAGGGGCGAAGCCCCTCCGGCGAGAAACCGCATTGTGAAGAGCGCTCGCGTGCGCGCGCAATGCGAATGCTCGCCGGAGGCCCTGTCGGGCCTCCACCTCGCATTCGCGCAAACCGGCTTCGCCGGTTTGCGACCACCCACCGGATCGCCTTCGCCTTCGGCTCGGCTCTCCGACTCCCGCCAGCGGGAGTGGCGTCCTTGTTGAGGGGTTCCTCATAGTCATGTCTTGAGACTCCCACCGTGGGCGTAAGGTCGATAGAAAGGAGATGCAGAAAGGACCGCTCATGACCGACCCCAATACTCCCGCCGGCTATCCCTATCCGAACTCGAATCCCCCTTCACCAAATCCTGAACAGACCGCCGCATATCCGCAGGCCGCTCCGGCCGATGGGCGCACCTCGGTAATCCCCAACCCCGAGCAGACGGCAGCGTATCCGCAGGGGACGCCGGTGGACGCTCGGCCGTCCGTGATTCCGCACGGGGAGTCTAGTGGCGCGTATTCCGGAACCCAGACCACCGTGATGCCTGGCGGCGCCCAGTCTTCTTCCGCGCAGAATGGCGCACAGACTTCTGTGATGCCGGGCGCGGGACAGTCTGCCGGCCAATCTTCTCCCTATGCGCAGGGGAGCGGGTATCCGCCGGCGTATGCGCCGCAGGGTGGCGACCCGTACAGCGCGCAGTATGGCACCGCGCAGGGCGGCTACGATCCGTACGCCGGCGGTCCGTACGGCGGCGCGGGCGCTCCGGGCGCTCCCGGCGTTCCGGGCGCGCCGATGCCGGGCGGTCCGAACGATCCGAACGGCAAGAAGAGCGGCAACGGAATGAAGATTGCGCTGGGAATCGTGGGCGCGATTGCCGTCATCGCGATCATTTTCGTAATCTTGTTCGCCACCGGTACGATTGGCGGGTCCAATAGCGGTTCCGAACCGGCCGGCAACTCGATCACGATCGAGCCGGGGACGACGGAACCCAGCAGCGGATCGTCGTCTTCGTCGCCGTCGTCTGGTTCCTCTTCCTCTTCCTCCTCGTCCACGAAACCGTCGTCCGGCTCCAGTTCCAGCTCGAAGGCGAGCGGTATGACGGCGGAAGACTATCTGAAGGCGTCCTACCCCTCCGGCGAGATCACCGAGGAGGAAGACGACTACACGATGACGATGACCGCGTCCGGCAACGATATCCTCATGACGATCACGTACGACAAGGATGAGGATTTGCAGGCGTCGATTGCATCCAGCGTCTTCGATTCGGACGCGTTCAAGCAGTACATGCAGGAGTGCATCGACACGTTCGCGGATCAGGTGGCCGACCCGTCGTCGCTGACGCTGACGCTCAAGGTCGACAACACCGCCGGCAAGACCGCATACTCGCACACGTATACCTGCAGTGGGGCCGATGGGAGCGCGGAGTGAGCCATGGATGCCACTCCCGCTGGCGGGAGTCGGTGAGCCGGAGCGTAGCGGCGGCGAACCGGTGGGTGGTCGCAAACACGGGTGCCACTCCCGCTGGCGGGAGTCAAAAACCGCGTAGCGGTTTTTGGTGGGTGGTCGCAAACCGGCGTTCCGCCGGTTTGCGCGGTTTCGAGGTGGAGGGGCGAAGCCCCTCCGGCGAGAATCCGCATTGAAGAAGCAGCGCGGGCACACAATGCGAATACTCGCCGGAGGCCCGTGGGGCCTCCACCTCGCATTCGCGCGAACGCCCCCGGCGTTCGCGTCGCCCTCTGATACGCACGATGCAATCGGGTAAGATAGGGAGCGTCGGCGAAGGCGGGCTAGCGTTTCCATAGTCTCAAGGCAGCACCAAGACTTAGGGAACGGCCGGAGCCGATGGGGCTCTGTCTAGCCCCCAATCCAAGGCCGCGTGGGGCGCTTTTCGGAGCGTCCCCGGCGTTTTCATCCTTCCTATTCTCGGCTTTCCGGCATGTAGTTCCGCTGCGGGGGTGGCAGCGGTGTTTCTAACACCGATAGAATCTCGTCAACACGCCCGAGCCGTACGAATTGGCGAGAAAAAGCGGGCGCGGAATCTCGCCAACACGCCCAAGTTCCGCGTGTTGGCGATAAGAATCGGCGCCGGATTGTGGCAGACACGCCAATCTTGGGCGTTTCGGCCACAAAGACTGCGGGCTGCGTGGTTCCGGAGGAGCGAGGGATGGTCGCAAAAACACGGGAGCCACTCCCGCTGGCGGGAGTCGGTGAGCCGGAGCGTAGCGACGGCGAACCGGTGGGTGGTCGCAAACCAGCGGTAGCTGGTTTGCGCGAATGCGAGGTGGAGGGCGTAGCCCTCCGGTGAGCATTCGCATTGTTCTTCGGCGTCGCTTCTTCAATGCGGTTTCTCGCCGGAGGGCTTCGCCCTCCAACTCGAAACCGCGCGAACACCAAAGGCGTTTGCTGACCACCCCCGCTTCGCGCTGCGCCGCTCAGCGACCCTCGCCAGCGGGGGTGGCGTCCATGTTTGGTGATTCGCGTGATGTAGTGGGGCTGGTGGCATGCTTGCTTAGCGACGGCTCTGGAGGACCGGCCTCCCCGGGGACGGATGGCTCGGCAACGAGCAAGCGGATATAATCGCAGTAACTGGATTAGCCGTATGCTGACTGTGCTGTGAAGGAGGGGCCGTGAAGGCTATTGAAGTTGCCAACTACCTCGTTCGCGAGTACGGGGCGACGACGGCGCTGACGAATCTTAAGCTGAATAAGCTGGTCTATTTCATGCAGGCGGTGACGCTGCGGCGGACCGGCGAACCGCTGTTCGACGACGCAATTGAAGCGTGGAAGTACGGTCCGGTGGAGCGCGACGTTTACTACGCGTTCAAAGACTGCGGTTCCGACCCCATTACGGTGCCGGCGGGAGCGTGCGCGGAGGGGAGTCTTGTTGAGGAAACTGCGCGGGCGGTGATGGAATCGTACGGCAAGCTGTCGGCGTTCGATCTTATGCGCCGTAGCCACGATTCCGGCGGTGCGTGGGCGAAAAGTCTATGACAAGGGTGCGGTGCGCGTCATTGGTCTCGACGCCATCCGCGCGTCCGACGATGGCGACCCGGCCTCCGCGTTCCGCGGCTCGCTCGCCGCCGCGATGGAGGAAGTCGACGAAACTTGGCCCAACGCCATGCGAATGCTGAGGAACTCGTGAGCAGCGAGAGGACTATCCCCGCTGGCGGGAATCGGGGAGTCGGGCCGAAGGCACAGCAATCCGAGGGGTGGGCAGCGGACGCCAACGGCGTTCGTCTTATTTTCTGAGGGGCACGAGGTTATCGGGTAAGATGGGGAGCGTCGGCGAAGGATGATCACCGTTTCCACGATCTAAGGCCAGCACCAAGACTTAGGGAACGGCCGGAGCCGATGGGGCTCTGTCTAGCCCCCGATTCTGAGCCGCGTGGGGCCCTCGTCAGAGCGTCCCCGGCGTTTTCTTTTCTCTTTTGTTGTTGAGTCCTTCTGTTGGGAGTGTTCCTGCCTGTTGCTTCCCTACGGCAGCTTCACGGTTTTCAGGCATCTTTCAAATGTCGGCGACGTGGTTTGCCCTCTGCGAATTGGCGAGGCGCAATCGGCGGTTGCGTGTCGTCAACATGCCCAGTCCCTACGTTATAGCGACGGAAATCGGGGGTGGAATGTCGCCGGCACACCGAGGCGCTACGAAGTGGCGACCGGTGGAGACGCCGGAATGTCGCCGACGCGCCCAGCTCCTACGTTGCGGCGATAAGGAATGGCTCTAGATTAGCGCGGTCTTGCCGATTGCTGGCGTTTTGGCGACGCTGCTAGGGGTGTAGGGCTTCTGCGGGCGGTGCAATGCGAATGCTCGCCGGAGGCCCGGAGGGCCTCCAACTCGCATTCGCGCAAAACTCGGCGTTCCGCTGAGTTTTGCGACCACCCCCCGCTTCGCGGCTGCGCCGCTCAGCGACCCCCGCCAGCGGGGGTGGCGTCCTCAAGGGGTGGAGTGGAAGTGGCGTCCTCATGGGAGGGAGCGGGGGTGGCGTCCTCAAGGGTCTAGGTGAGCGCGCTCTTGGTCGCGTACGCCTCAAGGGGTGGAGCGGGGGTGGCGTCCTCAAGGGGTGGAGCGGGAGTGGCGTCCTCAAGGGGTGGAGTGGGGGGGGCGTGCGTGTAGATGTCAGGCTTCGGCTGCCAGGGAATCGATGGTGGCGAGGGCTTCGGCGTTGTCCGGGGTGTAGCGGGCGGCCAGGCGCCGCAGGTCGGCGAGGCGCGTCTCGAAATCTTGCTGTTCCTCCGGCGAAAGCGTGCGGGTAAACTCGGTGGCCCACGCAGTGGCGAAATCTTGGGGATTGTCGCCGTCGTACAGCACGTCGCCGTGGCGGTCGATGACCGTCAGCCGTTCGAAAACGCCGGAGCCGGCGATCTTGGGGACGTTCACCGGGAGATTGTGCACCGTTATATCGTGCGCTTCCGGCGGCGTCCAGCGGGCGCGACCCGTCATTTCCATATCGAAATAGAACCGCGTAACTGTTGCGATTTTCGAAAGCCGCGGCGGCACCGCGACGAGAATGGCGTGGGCACGGCGCCCCAGCGAACGCGCGTGCTGCGCTTCGTCAAGAACGGTCGCTGGATTGCGCCACGTCCCCTCGATAATGCTGCTTACGCCGTGTTCGTCCGCCCACCGCACCGCCATGCCGGTCCACACGCCGCTCGCGTACGCCGTTGCGTCGGGCATCGCCAGCGGATCTTCCGTCATCAGCCGCTCGTAATCAAGGTGATAGCGGCGGAAATCGTCGCCAACAATCGGCATGATGCTGTCGTTGGGATGCAGTGCCAGCGCCAGCATCTGCCCTTTCGTTTTGCCGGCGCCCGGTTGGCCGCCGAGAAAGATGGTAAGGGGGTCGCTGGAGGGGATGCCCTTCGCTTCCAGCGACGGCAGGATTCGCGTGGCAAAACGTTCCTGTATTTCGTCGTCGTTCACAGCATGGCCTCCAGACGCTTGCATTCGTCGCTCCAAGAGAGGATATGCGCTTTCTGCGAGTCCAGATCGTCGGGATCGACAGATGCGCGCTCCTTTTCCATCGCTATCGACGCATCCTTCCAGCGCTGCACGGCTTCCATGTCGCCTTCGCGCTCCGCCTTGTCCCACAGCGCCACATAGACGCCGCCGAGACGCGTGCCGGCTTCGTAGAAAATGTCGTAGAGTGTCGTCGGGTCGAGATCGTCAACGGTCATCCGCGGCTCGTCGTCCCGCGTTCCGTGCCCTGCCGTTTCGCCGCTCTTCGTTCCGTCGTCTTCCGTTTCGCTTTCTTCGGAGATTGGGGTGGCTGTCCAAGATTCCATCTCGTCTTCCGCGCGGTCAACGTCGTCGCTGTCCACGTTCACGAAATATATGTCGCGTGCCTGCGTCACCTGCAGCGTCGGCTTGAACGGCAGCCCCCGTTCGCGCACGAGCTGCCGCAGCGCAATCTCGAGGTATGAACTGAGATTGAATCCCAGCGATTCCAGTATCGGCGTCGCTGCCGCCTTTGTGTCCCTATCCAGCGTCACCGTAGTCCGCTCCTTCACCGAGCCTGCCATGTTAACCTCCCTAATGCATACAAACTGCATATGTAATACATACAATATACTCTCATGCATGCCGTCCCCGCTGGCGGGGACCGCTGAGAGCAAGCGAAGCGCAGCTCGAAGCGAGGGGTGGTCAGCGACCCCCGCCAGCGGGGACGGGGTTCGGGAGTGTGCGGATGTGTGCGGACGTGGGGGATGAAAACGGTTGTGGGTGTGCGGTTTGGGTGTGAAGTGTAACAATCTGAAATAATCTAGTAAACGGAAGGGAAGTGTCTAGTTAGAGTGAGGGAAGCGACGCACGGGGCGACGCGCGGATTTGCGTAAAACTGTTCTCGTTCCTAAGATTGGAGCCACGACGTCTGCGGAGAGAGAAATCTTAAGACTTCGCGGGCGGCAAATAATTACAAAGCGTTTCGCGGATAGAAAAACCTCAAATCTACCGCGACGAATGTTACTTTCTCGCGTGAGAAAGTGACCAAGGTTCCTCGCCTGGAGGCATGGGAAGTCGGATGTGGAGGACGTTCGGCTGGCTTCTCTCTTATGCCCCGCAGACCGGCGCCGTTCGCTTCAACGATGATGTGGATGGTGGGCCCGCGAGAAGCGGATCCGGCGCACGACGAACCTTCTCCTCACGTTCATGAAGGCCCCGAGCCTCCCCGCCCCGCGCTCCCACCAAATCTCCCGGGAACGCGGCGGTTACCACCAAAGCCGGAATCCCGGCGCGGATGAATAAGGATTTCGATCCAAGGAGAGAACAATGAAAAAGTTTATGAACGCGCTCGTCGCGTTAGTCACAACCCTGGCCATGGCGGTCGCCGGCTTCGTTGGCATCTCGTCAGCGTATGCAGGGGATGAGCCAGCGACAAAATATACGATCACTATTGATACGCAGGAAGCCGGCCATACCTATGTTGCCTATCAGATTTTCACTGGTGATCTGTCTGATGGTGTCCTGTCGAACATCAAGTGGGGCAATGGTGTTACGGACCTTGGTAAGGCTGCTATTGCTGCAGCTGTAGGGGTCACTGGTACAACTGTTGATGGTGTCACTACCTATGACCCGGTGAAGGTTGCAGAAGCGCTTGCTAAAGCAGAGAATGACAGCACAACCGCTAAGAAAGTTGCTGCAGTGCTCGCCGTTGCCGCCAACGTGGACGCGCGGTACGGTGTAACCGCTACGATGAACGCCACGTGGTATGACGCTGAGGGTAATGAAGTCGCAGCTGACGCTGAAGGTGCTAAGCCGGATGTTACGGACTATACGATTACTGGCTTGACTGCCGGCTATTACGGTGTCTCCGATCAGGGTTCCGACCTGGCAAATAAGGATGATGCGTTTACGTCCGTTATCCTGAGGGTTGTTAATAGCGTTACGGTCCAGCCGAAGTCCGAGACGCCGTCCGTGACCAAGAAGGTCTGGGACGACAAGGACACTACGGATGCCGAGGATGCCGTGGCAGGTTGGTATGACTCTGCTGATCATGACATCAACGAAGTCTTCGACTTCAAGCTGGAGGCGACCATCCCGGCCGATAACGATCGTGTTGACTATGACGAATACGCTCTGATCTTCAACGATACGATGTCTGCGGGCATTTCGTTTGATTACACCAAGAGCATTGTTGTTTCCTACGATCAGACGGAAGTCAGCCTCGGCACGTTCGATGCGGAAGCCAAGACCTTCACTACAGAGCAGGGTGTTGTTGTCGATTCCGCTTCGAACCCGATGACCGTCACCATTGAAAATGTGCGTAACTTCATCGAGACCCCTGATGGCAATGGTGGTTACACGACGACGAACATCACCAAGGCGATCACTGTGACCGTCATCTACGCGGCTCACCTCAATGAGAATGCGTATGTCAACACCACCTCTGGTGAAACGACGAACAAGAACACGGTGAATCTGCAGTACTCCAACAACCCGTATGTTAAGGGCGACTATGGCAAGACTCCGGACACGACGGTCTACGTCTACACCTACGGCATTGATGTCAACAAGACATTCTCTGCGGACCCGAGCCTGACTGACCTGCCTGAGTTCACCCTCTACAAGGACAGTGCTGACGATGAAAACAATAAGGTTGGCGACGCTGTAGAGGTGGTTGCCACTGCGCACTACACCGTCAATGGCGCAGACGCCACTCAGGAGGAGTACGAGGCGGCAGATGAAGATGCTCGTGCAGTCACGTACACTTACGCGGCGAACTTCGAAGGTCTCGACGCTGGCACCTATGTCCTCAAGGAAACCAAGACTCCTAAGGGCTTCAACACCGCTGATAACGTCACGGTTGTCATCACGGCAACGCATACGGTTGAGGCGGTCGACCTTTCCGCATCTACTGTCAAGGGCGACGCAATTGGTGTGACCGGCGCGCTGGGTGTGGATATCCTCAACCAGAAGGGCTCCACGCTCCCGTCCACTGGTGGTATGGGCACTACGATTCTCTATGTGGTTGGCGGCCTGGTTGTTCTCGCCGCGGCCATTGGTATGGCAATCGCGATGCGTCGTCGCAACGCAGCGTGAGCCCCGAATAACTCAAGAATAAGGATAATTCAACAAGATTCTCCGGTTCACGAACCCGGCTGACTGCGCAAAGATGCCGGCAACGTGACGAATCCAAATGAATCTACCCCGTTGGCTCCTTCCAACTGCAATCTCCAGGAGCCGCGGGGCAGATTCATTTTTATTGTAGGCCCTTGGGCCTCCGGTGAGCATTCGCATTGTTCTCCGGCGTCGTCTCTTCAATGCGGTTTCTCGCCGGAGGGCTTCGCCCTCCACCTCGCAACCGCGCAAACCTTCGGTTTGCGACCACCCCCCGCTTCGCCGTCGCCTTCGGCTCGGCTCAGCGACCCCCGCCAGCGGGGGTGGCATCCTTGTTCAGCCTGCGGACGTGGGACCGGGGGCGGTTTGCTCGTCTATGAAGGTGAAGGAATCTGAGGCAGCATCGTAGGCGAAGACGGCCTCCTTGATCTCGCCGTCTGGGGCGTAGTCGGCGTCGTCGCCCTGGCCGATGAAGACGTAGGTGACGCCATCTTGAACCCAGACTCGCGTCGGCGTATCGAACGGATTGTAATCTAGATCGCCCGCGGATCCCTGCGAATCGGTCCGGTTATTTCCGGAACCGTCTGCGGAACTGCCTCCGGAACCCGACGAAGGTTCCTTCGGGAGCGGCAGTTCGCGCCAGGTTGCGCCGGAATCTTGGGAAATGTGGAGGGAACCGGACTGGCCGACGAAAACCGTCGTGTCGTCGGTCCAGCCCATCGTCGTCAGGTTCGACGGATACTGCATATATAACGGAACGCTGCGCCATACGGCGGACGCGCCACCCTCGGTACCGGCACCGCCGTCAGCTTCAGTACCGCTGGTACCGTCACTGCCATCAGCTTCGGCGCTCCCGTCGGCACCAGCGCCGCCACCATCCGCGCTGCCGCCCTCCCCGCGCAGTTCCGTGAGCGTAGATGCGACCATTACGTACCCGGTGGAGCCGAGCGCGCGGCCGTAGCCGTGCGCGACGGCGATGCGGTCGCCGGCGACGGAAACGTACGACGGCGCCTGCTCGCCGGTTCCCAGCGTCGACGTCAGCCAGGTCGCGCCGGAATCCCACGAATACAGGAGCTGCGCGGCGTGCGAGTCGTCGTCGTAGCCGACGAACGCCGTGAAATCTGGGGTAATGATGTAGCTCGTCGGCTCCAGCCACAGCTCGGTGTTCGCGTTGACGGCGCCGACGACGCGCGCGACGCCGTCCGGAACCTCGCGCCACGTTACGCCGGCGTCGTACGTCACCTCCAGTTTCTCCTTGGTGAGCCGGTAGCCGTTGTTGCCGTCCAGTACCGGCGCGGTCGGGTCTGGATCCGTCTTTTCGAACTGTTCGGGGTGCGCCGCGCGTTCGTAGATGATCGGCGGCATCACCCGCGCGATGCGGTAGCCGTCGGTCTGCGGCTCCAGTCTGAACACACAAGATTCATTGATCCCAGATTCCATGCGGTACGTCTGGCAATCTGGCGCTCCGTTCTCGCTGATCCGTTCCAGCGACGAGAATCGCGGATAGACCGTCGCGTCAATCCGCACGTACAGGTCGTCGTTTTTGCCGGTAGATTGGCCGACGGATTCTTCTCCGGAACTGTCGTTGGATTTTTCGCCGGAGTCTCCGGCGGACTCTCCGTACTGCGACGAGATTCCCGGCAGCTGCGTCGCCTCGCGCACGTCAACGGAACTCACCTGGTACTGCGGCGCCACGCCGATCTGAGATTGCCGGCCCACCCACTCTACATACCATTGCGCCACGTCGTCGCTTACGGAAGATTCTTCGGATGCCCCTTCCGAAGGTTCTGCCGAAGATTGCGTCGCCCTCTGCGGGACAATCTGCCCCGTGGGATCCGGCACCGAATAAGCCTTCCACCAAGTCAGCAGCCGTGCGACGACCACCAGCAGAACGCAAATCACCGCCGCCCCCACAACCAGACCGATGCGCGCCGCTTTCGACGGCCGAGCTTTCTCTCCATTCTCCATACCTCCAACCTATCGCTAGGTCGTTGTTCCGTCGAGACACCTCCACACGGACGCCAATAAGAAGGGCGAAGCCGTCTACATGGACGCCGTCCCCGCTGGCGGGGACCGCTGAGCCGGCGCGCAGCGCCGAGCGAAGCGAGGGGTGGTCGCAAACCGGCGCTAGCCGGTTTGCGCGGGTTCGAGTTGGAGGGCGTAGCCCTCCGGCGAGAATCCGCATTGAAGAAGCGGCGCTGCGGAAAACAATGCGAATGCTCGCCGGAGGCCCGCAGGGCCTCCATCTCGCATTCGCGCAAAACTCGGCATGACGCCGAGTTTTGCGACCACCCCCCGCTTCGCGGCTTCGCCGCTCAGCGACCCCCGCCAGCGGGGGTGGCATCCAGGACGACCTACACGGCCTATATATAGGGGTACGTCGAACATGAGTGCTGAGTGAGTGGGGTGTAGAACAGTCGCCTCTGAGCATATAGGGCATGGTGTCTAATTATCGTGTACGCCCAGAACCCCAAGGAATCACGCGCCCACACCCCCGAAAGTGTGGGGATATGGTTGAAATGTGAGCGGAAGTTGCGTGTCGGGGGTGTTTCCGCTAATCTCGTTCCCAGAGCGAATTTGCAGCTCTCGGGAAACCGGGGTTCGCAAATAGCTTATAACTGAAAGAGGGAAGTCTTGTTTGTGGAGGCTCTGTAAAGAGCGGAAGCGAACGAGAATATTGTTGCTTATTATGCAGTTGGAATAAGCAGCAAGGTTCTTCAAGAAGGGGACGCGGAACCCTCTGGGGGAGACTCCGGAAGATTTGGCACACCGCTTCGCGCGAAGACACCATTCGGTTCGATGGAGATTTGGATGGCGAACTTCCGTTCGCCGCGAACCGGAGCGGCGTTCCAGCGTCTGGAGGACCGAACGATTAGGAACGTTCTTTCCCTGCCGGGCCTTTTTCCTAGTTTCTCCCAAGGGAGCCGGCGCAATGCAAACCGGCTGGAGCGATCCAGCGGGGATGTGAATAAGGATTCGATTTAAGGAGAATCATGAACAAGTTTAAGAAGGCGCTCGTCGCCGCGGGTGTTTCCGCTGCGATGCTCGGTACCGGTTTCATCGGCACCACCTCGGCGTTCGCGACCGTTACGACTGAGAAGGACATCACCTTCAGCAACTACACCAACAACGATGTGGTTACGGCCTACCGTATCCTCAACATTGAGTCCGAAGGCGACGATGGTGCGCTGGTGTACTCGGTGAATAGCGCGAATCGCACAGCCCTCATTGCAGGTCTTACGAATGGCCTCAAACTCACGGTTGCTGAGGATGCCACTGATTCCGATCTGATCAAGCTCGTCACGGCTAACCTGAAGGATTCTAATGTCGACGACTTCGCGGAGGCTTTCTTTAACGCGACCCCGACGTCTGCTGCCTCCGTGACTCTCACAGCTGACACTAGCACTCTGTCCGTTCAGGAAGGCTACTACCTCATCGATCACACCACGATTGGCAACACCACGAAGGACACCAAGTCCCGCTACATGGTTACCAATGTGGCTTCTAACGGTGCTAGCGTTGAGCTGAAGAACGGCACCGTGACCCTTGTCAAGAAGGTCCAGGACAATGGCGACACTGGTGACGTTCAGGGCACCAACTGGAACGATTCCGCAGATTACAACATCGGTGATACCGTTCCGTTCCAGCTGACCGGCACTCTTCCGGATAACTGGGATGATTACACGAACTTCTACTATGAGTTTGTTGACACCATCTCCGCTGGCTTCACCCTGAACGATGACTTCGTTGTGAAGATTGACGATCAGGTCGTGACTACCAACTTCACTAAGACCACTTCGGATAACGCGCAGGATCAGAATGCTACGGATATCTCTCTGAAGACGACTGACCTGAAGGCCATCACGAAGGACGATACCGGGGCTGATCTTTCCATTAAGAAGACTTCGAAGGTTGTTGTCACTTATTCGGCTACGCTGAATGATAAGGCTGTTATCGGCACTGCGGGTAATCCGAACGTCGCAGCCCTGAAGTTTGCGAACAATCCGTACGTCAATGGTACTGGCGATGCAGGCGATACCAACACGGGCACGACGCCGGAAGACAAGGTGAAGGTGTTCACCTACGAGCTGCAGGGTACCAAGACTTTCACCCCGGATCCGAATGAGAACGATCTGCCGGTGTTCACTCTGTACCGTGGCTCCGTTGCTGACGCCAACAAGGTCGGTACCTCCAACGTTGTCAAGAACCAGGATGGCACCTACTCCTTCGGCTTCCAGGGCCTTGATGCTGGCACCTACGTGCTGGTGGAAACCTACACCCCGGCCGGCTTCAACACCGCCGCTAATGTGACCTTCACCATCACCGCTACGCACTCTGAGACGGATGACGATCCGACGTGCGTGCTTTCCGTGACTGGTGCGACGCTGGTCGCTGATAAGGGTGCGGCTGTTACGGTTGCTAACAAGGGTGGTTCTCAGCTGCCGTCCACCGGTGGCATGGGCACGACGATCCTGTACACGGTTGGTGGCCTGATTGTTCTCGCCGCTGCCGCTGGCCTGACGATCGCCCTGCGCAAGCGCAACGCCTGAGATTCGGTGAATCTCTGGATTAACTTCTCTAGGTTCTAGGAAGTAAGAAAATCCCCGCCTATGGTGGGGATTTTCTGTTTTTGCCCCCTCCTCTTCGCCGGCGCTGCACGCTGGCGAATCGACTCCTGAACAAGGCCATAAGCGTTTCCATGCTGGGTATTTCAGCGGTGCCTGTCAGCGGGAGTGGCTCCCATTGTAGAGGTGGCTAGGGGGTGGACGGGAATTTGCGAGTGGCAGCGCTGCAATCTATGCTTAAGCTCGTAGCGAAACGTGGTCTCTGGAAGAAGGAGAGCGCGGGTAGCCGATAACTGAAGAGGAGAGAGTCTTGTTCGCGGAAGCTTGCGGAAAAGCGGAAGCGGGCGGCAGTATCGCGGCTTATTGAGCAGTTGGAATAAGCAGTGAAGTTTTCCCTGCCGGGCCTTTTCCTGGTTTCTCCCAAGGGGGCCGGCGCAATGCAAGCCGGCTGGAGCGATCCAGCGGGGATGTGAATAAGGATTCGATTTAAGGAGAATCATGAACAAGTTTAAGAAGGCGCTCGTCGCCGCGGGCGTTTCCGCCGCGATGCTCGGAACCGGTTTCATCGGCACCACCTCGGCGTTCGCAACCGTCACGGACAAAAAGGACATCACCTTCAGCAACTACACCACTGGCGATGTTGTGAGGGCTTACCGTATCCTCAACATTGAGTCGAAAGGCGACGATGGCGAGCTGGTCTACTCAGTGTATAAACCGAACCAGGCTGCTCTCCATGCAGGTCTTAACGCAGCTAGGATCTATCCCGCCAGCTCTTCCGAATCTGACCTGATTAAGGCCATTACCGGCAAGGATGCCTCGGGCAACCCCAATCTGAACAGCTCGAACATTGATGCGTTTGCGACTGGTTTCAAGAACGCTTATGCTACTATGTCTGAAGCATCTAAGACGCTGACCAACGCGGATGAAGAAGCCGGCACCGCTGCCGACAATAAGCTGAACGTGACCGAGGGCTACTACCTCATCGCCCACATCACGATTGGCGATACCTCTAAGGATACTAAGTCCAAGTACATGGTCGTCAACGTCGATTCGGACGGTGCTGAGGTTGCGTTGAAGAACGGCACCGTGACCCTCGTCAAGAAGGTTCAGGATAACGGTGACACGGGTGACACTCAGGGCACTAACTGGAACGATTCCGCCGATTACAATATTGGCAATGACGTTCCGTTCCAGCTGACGGGCACTCTGCCGGAGAACTGGGATGATTTCTCCACGTTCGCGTATGAGTTCGTGGATACCCTTTCCGGCGGTCTCACGCTGGATCAGTCTACCCTTACGGTGACCATCGACGGTGTTGATGTTACTAGCCAGTTCGCTGTTAAGGCTACCGAGACTCGTGAAAATGACGCTGCGGACGGCAAGTTGCTGTCTACCGCCATCTCCGTGAAGGCTGCTGATCTGAAGAAGGTTACGCTGGGCTCGGACAAGTCCATCACTGCTGATTCGACGATTGTGGTCTACTATAAGGCCAAGCTGAACTCCGGCGCCGTCATTGGTACCGCGGGCAACCCGAACGTCGCCCAGCTGGTGTTCTCGAACGATCCGTACACTGCTTCTTCGACTGGCACGACGCCGGAAGATAAGGTGAAGGTGTTCACCTACGAGCTGCAGGGTACCAAGACCTTTACCCCGGCTCCGAACGAGGACGATCTGCCTATCTTCATGCTGTATCGCGGCTCCGTTGCCGACGACAACAAGGTCGGTACCTCCAACGTCGTCAAGAACGAGGGCGGCACTTTCACCTTCGGCTTCCAGGGCCTCGACGCTGGCACTTACGTGCTGGTGGAAACCTACACCCCGGCTGGCTTCAACACGGCTGCCAATAAGACCTTCACCATCACCGCTACTCATTCCGTAGAAGCCGATGATCCGACGTGCGTGCTGGCTGTGACCGGCGACGCTGGTCTGGCTGAGGGCACTGGTGCTGCCATCGCCGTCATCAACACTGGTGGTTCCCAGCTGCCGTCCACCGGTGGCATGGGCACGACGATCCTGTACACGGTTGGTGGCCTGATTGTTCTCGCCGCTGCCGCTGGCCTGACAATCGCCCTGCGCAAGCGCAACGCCTGAGATTCGGTGAGTCTCTTGGTTTCACTTCTCTAGGTTCTAGGAAGTAAGAAGATCCCCGCCTATGGCGGGGATCTTCTTTTTTGGCCACCCCTCGCTTCGCGCTGCGCGCTCGGCGATTCCCGGACGAGGCCGCAAACGCTTTCGCGTTTGCATATTTCAGCGGCGGCCGCTAGCGGGGATCGCTTCCGTGTCTGGGTTTTGGACGGGAATTTGCGAGGGGCGGGACGATAATCTAGGGTCAATCTTGGAGCGAAAACGTGACTCTGAAAATACAGAGCGCGCGTAGCCGATAAGTGAAAAAGAGGGGAGTCTTGGTCGCGGAAGCTTACATAAAAGCGGAAGCGAGCGAGGTATTGCGGCTTATTGAGCAGTTGAAATAAGCGGCGAGGTTCTTGAAGAAGGGGACGCGAATCCGCCGGAGGCGACTTCGGCGCTGGCTATCGCTTCGCGCGTCTGAAGAACCGAACGATTCGAAACGTTCGTTCCCCGCCGGTCCTTTTCCTGGTTCTCCCAAGGGAGCCGGCGAACTGCACCCCTGGAACAATCCAGCGGGAATGTACAGAGAGATTCGATTTAAGGAGAATCATGAACAAGATTGGAAAGGCGCTCGTTGCGCTCGGAACCGCCGCGGCGCTGGCCGTCGCCGGTTTTGCCGGCGCGTCCGCCGCGGTGGCCGATGACAGCAATGCCGAGACCCGGTACTCGATCACCGTTAATCAGCCCAAGGACGGACATACGTATAATGCGTACCGTATTTTCTCGGGCGACCTGGATACCACTGGCACCATTCTCTCCAACATCGATTGGGGCGATGGCATTACCGAGCCCGGCAAGACCGCGCTGCGCGCTGCGCTGTCGGTAGCGAGCGATGCTTCACCGCGAACCGTTGCCGAAGAACTGGCGAAGATTACCGAAGATAATTCCGCTGCAGCCAAGAAGGTCGCCGCTGTCTTCGCAAATTCCGCTAACACCTGGATGGTTGCCGGTCAGGCGAAGGAGAAGCCATACGTCATTAAGAATCTGCTGCCAGGTTACTATGCCGTGACTGATCAGGCTACGGACCCGGCCATTACCGGTGACGATGCCTACACTTCCGTAATCCTGAAGGTGTCCGCCAACGTTACCGTTAAGCCGAAGCAGGAGACCCCTTCCGTAACGAAGGAAGTCTACGACAACAAGAGCAATACGGACAGCGTTGATGCAGGTTGGCGTGAGTCTGCCGACCACACCATCAACGAAACCTTCCAGTTCCGTCTGACTGCTACCGTTCCGGCGAGCGTCGACCGTGCGGACTACTCGTCGTACCAGCTTGTCTTCCAGGACTCCTTCTCCAAGGGCATTACTTTCGAAAGCATTGCTTCCGTGAAGATCAAGGTCGGCGATGGTGCGTTTGCTGACTACACCGGCTATGCTTCCAGCCTGAACGCAGCGACGAAAGGAGCTGCGAAGCTCGTCGTTACTCTGGAAAATGTTCTGCCGACGATCGGTACTTCTGCGGCTACTGTTGAGGTGATCTACAATGCGCACCTCAATGAAGAAGCCCATGTGAACGTCTTCAGCGGCGGCACCACGAACAAGAACGAGGTGTACCTGCAGTACTCCAACAACCCGTATCTCGCTTCCTCGCTCGGCCAGACCGAGACCCAGGACGTTTACGTCTATACGTACGAAGTGTGGGCGCAGAAGGTTGACGGGGACGGTGCTCCGTTGGCAGGCGCCGGCTTCAAGCTCAAGGACAATGCCACCGGTTCGTATTTGAAGTTCACCTGGAATGACACGCAGTCTGCCTATGTGGTCGATCCGGCTGGCAAGGAGGAGATTACTTCCAAGATTCTCGCTGAGGGCGGCAAGGCAGTCTTCAATATTGCCGGCCTTGACGCGGGTACCTATACCCTTGAAGAATCCACCACGCCGGCAGGCTACAACAAGGCCGACGACAAGGTCATCACCATCACCGCGACGCACACGAAGTCCGAGACCTCCATTGCGTCCAATTCGACGATGGATGTCAAGATCACCAACATCGCCGGTTCCAAGCTCCCGGAAACCGGTAGCATCGGTACGACGCTGCTGACTGCGGTCGGTGGGCTCGTTGTTCTCGTAGCTGCCGCGGGCCTGACGATTGCCCTGCGCAAGCGCAACGCCTGAGATTCTCTGAGTCTCTTGGTTTCACTTCTCTAGGTTCTAGGAAGTTAAGAAAATCCCCGCTTATGGCGGGGATTTTCTTTTGACCACCTACCAAAAACCGCTTCGCGGTTTTTGACTCCCGCCAGCGGGAGTGGCGTCCATGTCGAGCATTGCTTCGATGTGTACGCCATCCCCGCTGGCGGGGATCGCTGAGAGAGAGCCGAAGGCGAAGCTCGAAGCGAGGGGTGGTCAAACGCCGAAGGCGTTTGGCGGATGCGAGGTGGAGGGCGTAGCCCTCCGACGAGCATTCGCATTCTCTCGCTTCCCTTTCTCTCTTCACTCTCCCTCCATCTCGTATTCTCCGGCAAGCATTCGCTTTCTCTCTACTAATTTTTTTCTTCTCTCTCCCATCTCTTTTCCCTCCCAATCTTGTATCTTTTAGCGTCATACGTTTTTACTCTTACTCATCTTTTTCCTTCTGATCTTTTGGCCACCCCTCGCTTCGCGGCTTCGCCGCTCATCGATCCCCGCCAGCGGGGATGGCGTTTAGGCGAGTTTTTTCTTCACAAGGCGTCCGCATTCTCGCATGGAATCTTCTCTAAACGGGGGGTTTCCATTAGGCTAGGAAATCATGAGCAAGAAAAAGAATCACGTTGAAGCCGCGCCTGCCGACGGGACGCAAGCAGCGACGAAAAAGAAAAGCAACGTCGGGTTCAATCTGCTCATTGCGCTGTTCTCCGTCGTGCTGCTCGTCGGCGTGGGCGTAATCTGCTACCCTTCGTTCGCGGACTGGTGGAACCGGATGCACGCGTCGCGCGCCGTCGCAACGTACGTCGAGCAAGTCGACGACATGTCCGCCGAAAAGAAGGAGGCGCTGCTCAAAGCCGCGCACGAATATAACCAGGATTTGCTGTCGCAAAGCAACCGCTGGAATCTTGAAGGGGAAGATTTGAAGCGGTACAACGAAACGCTCGATATTACCGGCACCGGAATCATGGGGTACATTTCGATACCGTCGCTGAAAGTGCAGCTGCCGATTTACCACGGGACCGACGAAACGGTGCTGCAGATTGCGGCGGGTCACCTTACCGGATCGTCGCTGCCGGTGGGGGGTTCCTCGACGCACGCGGTGATTTCCGGGCATACCGGGCTGCCGTCGGCCAAGCTGTTCACCGGTCTGGACACGCTCAAAGACGGGGACACGTTCGCGATCCACGTGCTCGACGATACGTACTGGTACGAAGTCGACCAGATCAAGGTGGTGCTGCCGGGGGAGATGAACGACCTCGCGATCGAGGACGGGGCCGATTACGTGACCTTGATTACCTGCACGCCGTATGGGGTGAATTCGCACCGGCTGCTCGTGAGGGGGCACAGGATTCCGGCGCCGCCGGCCGAGGACGCTTCCGTGCAGTATGACGACGCGAATACCATGATGGGGCTCACGATCGCCGCGTGCGCGCTGGTGTTCCTGCTGCTCGTGCTGCTCGCGATCTGGCTCATCCGCCGGTCCGCAAGGAAGAAGCGCGGGGATTTGAGGCCGCGGTCGAAGCATAGTAAGTAAGGGGTGCTCCGACAATGCGGATGCTCGCCGGAGGGCTGCGCCCTCCACCTCGCATCCGCCAAACGCCTCCGGCGTTTGAGACCACCCCTCGCTTCGCGGCTTCGCCGCTCAGCGATCCCCGCCAGCGGGGATGGCGTCCATGACGAGCGTCGGCCGTCGTGGCTGTCACCCGGACTGTATCTATGACGAGACATATACTGAAAGCACTTACGCGGAATCGAGCTAACTTCAGGTACGTCTCTTAGGGATGCGCCTGTTGGGTTCTGTGCTAGTAGGAAGACCTAGGCGCCGAGGGAGCTCGACGCCTAGGTTTGGCTGGGTCACCTACGGCGACGCCTCCAGTCTGCCAGAAGCAGATAGATAACGATGACTGCGGCAATAGCCGACAGCCACGTCGAATCCGCATTCGAACAGACAACCACTAATGCAATGATCAGTGGCGTTGTCGAATTGTCGCCAGGCTTCCCCGGCCGCTTCCTTTGACCCATACGGGCCTCCTTTGTATAGCAGGGCAGCCGGGGCCGGATGGCTCCGGCCGACCGCTCAGCGTCGTCAGAGAGTCCAAGCCCTGAATGGCGCATAAACGGTGTCATTGAGTTTACAGCAAACCTCCATTGCGCATCGAATCGCGGCATGCCCACTCTTTGCTATACTGAAAACGCACACACGGAATCAGTCCAACTTCGGGCACACCTTTGGCGCGGTCTAGAGCTTTTGCCCGTTGGGTTCTATGTGAGTAGGGCGGACTTCCTCGTCCTCTTTAATTAGCAGGAAAATGGCTGGCTGCTTCGGCGGCCAGCCGTTTCGCTATCCGCCACGCAGCTACTGCTTTAAGCTTCGCCTCTCGTGCGTCCAACGATGCTGACGCCAAAGAAAATGTAAACCTCCAGAACCGCTCTATTCCGCCATTCTCGCGGTTGACAATTCCAGCCTCGGAAAAATTGTTGGACGGTTGTCGGCGCGTCCGCGCCGAGAGCGTCCAACAATTTTCCAGAGGACCTAAATGTAAACCTCCAAAATGGCGGAATCAAGCTATTTCTGCGGTTTACAATTCAATCTGCGCGGAAGTCGAGGGAAGCTTCTTGGAGCTTCAAACGCCGGAGGCGTTTGGCGGATGCGAGGTGGAGGGCGTAGCCCTCCGGCGAGTATCCGCATTGTCTGGCGAGCGGGTTGCGTTGCGCTCGCTACGCTCGCCTTCGGCTCGCGGACCACCCACCGCTTCGAGCTTCGCCTTCGGCTCGCTCTCAGCGACTCCCGCCAGCGGGAGTGGCTTCCGCGTTAGCCAACCCCCGAGTTTTCGGAAAACGTGAAAAATGTGAGATGGAGTGGACTTGGCCGGGAGAAAAATCTACAATAGAGCATAAGTGTATTAAGAAGGGACGCAATTTCGGCTGTAGGGTGAATCAGCTGTGCTCCCCGAAGGTGCACGAAAACTGGAAATTGGAGAGATGAAGCTTCGCCGGAACGTGCATAGGGGCCGGCCCCGTTTCGCTCCGGACGGCCACCTGGCCGCAACGACCATGGAAGGAGACGCCATGAACAGGACCGCCAACCGGCTCCAGGTATTATGGCTCTGCGTCATCGCAGCCCTCGTCGGCTGCATCGGGCTCGCGTGCGTGACGCCCGCCGCCTCCGCCGATGAAGACTCGGCGACGACTTCGACGGGAACCGGGGAAATCACCGTCGACTATCACGGAACCATCAACGGCAAGTCTTACGCAATGGACGGCGTCGACGTCGCGCTGTACCGCGCCGCGGACTGGCAGACCGACGGTACGCTGGAACTCACCGATGAATTCGCGGCGCTCGTCGAACGCAACGGCATCGACGGCTCGCTGATCACCAATCTTGAAACGCTGTCCGATCAGAACGTTCAGCGCAGCATCGCCGGAACCCTCGAATCTTATATCAAGGCCGCGCAAAGCGACCCGGAAACGTACGGCGAGGCGCCCGCGGCGCTCGCCACGCAGGTGACCGACGCCGACGGCAACGTAACGTTCACCGGTCTCGAGAACGCGCTGTACTACGTCGTCGCCGGCAACAAGTACATGGACGTCGCCGAGCACGTCCAGCGCTACTGCGACGGCGGCTCGATGTTCGCCGAGCTTTCGACCCTGTACGTCACCGACGGCGTGAGCCAGCGTTCGCTGTCGCTCGAGCCGAAGGTGACCTGCGGCACCAACGTCGATCCGGTGCAGGTGAAGAAGGTCTGGGACGACGAGGACAACAAGGACGGGCTGCGCGCCTCGTCGGTGTCCGTGTCGCTGTACATGCTGCCGCTCGCTGACGACGAAGCCGACAAGGGCGGCGTCGAAGGCGACGCGGACGAGACTCCGTCGCGCGAGTACGAACTCGTCGACACGGTGACGCTCTCCGCCGACAACGACTGGACGTACGTGTGGGACAATCTTCCGGAACATGAGGATTACTACCTCGTCGAGAACGGCGTTTCCGACAAGTACAACGTGACGATTACGCAGGAAGACGTTACCGAAGATTCCTCGACGTTCGTCATCACGAATTCCTACACGCCCGAGACCGTCGTGCCGCCGGCGCCGACGCCGGAACCGACGCCGACGAAGCCCGCTCAGACCGGTGCTTCGATTGCGATGGTCGCCGTCGTGGCGATTGCCGCGCTGGCGCTGGGTGCGCTGCTCGTCATCGAGGCGCGCCGCGCTCGCAAGGCGTGAGATTTGGCGGCTCGGCTAGCGGTTCGGCTTCGGCTGGATCGCCTGGGTCGCCTGATCGACTGGTCCGCTGAGTGGTTTGGCTAAGCTGAGTCGCCGGGCCACTCGCTGAACGACTGGACCGTTCGCCGAACGGTTGGTTCGGGGCGCGGGATTGCTTCCTACGCCCCGGGCAGGGCCGCTCCCCTCCGCTCCGGCTTCGGTTTCGTTCCCGTCTCGGCTGGAAGGCTCCGTTTCCTCCGGCTTCGGCGGGGAGGTTCCGGTTCCTCCAGGAGATGTCGGTGGCGGCCTTCTCTGGGAACTCTGGGGGTATCTTTCGGTACTCTGGAGATTCGTAGAGAGATATGAGTAATAATTGAATATAGATTCTTTCGAATCTGGCATGAAACGTGAATAAGGATTTTCGGAATCGTTTGAGCGCGTTGGCGCCGCGTGTGCGGGCCGGCGGCGGGCGGTGGCTTCGGCCGCGCCGGTCGTGACGGAACGTACCGACGGATGGCAGCCGGCACGGAACCGCGGCGAGGGCTGCGGCGGCTCGCGAATCCCCCAAGACTAACTCTCTCCTTATTCACCCAAAAAGGGGCAGGTATTCTCCAAACCTGCCCCTTTCCCTTTTTCTCTGGGCTTTCCGTCGCGCGTGGGGGGCAGTTTTCTGAGCGACGTTTAGGCATCTTGGGACGCTTTGCGCGGAAACGGAGGCGCGGGGCGGCAGCGCGGCGGTACGTTGGAAACGTCTCGTTTGGGTTCGCTAGGAGAATGTCTTATGCGCGTGCGGAATTCCTCCCACTCCCGCGTCATGCGGCGAATCCAGCACGGCTGCGAACCTTCTCCTTCTCCGTCCTCCCCATACGGCTCCCGCGGCTGCGAATCTTGCGTGTCCTCTTCCCGCTCGCGTACCGTGCGGCGAATCCAGATTGCGCGGCGCGCGGCGATGCTCATTCTCGTTCCGATTCTTGCCGTCGCGCTGTTCGTCGCCACCGGCGTAGGAACCGCATCCCTAGCCTGGGCCACTCCCACTGGCTCCGGTTCCTCCGCCGCCGGCGTGTCGAGGAACTCGCTGGCGAACGGGAGTCTGTGTACGCCGGAGGATATCGAGCTGGGGGACGATACGTCGGCGGCGGCGACCGATACCGGCGTGGCGACGTGGGTCGGGCGCGACATGTATATCGGCGCGCCGACCGGAGCGAGTACGTACGGCAACGTCGCCGGCAATTCTTCCACGGGCTACCTGGGCGTGACCCCGACGCAAAGCTACGCCGTCGAGGCGGAGGGGACGACGCTGGTCAACGGCAAGCTCGCCATCCGCAGCGTCAAGAAAAGCTGGGGGTCGAAGGGCTTCAGATTCGGCATCGTCGGTTTCGGCGCGCAGTTCCGGCCGTCCGCCGGTTCCGACGCGCTGGTGGTCGGCGGCTCTTCGGATTCGGCGATTACGTTGAAGGATGCCGACGGGAACTCGGTGTCCGCGCTGGGATGGAACGCCACCGGCCGCGGGTGGATCGGCGCTACGAAAAGCAACGAAACGAACTACGCCGCGAAGCTGCAGGGTACGACGAGCGTGGCGATGGGGCTGAAGGGGCTGACGCCAGGGTCGGCGTATCCGTCGGACGAGCACAGCAGCTCAGAGAACGGCTGGCAGTCGGTCTATTCGTATTCGTCGGGCAGCCCGGTGAACTGGAACCAGTCGAATGCGCTGAAGAACGTCGATATTTCCGGCGTCACCAGCGACTACTCGGGGTACTCGAGCACGGTGCGCAACGAATCGCAGACGCTGGCGTCGCTCAGCGACAGCGCGGCGAAGACAACGTATTCAGTCATTGACAACGTTTCCGGAACGGTGACGCGCGACAAATACAATTCAGGCAAGATTTCCACCGAAAAATGGAACGAGGGGCAAGTCAGCACGCGCGTCAATATTTCGGCGACGTTCAATGTCAACGAAAAGGTGATTAAATTCACCGGCGACGGCGTCAGTCCGCTGCAGATTTTTACCGTGCCATCTTCCGTTTTTTCCGACGGCTCGGCGAGCGGCATTTCGTTTGCTTTTGAGAAGATTCCGGACGGCGCTTCCGTCGTCGTGAACGTCACCGGATCGTCGGCGGTGAGCTTCCACAACGGGTGGCGATTCTGGTGGGCCGGTTCCGGAACGCTGTCCGACAACTGGGCCGACAATGAGCGGTACGAGGTCGGCAATGGAGCGTGGTGGAACGCCGGAGACAAGGCGGAGCTGTACTCCACGGCCGCCCAATCAGTGATGTGGAACTTTGCGAACGTTTCCAAGCTGACGGTGCTCGGAGGCCAGGCGAGCAATGCAAACGTTACCGCCAACAAGCAGATTCGATACGATTACCAGAACCTGACGAACGTCAACGCGCTGCAGTGGAATACCGTGAACCCGTCAAACTGGTCCGGGCAGTATACGGCGAGCGTGTCCGACGATCCGGCGGTGGCGATGCTCGGGTCGATCATGGTGCCGAACGGGTCGTTTGAGGACCATGTGACGACGAACGGACGCGTGTGGGTTGGCGAGGATTTCATGATGGCTAGCCCGACCGCGGTGGCGAATTCGGAGACGATGTTCGGGGATGGCGTGGGCGAGGGGAAATCGGCGTCGATCATCGACATGGACGAGGAGCGGCACAATTTCCCGTGGCATGCCGACATGACGACGAGCTGCGCGACGGTGTCGTGGAGCAAGACGGATACGTCGGGGTACCTGCTGGGCGGTACCGGCTGGGCCGTGTATGGCAGCCTGCAGGACGCCATCGATGAGAAAAACGCCATTCTTTTGCCGACCGACAACAGCGTTATTTCCGGCGACCACTCCGATATTGACGGCGTTTTCACCGTTCAGGGGCTGACGCCGAACGCAACCTATTTTCTGCGCGAAACGAATGCGCCGAGCGGGTACGCGGTCAACGAGCGCATCTACCAGATTAACGCCGGCGACGGCGGCAGCGATACGTATGCCAATTTCGCCGCCGTATACGACTCTAGCGGCACCCAGATCTCCTCCGGAGGAACCGGTGCGGGCGCGTCAAGCGGCGGCACGCCGAGCGGAGTGACCGATAGCGCGGCGGAATTGAAGGACGGCGCAATCGTCGATACGGCCGGCGGCACCGACGTAACCTGGGGGAAGGTCGGCGCCGACGGGACGACGCTGCTTTCCGGTTCTTCCTGGACGCTGACGAAAGAGGGGAGCGGGTCGCAAAGCTGGACAATCTCGGATAATAACGTCAATCCGACCAGCGTGGAAATCTACGACGCGAATGAGAAAAAAGTGACCGGCGCGACGGTGACCGAATCGGTCGGGCAGAAGGAGACGTTCAGCGCGGCGGTGCTGCCGGACGGCGCGCCGCAGACGGTGACGTGGAGTTCGTCGGATCCGACGTCGGTGTCGGTGCAGGGCGGCATCGTGTGGGTGCGGCAGATGCCGGCGAGCGGTGCGGCGGTGGCGATTACCGCGACTTCCGCCGCGGATCCGTCGGTGAAAGCGGTGTTTTATGTGAAACCGAAGGCTGCGAGCGTGGCGTCGGTTTCGTTGGAATGGAACGGTTCGGACGTAAGCGGCACGAGCGTTGACCTTGATCTGGCGGGAACGTCGTCGCTGCAGCTCAAGGTGAAGGTCGATCCGGCGACGGTGCCGGTGAGCTGGTCGAGCTCGAACGGCGACGTCGCTACCGTCGACGCGAACGGGGTCGTGCGCGGCGTGGCGATCGGCAGCGCCGTCATCACCGCGAAGGCCGGCGACAAGAGCGCGTCGGTGACGGTGCGCGTCGCCAATTCGAAGGTGACGCGGATCTATTTCCAGGGATTCGAGGGAACGAAGGCTGGAAAGACGCCGTGGATCCGGTTCACGAGCCTCGCGCAAGGCTGGGGCGACGCCGTGCAGATGACCGCCGCGTGCGACGGCTGGTACTATGTCGACGTGCCGTCGAACGGCGGCGTCGTGCAGTTCTATATTCTTGACAGTCCCAACTGGAGTGACAACGTTGTCCCCGGCGGCGGCAAACCGGACCTGAAGACCGATGCAAACGTTGCCACCTGGATGGTGTACTCCGACGGCTCCGGCCTCGCCGGCGCCCCGTCGTGTAGCGCCGCTCACGCCGAAACTGCGCAGTCCGAAACCAAGTCGTCTGAATCCAGGTCTTCATCGTCGCAAACCGCCGCAACTACTCTCATTGGCGAAGCCCGGGAAGACAAGTCCTTCGCCTCCACTACTTCCAGTTCCGCTGGGGCGGAAGACGATGGCGGGGCCGTGGCGCTGGCGGATGAGGAATCTTATGCAAATAGCGAGCCGGTGGACGTGAATGCGGAAGCCGGGCTCGTTACCGTCGCGCTCGCGGACGGGACCTATACGCTGCGCGAGGCGACGGCGCCGACCGGGCACACGCTGAACGAGACGACGTTCCGGTTCACCGTCGCGAACGGGAAGGTGACGTGGACGCAGGGCGACGTGACGTGGGCGGATGGCGCTGCGCTGATTGCCGACGCCGCGACCGAGGTGACGTGGCGCAAGGTCGACGCGGCGACAGGCGAGGCGCTCGGCGGTTCCACATGGAACATCGAGCAGCAGCAGATTGTCGGCGGCGCGAGCGCGTGGGTAACGGTGGCAACGATTGCAGATTGCGATGCGTCCTCGGCTGCGACCTCCGGGGGCGCGGATTCCGGCACCGGTGACGGTACAGGTTCCGGGGCGACAGCGGGAACTGGGACAACGGCGGGAAGCGGGACGACAGCGGGCGCCGAGACGGGGAGTGCGGCTGCGGGAAGTTCCTGCGCTTCGGGCGCTGACAGCTCGGGATATTACGATGCCGACGACGCGGCCGGTTCCTTCCTCGTGCGCGGGTTGCCGAGCGGGTCGTACCGGCTGGTGGAATCTGGGACGCCGAGCGGCTACGAACCAGACTCCGCGACCTACGATTTCACCGTGACGCCGGACGCCGCTGCAAACGTTGGCGTCGCCGCGGCCATCGAAAACACGAAGATGCTCGGAACGATTACGTGGGAGAAAGTGGGCAGCGGCACGTCGAGCGGGTCTGGTTCCTCGTCTTCCGGTTCCTCTGGAGACGTGTCGGTGTCTAGCGGGACGTCGCATTTGCTTGGCGGGTCTGAATTCCTGGTGGAGTACCGCGCGTCGGACAGCGCTCCGTGGACGTCGTACGTTGTGGCCGATTGCGCCAGCGACAGCGGAAACTGCGCCGCCAACGCGGGGGCGCCGAGCTGGGCGCGCGACGTGAATCCGCAGGCCGGGGCGTTTACGCTCGCCGGCGTGCCCTGGGGGCAGTATCGGATCAGCGAATCGAAGGCGCCGTTCGGCTACATCGTCGCCGACGGGTTCCTGACGCAGGAGGGTCTTGTTCGCGTCAATGCAAAGACCTCTGTCGGGACGGCTTCGAGCGGCTCCGGTTCCTCCGCTGGGACGGGTTCCTTGGAAGACGCGACGCTGACGGTGGGGCCGGGCGGTTCCTATACGTATGCGCTCGGCGACGTCGTCGATTCACAGGCGTATACGCTGCCGTCCACCGGTCACGGCGGCATCAGCAAGTGGGTGATGATCGCTGGCACTGTCCTCGCCGTGCTCGCGCTGCTCCTCGGCGTTGTGCTGGGACGCAAGAACCGCAATCTTAAGTAGGCGTTCGGCGCTCCTGTCCCATCTATGTCCGCTGCTGGCAGCTACCGGCGGCTGGAATATATTTCCCCATCTACGTTCCAGTCGCCTGCGACGGCTCAGCGACTGGAACGTATTGCCAAAGGAACGTTCCAGTCGGTGAGCGCGCCTAAGCGACTGGAAAGTAGATCGGCGGGAACGAAACGGTCGGTGACGTTGTCAGCGACTGCCTTGTGGCAATCTCTCTACTTTCCAGTCGCTGAACGCTCGTAAGCGACTGGAAAGTAGTCTGGTCGGAATATTCCGGGCGGCGCCCTCGGTTTGCTGGGAGTGAAGGTTGGGTGAGTAATTGGGCGTTGCGGAAACGTTTTCCCGGGGAGAACGGCACGCCGATTTTTTGAGCGATTGGGGGCGTTCTTTCATAAAAATCTCGGGTTTTCGGCCGAAAACTCGCTCTCAGTAACGTCTCGATTTGCGTTTTTTCTTTCTCGCACTAGGTTGACGTTCAGGTTGGTTACAAGACGAGGGGCGCTGGTTTAGGCCCGCGAACATTGGGGGCTCCTGTGAAGGAGAAGTATGAGAACGTATGCCGCGACGGCATACGCGACGACGGCGGCGCGCAGCCGCGTGGACGGTACGGTTCGCCGCATCCGTCCTGGGCGGGGGCGCCCGCCGAAGCTGCTGCCTGTCCCCGCAGGGCCTCCGTAGCTCGCGCGCTTCGCCACGTCGCCACAGCCGCCGCATCCTTCCTCGTGGCGGCGGCGATGGTGATCGCCCCCGCCATAGGCAAGACTTCCGGCATCCCCAATGCCGGAACAACCAACCCGCTCTCCGCCCGGGTCGCCAACGGCGACGACCTGAGCGCCGGAGCGCTTTGCACGCCGCAATCGCTCACGCTCGGCGAGAATACGACGCAGAACGATCGCGTCGACGACGGCGTGGCGACCTGGGTTGGCCGCGACATGTATATAGGTGCGCCGGCAAAGACTTCCAGCGGAACCGACGCGACGGCGTACGGGCTGAACGGCGCGACGCCGACGCAAAGCTACGCCGTGGAGGCGGAAGGTTCGACGCTCGTCAACGGCAAGCTGGCGATCCACAGCGTGAAGGACAGCTGGGGCAGCCACGGCTTCCGTTTCGGCATCGTCGGCTTCGGCTCGCAGTTCCGCCCGTCCGACGGTTCCGACGCGCTCGTCGTTTCCGGCAAGAACAGCGCGATTACGCTCACCGATCCGCGCGGCGTTTCCGGCGTCGACGCGCTGGGCTGGAACGCGCAGGGCCGCGGCTGGATCGGCGTGACGACTTCCGGCCAGGACAATTACGACGCCAAGATTGCCGGCCCGACCTCGGCGGCGATGGGACTTGTCGGCAAGACGCCGGGCAAAGACTACCCGGGCGACGCAAGCGGTGACGAAAACAACGCGTGGCAGTCGGTCTATGCGTACAGCTCCGGCAGCGCCGTCGACTGGAACCAGTCGAATCCGATGGCCAGCGTGAACATTTCCGGAACGTCGCAGGATTATTCGGATTATACGGGCACCGTGCAGTCTCGTTCCGAAGCGCTCGCGAAACTGAGCGACGACAAGCCGGGGACAACGTTTACAGTCTATGACAACGTTGCGCAGAGCGGCTACGTGCGCAACAAATACAATGCCGAGCAAGTGATCACCGATAACGGCAAACAGCAGCGCAGCGTGATCAGCGCGACGTTCAGCGTTAATGAGCGCGTGATCAAATTCACCGGCGACGGCGTCAATCCGCTGCAGGTGTTCACGATTCCGGCGTCGGCGCTGGCCGACGGCAGCGGCAACGGCGTTTCGTTCGCGTTCGAGAAGATTCCGGACGGCGCTTCCGTCGTCGTCAACGTCACCGGTTCGTCGGCGATCAGCTTCCATAACGGCTGGCGGTTCTGGTGGGCCGGCGAGAACACGCTGTCCGACAACTGGAACGACAACGACGCGTATGAAATCGGCGACGGCTACTGGTGGAACGCCGGCGCCAAGGCGACGCTGTACTCCACGGCAGCGCAGTCGGTCATGTGGAATTTCGAAAGCACGCCGGACCTTACGGTGCTCGGCGGCCAGGCGACGAACGCGACCGTCACGGCGCAGAAGCAGCAGCTCAACGGCTCGACGTGGACGAAAATCGCGCCGTCGAACGGTTCCGGCGTCTATACCGCCAGCGTTTCCGACGATCCGGGCGCCGCGATGATCGGCTCGATCATGGTGCCGAACGGCACGTTCGAAGACCATGTAACGACGAACGGGCGAGTCTGGGTCGGGCAGGATCTGATGCTGACGAACCCGACGGCCGTGGCGAATTCGGCGACGATTTTTGGCCCCGGCGTCTCGGAAGGCGAGTCGGCGTCGCTATTCGACATGGATTTGGAACGCCATAATTTCCCGTGGCACGGCTACGCGACCACCGGTTGCGCGGCCATCGGCTGGAGCAAGGTCAACGAGTCCGGCTCCGCGCTGTCCGGCACGGCGTGGGCGGTGTACGGATCGCTCGCCGACGCGGTGGCGCAGAAGGAACCGATCATGCTGCCGACCGACGGCGATGCGTTGACCGGCGACGTCAGCGACGTTGCGGGAACGCTCGCGCTGGAGAGGCTCAAGCCGAACGCCACGTATTTCGTGCGTGAAACGAACGCTCCGAGCGGCTACGACGTGAACCCGCGCATCTATGAAATAGATTCGGGCGCGGCCAGCGCGACGCCGGTGACCGCCATCGCCGCGGTGTATTCCGCCGACGGCGACGCAATCTCGGATAGTTCGGACCAGGGCCTTTCCGGCGGCAGCATCGTCGATACCGTTGCCGGAACGGACGTGACGTGGGGCAAGTACGCGGCCGGCGACACGACGTTCGCCGGGCTCGCCGGCTCCGTATGGACGCTGACGAAAAAAGGCGACCCGTCCGAAAGCTGGGATATTGCGGATAATACCGTCACGCCGACATCTATTTCCATTCAGGATTCCGCGGCCGGTACGACGGTGAACGGAACCGACGTTGCCGCCGACGTCGGCACCAAGATCACCTATGTAGCGAAAGTGCAGCCTGCCGACGCGCCGCAGAAAGTGACATGGAGCTCGTCCAATCCGGGCGCCGTGTCGGTGCAGGGCGGCGTCGTGTGGGTGCGTTCGACGAGCGACGAACCGGTGACGATTACCGCGACGTCGGTTGCTGAGCCGTCGCTTAGCGCAAGCTTCACCGTGACTCCGAAAGCCGTCGCCGCAACGTCGCTGAAGGTGCTGTGGAACGGCGCGGAAGTTGAGCATGCGCTCACTATGGAGAAGGCGAACATGCCGACGCTGCAGCTGACCGCGGACGTGGCGCCGTCGACGATTCCGGTGACCTGGTCGACGTCGGACGCATCGGTCGCCACCGTGTCGTCGACCGGCCTGGTGACGGCCGTCGCCGTCGGGACCGTGACGATTACCGCGTCCGCTGGAGGGCTGGATGCGAACGTTGTCATCAATGTAACCGATCGCACGATTACGCGCGTGTATTACCAGGGATTCAAGGGCGATACGCGGACGCCGTGGATCCGGTACGCGACGATGGTGACGAACGCCAACGGCTCGGTGACGACGACGTGGATCGACGCGCCGGTCGAGATGAGCAAGGCGTGCGGCGGCTGGTTCTCGTACGACGTGCCGTCGAACGGCAACGAACTGCAGGTGTACTTCACGCCCGGCAGCAACAAGGACGAGAACTGGTGGCCCGGCAACAGCAAGAACATCACGATTCCTGCGAACAACACGATGTGGCAAATCGCCACCGAAGCGAACCCGGGCACCGCCGGCGCCCCGGCGTGCGCGACGGACGCTACCAAGGGTGGAACCGAAGCGCTGGAACTGCTTGCCGACCCTGTGTCCGGTTCCTCCGCGGACGGCGTGTCGGGGAACTCGAGCGGGGACGTGCCGACTGATCTGAATCCGAAGGCGGGGCTGATCACCGTTGAATTGCAGGACGGGACGTACACGCTGACCGAGAAGACGGCGCCGGAAGGGTACACGCTCAACGGCGGCACCTATACGTTCACCGTGGCGAACGGGAAGGTGACGTGGAGCGATGAACCGGAGATGAGCGGCGGCGCGGCGTGGATCGCCGACAGCAAGACCGCCGTCAACTGGAGCAAGGTCGACGCGTCCGGGGCCGCGCTCGCGGGCAGCGAGTGGACGATCCAGCAACAGCAGGATGTCGACGGCACCGAGCAGTGGGTGGGAATTGCCACCGTTAGCGACTGCGTCAAGCAGGGCGCGTGCAGCGGCTCGCCGTACTACGACTCGGACGCCGACCCCGGCAAGTTCACCGTCGAGGGGCTGCCGGCCGGCTCGTACCGTCTCGTCGAGTCGAAGGCTCCGGACGGCTACCACCCCAACACCACCGTCTACCCGTTCACCGTCTCGCAGAATGCGGCTGCAAACGTTGGCATCGCCGACCCGGTCGTCAACACGAAGCTCACCGGCATGATCGACTGGAGCAAGGTCGACGCGCAGGCGACGTCGTCGCTGCTCGCCGGCGCGACGTTCACGGTGCAGTACCGCGCGACTTCGAGCGGGAACTGGACGTCGTACAGCGTCGCCGACTGCGCGAAATCTTCCGCCGGCGACTGCCCGGCCGCCGTTGCCGGCGCGCCGAGCTGGGCGCGCGACGTCGACGCCGCCGGCGGCGTGTTCGAACTCGACGGGTTGCCGTGGGGCGAATACCGCATCGAGGAATCGCAGGCGCCGAACGGATACATCAAGGCGTCCGGGTTCCTCGGAACAGACGGGCTGACCGACGACGGCGACGCCGCCGTGCTGACGATCGGCCCCGGAACGAATACGTACATGCTCGCCCTCGGCGCGGTGAAAAACGCGCCGACGTACGCGCTGCCGTCCACCGGCGGCGCAGGCAGCATGGCTGCCGTAGCCGCCGGGCTCGCGCTCGTCGGAATCGGCATTGCGCTGGGGCTGGTAGCTTCGCGCAGAAAATCTTGTGTCGAAAACGCGGCTGAATAGCGGCGCAAACGGCAGGGGAAAACGAAACCAAAAACCAACGAAAAAGTTAGAAAAGGAAAGATGATGCACAAGATTACGAAAGCGTTCGTAGCGCTCGGCGCTTCGCTCGCGCTCGCCTTTGCCGGCGCCGGAGTCGCGCAGGCTGATGAAACGAACGTTGCCGGCAATACCGATGATGGCGGCTCGGTCGCTGTCGAAAACTACAGTGACGGCGGCGACGATCAGACCATCACCGCCGAGGGTGGCTACACGATCACCATCGACAACTCCGAGGCGGGGCATACGTACGAGGCGTACCAGATCTTCACCGGTTCGCTCGGCTCCGATGACCAGCTCGGCAACATCGACTGGGGCGATGGCGTGAACGGCAAGGCTGTTATCGCGGCGCTGAACAAGGCCGATCCGAGCGCGAACTATACCGACGCCGCTTCCGTTGCGAACGCGATGAACGATACGAATAAGTGGACTTTTTCGAAGGTTTTCGGTGAGAATTTGACGACCGTCGACTATACGTCGACCGGTTCAAATCCTTACACGATTGCGGTGCCTGCCGCTGGATATTATCTGGTGCGCGATACGCCGGATTCGATGAACGGCAAGAATGACGCGGCGACCGCGTACATCATGGAAGTCGTCAAGGACGTGCAGGTCAGCCCGAAGTCGTCGACGCCGTCCGTCACCAAGCAGGTGCAGGACGAAACGACGGACGCCGCAACCGGCGCCGACTCGAGCGGCTGGGGCAACTCTGCCGACCATGCGATCGGCGAATCGTTCCAGTTCAGGCTCACCGCGACGCTGCCGGCGGATGCGGCGCGCGGCCAGTACCCCGCATACCAGATGGTGTTCAACGATACGATGTCCAACGGCGTGACGTTCGAGAAGATTGATTCCGTGACTGTGAACGGTACCACCATTCCGACCTCTGCCTATACCGCTACCGCTACTGAGAACCAGGCCGGCGGTTCCTGGAAGCTGACCATCCCCAACGTGCTGCCGTACCTGAGCGACCCGACCGCTGCGGCGACCGTGCAGGTTCTCTACTCCGCCCACCTCAACTCCGCCGCGCAGGTGCTGAACGCTTCCGGCACCGTGACCAACCAGAACACCGTCGACCTGCAGTACTCCAACTCGCCGTACGTTTCCGGCAGCCTCGGCCAGACTCCGGAAAGCGCCGTCTACGTGTCGTCGTTCGAAGTCAAGCTCACCAAGACGGACGGTAGCAAGCCGCTGGCAGGCGCTGAATTTAATCTTGAAGACTCCGCAGGAAATGTACTGACTTTTTCCTACGACTCGTCGAAGCAGGCTTACATTCCGGACGCTAGCGGTTCGCCTACGCTGACTTCTGCCGCCGATACCGGTGCGTTCAACGTCGCTGGCCTCGACGCCGGAACCTACAAGCTGACCGAAACCAAGACCCCTGACGGCTACAACACCGCCGATCCGGTGACGCTGACCATTTCGGCGACGCACTCCGGCAACCAGGTGACGCTGTCGAGCGACTCGACGATGAGCGAAACGATCATCGATACGGAGGGCGTGCAGCTGCCGAGCACCGGCGGCATCGGCACCACGATCTTCACCGTCGTCGGCGCGCTGATCATCGTCGCCGCGGGTGTGGGCCTGTTCATCGCCACGCGCCGCCGCAACGCTGCCAGCACCACGCACGTTTCCGCGAAGTAGGAACGGTTTCTGCGCGGGGTGGGAACGAGCGGATGCCATAGCTTTCCTCCCCGTTTCTACCCCGCGCAGGTGGGGATGCTCCCCGGTTTTTTAGGGAGATATTTTCGCAAGGCAGGAAGCCGGCAAGAGTGGCCAGTACCTGCCTTACGCAGATGACTCTAGGCCTTTCCGTCATGGGAACGGGTAGAGACCGGGGAGCGAACCATTAGGAAATAGAACAGAAAGTAATTCGGAAAAATCTCGGAAAGAAAGGAGGCGGCCATGGTGCGTCGTTTGCGTCGCTGCGTTGCCGCTGTCGTCGCGCTGATTGCGGCGCTGGCTGCGGCAACGGCCGCGCTGGGGGCGCCGTGCGTCGCCGACGCGACGCCGGCCGCCGCCGGTTCGATCACCGTCACCGTTACGTACGGCGGCGAGCCCGTTGCCGACGCTGCCGTGCGGCTCGTCAAGGTCGCGTCGTGGGATGGCGAGGAGCCGCTGGCGCAGCACATTACGCTCGCGCCGGGAATGAACGAGATTCACGTGGGCTCCGGCCGCATCCTGCGCACGCTGGAAGCCGGCGCCCAGCGTTCCGGTTCCTCTGCTGGTTCCGGTTCTTCGGGGGAGGAGGATTGGCGGGAGCTGAGCGTCGCGCTGTCGACGTACTTCCACAAGCACGCGTACCCCGACGACACGCTGCGGGCCGAGACCGACGCCGCCGGAAACGCGACGTTCTCGGGTCTCGCGGACGGAATCTACCTGCTTGACGGGGAGGGGCGCGTGGCCGATGGCGGCGGGTCGGAGGGCCGCAACGTATATATTGCGCAGATGGAGGTGCTGCCCGGCTGGACGCCGGACGAGGGGCTGACTGGCGAGACGGATCTTCACGTCGTGGCGAAGGCGGCGTTCGCGCTGACTCCGGACGAGCCGGTGCCGAGTCCGTCGCCGTCCTCCCCCTCGTCTCCTTCCTCGCCTTCGCCGTCGCCCTCGTCGCCGGGTTCGACGTCGCCTTCTTCCCCCGGTTCCTCTACGCCGTCGTCGCCTTCGTCGCCGGGATCTTCCGCTCCGGTCTCGCCGACGTCGTCGTCTTCCGGTTCGCCGGGCGGCGGCACCTGGGCGGCGCAGGTGCGCAGGCTGGCGAGCACCGGTTCCGGCATCGCGAGCCTGATTGCCGTCGGCGTCGGGATGCTTGGGCTGGGCGCGATGCTCGCGTTCGAAGCCCGCAAATGGCGCAGATAGCGCGAAAAGCGTCCAAGATTTTTTCCGCGTTTCGAAATGTAAACCGCAAGATTGGCTTCATTCCGCCGATCTCGCGGTTTACGTTTTCTCGCCGGCGGGGCTTTGCCCCTCCACCTCGAAACCGTGCGAACTCGGCGTGCCGCCGGTTCGCGACCACCCCTCGGATCGCCATCGCCTTCGGCTCGGCTCTCCGGTCCCCGCCAGCGGGGACAAGTGGCCGGGTAATCGAGTTCCGTTTCCGGCCTGGCTCTCCGGTCCCCGCCAGCGGGGACGGAAGTGCAGCTTCGAGCGCCGCTTCGCTCGCTCTCAGCGGTCCCGCCAGCGGGGGACGGAAGGGCTGTTTTCGCTGAGGGAGGGGACGCGCGGGTTTATTGGGCAACACGCGGCCACTTTCCCCTAGAGAGGACACGCTGGTTTTATCTGGCGTTTCTTGCGGAAGGATCTAAGATTTGCCGAACATAACGTGATTTTATTTCCGCAAGCGTAACGCCGGTTTTGCCTTCGCCGCCGTGGCGGATAGGTTGAATCTCGGTTTTTACGGATGACGTCCACACAAGCTCAGGACTCCGAAAAAGCCGGCGCGAGACTTGGGAATCGGGCCTCGTGCTGGAACCGGACCAAGGCGCGGTCGCCGGGCGAAAGCCTGGAGGTCAGCAAGCCGGAAAGGTGAAAGCCTGGAGGGTGCTCCTGAAAGGGCAGCAGCCTGGAAAGGAAGCTAAGCCGAAAGTTCGGTGGGGGAGGCAGGAATCTGCCGGAGTCTGGAGCGGTTGGGTCCGCTTCGCAGCCGTGGGGAGGCTGCGGAGCGGAGGCGCAGGTTGGGGAACCGTCCGGCGGCGTTGGGGAACGCCGTCGGGACGCGCCGCAAAGCCGGCGAGCGATGGGGATCTGCTCGCCGGCCGACGCGGACGCCATCCCGTGAAAGCTCCTTCTCTGCGAAGTTGCGCTGAGGGCTCGGTTGTAACGCTTTCGACGGAATGACGGGGGTAAAACGCTCAGGCTTCCTAGAATCGAAAGCAAAAAACGAGGAACACCATGAAAAAAGCAATCAATGCGATTGTGGCGTTGGGGGCCGCTCTCGCGTTCGCGGTGGCTGGTGCGGTTGGCGCCACTACCGCCCTCGCCGACGACAACTACACGATCACCATCCACCAGGAAGCAAACGGACACACCTACGAGGCGTACCAGATCTTTACCGGCATGCTCGGCACCGACGCCGACGGCCACGACGTTCTCGGCGACCTTGACTGGGGCAACGGCGTGAACGCAAGCGCCGTCGTCAGCGCGCTGAACTCAGCCGACCCCGCGCCCCAAACGCCGTATACGGACGCCAAGTCTGTTGCAAATGCAATGAACGAGACCGATAAGTGGACGTTCGCGAAAATCTTCTCCCAAAATCTTACGTCGACTGAATATACGTCGACGCAGAACGCAGCCGACGGTACCTATACAATTACCGTTCCAAAAGCCGGCTATTACCTTATTAAAGACCAGAACGGCACGATGAATGACGTGATGGACGATGCCGGCACCGCGGCGATTCTCGAAGTCGTGAAGGACGTGCCGGTGTGGCCGAAATCTTCGGTTCCGGCAGTCATCAAGGAAGTGCAGGACGAACCCGGCGACGCTGCCAGCGGTGCCGACAACGAAGGCTACGGCAGCTCGGCCGACCATGCGATCAACGAAACGTTCAATTTCAAGCTCGTTGCGTCGCTGCCGCAGGATAATTCGCGCGGGCAGTACGATTCCTACACCGTTACGTTCAACGACACGATGTCGGACGGCATCACGTTCGGCAAGATCGAGTCGGTCAGCATCAACGGCGTTGCGGTTCCGGAAGACGCATACGTTTGCACCGCGAAGCCCGGACTTGCCGGCGGAAGCTGGACGCTGACGATCGATAACGTCCTGCCGCTGATCGGCGACGGCGGCACGCGCGGCGCGGATATCGAAGTCATTTATTCGGCGTCTCTGAATGCGGACGCGCAGATATCGCAAAAAGACAGCACCATCGGCAATACGAACACCGTGAACCTGACGTATTCGAACTCGCCGACCGATGGTTCCAGCGTTGGCAAGACGCCGAACCAGACGGTGTACGTCGCGACGTACCGGGTGCGCATGCAGAAGGTCAACGAGAAGGGGGACGCGCTGCCGGGAGCCGAGTTCAACCTGGAGGATTCGGACGGCAACGCAATCAACTTCTCGTATAACGACAAGCTGGGCGGCTATGTGCCGGACACGAACGGTTCGCCGACGCTGACGTCGGGCTCCGACGGTTTCGTCATGTTCTTCGGCCTCGACGCGGGCAACTATAAGCTCATCGAAACGAAGGCGCCGGCCGGCTACAACACCATCGACCCGGAACCGATTCCGCTTACGCCGACGCATGATGGCGACACGGTAAAGACGGGGGGAACGGGCTCCACGATGAACCTGAAGCTCGTCGACAAGGCCGGCTCGGTGCTGCCGAGCACCGGCGGCATCGGCACGACGCTGTTCTACGTCGTCGGCGGCATCGTCATCGTCGCCGCAGCGATCGGCATCGGCTTCGCGCTCAAGCGCCGCAACCACTGACCGGTCCGCTGCAGGGAAACCAAGATGAAACTCGGGGCGGCGGTGGGGACGGTGCTGGCAACGGTTGCAGCGCTGGGAACGTTTGCGGCGCCTGCGGGCGCCGCGCAGCCTACCGATGTCGCCGGGTCCGGGGCGGTGGACGTCGGCGAGGGGAGCAACTCGCTGACAGTCTCGTTCAATTACGGATCGGAACCGGTCGCCGGTGCCGAAGTGACGCTCGTCAAAGTCGCGACGTGGGACGGGCGGCTGCCGCTCGCCGGGCACGTAACGCTCGTGCCGGCGATGAAGGAAGGCGAGTTCGGCCGCTATCCGATCGAGCTGCTGCTGTCGCACGGTTCGGAGGAATCGTGGCGCGAACTGTCCGCCGCGCTGTTCGAGATCATCGACGAGCACGGCGCGCCCGAAGGCTCGGTCAGCGCCCTGACCGGAGCCGACGGGTCAGTAACGTTCCGCGGCCTGGCCGATGGCGTCTACTTCGCCAACGGCATCGGGCTGTCGGGCGAGGGGCGTTCCGGCACCGCCGTTTTCGCGGCGCAGTTGACGATGCTGGGGACCGCCGACGGCGCGACCGCCGGCGAGCACGTCGACAGCGTTGCGAAAGGCACGCTGGAACGCCCCGTTTCCCTCATCCTCGCCTATTTGGAAGGATTTGAAGGAGATTCCGGTTCCTCTGGCGACGCCAGCGGAGGAACCGGAGGGGATTCGGCCGGCGATTCCACTGGCTCCGGTTCCTCTGGCGACGGCGTGTTGGGGAACCCGGGCCAAGAGTCTACGGATTGCGCTGGTTCCGGTTCCTCTGGAAGCGGCGTGTTGGGGAACCCGGGCCAAGAATCTGGCGGCAGTGCTGGGTCGGGTTCCTCTGGGGACGCGGCTGGGGGAACCGGGAGCGGGGACGAGGCGGATTGCGCGGACTCGGGTTCCGCTTTTAGCGCAAGTTCCGCGGCGGCTGCCGAAACCGGGGCGCCCATCGTCGGCACCGCCATCGTCGCCGTCGCCGCGCTCGGCCTCGGCATCGTTCTTGCGGTGGTCGCGAAACGCAAGCGGGGGAATCTTGGATAAAATAACGCGGGGACACGCCGCCGGGGAGGTTGCGGTTGTACATGGGGGTGTGTAGATTTGATTGCTGGTGTCTGGCCGCGAGGCTCGAACGTGCCGGGCAGTAAGCTTTCCCAAATAAATAAGGAACGATTATGTACGCGATTGTGAAGGCCGGCGGCCATCAGGAAAAGGTCGAGGTCGGTGACGTGATTCTCGTCAACCGCCTCGCAGCGAAGAACGGCGAAACCGTGGAGTTCCCGGTTGCCCTCGTCGTCGACGGCGCGGATGTCAAGCTCAACTCCAAGGATCTCGCTGGCGTGACGGTCAAGGCCGAAGTCGTCAACGATGAAGCCAAGGGTCCGAAGATCAACATCCAGAAGTTCAAGAACAAGACCGGCGTTGCCCGTCGCAAGGGCCACCGCCAGAAGCTGACCGCCGTCAAGATCACGGCGATTGCCTGAGTCTTCTTCGGGTATCAGCGTAGGATCCGCGAAGTCAGCAGGAACCGAAAGGAACAGACATGGCACATAAGAAGGGTGCGTCCAGCTCGCGCAACGGTCGCGATTCGAATCCCCAATACCTGGGCGTGAAGAAGTTCGGTGGCGAACAGGTCGTCGCCGGCAACATCATCGTCCGCCAGCGTGGCACCAACTTCCACCCGGGCCACAACGTCGGCATGGGCAAGGACCACACGCTGTTCGCCCTCGTGGACGGCAGCGTGCAGTTCGGCAAGCGCCGTGACCGCAAGGTCGTCGACGTCATCGCCGCGCCGGAAGTCGTGGAAGTCGTCGAGGAAGTCGAGGTCGTCGCCGCCTGAGGCGCATTTTGACTTGGAAAGGCTGCGGTTCATTGAGCCGCAGCCTTTTATTTTGTCGGGTTTTGCCGTGCCAGTAGAGTGGGAAACATGAGTGACTTTGTGGATCGCGTGACGGTACACGTGAAGGGCGGCGACGGCGGCAACGGTTCCGCCGGCATCCGCCGCGAAAAATACAAGCCGCTGGCCGGTCCGAACGGCGGCAACGGCGGCCGCGGCGGCTCGGTGATCTTCGTCGCCGACGACAACGCCAACAGCCTGCTCGACTACCGCTTCATGCCGCACCGTTCCGCCGGCAACGGCACGATGGGCCTGGGCGACACGAAAGACGGTTCGCAGGGCGACGACCTGATTCTTCCGGTGCCGGTCGGCACCGTCATCTTCACGGCGAAGGGCGCGCAGGGCGAGCCCAAGCGCCCCGGCGAGCTGCTCGCCGACCTGCGGCACCCCGGCGACCGGTTCGTCGCCGCGGCCGGCGGCGCAGGGGGCCTCGGCAACGCGGCGCTGGCGAACAAGACCCGCCGCGCCCCCGGCTTCGCGCTGCTCGGCGAGCCGGGCGAGGAACGCGACGTCGTGCTGGAACTCAAGTCGATCGCCGACGTCGCGCTCGTCGGGTTCCCCTCCGCCGGCAAGTCGTCGCTGATCGCGGCGATGAGCGCGGCGAAGCCGAAGATCGCCGACTATCCGTTCACGACGCTGGTGCCGAATCTTGGAGTCGTCCAGGCCGGCGACGTGCGCTATACGATCGCGGACGTGCCGGGGCTGATTCCTGGCGCGTCGCAAGGCAAGGGGCTCGGGCTTGAGTTCCTGCGGCACATCGAGCGCACCGAAATCATCGCGCACGTCATCGATTGCGCGACGCTGGAACCGGGCCGCGACCCGCTTTCCGACTACTACGCGCTCGAAAAGGAACTCGGCGAGTACGCGAACGATCTCGACCTGCCGCTGGGGGCGATTCCGATTCCCGAGCGGCCGCGCGTCATCATCCTGAATAAAATCGACGTTCCGGAAGCGAAGGAACTCGCCGATTTCGTACGCGGCGAGTTCGAAAAGCTCGATCTGCCGGTCTACGAGATTTCGACGGCGTCGCACGCCGGGTTGAAGGAACTCAACTTCGCGCTCGCGAAGCTGGTTGTCGAAATGCGCGCCGACGTCGCCGACCGCGCGTCGGAAGAGGAAAATGAGCGCGTGCTCATCAAACCGCTGGAAGCGGCGCGCGGTGCGGCGAAGTCCCGTCGCGGCGCGCCGGAAGCGGAGTTCGAGATCACCCGCGAATCCAGCCCCAACGGCGACGTCTGGTATACCGTTACCGGCGCGAAGCCGGAGCGCTGGGTGCTGCAGACGAATTTCGATAACGACGAAGCCGTCGGCTACCTTGCGGACCGCCTGGCGCGGCTCGGCGTCGAAGACGGCTTGCGGCGCGCCGGGGCGCACCCGGGCGACGAAGTGCGCATCGGCCGCGGGGAGCGCGCCGTCGCGTTCGACTGGGACCCGACGATCGCGGCCGGCGCCGAAATGCTGGACGGAACGCAGCTGGGTTCGCGCGGCACCGATCTTCGTCTGGCGGAAGATTCCGGGCGCTCGCACCGCCGTTCGAACGCCGAACGCCGCCGCGAATACCACGAGATGATGGACGCGCGCGCCGCCGTGCGCGCGGCGATGGCCGCCGAACGCGAGGCCGGCCACTGGGCCGATCCGTCCGTCGACGACGACCGGCACGACGAAACGTCGCTGTTCGGCCGCGGCGAATAAGTCGTCCGAAGGGAAGCATGAAGACTGAAGAAGAAGTGCGGGCGGCGGTGGCCGCGGCCGCGACGGTAGTCGTGAAGGTGGGCTCGAGTTCGCTGACGCAGCCGAGCGGGCATCTTGACGTAGGCAAGCTGGAAGCGCTCGCCGGCGCGCTGGCGCAGGTGGCGCTGCTCGGCGGCCGCGTCGTGCTCGTGTCGTCGGGCGCGATCGCGGCCGGGTTCGGGCCGCTCGGCCTGGACCGGCGGCCGGACGACATGGCGACGAAGCAGGCCGCGGCGTCGGTCGGCCAGGGACTGCTGATGGCGGAGTACGAGCGCGCGTTCGGACGGTACGGCGTGCGCGTCGGGCAGCTGCTGATCACGGCCGGCGACACCGTGCAGCCGCAGCAGTACCGCAACGCGCGGCGCACGCTCGACCGGCTGCTCGAGCTCGGCGTCGTGCCGATCGTCAATGAAAACGACGCGCTCGCGTCGAACGAGATCCGCTTCGGCGACAACGACCGGCTTTCGGCGCTCGTCGCCAACATGGTGCGCGCCGACGCGCTGGTGCTGCTCACCGACGTCGACGGGCTGTACACGGCGCCGCCGGACGAGCCGGGAGCGCGGCGCGTCGGCTTCGTGCCGGACGTGACGACGATGGTGGATTCGGTGCGCGTCGGCGGCTCCGGTTCCGGCGTGGGCACCGGCGGCATGGTGACGAAGCTCGAAGCGGCGCGGATGGCCGCCGTTTCCGGCATTCCGACGGTGCTGACGTGCGCGGCGCAGGCCGGTCCCGCCGTGATGGGCGACCGGGTCGGCACCTGCTTCGCGCCGGTCAAGCGGCGCGGGTCGGCGCGGCGGCTGTGGATCAAGTTCGCGTCGAATCCGCAGGGAACGCTCGTCGCCGACACCGGGGCCGCCGCCGCCGTGAGGGCGGGGCGCGCGTCGCTGCTGGCCGCCGGCGTGCTCGAGTCGCGCGGCGAGTTTTCGGCCGGCGATGCGGTCTGGATCGACAATGAAGCGGGCGAGCACCTGGCGAAAGGTCTCGTTGGCTACGATTCGGAGGAGATTCCGCACATGCTCGGCCGTTCCACCGCCGCGCTGCGCCGCCTGCTCGGCGACGAATACGCGCATCCGCTGGTCCACCGCGACAATCTCACGCTGGTATAGCCGCCCGGAAATCTTGGGTCGGGTTCCTCAACACGCCGCTGGGAGGGGAACCGGAAGCGTGGGAGAAATGAGATTTGTGAGAATCTTGTAAAGTCGGGAACGTACCCTAGGAACCATGAGTATGGCTGACTGGCAGAAACTTTCCGACCGCATTACCCACGTAACCCCCAGCGCGACGCTCGCCGTCGATTCGAAGGCGAAGGCGATGAAGGCCGAAGGCATCGACGTTATCGGTTTCGGCGCCGGGGAACCGGATTTCGCGACGCCCGCGCCGATTGTCGATGCGGCGGCGCTGGCCGTGCGCGACCCGCGCAACTACAAGTATTCGCCGACGCCGGGTCTGCCGGAACTGCGCGCGGCGATCGCCGACAAAACGCTGCGCGACTCGGGGTTCGCCGTCGACGCAAGCCAGGTCGTCGTGACCAACGGCGGCAAGCAGGCCGTGTATTCGACGTTCCAGGTGCTGCTCGATCCGGGCGACGAAGTGATCATCCCGACGCCGTATTGGACGAGCTATCCGGAGGCGGTCAAGCTCGCCGGCGGCAAGCCGGTGGAGGTGTTCGCCGGCGCCGACCGCGGCTTCGAACCGGACCTCGCCGCGATTGAGGCGGCGCGCACCGAGCGTACGAAAGCAATCGTTGTCACGACGCCGAACAACCCGACCGGCGCGGTCTGGTCCCGCGAAACGGTGGAGGGGATCGCAAAGTGGGCGATTGACCATAATATTTGGGTTATTTCCGACGAAATCTACGAACATTTGACGTACGACGGCGCGAAGACGTCGTATATCGGCGCCGTCGTTCCCGAAGTGCGCGGGCAGCTGATCGTGCTCAACGGCGTCGCGAAAACGTATGCAATGCCGGGCTGGCGCGTCGGCTGGCTCATTGCGCCGCAGCCGGTGGCCGCCGCCGCGTCGAAACTGCAGGGACACATGACGTCGAACGTCAACAATATTGCGCAGCGGGCCGCGCTCGCCGCCGTGTCGGGGCCACTCGACGCCGTCATGGCGATGAAGGACGCGTTCAACAAGCGGCGCGAGGCCATCGTCGCCGCGCTCAACGCAATCGACGGCGTGCATTGCCCGGTGCCGACCGGCGCGTTCTATGCGTTCCCGTCGGTCGAGGGGCTGCTGGGCCGCCCGATCGGGCCGAACGGTTCGGTATTCGAGACGTCCGCCGACCTCGCCGCCGGGCTGCTCGACGAAGCGCACGTCGCCGCGGTGCCGGGCGAAGCGTTCGGCGCGCCGGGCTACCTGCGCTTCTCGTACGCGCTGGGCGACGACGATCTCGCCGAAGGCATGCGCCGCTTCGCCGCCTGGGCCGCGCAGCGGTAGATTTCTTCCGTTTTTGCGCTTTCTTCTGCATGCGCTCCTTCCGCTGGAACGTTCCTGTCTTGCTGGAACGTTCCAGTTCCTCTTTTCGCGGCGTGTTGAGGAACCGGAGCGGGGAAGAGAGCGGGAAATGTGAAGGAATTCGGCACGCGATTGGACAACGTCGCCAGTTCACGTTAATATTTCGTCTTGGCGGTTTTCGCTGGCTCCGGTTCGCCGGGGCGGACGGAAACACTAGGGATGTGGCGCAATTGGTAGCGCAACGGTCTCCAAAACCGTAGGTTGTGGGTTCGAGTCCCGCCGTCCCTGCTGGATCTCGAGGACGAGCAAGGCGCGGAAATTCCGCGCCCGTCCCCGCGAACAAACTGTTGCCTACTGTTAACGACAACGCCATGTGGAGGTGCGATGGCTGGGAAGCAATCCAACGACGAAATCGTTAAGAATCCAAACGTTTTCATGCGCATCGGCATGTTCATCAAGCAGATCATCATGGAGCTGCGCAAGATCGTTACGCCGACCCGCAAGCAGCTGTTCTTCTGGTCGCTTGCCGTGTTCATTTTCGTCGTGATTTTGATGGTCGCCGTTACCGCGATGGATTACGGCCTGGGCAATCTTGCGTTCCTGATTTTCGGCTGAGCGCCCAAGATTTTTAGACTTACTATCTCTCTTCTTCTCTCTGGAGGAACCCCGCAGCCTGGCGCTCGCGGGGTTCCTCTGTTTTCGTCCGGTGCCGCCCCTCTCGACTGGTTCATAGCCAGAACGCTACGTTCCAGTCGGTGGGCGGTCGTAGGCGACTGGAATGTAGGCGATTGGATACTTTCCAGTCGCTGACGGCTTCTCACCGACTGGAAAGTAGATTGGGGAGTACGTTCCAGTCGGTGAGGGGTTGTAGGCGACTGGAACGTAGTCGGGTGGGTACGTTCCAGTCGGCGGGGAGGCGTCAGCGACTGGAACGTGGAGAAAGCGGAATGTTGGGGTCAGGAAGTACACTGTTTCGCTGGATATAGTTTCTTATTGTTTCCCACAACTTCGAAAAACCAAGGTGGAAGTGTATGACTGACGAAGAGAACCTGCTCGCGGCGGAAGGCGACGCGCTCGCCGACATCGAATCGTTCCAGGACGATCCGCAACCGGCCGCGCAGGAGACCGTCGAGACGATCGAAGCCGACAACCAGACGGAAGAGGGTGCGGAAGGCGAGGCGTACGCTCTCGTTTCCGAAGAGGATTCGGAACAGGATTCCGACGCCACCGGTTCCAGCGAAACGGTTTCGCAAGCGGCGGCCGAATCTGAAGCCGACGGCGAAAACGATGGTGAAGGTGCCGAAGAAAACGGCGAGGGCGCTGGAAAAAACAGCGTAGAAAACGACGAAAACGGTAAAGAGAACGGCGAAGCGGCGGCCGACGTCAATCTTGATGCCGGCGAACGCGCGGTGAAGGAGTTCTCGAAGTCGTTGCGCTCGCTGGAAGGCAAGTGGTACGTGCTGCATACGTATTCAGGCTACGAAAAGCGCGTGAAGAGCAATATCGAATCCCGCGTCGCGTCGTTCGGCTTGGAAGACCAGATTTTCCAGGTCGAGGTTCCGATGGAGGAAGTCGAAAAGCACACCGAAAAGGGCAAGAAAGTCGTCAGCCGCGTGCGCGTGCCTGGCTACGTGCTCATCCGCATGTGGCCGAACGAGGAAGCGCGCCGCATCGTGCGCGAAACGGAAGGCGTCACCGGCTTCGTCGGGCCGACCCGCGAACCTGCGCCGCTGAGCCGCAAGGAAGTCGTCAACATGATGGCGCCGATGATCGCCTCGCAGGCGCTCAAGCAGGCTGGCGACAAGCCGGCCGCGGCGAAGAAGCGCACGCTGGAAGTCTCGTACGCGGTCGGCGACCAGGTCACCGTTACCGACGGCCCCTTCAGCTCGATGGAAGCCGTCGTTTCGGAAGTCGAGCCGACGACGCAAAAGCTCACCGTGCTCGTGTCTATTTTCGGCCGCGATACGCCGGTCGAACTCGGCTTCGACCAGGTGGAAAAGCTCGCCTGACCACAAGTCGCGGGGGTGGGGGAGAATTGAGAGGTTGTGTCTGGAGAATCTTGGAAAACAAGACTCGTCGGCACAGCGCAACGCAACTAATCGATGCGGAAGGTGCGCACGGTGGAACTCCGCAGCGTGCCGCAATCACCGCTTGATAGAAAGAAGACCATTCACATGGCTGCTAAGAAGAAGAAAGTCTCGGCGCTGATCAAGCTGCAGATCGAGGCTGGCAAGGCCAACCCGGCCCCGCCGCTGGGCCCGGCGCTCGGTTCGCACGGCGTCAACATCATGGATTTCTGCAAGGCGTACAACGCCCAGACGCAGGACAAGATGGGCCAGGTCATCCCGGTTGAGATCACCGTCTACGAAGACCGCTCCTTCGATTTCATTCTCAAGACCCCGCCGGCTGCGGCTCTGCTGAAGAAGGCCGCCGGCATTCAGAAGGGCACCGAGAACCCGCTGACCCACAAGGTCGGCTCGGTGACCAAGGACCAGGTGCGCGAGATCGCCGAAACCAAGATGGCCGATCTTTCCGCCCGCGACATCGAAGCCGCTATGAAGATCATCGAGGGCACTGCGCGCTCGATGGGCATCACGGTGAACGACTGAGCGTAGAGGCGAAAAGGAGAAAACATCATGGCAAAGCACTCCAAGAAGTACCGCGAAGCAGCTGAGCGCGTCGACCGCGCCAACCTGTACACCCCGGAAGAGGCCGTTGCGCTCATCAAGAGCATGCCGGAATACAACTTCGATCAGTCGATGGAAGCTGTACTCCGCCTGAACGTCGACCCGCGCAAGGCCGACCAGCTCGTCCGCGGCTCCGTCAACCTCCCGAACGGCACCGGCAAGACCGCCAAGGTGCTCGTGTTCGCCCGCGGCCCGAAGGCTACCGAAGCCCTCGAAGCCGGCGCCGACATCGTCGGCGATGACGATCTCGTCCAGCAGGTCGCCGACGGCTTCCTCGACTTCGACGCCGTCGTCGCCACCCCGGACATGATGGGCAAGGTCGGCCGCCTCGGCCGCGTCCTCGGCCCGCGTGGCCTGATGCCGAACCCGAAGACCGGCACCGTTACGATGGACGTCACCAAGGCCGTCAAGGACATCAAGGGCGGCAAGGTCGACTTCCGCGTCGACAAGAACGGCAACCTCAGCTTCCTCTTCGGCAAGCTGTCGTTCACGCCGGAAGCGCTCGACGAGAACCTGCGCGCCATCCTCGATGAGGTGAAGCGCCTCAAGCCGAGCACCGTCAAGGGCCGCTACATCACGAAGGCGACGATCACGTCGACGATGAACCCGGGCGTCCCGGTCGACACCGCCGCGATCTGATTCGCGCCTAGCTAGGCTTTCGGCCGGTTCCGGTTCCTGGATTTCTTTTCTTAAGATTTCCTAGATTTCCGGTTCCGGAATCGGGCCGGCCAAGCTGCAATCTTGCAATCCCCGCCGAACCCTTCCGCAAACTCTCCAGCCTCATGGTTTCTGGGCTGCAGACAGTTGCGGAAAGGTTTGGCGGGGATTGTTTTTATCCGAAAATGCGGCCGAGGGTGATGGCGGTGGACAGGACGAAGGCGTCGCGCGGGTCGGTGGCGTCCCAGCCGGTGGTTTCGGCGGCGCGCTTGAGCCGGTAGCGCACGGTATTCGGATGGACGATGAGGTCGCGCGCCGTCGCCTCCAGCGAACCGCCGTGCCGCAGGAACGTAGATACCGTTATATAGGTAGGGTCGTCGGGATTGTCGCCTTTGAGTGCGCCGAAAACGTTCGCAATCAGCTCCTGCTTCGCGTACTCGTCGCCCAGCAGCGCCCGTTCCGGCAACAGATCGTCGCCGCGGAACAGCGTCGGGGAACCGGGGACGGAGGAACCCGGAGTGCGGACCGCGGAAGCCGCGGCTGCCGCTGCGGAGGGACTGGCGGTCCCAGCGGCGCTCGGGGAACCGGAACCCGCGGCGGGAGCCGGCAGCCCGGCGGTGGCGTCCTGCAGGGCCGGGGCTGCCTTGAGCGAATAGTAGGCTTCGTGGACGGCTCGCCGCGCGCCGGCGACGCCGGGGCGCACGGCGCTGAAATAGGCGGCGCCGGCCGGATCGTACGCGGCGAGAATCTGGTTTCCAATGATTTCCGGCCGCGCCGCTCCTTGCAGTTCGACGAGCGCGAGCGAGAACCCGTCGTGCGTGCCGCACAGCACATGCTCGGCGCCGTAGTTCGCGGCGACGCGGCGCGTCGTTTCCGCCGCGGCTTCCGCATTGTCCTTCGCGACGCCGCCGACGGCGAAACAGTCGAAATCGCTGGACCACCCGAGAATCTCGAGCAGCGAGCCGATGCGTTCGTCGGCCTCGCCGTCGCGCAGGCATTCGACGACGAGCCGTTCCAGCGTGCCGGCGTCGGCGCGCCCGGCGAGCAGGTCGAGAATCGAAACGTCGGTCATTGCGCGGCCTCCTTCTGCCTACCTACGGTAGCGCGGCCGCTGGTTTTTACCCAAGATTTTTTGCCGCGCAACCGCCGTGTAAACGGTATGTTGGGCTGCTGAAACGCTTCCTGCTGCCGGGATGCCGTTTGCTGGAACGTTTCCCTCTGCGGCTCGGTTTCCGCTTTCCGTTCCGTACGGCGGCGGAACCGTTGTACCGGGTGGCTTCCCGCTCCCGCGAGGTGCGGAATGTGCGAATCGCGCCAGAATTGCAAACAAAGGAAACCGAAACAGAACACGATTGGCAGCATGTGGCGTTCGAAATTGTTCGCCGGCGCCGTGATCATGACGCCCATCAGCAACAGCAGCGGCATGTGCCAGCTCAGCGCGCGCCAGCGGCGCAGCGCGAGCTCGGCGGCGCCGATGATCAGCGTCAGCGTGACGTAGAAATTGCCGTGCACGAACCAGCCGAGCACCGGCACCTTGCTCCACTCGTAGACAGAGCCGGCCACGAGGTCGCGCCACTTGTGGTTGACCGTTTTGATCCAGGTGCTCGATTGCTGCACGTAGTCGTTGTTGACGTAGTAGGTCATCGACACGTACGGCGGGTCGAAGATGTCGAAATAGCCGTAGCATTCGGCGAAGAGGGCGTCAAGGGCGACGCGCGGGCTGGCGAGCGTGATCTCGAGCCACGCCGCGTTGAACTGCTTCATGTCGTCGGCGGTGACGGTGCGCCATTTGTAGCTCACCTTCTTCGACTGGATGCCGCTCGATTTCACCGGGTCGGCGTCCTGGCGCGAGTAGGCCTGCGCCATCTGGTCAAGATTGAAGATCGGCTCGAGCTTGTCCTTCGCCGACTGGGGGATCGAGTCGGGGTCGACTTTCGCGACGCGGGCGATCATCTGCAGCTGCACGCCGCGGCTTTCGATCGGGTCGCCGCCGATGATGCGGCCGGAGTCGATGAGGTACGTCGTGCCGCCGTGGATGAGCAGCGTCGGCAGCAGCAGCGCGAACACGTACACCTTCCAGCGGCGGCGGTCTGCGATCAGGCTGAGCACGACCTGCGCGAGGATGATGTACCACGCATACTTCGCCGATACGAGCATCACGACGTCGCTCATCACCAGCGCCGCAATCGTCACCCCGCGCACTTTCGCGGCACCGCTAGAGGAACCGGAATGAGAAATTGCAGGGGTGTGCTGGCTCCGGTTCCTCCGCCACCGGCGTGTCGGGGAACCGGAACCAGATTCTGCGGGGATGGTTTGGCTCCGGTTCCTCCGTTCGCGGCGTGTTGAGGAACCGGAGCGGGGGGATTGGGTCATGTAGAGCTCGTAGAGGCAGCCGAACCACCAGAGGAACGCGAACGCGAACAGCGGGGATTTCGTCAGCGAAATCGTGGAGAAGAACGCGAGCGGGCAGCAGATCAGCGCGAGGAGAATGACCAGCCGTGCCGGAGCGCTCGCCGCCAGCCGCGCGGCGCGCGGGGCGACGCCGCGTTCGGGGTGCAGGAAATCTATGTTCGTTGCGCCGGCGGCCGCCATCTCGGCTTCCAGCGGAAGGTGCGAGGAGGAACCGGAAAGATTGGCGGCGGAATCTGTGGCGGAACCGGAACGCCGGCTGCCGAAGCCGAAACGTCGCCGCGCACTGCGTCCGCTGGAAACGGTTGCTGGACGGGAACCGTTTGCACGGGTGGAAACGGTTGCAGCGCGGCGGCGAATCTTGGTTTTGCGACGTAGCCAGGGCAGATTGAAGAAACGGTTCGCCGTCGCGGCGCAGCAGAACGTCGCGAACAGCCACTGCCCGGCGCTCAAGACCACGAAACCGGCGTCGTTCGAACCGGTGAAATAGCGCGACGCGGCCGCCGTCGCCCCGTACAGCACGGTGAGCACGATGTTGTGCTGGTCGGTGAGGTAGGTGGGGTTGTCGGGCCACATATAGTGCGCGGTCGGGTAGATGTCCATCGGCACGAAGCTGAAGAAGCCGATGTACGGCTGCGCGATGCCGGTCCATTGGTTCCATGCCCAGCTGAACTCGCGCGCCTGCGAATTGATGTCGGCGCCGTACGCGCTCAGCAGCGTCATCGGCACCCACAGCCACGCGACGATGAAAATCAGCCACAGCTTCCACCAGCGGTCGGTCGCGCGGCGGATGATGCGGGCGGCTGCGCGTCCGAATCTTGCGGCGCCGCGGCCGAACGTCGTCAGGCGCACGCGGCTCGCCCAGTTGCGCAGCGTCGAATCCGCCTGCCCCGAGATTTTCGTGAACGCCTTGCGCGGGCGCCGTTGGGGGCTGCGAGCGCTGCGGGCGAGCGCAACCAGCAGCCAGATCAGGCCGAACGAGACTGCGAACGCGGCGACGAACCGCACGACGTTGCCGAATCCGAAGCCGGCGAGGCCGACGTCGGAGCGCATCAGCGGGCCGATTGCCGTGCACCACGCGATCCACGCGCACGCCAGCGCCGCCACGGCCCAGCAGAATATCGAAGCCGCCTTCCCGCCGCTGCGTTCATCGGGACCAGGAACCGCAGCCGCTACCTCTCCGGCCCGGCTGGTTCCGGTTCCTCCGTTTGCGGCGTGTGGGGGAACCGAACCTTGGGTACCCCCCGAAATCTCCGCTTCGGTTCCTTCGTCCTCGGCGTGTTGGGGAACCGAACCTTCGCGGGACGGCGGACGGGAGGGAGCGCGGCGGGAATCTGGGGTCATAATTGGCGATTTTAGCCCGAGGAGCGGAAGGGAGGGCGCTGCGGCGGCGGCCGGCTGGCAAGATGGAAGCACCGAGATTGGTTGGAGGAATCTATGGCAACGGATGCGACTTGCGAAATGAACGGCGGCGATGCGGCTGCCAGTGGAACTGAAAACGTTGGCGCAGTGACGGGAGGAACCGGAACGCGCTATCCGCGGATGCGGCAGGCGGCGGAAGTCTTTGCGTACGACGAGGTGGCGTCGACGAACGACGTCGCACGGCAGATTTTCGAAAGCGGGCACGCGCCGCGCCGCGGAATGGTGGTCGCGCAATCGCAGACCGCCGGCCGCGGGCGCCTCGGGCGGCAGTGGGTGAGCCGCGAAGGCGAGTCGTTCATCGTCAGTTTCATGTTCCGCGTGCCGGCGGCGCTCGTCGCCGACCCCCAGACGCGGGGCTGGGCGACGATGGTGCCGGGCATCGCCGTCGCCGACGCCGTGCGCGAAGCTGTCGCCGACGCCGGGCTGCGCTGGCGCGGCGACCAGGCGGCGTGCGTCAAGTGGCCGAACGATATCGTCGTCGCCGGCCGCAAGCTCGGCGGAATCCTTACGCAGTTCGTCGAGCTGCCGGCGGCGGGGGAGGAGATTTCCGGCCTCGACAGCGGCACGGTTGCCGGAGGTGGCAGGGCTCTCGGAACTGGCGGGAGTGCCGGGGCGTCCGGCGCTCAAGTGGGCCTAATATATGGCGTCGGATTGAATCTTGCGATGGCGGCGGACCGGCTGCCGACGCCGGAGTCGACGTCGCTGCAGCTGGTGACCGAACCGGCTGACGGTGCGCCGGATGGAGGCGACGGGGCTGCTGATGGCGAAAGCGCTAGTGCCGGCGTTGCCGAAGCGCTCGCGTCGCCAGCGCAGCTGACCGACGGCATCGGCGCGCTGGCGCTAACGGCAATGGAAGATTTGCTGCGCGATCTTGCGTGGTCGCCGGCAGCGGCGGCCGCGATGCTGCATGCGCGCATGGAGCGCGAATGCTGGACGCTAGGTCGCCAGGTGCGCGCGACGTTCGTCGACGGCTCGACGCTCGAGGGGACGGCGGTCGCGCTCGGCGCCGACGCATCGCTCGAAGTGCGCGACGCCGACGGCCTGACCCACACCGTCACCACCGCCGACGTCGGCGTCCTCTGATCCGCTGTCTTTCGTGTTCCGTTCCGGTTCCTCTGTTTCCGGCGTGTTGAGGAACCGGATCCAAGACTAGGCGTGAATAGTGGGTTCGGTTCCTCCCGTTGTGGTGTGTTGAGGAACCGGACCTAGAGATTGCGGGAGTTGCGGGATGCGGTTCCTGCGGTGGCTATGGCTGTGGCGATGGCGGCGGCGAGGGCTGCCTTGATGACGTCGCCGACGAGGAAGCCGCAGGATGCGATCGCTACCGTGCGCAGGCTGGCGCCGGTGATTGCGGACTGCCAGCCGATGCCGAATCCGTAGTCTATGACGATGCAACCGATTGCAGCGGCGGCAACGTATGCTGTCCAGCGAACGATTGCCGTCCATCGGCTGCCGGCTGCTCGTGAAAGGAAGGGACCGGCAGCCGAAACCTGAACGGTGTCATCGCAAGAAGCGCTGGAATAACGGGACGCGAGTGAAGAAGCCGGTGAAGCCGGATGAGCAGTGGCGAAGAAGCGGTCGATGGCCGACTTAAGCAGACCGGTGACGATGACGGCGGGGAAGAATCCGAACAGGAAGCCGGCGGAGGGGCCGAAGAGCGTCGCCGTCGAGCCGCCGCCGGAGAAGACCGGCAGTCCCGCGGCGCCGGCGGCTAGGTAGAGCAGTACGGCCGCTGCGGCCTGGCGCCACGGCAGCATCAGCGCAATCAACATCAGTGCAAACGTCTGCAGCGTAATCGGAACCGGAGTGCCGGGAATCATGATCCGGCCCGCGGCCGCCGCGCCCCACAGCGTCGTCGCCGCAGCCACCGTCAGCGCAACGTTTGCAGCAGGGCCAGCGTTTACAGCGATGTTGCCATAGCGTTCCTTCAGTGCGTTCATCATCATTCCTCCGTAACTAATCCACGGTTCCTAGTTCTGGTCCGGTTCCTCTGTTTCCGGCGTGTTGGGGAACCGGGCCCAGAGATTGCGGGGTCTGCTGGGTTCGGTTCCTCCGTGCGCGGCGTGTTGAGGAACCGGGCCCAGAGATTGCGGGGTTTGCTGGGCCCGGTTCCTCTGAGGGCGGCGTGTTGGGGAACCGGGGCAGGCAGACCCGCGAAAGCATCGCTGACCATCGTAAAGGGGGTGGGGCGGGGCGGGCGTTGCGGCAATCGACAAAAACGGGGCGGCGGTTTTGTGCGGATTCCCTTCCGGAACCGTAACCTACGGGCCCGTTTGTAGCGGCCGACAAAAAGCGGCCGAGAAACTTTGTACGAATCCAAGACGCCGCGCGAAGCCAAACAAGAGGAAGCTGAATCGCATGCCTCTTGAAAAGATCCTCGTGGCCAACCGCGGCGAGATAGCCCTTCGCGTCGTGCGCACGGCGCGCGAAATGGGCATCGCGACGGCGGTGGTCTACGCCGAACAGGACCGCCACGCGCAGTACGTCGACATGGCTGACGAAGCGTTCCTGCTGTCCGGCGACACCTACGTCGACACCTATTTGAATGAGCAGCTGCTCATCGACATCCTCCACCGCTGCGGCGCCGACGCCGTGCACCCCGGCTACGGCTTCCTCTCGGAAGTCCCGTCGTTCGCGCGCGCCGTCGAGAAGGCCGGCGCGGCCTGGATCGGCCCGTCGCCGCAGGCGCTCAAGGCCCTCGGCGACAAGGTCAGCGCACGCCGGGTCGCCACCTGCGCGGCCGTGCAGCCGGTGCCGGGAATCTCGGGCCACATCGGCTCGATGAAGCGCCTGCTCGACTTCGCCCAGCTGCACGGCTACCCGCTGATGCTCAAGCGCGCCGACGGGGGCGGCGGCCGCGGCATCACGCTCGTGCGCAACGACGACGAGCTGCGCGCGTTCTACATGAGCCATGATGCCATGCAGGGCGGCGACCTCGACGACTATTTCGTCGAGCTGTTCGTGGCCAACGGACGCCACGTCGAAACGCAGTGCGGCCGCGACAGCCACGGCGGCTTCGCCGTCTACTCCACCCGCGACTGCTCGGTGCAGCGGCGCAACCAGAAGCTCGTCGAGGAAGCCCCGGCCCCGTTCCTTTCCGAGGAAACTGAGCGGCTGCTCATCGAAAACTCGCGCCGCCTGTTCGAAGCGGTCAACTACGTCGGCCTGGGCACCTGCGAATTCATGGTCACGCCGGGCGGCAAGGTCTACTTCCTCGAAGTCAACCCGCGCCTGCAGGTCGAGCACACCGTCAGCGAGGAAGTGTGCGGCCTCGACCTGGTGCGCGAGCAGATTGCCATCGCTTCCGGCGGCCACGTTTCCGCCGTTCCCGAACCGCGCGGCCACAGCTTCGAGCTGCGCATCACCTGCGAGGATCCGGCGACGAACCTCACGCCCGGTTCCGGCACGCTCACCAAGCTCGAATGGCCCTCCGGCCCTGGCATCCGCGTCGATTCCGGCGTGCGCACCGGCGATACCGTCTCGCCGAAATTCGATTCGATGATGGGCAAGCTCATCGTCACCGCCGCGGACCGCCCCGCCGCCGTCGCGCGCGTGCGGCGCGCGCTGGACGAACTGGCCATCGAGGGGGTGCCGACCCCGGCGCCGCTGTTCCGCGAAATCTTCAGCGATCCCGACTTCGCCGCCGACGAGTCGTTCGCCGTCGACACGAAGTGGCTGGAACGCAAGTACCTCAACCGCGAGGCGACGGCTGCGAACGCCGGCCAGCCGGCGTCGCTCGCCGGAGCCGACGCGAACGCAGCCAATAATGAGCGGCCGCTCAGCGAAAGCTTCGCCATCGAAATCAACGGCCGCCGCGTCGAACTGACGGTGCCGGCGGACGTCGTCGACAATCTCACCGGTTCCGGCCGCCAGCGCGCCGCGAGCCGGCCGACCCAGCCGCTGCGCGGCGCGGGGCTGCACCATACGGCGAAGGAGCGGCGCGACGACGGCGCCGAATCCGGGATCATCGCCGCGCCGATGCAGGCGATCGTCACCCGCATCAACGTCGCGCCCGGCCAGGAAGTCGCGAAGGGCGACCTGCTCGCCGTGCTCGAGTCGATGAAGATGGAGAACTACGTGTACGCGCCGGTCGCCGGCACCGTCACGGAAATCTACGTCTCCCCGGCTTCCAGCGTCGACGCCGGCGACACGCTGCTCACGCTCGGTCTGGAGGAAGATTCGGAAAGGAGCGAGCGATGACCGACATCGTAACGTCCCCGGCCGTCGTCGCCGCCGTCGAGGCCGGCGACAACGGCGCGCCTGCCGGCGCAACGCAGCCGGTGCGCCCCGCGGTGCTGCAGGCGGCGCAACTGGCGCGCAGCGCGGAAGCCCACGCCCGCGAACGCCAGCACTTGAAAGGCAAGCTGACGGCCCGCGAGCGGCTCGACTTGCTGCTCGACACCGGTTCGTTCGAGGAAATCGGGCGGTTCAACGGCGGCGATATCAACGGCGGGAAGGCCGGCGCCGCCGTCATCACCGGCTTCGGCAACGTCTACGGCCGGCCGATCGCCGTCTACGCGCAGGACTTTTCCGTCGCCGGCGGCTCGCTCGGCGCGGCGGAAGGGCGCAAGATCTGCCGTTTAATTGATCAAGCGCTCACTTTAGGCATCCCGATCGTGGCGCTGATCGATTCCGGCGGCGCGCGCATTCAGGAAGGGGTGGCCGCGCTGACCGAATACGGGCACATTTTCCGGCGCACGTCGAAGGCGAGCGGCTACGTGCCGCAGATTTCCGTCATCCTCGGCCCCTGCGCCGGGGGCGCCGTCTACTGCCCGGCTCTGACCGACCTGATCGTTATGACGCGCGAGAACTCGAACATGTTCGTCACCGGCCCCGACGTCATCAAGGCAGCGACCGGCGAGACCATTTCGATGGAGGAACTCGGCGGCGGCGCCGTGCACGCCGGCGTCTCCGGCGTCGCGCACTACCTGGGCGAAGACGAGGCCGACGCCATCGACTACGTGCGCGCCGTGCTCGCCTACCTGCCGTCGAACGCCGCGCAGCCGGCGCCGACCTACGCGTACATGGACACGCGCGCCGACCGCGAGATCGCCAAGCGGCTCGCCACGATCGTGCCGGACAACGACCGTGTGCCCTACGACATGCTCGACGTCATCCGCTGCGTCGTCGACTACGGCGAGTTCGTGCAGGTCCACGAACTGTTCGCGCCCAGCGCGCTCACCGGCTTCGCATGCATCGACGGCCACCCGGTCGGCATCGTCGCGAACCAGCCGAACGTGCTCGCCGGCGCGCTCGACGTCGACTCGTCGGAGAAGGTCGCGCGGTTCGTCACGATGTGCGACGCGTTCAACCTGCCGGTGATCACGCTGGTGGACACGCCCGGCTACAAGCCTGGCGCCGAGCAGGAACACGCCGGCATCATCCGCCGCGGCGCGAAGGTCATCGACGCGTACGCCACCGCCGAAGTGCCGCTGATTACCGTGATCGTGCGCAAGGCGTTCGGCGGCGCGTACATCGTGATGGGGTCGAAGGCGATTGGCGCGGATCTGAACTACGCGTGGCCGAGCTCGCAGATCGCCGTGCTCGGCGCGGCCGGCGCCGCCAACATCCTGCACCGTCGCGACCTGCAGAAAGCGGCCGACGCCGGGCTCGACGTCGAAGCCGAGCGCGCGCGCTATATAGCGGAGTACGAACGCACCACCGTCAACGCGAACCTGTCGATGGAAACCGGGCAGATCGACGCGATGATCGACCCCGAACAGACGCGGCAGATGCTCGTCGAAGGGCTGAAATTGCTCGCCGGCAAGCAGCGCCACGGCATGGTGCCGGGCAAGCACCGCTCCAACCCGCCGCAGTGACGGCGCGCCGGTGCGGTCGGAAGGAAACAAGATTCCGCCCCGCCCGCACCGGTTTGCGACTTCCCTGAACCTTACGAAACCAACCCTTACGAAACCAATCCTTACGAAACGTTGTCAGGACTGGAAGCGTTTGCCGCGTTGCGGAACGTTTGCAGTCCACTGAACCGCTGTCGGCCTGCTGGACGGCTGGCAGCACGCTGGAAAGAAGGAAATCTTGGATACCAACGGAACCTGGAATGCACTCGCGCGACGTCCGCACGTCCTGATGTTCGCCGGGCAGTCGACGCCGTGGCCGGCGGCGCTGGCCGAGCTCGCCGCCGACCCGGTGGCCGCGGAGGAGCTCAAGGCGCAGGCCGCGGCCGCGCAGGCGCTGCTCGCGCCGGTCGCCGACGTGCTGCTCGCCACCGCCGGCCGCGACGTCGACCTGTTCGGCTTCGACGCGAATCCGGCGAAGCTCGGCGCGGCGGCCGACGCGACCGCCAGCGTCGAAGGCATCGCGCTGGCGCAGCTCGGCGTGCTGATGGACCTGGAAGGTCTCGGCTACGATTTCGCCGCCGCACGCCCCGTTGCGCTGCTCGGCCATTCGCAGGGTTTGCTCGGCGTGCACATGGCGCGCGCCATCGCCGAGGCGGGTTCGGTGGCGGCCGCTTCCAACGCGACGGCCGAGATTCTCGCCATCGCCGCGCTGATCGGCGCCGCCGGTATCCGCGTGGCGCGCCAGGAGGGGATTCTTGCGAAGTATGGCGAGGCGACGCCGATGCTGTCGGTCAAGGACGCGACGCAGGAACAGATCGAGTCGCTGCTCGCGTCGCTCGGCGAGGCGGCCGGCGCTGCTGCCGCGGCTTCCGCTGGCGAGTCGGGTTCGGCTTCGGGCACCGGTTCGGCGAACGCGGCTGCCGGTTCGGTGCGGATCGCGGTGCGCAATTCGCCGACGCATTTCGTGCTTACCGGCGACCCGCGCGGGCTGCAGGCGTTCGCCGCCGCGGCCGGGCGCCGCACGAAGAAGGAACGTGCCGACCGCGAGGCCAAGCGCCGCGGCGGCGACGTCTTCGCGCCGGTGCTGGAGTACCTCGAGGTGACGCTGCCGTTCCACAGCGAGCGCATGCGCGACGCGCTGCCGCTGGTTCAGGAGTGGGCTGCGGCGTGCGGCCTCGACGTCGCGCTCGCCGGCGAACTGGCCGCCGAAGTGCTCGTCAATCCGGTCGACTGGGACGCGCAGGTGCGCGGCCTGCTCTCCGGTGCCGTTGCTGCCGGTACCGTTGCCAGGGGTTCGGGCAATGCCAACGATTTCCGGACTGCAAACGGTTCCGCGGATGCCAACGGTTGCAGCGTGGCCGGTTCCGTTGATCCGCGGGAGATCGTTGCCGTCAATCTCGGGCCCGGCGCTACCGCAGGCAAGCTGTTCTGCGCCGTTGCGCAGGGTTCCGGCATCCGCTTCGCCGACATGTCGTCGGTTGCCGCGCGCACCGCTGCGCTGGAAGGCGGCGTATTCGGCGAGCCGCTGCAGGACTGGAGCGCGTTCGCGCCGCAGGTCGTCGAGACGCCGGCCGGACGCAAGCTGTCGACGAAGTTCTCGCGGCTGACCGGCAAGCCGCCGGTGCTGCTCGCCGGCATGACGCCGACGACCGTCGAACCGGACATCGTCGCCGCGGCGGCCAATGCCGGCTACTGGGCGGAGCTTGCCGGCGGCGGCCAGGTGACCGCCGAAGTGCTCGACCGCAATCTTGAGGAACTTGAGCGCTTGCTCACTGAAGGCCGCAGCGTCGAGTTCAACGCGATGTTCATGGACCGCTACCTGTGGAACCTGCAGTTCGGTTCGCAGCGGCTCGTGCCGAAGCGCCGGGCGAGCGGCGCGCCGATCGACGGCGTCGTCGTGTCCGCCGGCATCCCCGAACTCGACGAAGCGGTGGAGCTCGTGCGCTCGCTGGCCGCCGACGGCATGCCGTACGTGGCGTTCAAGCCGGGCACCGTCGAGCAGATCCGCCAGGTCGTGCGCATCGCGAAGGCGGTCGCGCCGACGCCGGTGCTCATCCAGATCGAAGGCGGCGAAGCGGGCGGCCACCACAGCTGGGAATCGCTCGACTCGCTGCTGCTGGCGACGTACGCCGACGTGCGCGGCGTGGAGAATCTCGTGCTGCTCGCCGGCGGCGGCATCGGCACGCCGCAGTGCGCGGCGGACTACGTCAGCGGCGACTGGGCGCGCCGGTACGGCCGCGCGCCGATGCCGGTCGACGGCGTGTTCATCGGCACCGCCGCGATGACCGCGAAGGAAGCCCACACGAGCCCGCAGGTCAAGCAGCTCATCGTCGACACCCCCGGCATCGCCCCCGCCGGAAGCGGCGAGAGCGTTGCGGAGCAGTGGGTCGGTTCCGGGGCGGTGCGCGGGGGCATGACCTCCGGGCTGAGCCATCTGCACGCCGATATCTACGAGATTGAGAACGCGTCGTCGCGTTGCGGGCGGCTGCTGGCGGAGATTTCCCGCAAGCCGGAAACCGCGGTGGCTCGCCGCGACGAGATCATCGCCGCGCTCGCCGGCACCGCGAAGCCGTACTTCGGCGACGTTGCCGACATGACGTACCGGCAGTGGGCCGAGCGGTTCGCCGAGCTGTCGTTCCCGTGGGCCGACGACACGTACGCGCTGCGGTTCCTGCACCTGCTGCAGCGCATCGAGGCGCGCCTGACGGAACAGGAGACCGGCGAGTTCGCGCCGATGTTCTCCGAGATCGGCGACGTTGTAAATGAGCCGGCGCTCACTATCGCGCAGCTTGCGGAACGCTACCCGCAGATGAACGCGGCGAAGGTGTCGCCGGTAGACGCCGCGTGGTTCCTCACGCTCGTCAACGAGTACCCCAAGCCGATGCCGTTCGTGCCGGTCATCGACGGCGACGTGCTGCGCTGGTGGGGCCGCGACCAGCTGTGGCAGTCCGAGGATCCGCGCTACCCGGCCGACGCCGTGCGCGTCATTCCGGGCCCGGTGTCGGTGTCGGGCGTCACGAGCATCGACGAGCCGGTCGCCGACATCCTCGGGCGCTTCGAGAACGCAATGATCGAGCGTGCCGCCAACGGTGCTGCTGCTGAATCCGCCCTGCCGAAGCGGTTCGCCGTGCTGGGCGACGCCGAAACGGCCGAGATGTTCATCCGCAAGAGCCCGACGATCTCCTGGATGGGCCACGCGATGGACAATCCTGCCTATGGCACCGAAGCAGGCGACGAATACTACGAAATCCGTCCCGTCGCCGGGGAACCGGATTCCGGCGACGCGCAGAACGTCGCGCGCTTCGACCTCGACATCCATCTCGACACGCACTGGGACAACGACCCGGACGGCGGCCGCTCGAAGCACGCCGTGCGCGACATCGTCATCCCGCTCAACGTGCGCCTCGACGCCGCCGGCATCGTGCCGGTCGTCGACCGCGAACGCCTGCCGCAGCACGTCTACGCGATGCTCGCCGCCACGGCCGGCATCGGCAACGTCGCCATTACCGGCGACAAGCTCGAGGCGATGCCGCAGATTACCAACGACCTTCCGGCCAGCCTGCGCCGTTCCGCCGGCGAAGACTCCAGCACCACCCCGGCTTCCAGCGAAGCCCCGGCTTCCAGCATCGCCCCGTTCGGCGTCGCCCGCGCTTCCTACACGCTCGCGGCCAATCTGGGTGCCGACCACCGCGCCGCAACCGGAGCCGCGCTCGAAGACGACGCGCTCGCGCTCGCCCCGTTCGCGCCGGACGCGCTCGTCGGCCCCGCCTGGCCGGCCATCTACGCCGCGCTCGGCTCGGTGATGGTCGACGGCTACCCGGTTATTGAGGGCCTGCTCAACGCCGTCCACCTCGACCACCTGATCACGCTGGAAATCCCGGCACAGGAGCTGCTTGCCAAGCACGCCAACGAAACGATCTCGCTGGAAAGCTGGGCGGAGGAACCGGAAGAATCCGCTTCCGGACGCGTCGTGACCATCCATGTTGAGCACATGCTCACCGATGGCACCGTTGTTGCCCATGAAACCGAGCGTTTCGCCATCCGCGGCCGCGCCTACTCGTCGGCGCTGCCGGAACCGGCCGCCGAACGCGGCGGCCTCGAATCCGCCCGCGAGGTGCTGCCGACGCCGCGGCGCCTGCTGCGCCGCGTGACCGTCACCGCCCCGACCGACATGACGGCGTTCGCACGCACCTCAGGCGACTTCAACCCGATCCATACCTCCCGGCGCGGCGCCGCAATCTCGGGCCTCGACGCCCCGCTCGTGCACGGCATGTGGCTGTCCGCCGCCGCGCAGCACGCGCTGGAAGCGACGGATGAACGCGGCGACCGCTACGAAATCGCCGGCTGGACCTACAGCATGTCCGGCATGGTGCAGCTCGGCGACACCGTCGAAATCACGGTGGAGCGCACCGGCTACGCGCCGCACGGCGGCCTCGCGCTGGAAGTGACGTGCCGCATCGACGGGAATCTTGTTTCCCGTGCAACAGCGGCCGTGCGCGCCCCGAAAGCCGCGTACGTCTACCCCGGCCAGGGCATCCAGCAGCAGGGGATGGCGCTCGCCGAACGCAACGCGTCGCCGGCCGCGCGCGACGTATGGGAGCGCGCCGACCGGCTCACGCGCGAGAAGCTTGGGTTCTCGATCCTCGCCGTCGTACGCGACAACCCGACCGAACTGACGGCGAACGGCGTGACGTACCGGCACCCGGACGGGCTGCTCAATCTCACGCAGTTCACGCAGGTCGCGCTCGCAACCGTCGCGTTCGCGCAGACCGCGCGCCTTCGCGAAGCCGGCGCGGACATCCAGCCCGCGTACTTCGCCGGCCACTCGCTCGGCGAATACAACGCGCTGAGCTCCTACGCCGGCGTCATTCCGCTGGAAACCGTGCTCGAACTCGTGTTCCACCGCGGTTCCACGATGCACCATCTCATCGAGCGCGACGAACAGGGCCGCTCGAACTACCGCATGGGCGTACTGCGGCCGAACCAGTTCGGCGTCGGCGACGACGGCGTCAAGGAGTACGTCGCGTCGGTGGCGGCCGAAAGCGGCGAGTTCCTGGAAATCGTCAATTATAATCTCGCCGGGCAGCAGTACGCCATCGCCGGCACGATCGCCGGGCTCGAGGCGCTCGCCGCCGACGCCGCGCGGCGCGTCGCCGCGTACGGCGGCAAGCCGGCGTTCATGTACGTCGCCGGCATCGACGTGCCGTTCCATTCGTCGCTGCTGCGCCGCGGCGTGCCGGAGTTCCGCGACAAGCTCGACGCGCTGCTGCCGGCCGAAATCGACTATCGCGGCGCGCTCGAGGGGCGCTATATTCCGAACCTCGTCGCCGTTCCGTTCGCGATGACGAAGGAATTCGCGGCCAAGATTCTGGAAGTCGCGCCGTCCGAACGCATCGCCGCCGCGCTGGAAAACGACGAAATCTGGAATGAATACGCCGCTGACGACCAGAAACTCGGACGGCTGCTGCTCACCGAGCTGCTCTCGTGGCAGTTTGCGTCGCCGGTGCGCTGGATCGAGACGCAGGCGCTGCTGTTCGGCGAGCTCGGCGTGGAAGAGTACGTCGAAGTCGGGCTCGGCAACGCGCCGACGCTGGCGAATCTCGGCGCCAAGACGCTGCGGCTGCCGCAGTTCGCCGCGCGCGCCGCGTCGGTGAAGGTATACAACGTCGGCCGCGACGAAGCGCGCGTATATATGAAGGACAGCGATCCGCTGGTCGCCGACGCCGCGCCGGAAGCTTCCGCGGGCGTCGCCGGAGGACCCGGAACCGAGATTGCCGGAGGAACCGGAACCGCTGGAGCCGGGGAATCTGTAGGTTCGGTTCCTCAACACGCCGTTGCGGGAGGAACCGGAGCCAAGATTGCGGGGGAGGCGAGCGGTTCGGTTCCTGCGAGCGGTTCGGTTCCTCAACACGCCGTTGCGGGAGGAACCGGGGCCAAGGATGGCGCCGAGTCTGCGGGTTCGGTTCCTCAACACGCCGCGAACGGAGGAACCGGAGCCAAGATTGCGGGGGAGGCGAGCGGTTCGGTTCCTGCGGGCGCGTCCGGGGAGCAGAACGCGCCCGACATTGCGTTCAAGGCTCATGACGGAATCGCGATGCTGCTGGCGTACGCGGCGAAGGTGCGGCCGGAGCAGATCGGTGCGACCGACACGACCGACACGCTGACGAACGGAGTCTCGAGCCGCCGCAACCAGCTGCTGATGGACATCAGTTCCGAACTCGGCGTCGCCAGCGTCGAAGGCGCGGCCGAAGCGAGCGTCGACGCGCTCGCCGCGCTCGTCGACAAGGCCGCGCCGAACTACCAGGCGTTCGGCCCGGTGCTCGGCGACATCGTGCGCGAACGCATGCGGGCGATGTTCGGCGCCGCCGGAATCAAGCCGGCGCAGGTCGAGGCGCGCGTGCGCGACGTGTGGAAACTGTCCGACGGCTGGGCGAAGCACGTCGTCGCGCAGCTGACGCTCGGCACGCGCGACGGCGCCAGCTCGCGCGGCGGCGACCTGGCGACATTGCCCGCCGAACCGGCCGCGAACGCCGCCGCGGCGAACGCGCTCATCGACGCCGCCGTCGCGCAGGTCGGCAAGGCGCACTGCATCGACGTCGCCAAGCCCGCGTCCGGCGGCGCGTCCGGCGGAGCGGTCGTCGATTCCGCCGCGCTCGACGCGTTCGCCGCGCAGCTGACCGGCGAATCCGGAATCTTGGCGACGACGGCGCGCGCCGTGCTGCGCCAGCTCGGCCTGGAGGAACCGGCGCCGCAGGCCGACGACGACGCCGAAACGGCCGCGCTCGTCGCCGCCGTCGAAGCGGAGCTCGGCGCCGACTGGGTCGCCGCCGTCGCGCCGCGGTTCGACGCGCGCCAGGCAATCCTGTTCGACGACCGCTGGGCGAGCGCCCGCGAAGACCTCGCGCGCGGCTACTACAACGGCGACGCCGCCGCGCTCGAAGCGAACTTCGCCGGCGCCGGCGCGACCGTCGCCACCCAGGCGCGCTGGTACGCAGGGCAGGCGGCGCAGCGCGACGACAACGCGCTCGCGTGCCGCTTCCTCGAGATTGCCGACGCCGCCGAAAGCTCGCCGGAACTGCCGTATGCCGGCGACGTCGCCGTCGTCACCGGCGTGGCGCCGAACTCGATCGCCGGCGAAATCGTCGCGGGCCTGCTCGCCGGGGGCGCCACCGTCATCGCGACGAGCCACAGCTTCAAGCCGTCCGTCAAGGCGTGGGCGCAGGAAACGTTCCGCCGCAACGCCGCCGGCGACGCCGCGCTGTGGCTGGTGCCGGCGAATCTCGCGAGCTACCGCGACGTCGACGCGCTCGTCGAGTGGGTCGGCACGGAGCAGAAGAAGGTCAACGGCGCGACGACGACGGTCATCAAGGAAGCGCAGGTCCCGTCGCTGTTCTTCCCGTTCGCGGCGCCCCCGGTCTCCGGTTCCGCCGCCGACGCCGGCGCGTCGTTCGAAACGCAGTCGCGCCTGATGCTGTGGGGAGTTGAGCGCGCGCTCACCAAACTCGCCGTGCTCGGCGCCGACACCGATGTCCAGCACAAGCTGCACGTCGTGCTGCCGGGCTCGCCGAACCGCGGCCTGTTCGGCGGCGACGGCGCGTACGGCGAGGTCAAGAGCGCTTTCGACGCGCTCGTTGCCCGCGCCCGCGCCGAACGCGCGGCCTGGGGCGGCCGGGTAACGTTTGCACACCCCAAGATTGGCTGGGTGCGCGGCACCGGACTGATGGGCGGCAACGATCCGCTCGTCGCCGCGGTCGAGCGCCGCGGCCTGCGCACGTACTCCACGGCCGAGATTGCTGAGCAGCTGCTCAATCTTGTTTCTGACGAAAGCCGCCGCGCTGCGCTGCAAGCGCCGCTCGACGTCGACTTGACCGGGGGGCTGGGCGACGAACCGCTCGACATCGCCGAACTCAAGCGCGAAGCCGCCGCCCTCGCCGCGCAAGCCGAAGCGGCCGAAGCCGCGGCGACGGAAGGAACCGGAACCGTAGCTTCCGCCGAATCCCTGGCTTCGGTTCCCCAACACGCCGTGGCGGGAGGAACCGGGGCCAATGCAACCCGCGGATCTGTGGCTTCGGTTCCTCGACACGCCGGGAACGGAGGAACCGGAACCAGCAGGGGAACCGGAACCAGCAGGGGAACCGGAACGTACGCAGGGAACGCAGGGAACGCAGGGAACGCAACGGCAACGACAGCGGCGCACGCGACGGTGAAGGCGCTGCCGAATCTGCGGGTGCCTGCGCAGCCGGCGGTGAATCTGGAAGACTGGAGCGGCGTCACCGCGCGGCCGGAAGACCAGATCGTCATCGTCTCGGTCGGCGAACTGGGCCCGTGGGGCTCCGGCCGCACGCGCAACGAAGCCGAACTCGGCATCCACTCCGACGGTTCCGTCGACCTGTCCGCCGGCGCGATCCTCGAACTCGCGTGGGGGATGGGCCTGCTCGAATGGCAGGACTCGCCGGTGCCCGGCTGGGTCGACGCCGACGGCAACGTCGTCGACGAAGCCGACATCGCCGACCGCTTCCGCGACGAAGTGATCGCCCGCAGCGGCGTGCGGCCGTTCGAAACCGGCATGGGCGGCGACTTCGGCTCGCGTTCGGAAGGCCTCGGCGACGCGACGAACGGCCACAATGAAGAGGAGGCGGAAATCTTCCTCGACCATGACGTGACGTTCTCGGTGCCGACGAAGGAAGCGGCGGAGGAGTACGTCGCCGCCGACGCCGCGCACACGAGCATCGAACGCGACGGCGAGAGCGGCGAATGGAACGTGACCCGCCACGCCGGCTCGATGGTGCGCGTGCCGCGGCGCGCGACGATGACCCGTTCGGTGGGCGGCCAGTTCCCCGACGGCTTCGACCCGCTCAAGTGGGGAATCCCGGCGTCGATGGCCGCCGATACCGACCCGATCGCGCTGTGGAACATCGTCACCACCGTCGACGCGTACCTGTCCGCCGGCTTCACGCCCGCGGAAATCCTGGAGGCGATCCATCCGTCGATGGTCGCCTCGACCCAGGGAACCGGCTTCGGCGGCATGCGCTCGATGCGCCGCCTCTACCTCGAGCGGTTCCTCGGCCATGAGATTCCGACCGACGTGCTGCAGGAAGCGCTGCCGAACGTCGTCGCCGCGCACGTCATGCAGAGCTACGTCGGCGGCTACGGTTCGATGGTGCAGCCGGTTTCGGCGTGCGCGACGGCTGCGGTTTCGCTCGAGGAAGCAGCGGACAAGATTGCGCTCGGCAAGGCAGATTTCGTCGTCGCCGGCGCCATCGACGACATCGGCGTCGAGTCGGTCATCGGCTTCGGCAACATGAACGCGACCGCTGATTCCGCCGAGATGGCGGCGAAGGGGATCGCGCCGCGGTTCTTCTCGCGCGCCAACGACCGGCGGCGCGGCGGCTTCGTCGAGTCGCAGGGCGGCGGCACCGTGCTCGTTACGCGCGGCGACATCGCGCTGCGGCTGGGACTGCCGGTCGCCGGCGTGCTCGCCTACGCCCGCTCGTTCGCCGACGGCGCGCACACCTCGATTCCGGCTCCCGGGCTCGGCGCGCTCGCGGCGGCACGCGGCGGCGCCGACTCGGCGCTCGTGCGCGCGCTCGCCCCGCTCGGCGTGGCGCCGGACGACATCGCCGTCGTGTCCAAGCACGATACGTCCACGAACGCCAACGATCCGAACGAATCGGAACTGCACAACACGGTGGCGCACGCCATCGGGCGTTCGGAAGGCGAGCCGCTGTTCGTCATTTCGCAGAAGTCGCTGACCGGCCATGCGAAGGGCGGTGCCTGCATCTTCCAGGTCAACGGGCTGCTGCAGCTGTTCGCCAGCGGCGTCGTGCCGGCGAACGCGGCGCTCGAATGCGTCGACCCGAAGCTCGCCGGCGACGACCACATGGTGTGGCTGCGCCGTCCGCTCGACCTCGGCTCGCGCGGGCCGGTGAAGGCCGCGCTCGCGACGTCGCTCGGGTTCGGGCACGTTTCCGGGTTCCTCGCGCTCGTGCATCCGGGCGCATTCGAAGCGGCCGTCGCCAACACGGCCGGCACCGACGCGCTCGAAGCGTGGCGCGCGGCCGCGAACGCGCGGCTTGCGGCCGGCCGGCGCCGGTTCGAGGAAGGCATGATGGGCCACGCCGCGCTGTTCGAGCCGGTTGCCGAGCGCCGCCTGCGCGACGGCGTCGCCGCCGACGGCAGCGAAGTGAGCGCCCACGAAGCCGAAAAGGCGATGCTGCTCGATCCCGACGCGCGCCTTGCGCCCTCCGGCTTCTATCCGGCGGCTCGCGTGGGTGCCGGAGCGCAGATGGGCACGGAAGCGTAGCCCGCTTCGCTAAAGTAGGAACGCAAAAGAAAGGTCCTTTCTGGAAAGGCTTCCCTCGGGAAGACTTCTAGAAAGGGCCTTCTGAAGAACGTTTCTGAAAGGGCCGCTCTGGTGGAATCCTTCTGAAGGAACCTTCTAAAGAAGCCTTCTAAAGAAGCCCTTCCAGAAAGGCCCCCTCAGAAAGAGCCCTTCGAAAAACCTCTCTGAAGGGGGATTCAAGAAGGAGCTCTTCAAAAGGGAGATTTTGAAAGGGCTGTTCTGGAAGGAATCTTCCGGAAGGGCCTCAGGAAAGGAAACGGCATGGCGGTGCTGGGATTAGGGCATGACGTGGTGGACGTGGCGGCGTTCACTGCTCAGCTCGAGACTCCCGGTACCGCCATGCTGCGTCTGTTTTCGCTGCGCGAGCGCCGTCAGGCAGCGGCGCGGGCGCAGCGATGCGGCGACGGCGAGGCGCTGCACCTCGCCGCCCGCTGGGCCGGCAAGGAAGCCGTCATCAAGGCGTGGTGCGACGCCGCCGGCGACGGACCGTTGCCGTATACGCCCGATTCGGTGCCGTGGAGCGGCATCGAGATCGTCTGCAACGCCCGCGGCGTCCCCCAGGTCCATCTCGCCCCTTCCGTCGCCGCCAACCTTGCTTCCAGCGTCCAGGGGGACGCCTGCTGCGCCGCCAACCTTGCTTCCAGCGTTTCGGCTGCCGCTTCCACCGCCACTGTGGGTTCCTCTTCTCCCAACCCTTCCGAAGCTTCCCCCACTCCCGACCCTTCCGAAATTTCCCCCACTCCCAACCCTTCCGAAATTTCCCCCACTCCCAACCCTTCCGAAGCTTCCCTGGCTTCGGTTCCTCTTGCTCCGGCCCGTTCCTCTCCGGTTCCGCCCCACCGCCCCGCCCCCTCCCTTTCCTGGCGGCTCTCGCTTTCGCACGACGGTCCCATCGCTTCCGCGGTTGCGCTTCTTTGCTGTCGGTAAGAGCGGAAAATGATGCGCGGAAAACTACAGAATCTCAAATAATGAGACGCTCTGCAAGGGGCAATTTTAGCGCCGGGGGAGCGCAGAGAATCTTTTCGAAATCGCGAAAGCGGCGAACACGCGAAAGTTGTCGAAATGGCTTGCCTCCGGTAGTCTGGTCCGCTGAAGGGGGTGTCGTCCCGGGAGGAAGCGGCGCCGCAGAAGGGTAGTTTTGTGCGTTGGGTAGCATAGAATGGCTGGAGGCGGCTTCGTTTTGCCTTCGGAGAAAATCCGCGAGCCGGACACGTCGTCACCTCGCTTCATCAAATAGACTATTTTTTACGACCTGTACGGTTATGAATTTAGTCTTGAATTTGTAAACGAGAGGCAAGCGATGAAGCTTAGGAATTTAATGCTGACGCGGGCGATGAAGCCGCAGCTGATGCAGACGAACGCCGTGGCGCGGTTTGTATCCGTCCACGACGCGATCGACTCGACCCATGACGAGGCCGTGCGGCTGCTGGCCGACGAGCGGACCGTGGCGTCCCTCGCATACGGCGACGGTTGCGCCGCCGGTACCGGTACCGCTGGAACCGGTGCTGCCGCGGAAACCGGTGCCGCTGCGGGAACCGGCTACGGCGTCGGCGTCGTCGCCGCGGACATGGAGCTCGAGGCGAAGTTCCGCTTCAATCGCACCTGGGTGAGCATTCCCGGCGAATCGATCGCGATGTCGCTGGTGACGCTGGTACCGCACGGAATCGCCGACGACGAGATGCTGCGCGGATGGCTCTCGCCGATCGGTTGCCTCGCCGCCATCGACGCGATTCGCGGCGAACTGCGCGGCACGTTCCCGCTAGGAGCCGCGCTGAGCGCCGGTACCGCTTCCGAGCCGCAGCTTACGCTGCGCTGGCCGAACGATATCTACTGCAACGGGCTGAAACTCGGCAGCGTCAACGTCGACGCCGTCGACGTGCCGTCGGTGCCTGGCCACGTCGCGCTCGTCTATACGTTCGGAGTCAACCTGACGGTGCGCGCCGACTTCCTGCCGACGCCGGAAGCGACGTCGCTGCGCATGCACGTGCTGCAGCTACCGGCGTTCGAGCGGATGCGGGACGAGATTGTCGCACGGATAGCAACGTCGCTGGCCGACCGTCTCGCTTCGTTCGCCGCGCAGCCGGAAGCGGCCCGCGCCGGTTTCTACGAGGAAGCGCGGCGCCTGTGCCCGATGTACGGGCGGTTCGTTGCGTTCCAGCTCGGCGACGGCTCGCGCGTCGGTGGAGAGATTCTCGGCCTCAACGACGACGCGTCGCTGACGATGTCGGTCGACGGCAGCGCCATGCGCCTGCGCACCCGCGACGTCGGGATCATGGCGTAGCGGCGCAACTGAAGGCTTTCCCGGTGTCGGGGGTTGGGCTTGCCGGAAGGGGGCCGCGAAGGGGTGTGCCGGGAATAACCGTTCCAAGCGCAAGCTTGGAAGGCGTGGGGCAGCAGGGAGACTGCCGGTTGGACCAAGCGCGGGCCATTACGGCCCGCGCTTTTTGCGTGTGGCTCGTGTGGCTCATGTGGCTTGTGTGGCTCGTGTCGCTCGTGTGGCTCATGTGGCTCGTGTGGCTCATGTGGCTTGTGTGGCTCGTGTCGCTCGTGTGGCTTTGTGTGGCTCGTGTGGCTCGTGTGGCTAAGGACTGAAAAATTCCCCACCTTCTACATTCCAGTCGCTGACGACGCCTCACCGACTGGAATGTAGTCCCCGAAATACGTTTCAGTCGCTGACGGCGCCTCAGTGACTGGAATGTGGTCCCTAGAATACGTTTCAGTCGGTGATGCCATCTCAGTGACTGAAACGTGGAGAATCTCGCATAGTCCAGTCAGTGGGTGTGTGTCAGCGACTGGATTATGGTCCCCGAAATACGTTCCAGTCGCTGATGGCTTATAGGCGACTGGAATATAGCGGAAATAGCACAAAGCGGACGCTGGCGGAGTGAGCGACTGGACTATGGAGAATTTTATATTTTCCAGTCGCTGAGGCGCCGTCAGCGACTGGAAAGTATGGTCGTTGGAATTTTCCAGTCGGATGCGCGGTAGCCGTGTGTTTTATTCGTTTGCCGCTATTTTTCAGTCGGTGACGGCGCCTCAGTGACTGAAATGTAGAGAAGGCGGCACACTTCAGTCGCTGGCGCCCGTGTACTGACTGGAATGTGGTTTGTTGTATATTTTCCAGCCGCTTATTATTGCTGAGGCGATTCCATGCCGGTTTGCGACCACCTCTCGAATCGCCATCGCCTTCGGCTCGGCTCTTCGGCCTTCGCCAGCAGGAACGGAGTGCACATTAATGGAGCGGATGACGGGAATCGAACCCGCGTAATCTGCTTGGAAGGCAGAGGCTCTGCCATTGAGCTACATCCGCGTGCCGTGTTTTCCAAGGTTTTCACCCTGGAAGGCGACTCGAGCAATTATTGCACAGCCCCGCAACAAACGCAACCGCACCCCGCTACCGCACGACCCAGCGTTTGACCACCGCTGCATACAAATCCACGTACGCGATGGCGAAGAGCCAGCCGGCGAGGACGTCGCTGGGGTAGTGGACTCCTAAATATATGCGGCTCAAGCCGATGGCGACGACGACCGCAGCGAGCACCGCCGCAATCAGCCATCGCAGCCACTTGCGCTGCACGAACCAGAAGACCAGCACGATCAGGAACCCGTAGAACGCCATGTTGTTCATCGAATGCCCCGAGGGGAAGCTGTAGCCGGTTTCCGGAATGATCCGGTGGTCGACAGGCCGCGGGCGACGCACCCAGTACTTGATAATCTCGTTCAGTCCCGCGGCCAGCGCAACGCACGCCGCCAGCGAAACGCCGATCCGCGCCCGCTTCGCGATAATCGACACGACCAGCAGCGTCGCCGTCACCGCAACGACCGCCGCGACGCCGCCGAACGTCGTGACCGTTTTGACGGTCGGCGTCAGCGTGTCGGAAATGACGTGCCGCTGGAAGAAGTCGATGATGGCGGTGTCGAACGGCAGCGCCTTGTTGTCGTGCACCCAGTGGATCTGCCATAGGAGGGCCGCGAACCCGGCCGCGCACAGCACGAACAGCAGGATTCGCGCGCCAACGTGGCCGCCGCCCTTTGCCAACGTTTTCTTCCCCGCACCCGCCATGCGCATCCCCGCTTCCGTACTGTCCCGTCGTGTCGTTTCCGCAGCATTCTACGCACCGCACCGCCCTTTTGCCGACCCTTCCGCCGTGTTCGGGGCCCTTGCGGTGCGTGGAGGAGTGGGGGTGGCATCGAAATCCCAGCGTTCGGGAAGCTCTTCCCGCGCCCATCCGACCTCCCGCCGCCCGCAAACCCGAAGCCGGCATTCAGCGTTTGTTCGGCGCAACGTATGGAATTCACAGGATACCGTTTTTAAGATGGCCGCATTGGCAGGAGAGGCTTCCTCGCGGAGGCTAAGGCAAGTCGAGGCGTGACATGAAGAAGAAGACTGTGTGGTATTCCCTCGCGCTCCTTTTCGCATTGACGGCTTTCTGGGGCTTCGGTTCCATCGGCAGGGGCGCGGTCTATATAACGGTATGGTTCGTCGTGTGGGGCGGCCTGGCGCTCGCGTTCTTCACTGTTGGCGCCCGCACCGGCGCGGATGCCCGCTTTTCGTTCGGCGCTCCGGCAGCCGCCGCGTCGCTTCCGGACAACTACACCGCCATCGACTTGGTGACGACCGGCAGCGATCCGAACGTCGCGCGGATCATCGAGTTCGGCGCCGTGCGCGTCCGAGACGGCAAGCCGGTCAGCAAACTTGCGATGCTCGCGAATCCCGACGCCGCGATCCCGCCGGAACTCGCCGAATCCACCGGCCTGAACTACGGCACGCTTTCCCGCCAGCCCGGCGTCGCCGTTGCGCTCGCGCAGTTCCTCGATTTCGTCGGTACCGACACGCTCGTGGCGCCGAACGTCGACATCGAGCAGACGTTCCTTGAGATCAACGCCGAACGCCACGGCCTGACGCTGCCGATGAACTCCACCGTCGATCCGCTCGCCATTGAGCACGAACTGTTCCCGCAAGAGGCCAAAGATTCGCCGGCCAGCGAACGCTCGCTGCTCGAGCGCGCCGACGCCGGGGACGCTCCGGCGCCCCGTGCGCTGCCGAACGCCGAGCAGACGGTGCGTTGCTATGAGTGGCTCAGCTCCTACGTCGCCGCGAACGACGTCAAGCTGAAGGCGGCGGTCGCGTAGCGCTCGCGGCTGCTTCGCAAGAATGGTAACGGCCGGGACGCATTGTTCCGGCATTTTCCGGCGCTGTAGGAAGGGAACCTTCCGAGGGACGGCCCGTGGACGTCCCTGCTTCGAGGGGGTCGGCGAAGGCGCGCGGTAAACTGGGCGGAGTACGGAAATCTGCCGTCCAGTAGCCGTTTGACTGGCTCACGTTTGATTGGCCGGCCGTTTTGATTGACGAGCCGCTTGATTGAGAGGAACCTGTGCGAGGAACCAACGCCGACGCCCACGCCGAATCCCGTGGCGGCACTGCCGCCGAGGAACCGCAGCCCACTGCCGGAACGCTCGTCGCCATCGACGAGATGGTCGCCGAAGAACACGGCGAGCAGCCGTCGGCATCCGTCGTCGTTGGCGCCGAAGAAGCCGTCGCTGACAACGATGGCAGCGCTGCAAACGAAGGCAGTCCGGCAAACGTTTCCAAGCATCCCGAGGCGACGATTCCCGAATCCGACCTCTCGCTGGCGGAAATCGAACGGCGCCGCTCGCACCCCGGCCGCTGGATCGCCATGATCGCCGTCGTCCTCGTCGCCATCGTCGTGCCGTACTGGATCGGCCGGCGGCTTGCCGTCACGCACACGGCGAATCTGGTAGCGCTGTTCTCGACGCTCGAGCCGCGCGCCGTCGCGATGGTCTCGTGGGAAGCGACGCTGGTTGCGTTCATCGGGCTCGCGATGATGGTCGTCGATACCCGCAAGACCGGCTGGTTTGCGCTGTTCGCGCTCGGTCTGGCCGCCGAACAGCTCATCGCCGGCGTTTCGCTGCTCAAATTCAGCTTCTGGAACTCCACGTACGTTATGTACGGAACGGAAGCGCCGGTTGCGAACGCTGCGAACCTGGGGATCATGGCGGCCGGCGTCGGGCTCGCCGTGTTCGCGGTCGTGTGGGTCGGCCTGCTGGTAATTATTAAAAAAGATTCCCCGCTCAATTTCCTTACCCGCAGCTGGGTTTCGTTCATGCTCTTCCTCGCGTTCGAAATCCTCGCCCTGTGCATAGTCTGCTTCGGCGGCTTCATCTCCGCCGCCTAACGGTCCCGTTGGCGCCGTCTGCCAGAGGAACCGAACTCCAGCCTTCCGTCTTTTCTTGCCCCCGGTTCCTCTGAGTGCGGCGTGTTGAGGAACTGGAGCTGAGATTTCCGGGTTTTCTTGGGTCGGGTTCCTCCGCGGGCGGCGTGTTGAGGAACCGGGACCGGGAATTCCGCCTTTTCTTGGCCCCGGTTCCTCCGTAAACGGCGTGTTGAGGAACTGGGGCTGAGATTTCCGGGTTGGAGTGGGTCGGGTTCCTCTGGGGGCGGCGTGTTGAGGAACCGGACCCGGTAGTTCCGGGTTTCCTGAGATCGGGTTCCTCTGTCGGGAGCGGGGGTTAGGATTTGAGATTGGCGTGATTTCGCCCGCGGAACCAGAGCGCCCCGGCACAAGGCCGGGAGCACCGCGCAGCAACGAATGGAGGATGCCGTGGCACTTACGGCTGATGAAAAGCAGAAGATTATTGCCGAATACGCAACGCACGAAGGTGACACCGGCTCTCCGGAAGTCCAGATCGCGCTGCTGAGCAAGCGTATCGCCGATCTGACCGAGCACATGAAGGAACACAAGCACGACTTCCACTCCCAGCGTGGTCTGCTGCTGATGGTCGGCCACCGCCGCCGTCTGCTCGACTACCTGAAGAAGGTGGACATCAACCGCTACCGTTCGCTGATCGAGCGTCTCGGCCTGCGCCGCTAGTCTTTTCCAAGCCCGGGGATTCCCCGGGCTTTTTCTTTCCTGCATCCTCCCATGCCTATCTACGCAAAGCAGAAACGCATATGCGCAAACGAGGTTCCTGGTTTGCTGGAAAAGGAACCGGATCTAGATTTTCCGGCCTTCCTTGGTTCGGGTTCCTCTGTAGGCGGCGTGTTGAGGAACCGGATCTAGATTTTCCGGCCTTCCTTGGCTCGGGTTCCTCTGTAGGCGGCGTGTTGAGGAACCGGATCTGGATTTTCCGGCCTTCCTTGGCTCGGGTTCCTCTGTAGGCGGCGTGTTGAGGAACCGGAGCGAATCGGAGGGGCGAAGAAGGGAATCCGGTTTTCGCCGGAAAAGCGCGGCGTTTTCACGGAAAGACTGTGCGGGGGCCGGTCTACAATTTGTTGCTGGTGGATAAAAAGTCAAAGGAAGAACAAATCGCGGCGGCAAACCGCGGTATCCGCAGCGGCAAGCGGAACCCAGAACCAAGGAACCAGGCCGTTTCGGTGATGTTTGGATGTTGGAATAACGAAAAATAAAGAGAAACTAAGGAGGAACCCTATGGAGGGTCCCGAAATCAAGGCCGTTGAAGCCGTACTGGACAACGGTTCTTTTGGAACGCGCACGCTGCGCTTTGAAACCGGCCGTCTGGCCCAGCAGGCCGACGGCGCCGTGGCCGCCTATCTTGACGACGATTCGATGATCCTGTCGACGACGACCGCCGGCAGCAGCCCGAAGGAAAACTACGATTTCTTCCCGCTTACCGTCGATGTTGAGGAGAAGATGTACGCTGCCGGCAAGATTCCCGGCTCCTTCTTCCGCCGCGAAGGCCGTCCCAGCTCGGAAGCGATCCTCGCCTGCCGCATTATCGACCGTCCGCTGCGCCCGCTGTTCCCGCACACGCTGCGCAACGAAGTCCAGGTCGTCGAAACCGTCCTCGCCGTCAGCCCGGACGATGCGTACGACGTCGTCGCGCTGAACGCGGCTTCCGCTTCCACGCTCATTTCCGGCCTGCCGTTCCAGGGCCCGGTTTCCGGCGTGCGGCTTGCGCTGATCGACGGCCAGTGGGTCGCGTTCCCGCGCTGGAGCGAACGCGAACGCGCCGTATTCGAGATTGTCGTGGCCGGCCGCGTCGTCGAGAACGGGGACGTCGCCATCGCGATGATCGAAGCCGGCGCCGGCAAGAACGCCTGGAATCTGATCTACGAAGAGGGCCAGGCCAAGCCGGACGAGGAAGTCGTCGCCGGCGGCCTGGAGGCGGCCAAGCCGTTCATCAAGACGATCTGCGAGGCGCAGAGCGAGCTCAAGCGCATCGCCGCGAAGCCGACGAAGGAATTCCAGCTGTTCCCGGAGTTCACGAAGGAACTGTACGACCGCATCGACGAGATCGCGCACGCCGACCTCGACGAGGCGCTCTCCATCGCCGAGAAGCTGCCGCGCCAGGACCGCATCAGCGAGATCAAGGACCGCGTCAAGGAAACGCTGACGGTCGAGTTCACCGACATGGACGAGGCCGAGAAGGACAAGGAAATCGGCAACGCGTTCAAGGAGCTGCAGCGCCAGATCGTGCGCCGCCGCATCCTGACGGAGGACTACCGCATCGATGGCCGCGGCCTGCGCGACATCCGCACGCTGTCCGCCGAAATCGGCATCGTGCCGCGCGTGCACGGCTCGGCGCTGTTCCAGCGCGGCGAAACGCAGATCCTCGGCGTCACCACGCTCAACATGCTCAAGATGGAGCAGCAGATCGACGCCCTGTCCGGCCCGCAGTCGAAGCGCTACATGCACAACTACGAAATGCCGCCGTATTCGACCGGCGAAACCGGCCGCGTCGGCTCGCCGAAGCGCCGCGAAATCGGCCACGGCGCCCTGGCCGAGAAGGCCATCGTGCCGGTGCTGCCGAGCCGCGAGGAGTTCCCGTACGCCATCCGCCAGGTCTCCGAGGCCATCGGCTCGAACGGCTCGACGTCGATGGGCTCCGTGTGCGCCTCGACGCTGTCGCTGCTCGACGCCGGCGTGCCGCTGAAGGCCCCGGTTGCCGGCATCGCCATGGGCCTGGTGTCCGGCGACGTCGACGGCCAGCACGTCTACAAGACGCTGACCGACATCCTCGGCGCCGAGGACGCGTTCGGCGACATGGACTTCAAGGTCGCCGGCACCGCCGACTTCGTCACCGCCCTGCAGCTCGACACCAAGCTCGACGGCATTCCGGCCGACGTGCTCGCCGGCGCCTTGAAGCAGGCGCACGAAGCGCGCCAGACGATCCTCGAGGTCATCAACGAGTGCATCAACGGCCCGGCCGAAATGAGCCCGTACGCGCCGCGCATCATCACGACGACGGTTCCGGTCGACAAGATCGGCGAGGTCATCGGCCCGAAGGGCAAGATGATCAACCAGATCCAGGAGGACACCGGCGCCGAAATCGCCATTGAGGACGACGGCACCGTCTACATCTCCTCCGAAGGCGGCGAAGCTGCCGAGAAGGCCAAGGAGATCATCGACCAGATCGCCAACCCGCACGTTCCGGAAGCCGGCGAGCACTACAACGGCAAGGTCGTCAAGACCACGTCGTTCGGCGCGTTCGTCAACCTCACGCCGGGCACCGACGGCCTGCTGCACATTTCGCAGATCCGCAACCTGGCCGACGGCCAGCGCATCGACGCCGTCGAGGACGTGCTCAAGGAAGGCGACGAAGTCGAGGTCGTCGTGCAGTCCGTCGACGACCGCGGCAAGATCTCGCTCGCCGTTCCGGGCTTCGAGGAGCAGGAATCCGGCGCCGGCCGCCGCCACGACGACCGTGGCCCGCGCCGCCACGACGACCGCGATGACCGCGACGAGCGTGCCCCGCGCCATGCCGACCGCCGCGACCGCCGTCACGATGACCGCGACGAGCGCGATGAGCGTCCGCGCCGTGCCCCGCGTCGCGACGATCGCCGCGACGAGCGGGATGACCGCGACTACGACGACCGTCCGCGCCGTTCGCGCCGCGACTACGACGACGAGTACGACGACCGTCCGCGCCGCGCCCCGCGCCACGATTCGCGCCGTGACGACCGGGATGACCGCGACTACGACGACCGCCCGCGCCGTTCGCGCCGCGACGACCGGGATGACCGCGACGATCGCGACGACCGCCGTTCGCGCCGCGATGACCGCCGCGACGACCGTCCGCGCCGCGCCCCGCGCCGCGACGACCGCAACCCGCGCTACGCCGCCGACGAAAGCTACGACGAGTACCGCGCCGGCCGCGAAGAGCGCACCGAGCGCCCGCGCCGCCGCATCCGCCGCGACTTCGATCCGTACGACGACTGATCGGCAGCGTCCCGCCGGCACGGCGCCGGAAACGTTCCGTACGCCGTGCCGTTGGCGACGAACCGCTAGCGACGAAACGCTAGCGACGAAACGCCGGTAGCGCGCCGCTGAAACGGGGCCCCGGAAATCTCGGGCCCGTCCAAAACGGCGCCGGCCGGTTTGCCCTCCGCCCCCTTCCTATGCCACCATTGGCACAGCGAGGGAGACGGAGGGTTTTTGTTTATGAGTGCAAGGAAAGCGGGCGGCGGCGGCCGCAAGGCGTTGGTTACGGAGCTGGTAGGCTCCCTCGTCGCGACCATCCTCGCGGCTGCGGTCGTCATCGGCTTCGGCGTCGAGGTCCGCTCGGAACGCGGCGACGTCGGTGGTATTTTCGACGACGGCGTGCTGTCGTACCGTTCGATGGACGTCGACGCGCAGATTGAGGAGAACGGCAACCTGACGATTGCGGAAACGCTCGACGTCTACCTTCCCGAGCGTGGCGAGGACGACGACGGCAACGAGATTCCGTGGCGCCAGCTGTACCAGACGTACGAACTGCAGTCCGACGGCATCACCGGCATCTGCGATATTTCGGTGGAGAACCTTACGACAGGGGAGCAGTACTCCCAGATTGCGCCGAAGTCGCCGTCCGAAGTCGGTTCCGCAGAGTGGGACGAACGGTACGCCAACCATTGGTACATCGCCGACGTCACCGACGGTTCCGACGATCCGCAGCCGTTCGACACCGAAACCGACGGCGTCGTGCCCACGCAGGACCGCGTGGATTCCCAGACTGTGGAAATCGGCTGGAACATTCCGGCTACCGTCAGCGCCGATTCGATGCGCTTCAAGATCACGATGACGTGGGAGGACGCCGTCACCGAATATTCCGACGTTGCGAAAATGCAGTGGGAGCCGATTTCCAACATGAACATGGTGCCGATCGGCACCCTAAGCGGCACCGTGCGGTTCCCGAAGGCGGTAACGACGAAGAACAGCTGGGCGTGGCTGCATTTCGACGGCCAGTCGACGACGTCGCGCGGCCCCGACGGCGAGCTCAAGTTCACCGCGACCGACGTGCCGACCGGAACGTGGGTCGACGTGGTGGCAATGTACAACCGGGACCTGTGCGACGGCGTCGTGCGGCAGGTCGACCAGGACGTCAAGCAGGCGACGATCGACGACGAAACGCGGCAGGAAACCGAGTGGCGTGACAAGCAGCGCGACTCGGCGCGGCGCACCGTCATCGCGTGGATCGTCATCGGCGTCGTCGGCGCGGCCGCGGCGGTGGCGGCGATGCTGTGGGGCTTCCGCAGCCGCAAGCGCGCGAAATACCAGGGCGACCTCGAGTACTGGCGCGAGCCGCTGGACATGAGCCCGGCCGCGTCCGCCGAATTCCTCGCGTTCCTCGACCCGAAGGCCGCGAAGTCGCCGGTAGTGGACCGGCAGATGGCCTCGACGCTGCTCTCGCTGGTCGACAAGGGCGCCGTGCTCGTGCTGCCGGGCCGCGCGTCGCTCTACGCCGGCACCGACGTTTCGACCGCCCCGGCGCCGCAGCTCGCCGCCATCGGCCAGCAGGCCGTCGCCGAAGGGGACGGCAAGGCGGTGCGGGCGACGAATACGCTGGTCATCCTGCCGGCGGCGCTGCAGGATCCGGAGAGCCTGGCCCTGTCGAGCTCCGAGCAGGCGCTGCTGGACCTGCTGGTTGCCGTCAGCGACCGGGTCGGCTCGCCGGTGTTCGACTTCAAGCGGATGCGCAAGTCGCTCAAGGACTGGCGCGGCGGCGAGCGGTACATGAGCCGCTTCAAGGTCGCCGCGCTTGACGAGTTCAAGGCCCTGCACGCCGTGAAATCCAACCGCATCGGCTGGGCGATTTTCGGCGGCGTCGGCATCGCCGCGTCGTTCATCGGCGCGATGTGGCTGACGACGACGAGCGCGTGGGCGCTGACGCTGGTGATGAGCCTGCCGGAGTTCTTCTGCTGCGTGTTCGGGCTGTCGTACGGCCGCGCGAGGCGGCTTTCGGTGCCCCGCGGCCAGGAACTGGCCGGCCATGTGCTGGGCCTGCGCAACTACATGCGCGATTTCTCCGACTTCACGGACCGCGGGCCCCTCGACCTGCCGCGCTGGGGCCGCTACCTGGTGTACGCGACGGCGTTCGGCATGTCGAAGCGGGCGCTCGAGCAGCTCGCCACCGCCTATCCGCAGGTGGTGGACGGCGCGTGGCTCGACGACGAGTGGGACACCGCCGGCGCGCTGCTGGTGTACTGGAGCCTGCGGCCGAGTACGTACTATCACAGCACGGTGCCGATTGGCGCCCCCGAACGGCGCGGCGGTCCGGGCGGTCCCGTGGCCCCCGGCGGCGGCGAGGGGCCGACGGTGCCCGGCATGGCCACGACCGGCGGCGTGCACGCCAGCAACTTCGGCGGCTTCGAAGGCTTCGGCGCCGGCTTCTCCGACCTCGGCTCGCAGCTGTCGGGCAGCTTCAGCGCCATCCAGAGCACGATCCACGCCGCTTCGCCGTCCTCGGGCGGCTCCGGCGGCAGCTTCAGCGGCGGCGGCTTCGGCGGCTCCGGAGGCGGCGTAGGCGGCGGCTCCTTCGGCGGCCGCTAGCGGATTCGCGTAGAAATTTGGCAGCACGCCTGCCGAACGGTTAGTATGGAAAATCTGTAAAGAAAACGAGAAGAAAGAACTAATACCATGGGCTGGGCCATTCTGGCGATTGTCATCGTACTCATCCTCATCGTGCTCATCTGGGGCATTTCCGCATACAACAATCTCGTCACGCTGCGCAACCGCGTCTACAACGGCTGGGCCCAGATCGACGTCGCCCTGAAGCAGCGCGCCGACCTGATTCCGAACCTCGTCGAGACGGTCAAGGGCTACGCGAAGCACGAATCGAACGTGTTCGAGGAAGTGACGCGCGCCCGCGCCGGAGTCCTGGCCGCCATGGCGAACCCGTCGACGACGATGCAGCAGCGTTCGGCGGCTGAGAACGTGCTCACCCGCGCGATGGTCAACCTGCGCGCCACCGCCGAGGCCTACCCGGACCTCAAGGCGAACCAGAACTTCCTCAACCTGCAGAACCAGCTCTCGCAGCTCGAAAACAAGATCGCGTACGGCCGCCAGTTCTACAACGACGTCGTGCTCAAGTACAACACGGCGACGCAGACGTTCCCGTCCAGCATCATCGCCGGCATGTTCGGCTTCGTGCAGGAAGGCTACTTCCAGGCCGACGAAGCCGCCCGCACCGTGCCGCAGGTCCAGTTCTGACCTGTATGAATAAGAAGATTCTCCATGGATTAATAGGTGCGCTGATCGGGGTCCTTGCCATGGTGCTGACGGTGCTGATGGCGTACGACCAGGCATCGGGTTCGTCCAGCTCCGGTTCCAGCGCCGCAAGCTCCAACAGCATCGTCATCACCAATGAAACCGACAATGTCGCCATCCAGACGAACGGCGACATTACCGTCACCCGCGATGTGGACTACAAGCTCAACCGCAACGGCTCCCAGTATCATCACCAGCTGTTTTTCGACATCCCGCTGAATTCCAGCGCAGCCACCGCCGTCACGAACGTTTCGGTGACCGACCTGTCCACCGGCCAGCAGCTGCCGCAAGCGGGCACGGTAATCTCAAACGGCAACGAAGGCAAGTCGAGCTGGGACGCGGCGCATGCCAATACGTTCTACGTCGCCGACATTTCGTACGGCACCGCCGGCGCGACCGACTACGACGCGGACGCCGACGCCCTGAGCGTGGGCGACGCCGTCAGCGAGACCGGCGAGCTGAACGCGCAGAAAACGGTCGAAATCGGCTGGAATCTTGAAGCGGTGAAGTCCGGCAGCGTGCGCTACCGCATACAGTACACGCTGAAGGACGCGGTGACGCGCTTCGGCGACGTTGCGAAGGCGCGGCTCCAGCTGTATACGGAAGACGGCGGCAACCTGCCCGTGAAATCGTTGCAGGCAACGGTGACGTTCCCGGGCGCGGTGAGCGAATCGAACAGCTGGGGCTGGCTGCATACGACGGCCGAGTCGACGACCAACCGCACCGGTTCCGATACGTTCGCCGTCACCGCGAAGAACATTTCCTCGGATGACGGCGCCAACATCGTCGTGCTGTACCCGACGGCGTATGCTTCCGGCGCCGCGCGCACCTCGAGCCGGGCGGTCAAGGACAGCACGATCTCCACCGAGAACGCCTACGAATCCCAGTGGAACGCGCAGGTGACGTCCGAGGCCCGCGGACAGGTAGCGCTGTGGCTGGCGCTCGCCATCATCGGCCTTGCGCTGGCGGTATGGAGCGTGTGGAGTTCGCTGCGGCTGGTGAAGGAATCGGAAGTGCGCGACCGGTCCGGCTACTGGCGCGAGCCGCCGGCGATGAGTCCGGCCGCCGCGTCGCTGCTGTACTTCGCCGTCACCGGCACCGCGGTCGCCGGCAGCCAGCGTTCGGTGAATCGCGAGAGCGGCGCGCAGCTGTCCGCGACGGCGATGTCGCTGGTCACGAAGGGCGCCATCGCCGTCTACCCGGGCCGCGCGGCAATCTACCGCGGCATCAACCTTGCGGACCCGAACATTCCAGCGCTCGCGGCAATGGTCGCGAACGTCGAGCGCAGCGGCGACCGCAACGCCGGCATCGACACGACCAGCACCGTCGTCGTGCTGCCGGCCGCGTACGGGAACCCGGCAGCGCTCGGCCTGTGCGCGAGCGAGCAGGCTTTGCTCCAGATTTTCACGCAGGCCGCGTTGCGCTTGGGAGGTCCTGTCTTCGACCTGGAGCAACTGCAATCGCTGATTCGGCAAGACCGTAGCCTCATTGCGCTGTTCCAGGGGTTCCAGACTGCAGCCAACAACGAGCTGCTGGCGACCGGCGCCGTGCGCAAGGGGCGCGTGTGGCGCATTCTCGGGTTCGGCTTGGCTGCTGCGGTGGCCATCGTCGTCGCGATGTGGGTTGCGCAGGGGTCGAATCTTGCGTTCGCGCTGATATGGGGCCTCCTGGTGTTGGGATCGCTCGGCTTCGCGCTCGGCTCCTGCCCGCGGGTGACGCTGACCGACCCGCGCGGCCAGTTCATCGCGTCGCGCGTCGACGGCCTGGCGCGCTACCTCGAGGATTTCTCCGACTTCTCCGACCGTGGCCCGCTGGATTTGACGCTGTGGGGACGCTACCTGGTGTATGCGACGGCGTTCGGCCTGTCCGACAAGGCGCTGGCGCAGTTGATGGCCGCCTATCCGCAGATGGCGGACCCGAACTGGGCCGACACCTATGCCTCGCGCCATCCGCTCGTATACTGGTCGAGCCGTTCGGCACGCTACCACCGCATGTATGGCGGCCCGGCGGCCAATGGCGCCCCCGGCATGGCCGGGTTCAGCGGCATGGGCGGCTTCTCGGACCTCGGCACGCAGCTCGCCGACAGCTTCAGCTCGATCGGCTCGACGATTTCGGCGGCGACCGGCTCGAGCCACAGCGGCGTTTCGGGCGGCAGCTTCTCCGGCGGCAGCGGCTTCAAGGGCGGCGCCGACCATCTCGGCCCCCGGGCCGGCGGACGGTAGCCGACGGAAGCCGCGCAGCCGGAAATCCCGAATCTTCCTTCCTGCCGCCCGGCCGTGGGCGGACGGTAGGATGGAAGCGTTACCGAACCGGCAAACGAACCTCAACGAAAGGGGAGCTGACATGGTGCTGCACCGCACGATGGGCCCATACGATACGACGGCGATCGGGCTGGGCGAGATGCCGCTGACGATCGAGAACAATCTTGGGCCGGCAAAGGGCATCGAAACGATCCATGCGGCGCTGGACGCCGGCTGCCGCCAAATCGACACCGCGTGGGCGTACTACTGCTCCGGCGGCGAGGAACAGACCGGCGAGAAGCTCGTGCGCGCCGCGATGGATAGCTGGAACGGGCCGAAGGACGAAGTCCTCATCGCCACGAAGGTCGGCCACTTCCGCAACTTCACCGACGGGCGGCCGACGTGGGACGTCAACGGGCAGCCGGAGAACCTGATCAAGTGCGCGAAGCAGAGCGCGTTCGAACTCGGCGTCGACTCGATCGACCTGCTGTATTTCCACCGCCCGGACCCGAAGATTCCGTACGGCGAGTCTATTGAAGCCCTGAAGCAGCTCGTCGACGAGGGCGTCGCGAAGGAAGCGGGCGTTTCGAACGCGTCAATCGAGCAGATGGACATTGCGCAGGAGATTCTCGGCGACTCGCTGATCGCCGTGCAGAACCAGTATTCTCCTATATATATGGAGACTACGGATACGCTCGAGCATGCGGCGATGATCGGCATTTCGTTCGTCTGCTGGAGCCCGCTCGGCGGCTTCCGCAAGCCGTATGACGAAAGCAAGTTCGACCCGTTCCGGAAAGTGGCCGCCGAGCGCGGCGTCAGCTACCAGCAGATCGTCCTCGCCTGGGAGCTCTCCAAGGGCGACCACGTCTTCGTCATCCCCGGCGCCCACCGCCCGGAAACGATCCTAGATTCGTTGCAAGCGGGCGGCCTCACCCTCACCTCCGAAGAACTCGCCCAGCTCCCGTAAGGAGCCAGCGCAGCGCCGTTCCGCCGCTCACTCCCGCTGGCGCCCGCCGCTGAAATATGCAAACGCGAAAGCGTTTGCGGCCTTGTTCGGGAGTCGCTGAGAGCGAGCGAAGCGAAGCTCGAAGCGGTGGGTGGTCAGCCCCCGTTGCCATAGGCAACGGGGGCGTCATTGTTTTTCGTTAGAAAAACAATCTCAAACAAATCACCAACCCTGTCCACCCTAGAAATCCGCAGAATCCCGCCCCTTTCCAAGATTTTGTAACGGTTTTGAGAACCCATTGACGTTCGCTTACCGTAAAAATACACTTGAGATTCGTGACTCGTGCAGTTCGGGGGATGAACTGTACCCAGCCGCAAGGGTTGCAACCATTTTTCTTAAGTTTCGGCGCGAGGGGCGCCGGAGGTCCCTGGGTAGGGCCCGTCGACCTGATGAGAGGAATAGAGCATGGCGAAGCGATTCTGGAAGCCTGGCTTCCTAACCACTTTGCAGACACGGAAAGGCAGCGGTGGCGGCGATGACGCGAGCCGCCCCTCTTCCGCTAAGGATTTGAACGGCGCATACGCCGCCAAGACCCGCAAGAAGCTGTCATCCCGCGCCCTCGGCTGCATGGTCGCCGGCGCAATGATGCTGACTACCGCGATCGTGCCGGTCTTTGCCGAGCCGGAGACGGCGATGGCGGATACGGGGACGCCGGGTATCTGCTCGCCGCAGGATGTTTCGATGGGTGAAAACATCGACCTGTCCAAGGAAGACACCGGTGTGGCCACGTTCGTGGGCCGCGATCTGTATATCGGCGGTCGTCCGTCGAGCACGACGACGCTGGACAGTGGCAATGCACCGGGTGGCACCTATACGGTGGAAGTCGAAGGTCTGACACTGGTCAACGGCAAGCTGGCGATGAACCCGATTGGCACCTCTTGGGATGGCCACGGCGTCCGCTTTGGCGCTGTCGGATTCGGCGCCATGTTCCGGCCGGCCACCGGGTCCACCGCGCTCGTAGTGCGTGGCCAGCAGTCGAACATCGGCACCATCTCGCTGAATGGCATTGATACCGGCAATGTAGGCGCTTGGGCTCGTGGCGGCTTCCTCGGCGGCACCAATTCCGATAACATCTGGTACAAGGCCTCTATCGCCGGTAATGAAACGAAATGGAATAGCAATTCCAATCGTTCTGCGCTAGTGGCTAAGTACTCGGATTGGGCCACGTCATCCAACATCACATGGAACGCCGAAAACAATGGTGACCCTTTTGCTTCGGTAAACGGTACCGACTACACCAACTTCCTGGAGAACAACCTGCGCAAGGATTCGAAGAACCTGCTGCGCTCCACTCCGGTGAATGGTAATGCCGACACGACTGTGAACGTCAATGGCCGTACCGTGACGTTGACGACGGTGACGGAATCGGCGGGCTATGTGGACCCCGCCACCATGACCGAAGCTGGCATCTATGTCACCAAGGGCGCCAACGAAACGATTTCACGCACGAAGTATACGAATGACGGCACGCCCGCGTTCACCCGCACCTATACCGACAGCTACAACGAACGTCTGATTACGTTCGTCGGTGACGACAAATCAGCGATGCAGGTCTTCAATATCGATGCAAAGTATTTCTCGGATGGCCTGTCTGGCGTGTATTCGTCGCAGTACGGTATTTCGTTTGCGTTCAAGGGCATTCCGGCGAATGCTTCGGTGGCCGTTAACATTGTCAATGCTCCTGACTCTGGTATTGAATACCACAATGGTTGGCGCTTCTACTGGGACGGTACCGACATTGCCAATGGCTATGGCAACCCGAAGCTGTCGGAATATGACACTGCTTCCAAGTCGGTGATGTGGAACTATGCCGATACCTCTTGGCTGAAAGTCCTAGGAGGTATGAACGGAAACGGCGATGACGATTCCGCGACCGCCACGCTGGGTAGCATCATGGTGCCGTATGGCGACTTTGAGAGCCATACGACGACCAACGGCCGCGTGTACGTAGGCGGTGACTTGATGTTGTACAGCCCGACTGCTGCAATCTCCAACAACATCGGTTCGACTGCTTCGATGATCTGGATGGATCAGGAACGCCACAACTATCCTTGGTCCGGCTCCTTCCGCTCCGACTGCGCCGTCATTGAATGGAACAAGACGGACATGAGCGGTAATCGTCTGGGCGGTACGACGTGGGGTCTGTATGGTTCGCTGGAGGAAGCGACCAAGGACTACGCTGACCGTACCGCCATCCTGGAAATCACCGACGACGACTATGCGTCCGGCGATATCTATAGCGATGTTGCCGGCTACATCGGCGTGCAGAACCTGAACCCGAACGCGACGTACTACATTCGGGAAATCGCGACCAACAACAACGACTACACGGTAAACAGCAATGTCTATCAAATTGTCGTAGGTGATGCGGGCGATTCTCCGTTTACCGTTGGTAACGTCTATGATTCCAAGGGCGACGAAATTACCAATGACGACGACAAGAAGCTCGTCCAAACGCAGGCGAAGGACGAAGATGGCAATCTGCTGTTTAATGCAGACGGTTCCAAGCTCATGGTGACGGCTATCGGCAATGAAGCGGCCGGTGGCACCGTTTCGTGGGGCAAGACGTCGACCGAGGATCTTGAGCTGGAAGAAGGCGCTGCGGATACCCGCAATCCGGAAGGACTCGCCGGTTCCGAATGGCTGTTGACGAAGGTCGTGGAATACGAAACTGACGACGACGGTAACACGAAGTACGATGAGGGCGGCAACCCTGTCGTGGCGTCTCCGGAACAGAAGTGGAAGGTTGAAGACGTCGTCTACAACGTCGGCGATTTCTACATTCAGGATGATACCGCCACCCGCGTGACCGACTTGGAAACGCTGAGCGGCTCCTTCTCGGATGTGGCCGAAGGCTCTTCGTACGTGCTGACCGCGGTCGCCGAAGGCAAGACAGCGCAGGATGTGGTTCCGCAGGAATTCACGTGGGAGTCCTCGGATACGCAGGCAATCACCATCGTGACGTCCAACAAGGGCGCATCGGCAACGGTCAAGATCAACCATTATCCGACGGACGGCAACCCTGTTATCGTGACCGTCACGGGCCCGGATGAGCGCCAGATTGCGCTGGAATTCACAATTCTCCAGTCTACCGTTACCAGTCTGACCGTGTCGGACGGCGATACCGAAATCTCCTCCCACTTCCTGTCTGAGTTCGATCTGCCGAGCACTACTACGGGCTCGGTAACCGTTGGCCTGAATGCTACGAAGACCCTTACGTCTGAAGTGGTTGCCGACAATGGTTCTCCGACGCCGGTGTGGTCCTCTGATGACGAAAGCATTGTGAGGGTCAATGCCACTACGGGGCAGATGACTGGCGTCTCCGAGGGCACCACCAAGGTGCGGGCCGTGGCGAATAACGCTTCGGTTGAGGTGAACGTGACGGTCGAAGACTTGAACAAGGTGACGATCTACATTGCGAAGAGCTTCGCCGAAAGCAAGCTGGGGTATACCGTCAATCTGTATTGGATTGGCTCTTCCGGCGCCACGACTACGTCCATGACGCTGGGATGCAGCAACTCCTACTACTACGCCACCGTGAATAACGCAGGAGCCGCTTTTGATTTCGTCTTCAATAACGGCAGTGGCACATGGCTCAACTACAACGACGTATCCGGTTCCAACTTCACGGCGAACGCTGGTGAACGCTTCATTGTGGTGACGAGCGCCAGCTCCTACGCTGCACAGTCGAGCGCGCCTTCGGGCTGCTCTACCTCGGCATATGCGACGCAACGCTCGGCAGCTCGTGTCACCTCCAGTGGCAACTCCGCTGGTGCGTCTGTGCCTAGCACTGAAGGTCTCGAGGTTTACGAGGACAAGAACGGTGCTGCTGGCAAGATCAAGCTCGTCGGTCTGGCAGCAGGTACCTACACGTTGCAGGAAACGAAGGCTCCTTCCGGCTACTTCATCAACCTCACCGTGTATTCCTTCACCGTGAGTGCCGATGGAACTGTCGACTGGGTCGATGGCAAGTCTCCTGAACTGGTGAATGGCTACTACTGGATTGGCGATGAGCCAATCGAAGTGAGCTGGGAGAAGGTGGACGCGGACAACGGGAACGCCAATCTTGCCGGGTCCACGTGGACGATTGTGCACACTCCTAAGTACGGTACCGGTTCAACATCAGTAACGGTCAAGGACTGCATTGAAACTGGTGACGATGCGGTCAACTGTCCTACAGAGGAATCTACTGGTTGGTACTGGGACATGAATACCACCGCTGGCAAGTTCACACTTAAGGGCCTTCCCGTCGGTACGTACCACCTCACCGAGGACACCGCGCCGAACAACTATGTCGCTTCGACGGATATCTGGACCTTCACTATTGACTCGACGTCTTCGACCCCAGTAGTGATTACCAAGGTGACTGGTGACAACTCGCTGGTAGCGCAGGAAGAATCTGTGTTGAAGGTTCCGAATACGCCGAAGACGGGCGAAGCCAGCTGGACGAAGGTGGATGCTTCTGAAATCTCGAAGCTGCTTGCCGGTTCGGAATGGTCGCTGGATTTCTACGCCCATACGGTGCAGGATGACGGTACGGTGGCCAAGGCTACGGCGTCGACGACGTACAAGGTCTACGACTGCGTCGGCGACGGTTCCACGTCTACGAACTGCAGCCTGATGGATGCTGATGTCAAGAATGATGTGGACACCGCCGAGGGCAAGTTCAAGCTGTCGGATCTCGGGTGGGGCACGTATGTGCTGACCGAGACGAAGGCGCCGGAGGGGTACAACAAGACCGATGAGGCGTTCACCGTTGTCATTGGTCCTGCGGTTGGCTCCTTGGCTACGGCGGATGGTGCTGTTTTCGCTGCGTCGTTTGGCACGGATGGCCTGATTGGCAATGAACCGGGTGTGGTGCTTCCGGCTACCGGTTCTGGCTTTACGATGACTTGGCTGATGATTGCCGGTACCGTGATCGTCGTGATGGCGCTCATGGGCACTGCGCTGATGGTGCGCAGGGAGTCGTGAGGTAGGAGGGGAATCCTCTGTTGCGGTTGGTGGCTGCTCTTTGAGCAGCCACCAACTGACCACCCCCCGAAAACCGCTGCGCGGTTTTCGACCCCCGCCAGCGGGGGTGAGAAGGAGGGAAGACGTTTATCGTCTCCGCCATGGGGCGGGAGAAGAGGTTGACTCTCCTCCCGCCAGTGGGGTGGGGAAGAAGAGCTTGAGAGCGAACTGGATGATGTTTGGGTGAACGTAGGGAGAGCGGTTCGTATGTGCGTCAGCCGGAGTGGAGACCGGTCGCATGGATCTCGAGCAACATGACATGCAGGCCAGGAGGGCGGCGCAACGCAAGCGCCGCCCTCCTGCATTTCCCCTAATCAGGGATGCCACGTATAAGAGGAAGCCACTCCCGCTGGCGGGAGTCGGTGAACCGGAGCGTAGCGACGGCGAACCGGTGGGTGGTCGCAAACCGGCAAAGCCGGTTTGCGCGGGTTCGAGGTGGAGGGCGAAGCCCTCCGGCGAGAATCCGCATTGGAACGGCAACGCCGCGCTAAACAAAGCGAATGCTCGCCGGAGGCCCACGGCCCTCCACCTCGCACTCGCGCAAACCTATCGGTTTGCCGGCGCTCAAAACCAATCTTGGATGCGGAACAGGCTCGATGAGCGGTAAGTATCGATGGCGATAGCATGAATCTATGGAAGTGAAGGTTGAAGAACGGTATTGCTACCGGGTGCAGTGGTCGCCGGACGATGGCGAATTCGTCGGGACGTGCGCGGAGCTTCCCGGACTGAGCTGGCTGGATGAGTCGCTGGGCAGTGCGTTGTCGGGCATTGTGCAGGTTGCCGGGGAATGCGTTGCGGATATGGTGGCGCATGGTGAAAGGGTGCCGGTGCCGCTTAGCGAGCGCGGTTGACGAACGGCTTGGTTGTTCGCTGTCGGTTTGCCGGCGCTCAAAACCCATCTCAAGCCCTGACGCTGACGGTGCGCTCGTGGATGCCGAGTTCGCGCTCGTCACGGCCGACAACGGCATTAACATCGTCGTGATAACCGATGAAATCTACCTCGAAGACGCTGCGGAACCTTGGCAGAACAGAAACCAGACGGGGCCGCGGCTAACGCCGCGTAGCATCCCCCGTCGGCTGGTACAGTGGGCGGAGACAAAACATATAGGAAATGGCTCAGGAGCAAAACGATTGATGAATGGGAACGCCGACAACGCTGCCTTTAACGCGCATGTGCAGGAAACAGTGAGGCGAATAATCAAAAAGGCCAACAAGCCGCCATTCCTGTTCATCGGATCCGGCGTCTCCCGCCGATACATGAATGCGCCGGACTGGGAGAGCCTGCTCAGGATGGTATGCGACGAATTCCCCTTCATGGGACCATTCAGCCGCTACGCCGCAATAGCGGCAAATCGCATCCCCGTCGACCCTAGGAACAGCGAAGCGAAACGAAAAGGAGATCAGCTGCCCTACGTGGCATCTGAAATGGAAAAAGCCTTTCTGCAGGGAATCTACGATGTCCCTGAACGTCGCGAATGGCTAAATGCCCACGATTCCGACATCACACACGGTATAAGCCCAATGAAGATCTTCCTCTCGGAGATACTAGGGGCACTGTCCCCATCCCTCATGCTGGATGAGCTCTCCTTGTTGAGCAAAGCATCGCGGATGGTAGCTGGCGTAATCACCACGAACTACGACAGGCTTATGGAGTCAATCTTCCCAGATTTCGACGTATACTGCCGTCAAGACGACCTCATCTTCTCTCCACTGGCGGAAGTAGGCGAGATCTACAAGATCCACGGTTCGGTGGATGCTCCGGAGACAATGGTGCTCGACGCCGAAGACTACGAAAAACTCAATACCGACCAACGCTATATGCTCGCGAAAATCATGACGGTCTTCGCCGAATACCCGATCATCTTCATTGGCTACTCATACAACGATTCGGATGTACGGAGAATCCTGGAAACGATCGCCCAATGCGCTGGGGAACAACGGACCGAAGAACTTTCATCACGCTTTGTCTTCATCGACTATTCCACGGATTACAAGGTTATCGAGAAGGATTACGGGTCCAACGTGCTCATGATGACCATACAAACCAATGACTTCAGCCCTATTTATACCGCCATTGCGGAAAGCCCCCAGCGCTTCGCCCCGAAAGTCGTCCGGCAGCTACGCCAGCAAGTCGTCCAGGCGGCCTATTCAGAAGAACCTGCCATGCAGGCAATCCTGGCCCAGTTTGCCGATCTAGACGAATTGCCCTCCGACGCTCCCATCGTGGTAGGAATCGAACAGCACGTCTATGGGCGTGCGCCCGAGGGAGACGACCTCTATGAAGAAGTCCTGTTCGAAAAGGAAAGCATACCAGCATCAATAGTGGTGTCCTATCATCTAGACAGGATGCTTCGGCAAAGGCAACTGCCCGTCTACTATTTCGTCAGGCAATACTCTGGTTCCCTAGGCGAGAAGGTCCGGGAATATCTATCCACCTGCGGCAGCATGGAGACCTTCCTAAATGACACTCAAAGAAAGAGGAAGATTCAATGGCGCAATCGATTGCCGCAGCGAAGCATCGCGGGGCTCCAGGAACAGTTCGGCAATGACGCCTACAAGCATCTGACCCTACTGGATGAGTCAGAAATCGATGTCAACGAATTAAGAACGCTCCTGAAGGCTGTCGCCGTTCCAATGCGTGAAAAGAACGGCAAATTCGATTCCGACATGCGCAAGGACATCCGCATACTGGATTACCTAGCGTACGGCAAAAGCTATAGCACTCTCAGAAAAGACATCTGATGCAGCGTACCCCTGCAGTCACCGCCATTAGCCTGCCCTCTCTCTAGGGCATACCCGACGGCTTAGCAGGGGCACCACCGTTAACAGCGTAAAACCACGCGTAAGCTCCACGCTTATCAGGTATTTTACACGCCTTCATGACGATAGTAAACGCTCTCAAGCGGCAGTAAGCGTGTTGGTGATGCAGTATAATCAGCAATCCTGACTGCAGCAGCCGCGGTCAGCATTCCTGAATCGACCCTCTTTCAAGCGTATCGAATTCCATACGCTTGAAAACGCATGTTTCAGCCGGCGAGTTGCGGTATCGCGTTGCCCATTGGCTCGGCGAGGTCCGCTTTGCCTGGTGTGGCATTGCTTTTCAACGCGGATTCTCGCCGGAGGGCGAAGCCCTCCACCTCGAATCCGCGCAAACCTTCGGTTTGCGACCACCCCCCGAAAACGCTTCGCGTTTTCGACCCCCGCCATGCACTGCTCTAGGGAATTGAGGTATTTCTTTGACGGTGCGGGAAGGGAGTGGAATCATGGGAAACGATAGGTCCGGCGTTGGGTTGCGTGGCCGTGCCGCCGACCTGTTCGGCCACGGCCTGGGCTACCGGAACGTGGCCAGGTGCGTGGGCATCGGCCAGTGGCGGGCGCGCGTCTGGTGGCACGCGTACCAGGTTGAAGGCCGCGAGGGGGTGATGCAGGTCGGCGTGGGCGAGCCGCGCCGGTTCACCGAACAGCAGCGGCTGGCGGCGTGCCGCGACTACGTGGACAACGGGCTGACAATCGTGGAGACGATGCGCCGGCACGGCGTGCTGGATTTCGCCCGGCTCAGGAGGTGGATCGCGCGCTACCGGCGCGGGAAGGACGCTGCGATGGCAGGCGGCAAGGCGGCCGCGAAGGCCGCGACGACGATGGAAAAGACGGAAACAACGGCGCCGGGGAAGGCGAAGGGGCCGGGGTCCAGGCCGCGCCTCAAGCCGGCGGTCAACCCCGAGATCCCCAAGTTCCGCGACGAGCGGGAGCGGGCGCAGTACTGGCAGGCCAGGGCGTTGTACCTGGAAAAACTGGCTGCCCTGCGGGCGAAGGGCTGACCAACCGGCGCAAGGCGTCGGTGGTCGCCGGGCTCGCGGGGCGCAAGGGCATCCTGCTACGCCACCTGCTGGACATCTCGATGCTGGACGATTCGACCTGCTACCGGCTGCGCGGCCAGCCCGGGCCGCCCGAACGGCACGCGCACGTGCGCGAGCTGATCCGGCGCATCTGGCGGCGGGTGCCCAACGGGATGGGCTACCGGCAGATGCATTTGCAGCCCACGCGCGGCTACGGGATCTCGATCGACGACGAGACCGTGCGCCGGCTGATGCGGCGGATGGGATTGAAGACGGCGATCCGGGGCGGCCGGGCCTGCTGGCGTTCCTACCGGGGCGACCGGCACCTGCACATCCCGAACCTGCTGGCACGCGACTTCCGCGCCGCCGGCCCGTTCGAGAAGCTCGGCACGGACGTGTCGGAATTCGCGTTCACGGGCGGCAAGGCGTACCTGGCGATCGTGTACGACATGGGCAGCAAGGAGATCGTGTGCTGGCAGCTGTCGCGCAGCCCGGGCATGGCGCAGCAGCGGCTGCTGCTGCGCATGCTGGCCCGGCGCCTGCCGGCCTGGGCGCACCCGATCCTGCACTCGGACATGGGCTGGCAGTACCAGCACCCCTGGTGGGTCGGCGAGCTCAGGCGCATGGGCATCCGCCAGTCGATGAGCCGCAAGGGCAACTGCCTGGACAACGCCGCCACCGAACAGGTGTTCGGCCACATGAAGGACGAGTTCTACCGGGGCCGCACGTTCGACGGGTTCAGGCAGCTCAAGCGCGAGATGGCCCGCTACGCCAGGTACTGGAACACCAGGCGCCGGCAGGAAGCCATCGGGGGCATGACCCCGGTAGAATACCGCAAGCACGCCGAACGGCTCCGCAAAGCCGCCTAGGCCCGAAACAAACTCTCAAAAAAACAAAGCAGATCATGGCGGGAGTCGGTGAGCCGAGCCAAAGGCGAAGGCGAACCGGTGGGTGGTCGCAAACCGGCAAAGCTGGTTTGCCGGCGCTTAAAACCAATCTTGGATGCAAAACAGGCTCGAGGACAGGTAAGTATTAATGGCGATAGCATGAATTTATGGAAGTGAAGGTTGAAGAGCGGTATTGCTACCGAGTGCAGTGGTCGCGGGATGACGGCGAATTCGTCGGGACGTGCGTGGAGTTCCCGGGACTGAGCTGGCTGGATGAGTCGCTGGTCAGTGCGTTGTCGGGTATTGTGCGGGTTGCTGGGGAATGCGTTGCGGATATGGTGGCGCATGGTGAAAGGGTGCCGGTACCGATCAGCGAGCGGGGTTGACGAACGGCTTGGCCGTTCGCGCAAACCGGCTTTGCCGGTTTGCGACCACCTCCCGAAAACGCTTCGCGTTTTCGACCCCCGCCAGCGGGGGTGGCGTCCGGGGACGGGCGGGGTGGCAGGCTTGATGGGGTGCGGTAGAGTGGGCGGCATGACGAAAATGGTGATGCGCAGGAAGCCGGAAGTGCTCGCGCCGGCGGGGAATCTGAGGGGATTGAAAACCGCCGTCGACTACGGGGCGGACGCAGTGTATTGCGGCGGGAAGGCGTTCGGGATGCGCTCGGCGCCGAAGAATCTTAGTTTGGAAGACTTCGAAGAAGGCGCGAGGTACGCCCACGAACGCGGCTCGCAGGTGTACGTAACCTGCAATATCCTGCCGCGCAACGACGAAATCAAGCCGATCGAACGCTACCTTGGCGACCTGCGCGACACCGGCGTCGATGCGCTCATCGTTACCGATATCGGCGTGCTGATGATGGCGCGGCAGGTCGTTCCCGAGCTGGAACTGCACGTGTCGACGCAGGCCGGCGTCACCAACTATCTCGCCGCGAACGCGCTGTACGAACTCGGCGCGCGGCGGGTGGTGCTCGCGCGCGAAATGGACCTGCAGGCGGTACGCGACATCCGCGCCAACATTCCCGACGATCTCGATATCGAAACGTTCGTGCACGGGTCGATGTGCATGGCGTTCTCCGGGCGCTGCCTCATCTCCAATTACCTGACCGGGCGCGACGGCAACCATGGCGAGTGCGCGCAGCCGTGCCGCTGGAAGTACTCGCTGGTGGAGGAGAAGCGGCCGGGGCAGGTATTCCCGATCGAGGAGACGTCCGCGGGAACCTACCTGTTCAATTCGCAGGACATGTGCCTGATGGAGCACCTTGACGAACTCATCGACTCGGGGGCGACGTCGCTCAAGATCGAGGGACGCGCCAAGTCCGCCTACTATATCGCCGCGATGACGAACGCCTACAAGACGGCCGTCAACGAATACATGGTGCAGCGCGGGTTCGAAGCGCCCGACGGCACCGTGCTCAAGCCGTTCCATGATTGCGTGGTGCGGGCTTCCGATGCTGATTCGGGCGGAGCGCTTGAGGCCAATTTCGTAGACTCGGTGATGCTGCATGCCGACCAGGCGTTCTCGGGGATGCCGGGGATGGATGAATATGAAGGTGTTCCCGAAGAGGAACTGGCCTCGGGAGAGGAACCGGAATTCGCCGATGATGTCTTTGCCCAGGCCCGGTTCCTCCCCAGCCGGCGTGTTGAGGAACCGGACCCAGAAAAGGGCGAGGAGGCTCGGGTCGGGTTCCTCTCGGGACGGCGTGTTGAGGAACTGGACCTAGAGGAGGAACTGGAAGCAAAGAAGGCCGCGCGGGGACAGGCCCGGTTCCTCCCGGGACGGCGTGTTGAGGAACTGGATCCAGGGGAGGAACCGAAAGCGCCCGAGGAACCGGGAGGGTTCGTGCATGCGGGGGTGAGGCCGGCGCCGAAGGTAGTGTTGCCACAGTGGCTGCATGAGGAGCCCTATAAGGTGGCGCATCGCGACTACTCCACGGGCTTCTACTTCCCGGAAGAGAAGGTGACGCAGAACACCGACCGGTCCGCGTACTTCCGCGACTGGCTCGTCGTTGGTGAAGTGCTCTCGTGGAGCCCGGAGGAAGGCGGGCGCGTGACGCTGATGAGCCGCAACAAGATCGTGCCGGGCCAGCTCGTCGAATTCCTGCTTCCCGGTCAGGCGCCCCTCGAGTACATCGTGCCGGACGACGGGCTGCGGGACGCCGAAGGGCTTCCGGTCGCCGAAATCAACAATCCGGCGCACGTCTTCTCCATGCCATGCCCTGTGGAAGTGCCAGTGAATGCCGCCATGCGCTCAAAAACCAAGAAGAAGACCCTCAAGGCCGCCTAACCCAGGCGCGGCGCCCCTATGCCAGGGAAAATGTAGGACATAGGAATGGCGGAATTCCGCCAATTAGGCGGTTTACATTCCGAACCGGGGAAAAATTGTTGGACGCTCTTGACGGAGAGCGTCCAACAATTTTTTGAACCTCCGAAATGTTGGACATCAAAATGGCGGTATTCCAACATCCTTGAGGTTTACATTTTAGGTCTCCGGGAAAATGGAGGAAGGGGAGAGCCTCAGAAAAGGAGGAAGAGGCTGAGAGAGGGGAGAAGCGAAGGTGAAGAAGGGGAAGAATGTCCCAGAGGAGAAAGAGAAGAAGGCAAGGATGGTCGGGAGGGGAGAGGAGAAAGAGAAGAAGGCAGGGATGGTCGGGAGGGGAGGGGAGAGGAGAAAATGAGGCCTAAGGAGAGGCCTTGGGGAGACGTGGAGAGAGAAGGTGTAGCGCCGCGAGCGGAACGGGGTGGCGCGGGGGCGCTCTCTCAGTATTCTGAGCAGTATGAACGACTTTTGTGAAGGCGCGGCCTCCGCGAACGTTCCCGACGGGGATATGGAAGCGCTCGCGGCCCAGCAGGCGATTGAAGACGCCGAGAAGATCATCGATGAGGAAATGGCGCGTGACGACGCGGCCGAGGCGCGGCAGGAGGAGGATCTGAGCCGCGCGCTGGGCGAGGCGATCAGCGAGGCCATCGCGAAGGCGAAGAGCGAGCACGCCGCCGGTTCGGGCCTCGAGCGCGAAGCCGCCGAAGGGGCCACCGACGGCAAGACGAGCGGCATCGTCGACTCGAGCGAGGTCAGCGCCACCGACGAGGACGGCAACCCGGTGCCGGTGACGATCCCGATCGCCATTTCGCCGGACATCACCGTCGTGTACACCACGCGCCTCGGCGGCGCCTCGGGTGGCGACTTCGGCCACTTCAACCTCGGCGGCAAGGGCGGCGACGACCCCGAGGCCGTGCGGCGCAACCGCGAGGCGCTCGCCACCGAGCTGGGCGCCAAGCTGTCGCTGATCTGCCAGGTGCACAGCGGCGAGGCCGTCGACATCGACGAGATCTACCGCGACAACGATTCGTTCGGCTTCGACGCGTCCGGCACCGTCGTCGCCGGCACTGCCACGATCGGCACCAACGCGACCACCGTCGACGACGTCGAGGACATGCACGAGGACGTGCAGGTCATCGAAGGCGACGCGCAGGTCACCTGCCGTTCTGGCATCGCGCTCGGCATGTTCGCGGCGGACTGCCTGCCCGTGCTGCTCGCGGACCCGGTCGCCGGCGTCATCGCCGCGGCCCATTGCGGACGCCTTGGCCTGCAGAAGGGCGTCATCCGCGCCACCGTCGCGATGATGGTGCAGAAGGGCGCGCACAAGGACCGCATCGTCGCCACGCTCGGCCCGGCCATCTGCGGCGACTGCTACGAGACCGGCAGCGACATCGCCGACGCGTTCGACGCGCAGTTCCCGGAAACCTTCACGCTCACCCGGTTCGGAGGCCCCGGCATCGACATCAACAAGGCCGCGATGGAGGAGCTGCAGGAAGCCGGCGTGTCGGAAGCGAACATCATCTCGTCGCGCCCGCGCGTCAACGCGGCCACGCAGTACCTCGCCGAGGACGCCGAACTGGCCGAACTGTGCCGCCAGGACAACGAAGGCGACCCGGAGCTGGCGGAACGCATCGGCGCCATCAAGCATTCGATGTGCACGCTCGAGAACCCGTTGTGGTTCTCGCACCGGCGCGCTACGCTCGCCCATAAGGACCATGAAGGCAGGATGCTGGCGCTGATCGTCAAGCGGTAGGACGGCCAGGGCCTGGCAGCCGGAGGAACCGGGGGTTGTAAAACAGCCACCCCGGGAGGAGGAACCGGAGAAACCGGCCGGCTCGGCCAGCCCAGCAGCCAAGCCAAGAGGGACAAGCCAAAGCGGAACAGGCAAAGCCAAGCGAAAAACAAGAGGAAAGTGGCATGAGCGAAACCAGCGAAATCAAGGAAGAGCAGATGGCTCCGGACGCGCCGAAGGCGCCCGTCGTCGCCGTCGTGCTCGCGGCCGGCAACGGCCTGCGCTTCGACCCGGAGAACCCCAAGCAGCTCGTCGCGCTCGAGGGGCTGCCGATCGTGGGCTGGAGCATCGAGGCGTTCGAGAAGAACCCGAACGTCACCGACATCGTCGTGGTAGTCAACGACAAGGTGCGCGAACCGATCGAGGCCCTCATCGACGAACGCGGCTACGGCAAGGTCAAGGCGATCATCGACGGCGGCGCCGAACGCGTCGACAGCACCGAAGCCGCGCTCGCGGCGCTGCAGCACCACGGCGTGCCCGGCAACGCGAAGCTGCTGATCCACGATTCGGTGCGCCCGTTCGTCACGCAAGCAATGATCGACGGCTGCGTCGCGATGCTCGACGAGTTCACCGCCGCCACCGTCGCGTGCGAATCCACCGACACGATGCTGATTTCGAAGGACCTCGGCGACCGGCGCGTCATCGCGTCCGTTCCCGACCGCCGCCACAGCTTCCGCGTCCAGACGCCGCAGGCGTTCCGGTTCCGCACGCTGCGCGACGCCTACGACCTGGCCGCGCACGACCTGGGCTTCCAGCCGACCGACGACACGCGCGCCGTGGTGGAGTACCTGCCGGAGGAGCCGGTCGCCATCGTCGGCGGCTCCCCGCTCAACATGAAGGTGACGACCCAGGCCGACATGCCGTTCGCCCGCATGATCGCGAAGGGATTGAAGGAATCCAAGTAACGGCTTCCAAGGTTCCGGAACCGGCAAACAGGGCTAAAGGAACCGGAACCGGGAAACCGCGGCTAGGGAACCAGACCAGAGGAATCAGCCCCGGGCAGCCAGAGGAACCGGAACCTGCTAGATAGCCCCGGAAACTGGAAGTGCGGGGCTGCACATGGCAAACTGGTCACAGGGCGGCAACTAGGAGCCGCGCGGGCAGCGGCGCAATGGACAGGGGTGCAAGGATGGATATTTCGGTGCTGGTTTCGGGGTTCGACCCGTACGACGGGGTCGAGGTGAACCCGTCGCTCGTCGTGCCGCGCACGCTTCAAGAGCGCGGCCTGGGCGCGCCGGGCGGCCCCGACGACCCGCTCGACGGCGTCAACGTCACCATCCACAGCGCCACGCTTCCCGTCAGCTTCGTCAAGGCGTGGCCGCTGCTGCACGACACGATCGAGCAGACCCGTCCCGACATCGTCATCGCCACCGGACTCAAGCGTGCGGCGCGCGGGATCCTGCTGGAACGCTGCGCCGAGAATCTCAAGGATACGAACCGGCCCGACGCCGACAACTTCACGCCGCGGCGCGAGGAAATCAACCCCGACGGCCCCGCCGCGTTCTGGACCGGGCTGCCGCTGCGCGCGATCCTCGCCGCGTTCACCGACGACGGCATTCCGGCGACCCTTTCCAGCCACGCCGGAACCTTCGTGTGCAACGCGCTGTTCTACCATCTCCAAGATTGGGCGAGCCGCCAGGAACGCTGCCTCGCCGGCTTCGTCAATCTCCCGTTGGTCAACGAAAGCCCGCACCCGCAGCACGGGCTGCCGCTGGAAGCGCAGGTCACCGCCGTGGGCGACGTCGTGCGGGAAGCGGCGCGCTATTTCCTCAAGCCCAGCAGCGCGCCGATATTGCTCGGCTAGTCGGCGCGTTGTCGAGAGCGTAAAAACTAGGGAACCAACTAGAGTAGGGAACCAAACGAACGCTGGATGGAAGGACTTGACATGGTGGATCGGTTCCCGGTCGTGTTGCGCGGCTACGACAAGGACAGGGTGGATGAAACGCTCACTGCGGCGCAGACGACGATCGAGCGGCTGCGCGAGCAGGTGAAGGCCAGCGACGACACGATCCTGCAGCTGCAGGCGCAGCTCCAGGAAGAGAAGAACAGCAAGGCGAACGCCACGAACACGTTCGCCTCCCTCGGCGCCAACGCGCAGCAGATGCTCGCGTCCGCCGAGCAGACCAGCACCGAGCTGCTCGAGCGCGCCAAGAAGGACGCGGCGAGCACCCGCAAGGAAGCCGCCAGCCAGGCGCAGACGCTGATCAACAACGCGAAGCTGGACGCGCAGCACCTCATTTCCGACGCGACGAGCAAGGCGGAAACGCTCGTGTCGAACGCGCAGTCCGAAGCCGACACCATCCGCAAGAGCGCCGAGGAGGACGCCACCCAGCTGCGTACGCAGACGGCCAAGACGGTCGCCGAGCAGCGCGCGTCGCTCGATCTCGAACTCACCAACTCGCGCGAGGAGCACGACAAGCGGCTCGCCTCGGAGCGCGCGCAGCAGGAACGCGAGCTGTCCGACCAGCAGGCGTCGGCCGCGCAGACCATCGCCGAGCAGCGCAAGAACGCGAACGAGGAGATGGCGCGCCTCAAGAGCGAGACGAACGACCAGATCGAGGCCGCGCTCGCCGACGCGAACAAGAAGCTCGCCGACGTGCGCGAGCAGGTCTCCAAGATGATGACCGAAGCGCAGCGCAAGGCCGGCGAGATCACCGACGCCGCCCGCGCCCACGCGCAGGAGATCACCGACAACGCCGAAGTCGACCGCACCCGCACGCTTTCGCAGGTGCGCGCCGAAGTCGAGCAGATCCGCACCGACATCGCCGCCCAGCAGGACGAGGCGACGGCGAAGGTGGCCGAGCTGCTGCAGAGCCTCGAGGAAAGCCGCGCCAACGCGAAGGAAGAATCCGAAGCGCTGATCGCGCAGGCGAAGAACACGCGCGAGGAGGCGGACGAATACGCGGCCGCCAAGCGCCAGGAAGCCGACGACCAGGCCGCCGACATCATCGCCAAGGCCGGCAAGGAGGCCAGCGAGCAGGTGCAGGAGCGCCGCCAGGCCGCGCAGGCCGAGCTCGACGGGCTGCAGGCGCGCATCGCCGACCTGCAGAGCCGCGAGGCCAACATCACCCAGCGCGTCTCCGAGCTGCGCTCGATGTTCGCGAACGCGTTCGCCGGGTTCGGCTTCGGCGTCGACGACCAGCACTCCACCGACGGCATGTCGGTGGTCAACGCCGTCATGTCCGACGACTCGATGCCGGTGACGCCGAGCGGTTCGGCCATCGTGGAGGACGACGAGCTCGACGCCGTCGACACGGCCGCGCCGGTCGCCGGGGCCTTTTCTTCCGCTGACAGCGCAGCCGCCGAAGGTGCCGAAAACGGCGCCACGACTGGCTTTGCGGGCGATTCGGGCGCCTCTGAGATGCCCGTGTCGTTTCCGCCGCAGACTACGCTGATTTCTACCGGGACGCAGGAAGCCTACGAATCCTCCACAGGTGCTTCCAGCGTTTCGGAAGAATTCGAGATTGCGGGGGGCGCTGCGGAATCCGAGAACGTCAGCAACGCTGGAAACGATGCCGACGGCGGTGACGGCGATGTCGCCTCTGCTGCGCAGGAATCCGGCGAGTTCGCCGCGGTGCCCCCAATCTCGGCTCTTGGCGACGAAACCGTGATCGTCGACTCTGGCGAGGCGACGGCGGTGCTGGCCGACGGAACCGAATCCGTAGCTGGTGACAACGCCGGGGAAAACGGTGACGAACCGTCCGACGACACCGCCGACGAGGACATTCCGGTCGCCAACGAACAGGAAACCACCGTCATCCGCATGGTCGAGGGCGACTAGCGGCGTACAGTAGGAACCAAGCACACAGCGGCGCTTCCAATCGGGAGCGCCGCATCGTTTTTGCACGCACCGTGCCGGAGCGTGCACGGAAGAAGAACCGAGGAAACATGACGGAAATCAAGCCGCTGACGCAAGGCGAGCTGGATAATCTTGAAGCGGCGTTCGACGGGCGCGCCGCCAACCGGATGGCGATGAACGCCGTCACCGCCGCCGGCATCGACAAGGTCGCGCGCAACTACGACCGCGCGCGCCTGCTGCAGCACCGCTTCTCCACCACCGTCGACAACGGCGAGGCCACCCATCAGGACCGTTCCGGCCGCTGCTGGCTGTTCAGCTCGCTCAACGTCGCGCGGTTCGTGGCGAAGAAGAACATGAATCTCAAGGAGTTCGAGTTCTCGCAGAACTACGCGATGTACTGGGACAAGATGGAGCGCGTCAACTACTTCCTGCAGGACATCGCGGCGCTCGTGCGCGCCGGCGAGCCGGTCGACTCGCGGCTGTTCCAGCACATGCTCGCCGACGTGATGGGCGACGGCGGCCAGTGGACGATGGCGCTCAACGTCTACAAGAAGTACGGCGCCGTGCCGAAGGACCTGTACCCGGAAACCGAGTCGAGCAAGAACACCGGCGAAATGAACACGCAGCTCAAGCATATGCTGCACACCGCCGTGGCGCACATGGTGGCCGCGCAGGCTGCCGACGGTGCGGATGCCGACGCGGCGATCGACAGGATCATCGCCGACGCGACGGCTGCCGGCCACCGCATCCTGACGATCCACCTCGGCGAGCCGCCGAAGTCGTTCGACTGGGAATGGAACGACGCCGACGGCAACTTCCACCGCGACGGCGAGATCACGCCGCAGGAATTCTGGAAGAAGTACGTGGGCGACGCCGATCTGGAAAGCTACGTGTGCCTCGTCGACGACCCGCGCAAGGAGCACCCGAAGGGCCGCAAGATCGCCATCGAACACCTGGGCAACGTGGCCGGCGGCGACCCGACCGAGTACCTGAACGTGCCGGTGCAGTTCATGAAGGACTGCGTGCGCGACATCCTCGTCGAGCAGGGCATTCCGGTGTGGTTCGGCGCCGACTGCCACCCGATGATGGACCGCGAGGACGGCGAGTGGGCGACCGACCTGTTCGAATACGGCAAGGTCTACGATTTCGACTTCGACATGGACAAGGAGCAGCGCGTGCGCTTCGGCGACTCCGCGATGAACCACGCGATGGCGTTCGTCGGCGTCGACGTCGCCGACGACGGCAAGACGACCCGCCGCTGGCGCGTGGAGAATTCGTGGGGCTCCAAGATCGCGAACAAGGGCTACTTCACGATGGGCGACGACTGGTTCGACGAGTACGTCTACGAAGTCGCCGTGCCGAAGGCGATGCTGCCGGCCGAATACCAGGCCGCGCTCGACGAGCCGGCCATCTCGCTGCCCGCGTGGGATCCGATGGGCGCTTTGGCCTGACGTTACGCTGGGTGCCGGTTCCGGCCGGCAACCCCCCAGAGCCGGTTCCATCGGCATTGCTTGCGCCGGCTGCGGGAGCGGTTCTGCCGCCTCGCAGCCGGCGTTGCCGTTCCGTGCGGAAGCGTGCCGTTATGAAACGGACGTTTCGCTCGGCGCGAGCGTTGCGTATAGTTGGAACGCCGGGGAAAATCTTGTGTAAAACCCCAAGATTATCCCCGGGGAAGACGAAACGAACCCAGCGTGAGGTGAGAAATGGTGTTGCGAGGGCCCGACAGTTCGCAGGACAAGCGGCTGATGGACGACGCGGTGTTTCCGGAAACCGTCGACGTGAACATCCGCCAGCTCGACCCGATTCCGGCGCCGCGCTACTTTATCCGCGAGCTGCCGCTCACCGACGCCGCGTGCCAGCTGGTGATGGAGTCGCGCCAGCAGATCCGCGACATTCTGCACGGCCGCGACGACCGGCTGCTCGCCATCGTCGGGCCCTGCTCGATCCACGACCCGGCGGCGGCGCACGAATACGCCACGAAGCTCGCCGCGCTGGCGCAGGAACTCAGCGGCGAACTGCTCATCGTCATGCGCGTGTACTTCGAGAAGCCGCGCACCACGATCGGGTGGAAGGGGCTGATCAACGACCCCGACCTCGACGGGCGCTTCGACATCCGCAAAGGCATGTGGCTGGCGCGCAAGGTGCTCACCGACGTGCTCGCGCTGGGGCTGCCGACCGCGACCGAATGGCTCGACCCGATTACGCCGCAGTACCTGTGCGACCTCGTCAGCTGGGGCGCGATCGGCGCGAGGAACACCGAAAGCCAGGTGCACCGCGAGCTGGCCAGCGGCATGTCGATGCCGATCGGGTTCAAGAACGCGACCGACGGCTCGATCCAGCCGGCCGCCGACTCGTGCTATTCCGCGGGGTTCGAGCACCATTTCCTGTCCATCAACCTGGACGGGCACGTCATTTCGGCGGAAACGAAGGGCAACCCGGACTGCCACCTCGTGCTGCGCGGCTCGACGCACGGGCCGAACTACGACGCCGAATCCGTGGCCGAAGCGCTCGAGGCGCTGCGCCGCTCGAAGGCGGACGGGCCGAACAACGTCGGGCTGGTCATCGACGCCGCGCACGGCAACTGCGGCAAGGACGAAGTGGTGGAAGCGTGGGTCGTGGAGGAGATCGCGGCGCGCGTGGCCGCGGGGGAGCAGGGCATCCTCGGCATCATGATGGAGAGTTTCCTCAAGGGCGGCCACCAGAAGCCGGCGCCGCTGGAGGAACTCGAATACGGCCAGTCGGTCACCGACGCCTGCGTGCCGTGGGAGCGCACGGAAGAGGTGCTGCGCACGCTCGCGGACGCCGTCGCCACGCGGCGTGCCAACCGGTAGCTGTGCGGAACCGGAAGGTTTCCTGGCCCAAACGGCTTGGTGACGTTCCGTTCCGGCTTTGCTGGAAATAGAAAATCTTGGATAAGGAAAACTCGCTGACGGAAGGAAGGAGGGGCGATGGACATGCCGGTTGCGGACGGATCGAACGTCGATCCGCTCAAGCTTGACGAAGTCCACCGGGTGATGGAAGAGGGCGGCAATCCCTTTACCGACGTCGAGGGGCTCGACCGATGGGAAGACCAGGTCGGCGTCGACCGGATCATCAACCGGCGCGTGCTGGAACTCGATCCGCTGCCTACTCCGGCGAGCGTGCTCGCGCAGTATCCGCTCAGCGAGGCCGCGCAGAACATCGTCGCCTACTCGCGCGACGAAGTGCGCGCGTGCCTCTATGGTCAAGACGACCGCCTGCTCGTCATCGTCGGCCCCTGCTCCGTGCACGATCCGGCGGCGGCGCTCGACTACGCGGGGCGGCTGGCGGCCCTGCGCGATGAACTGGAGAGCGACCTGCTCATCATCATGCGCGTGTACTTCGAGAAGCCGCGCACGACGGTCGGCTGGAAGGGGCTCATCAACGATCCGGACATCGACGGCTCGCACAACATCCAGAAAGGGCTGATCCTCGCCCGGCGCACGCTGCTCGGCGTGCTCGACGCCGGGGTGGCGGCCGCGACCGAGTTCCTCGAGCCGACGAGCCCGCAGTATATTTCCGACGCGATTTCGTGGGGCGCGATCGGCGCGCGGAACACCGAAAGCCAGGTGCACCGGCAGCTGGCGAGCGGGCTGTCGATGCCGATCGGGTTCAAGAACGCGACCGACGGGTCGGTGAAGGCCGCCGTCAACGGCTGCTATGCCTCCGCGCAGCAGCACACGTTCTTCGGCATCGACCACCTGGGGCGCGCCTGCGCCGTCGAAACGCTCGGCAACCCGGACTGCCACGTCGTGCTGCGCGGCTCGATGCATGGGCCGAACTACGACGCGGCGTCGGTCGCCGAAGCGATGCGGATGATCCGCGAGGAGATGCCGGCGGACTGCGCGGCCTCGCACGGCCTGATCGTCGACTGCTCGCACGGCAACTCCGGCAAGGACGAAGTGCGGCAGGCCGCCGTCGTGCGCGACATCGCGGCGCGGCTGGCCGCCGGCGAACGCGGCATCACCGGCATCATGATGGAAAGCTTCATCGAAAGCGGCAACCAGCCGGCGGCCCCGCTTGCCGAGCTGACGTACGGCAAGTCGATTACCGACCGCTGCATCGGCTGGGACGAAACGGAGCGGCTGCTGCGCGAGTTGGCCGCGGCGGTGCAGAACCGGCGGTGGGCTTAAGCGGGGCGCTCGCTTGCTCACTCGCTTTGGGTGCCGGTTGCGTTCCGGCATTCCCCAAGATTTTCCGGTCGTTGCGTTCCGGCGGGTGTGTGCGGGAATGGCGGAAAATCCGGCGGAATCTTACGAAATGGGACAGGCGCGGTAAAATCGCCGGTATGGCTTACGAAACGATTGCGGTAATTTCCGCGCTGGAAGAGGAAGCGGCGCACATCGCCGATTCGCTGGACGACGTCGCCGTCACTCAAGCGGCGAGCCTGAAGGTCCTTCGCGGGACGCTGCCGACCGAGCGCGGCGGCAGGGTGGATGTCGCCGTCACCGTCGGCGGCATGGGGCTGGTGAACGCGGCCGCCACGACGCAGTACCTCATCGACCTCGCAAAGCCGGACGTCGTCATCTTCTCCGGCATCGCGGGGAACCTCAATCCGGAACTGCATATCAACGACGTCGTGCTCGGCGCGACGCTGCGCTACCTCGATACCGACATGCGGCTCGTCGGCCAGTGGACCGACAGCGAGGAGTTCCATTCCGACCCGCAGCTCATGGCGCTCGCGCAGGAGGCGCTCGACGACGCCGGCATCAAGCACATCGCCGGCACGATCGCGTCCGGCAACTATTTCGTCGACGGCGACGAGAAGGTCGCCGCGGTCATCAACGCGACGCACGCCGACGCCGTGGAGATGGAAGGCGCCGCCGTGGCGCACGTCGCCGAACGCAACGGTGTGCCTGCGCTCGTCATCCGCGCGATGAGCGACAACGCCGACACCGACTACGAGGAGTTCTGCGAATTCGACGTCACCGAGTACGCCGACACCGCCGCGCGCATCGTCGTCGACACGATCCGGCGGATGTGAGATTTTGGGCGCTGCTTAAGTGAACAAGCGGTGAATCGGTGCCGAATTTTTGCCGCTTCCGTTCGGCATGCGGCGTTCCGGGCGGTATGCTTGCGCAAGAATCCTTGGAATATTTGCACAAAGGGGAGCGATGGGCTGGTGGAAAAACGCGGGGAAAACGCCGCGGCCGCAGGATGCCGCAGCCGGCGGCGACCCGCTGTTCGGCGACGTGAGCCCCAGCGAAGGCGAGCGGCTGGCGTTCCACCTTGCGCAGGCGCTGCCGGTTTCGCTGATCGTCGCGACCGCGACCGGCGCGGTGACATACTGCGACCCGCGGGCGGCGTTTGCTGTTGAGCGTGGCCGCATCGCCGCCGATGAAATCAAGCAGATTCTCGCGCTGGTGGCTGCGGATTCGGTGCAGCGCGAGCGGGAAATCGAGTTTCACGGGGAACGCTTCTTTTCGGTGCGCGTCGCCGCGCTCGGCGACAACCGGTTCGCCGTGTTCCTGCAGGACGTGACGGCCCCGCGGCGCGCGGCCGCGCTGCAGCGCGAGTTCGTGACGAACGTGTCGCATGAACTGAAGACGCCGATCGGCGCAATCTCGCTGCTCGCCGAAACAATCGGCGACGCAGCCGACGATGCCGACATGGTGCAGCACTTTTCCCAGCGCATCGTCGGCGAGGCGTCGCGGCTGGCGGACCTCGTGCAGCGGCTCATCGAGCTCGGGCGCGTCGGGAACGGGAACGGGGCGGGCGGTGCTGCTGGCTCTGACGGTTCCGGCAATCGGGCGTTCGGTGAGGACGGCGTGAACGGCGCGGATGGCGTCGCCGCGGAACCGGAAACCGATGTCGTCGCGGCCGCAGCCGACGCCATCGATGCCACGCACGCTGCGGCGCATATCGGCAATATTGCAGTGTCGCTGTATGTCGAGGGGCATAACGTAACCGCGCAGATTGCAGACCATGGCGACGTGGCCTCTGTTGGCGGGGCCCGTCCGGATGACGGTGCCGGCAGCGCTGCAGCGCCGGACGCCACCGCCCTGCCCTCCCTTCCGGTGCGGGCGAGCGCCAAGTCGGTGGGGCTGGTGCTCAAGAATCTTGTGGAGAATGCGGTACGCTACTCCGACCCGGGCGAGACGGTGCACGTCGTCGTCTCGCGGGAACCGGAAACGGACGGCGAGGCGGCCCGCGTGAAGGTGCAGGTCATCGACCACGGCATCGGCATCGCGAAAGCCGAGCAGGAGAACGTGTTCGAGCGGTTCTACCGCGTCGACCGGGCGCGCTCGCGCGATACCGGCGGCTCGGGGCTCGGGCTGGCGATCGTGCGGTCGCATGTCGAGCAGAGCGGCGGCGAGCTGACGCTGTGGAGCGCGGAAGGCGAGGGCGCCACCTTCGCCGTAAGCTGGCCGGCAGCGTAGGAAGATTCGGGAGGTTGCAATGACGAGGATCCTGATCGTGGAGGACGAGGCGTCGTACCGCGAGCCGCTGATGTACCAGCTGACGCGGGAGCAGTACGACGTCGAGGCGGCGGCGAGCGGCGAGGAAGGCTGGGAGCGGTTCCTGGCCGGCGGCATCGACCTGGTGCTGCTCGACCGCATGCTGCCGGGCATCGACGGCGTGGCGCTGTGCCGGCGGATCCGCGAGCAGAGCCGCGTGCCGATCATCATGGTGACGGCGAAGTCCACCGAAATCGACACCGTCGTCGGGCTGGAGACCGGCGCCGACGACTATGTGTCCAAGCCGTACTCCTTTCATGAACTGCTCGCGCGCATCCATGCCGTCATGCGGCGGCGCGCCAACGAAATCGAGGACGCGGGCGGGGCGGCCGGCGCGGGGTCGAACCGTTCCAGCGACAATCTTCCGCTGACGTGCGGCGACATCGAGATGCACGTCGACTCGCACCAGGTGCTCGTGCGCGGCCAGGACGTGTTCTTCCCGCTCAAGGAGTTCGAGGTGCTCGAATACCTCATCCGCAACCAGGGGAGGGTCATGACGCGCCAGCAGCTCATCGACCACGTATGGGGCTCCGACTACGTCGGCGACACGAAAACGCTCGACGTCCACGTCAAGCGCATCCGCGCCAAGATCGAGCCCGACCCGAAGAAGCCCGCGTACTTGACCACTGTGCGCGGATTGGGCTACAAGATCTCCGCTCCCCAGCGTTAAAGTTCATTCACTGTTCACCGAATTCGCTCACGGGGGAGGGTTTGGTCGCCTAGGCTGGAAAGCAGCATAAACAGCCAAGGGAAAACCAAGGGAAGTTGAGCGAACACCCATGAATAAGCGAATACTTGCCGCGTTCAGCGCGGCGGCGCTCCTCGCGGGCGTCGCGGCGTGCGGCGACAACGCTCCGATCGAGGACGCCGACACGGCGCCTTCCACGAGTTCCACAATCTCCGGAAATTTCGCCGGCGCCGGCGCTTCCAGCCAGCAATCGGCCGTTGAGTCTTGGATTTCGGGATTCACCCGCAGTAATCCGGATGCAAAAATCTCCTATAATCCTTCCGGTTCTGGAGCCGGCGTCACGACGTTCCTTACCGGAGCGACCGCCTGGGCGAGCTCCGACAAGCCGCTGAGCGACGACGAAGTGGAGGAGTCGAAGGCCGTGTGCGGTTCCGGCACCGCGTTCGACGTGCCGGTCTACATTTCGCCGATCGCCATCGCGTTCAATCTCAACGGAATTTCCGACGCCGGCAAGCACGTCAACATGACGGCTTCGACGATCGCCAAGATTTTCAGCGGGAAAATTACCCGCTGGAACGACAAGGAAATAGCCGAGCAGAACCCGGATTTGGAAATGCCGGACGTTCCGATCACGATTGTGCACCGTTCCGACAAGTCGGGCACGACGTTGAATTTCGTGGAATATCTCAAGGCCGCGGCGCCCGACGATTGGACCTATGACCTGTCGGAAAACTGGCCAAATGAAGAAGGCCAGGGCGCAAAAGGTACCAGCGGCGTCATCTCCACCATTTCGCAGGCCGACGGCACGATCGGCTACGCCGACTTCTCGCAGGTCGGCGAGCTGGGCACCGTCGCCGTGAAGGTCGGCGACGAATACGTGCCGATTTCGGCGCAGAACGCCTCGAACGCGCTGGCCGACTCGAAGGTCGTCGAACAGTCCGGCGACTCGCTGCGCGTCGTCGTCGAAGTCAACCACACGACCACCGCCGCGGAAGCCTACCCGGTCGTGGTCGTCTCCTACGACATCGTCTGCCCGGTTTACCAGGACGAGGAAACGGGCCGCTTCGCGAAGGCGTGGCTGAGCTACATCGTGTCCAGCGCCGGACAGAAGGCCGCGGAGAAGGCGACCGGTTCCGCGCCGCTGCCGGATAATCTCGTTGAAACCATCGAAAAGTCGATCGAAGGGATGGACTGATGAGTTCCCCGAAACCCGAAAGCGCCGCCGCGACGCTCGCCAAGCCGATGAGCGGCAGGCGCGCCGACAAGATCTTCAAGGGCATTGCGTACGGCTGCGGGATCCTGATCCTGGTCGTGCTCGCCGCGGTGACGCTGTTTCTTTTGTTCCGTGCGTGGCCGGTTTTTGGCAGCGACCAGGAGAAGGTGTCCAGCGTAATCTCGAAGTTTACCGGCGGAAAAATCGACGGTTTTTGGGGCTACGTAGGCCCGCTGCTGTTCGGAACCGTGCTGGTGGCCGCGCTGGCGCTGCTGATCGCCTTCTTTGTTTCCATCGGCATCGCGATATTCATTTCCCATTACGCGCCGAAAAAACTCGCCGCCGTACTGAGCTACATCGTTGATTTGCTGGCCGCAATTCCGTCGGTAATCTACGGTTTATGGGGCGGCCTGGTGCTGGTGCCGGCAATCTACCCGTTCTGGAACTGGGTGGCCACCTACCTGGGCTGGATTCCGATTTTCTCCGGTCCCGCCGCGAACCCGTCGCGTACCGTCGCAACGGTCGCCGTCGTGCTCGCCATCATGATTCTGCCGATTATTACGTCGATTTCGCGCGATATTTTCCTTCAGACCCCGCGCCTGCAGGAAGAGGCGGCGCTGGCGCTGGGCGCCACGAAATGGGAGATGATCAAGCTGGCGGTAATTCCGTTCGGAAAATCCGGCGTCATTTCCGCATCGATGCTGGGCCTTGGCCGCGCGCTCGGCGAAACGATGGCCGTGCTGATGATCCTCTCGCCGGGGCTCAAGTACTCGTTCAGCCTGCTCAAGGCGTCGCAGAACCAGACGATCGCCGCGAATATCGCCGCGCAGTATCCGGAGGCCAACGACCTTGGCGTGTCCGTGCTGATCGCGACCGGCCTCGTGCTGTTCGTGCTGACGTTCCTCGTCAACCTCATCGCACGTAAGATCACCGAGAAAGCGAGCGCGAAATGAGCGGTTCCAATCTCAGTCCCTCCCCGGCGGTTTCCGCGGCTCCGGCGCCGCCGAACGAAACCAAGCCGGCCATCGACTTCGACAAGTTCAAGCCGTCGCGTTCGGCGCTGGCCGCACGCAAACGCAAGGACGCCATCATGCGCGGGCTGATCGTGCTCGCGTTCGTCATCGCCTGCATTCCGCTGGTTTCCGTGCTGTGGACGACGCTGGTCAACGGCCTCGGGCGGCTCAACTGGAACTTCCTGAGCCATAACATGACCAACGTCATCGGCGGCGAGCAGACGTCGAACGGCGGCTACGGCGGCATCCTGCACGCCATCATCGGCACCGTTGAGATCACGTTCGGCGCGATGGTCATTTCGATTCCCGTCGGGCTGCTGTGCGCGGTGTACCTCGTCGAATACTCCGGCTCGGGGCGCCTGGCGAAAACCATCCGCCTGCTCGTCGACGTGATGAGCGGCATCCCGTCCATCGTCGCCGGCCTGTTCGCCTACTCGATGTTCACCATCCTGCACGGCCCGGGTACCATCAACGGCTTCGAAGGCTCCGTCGCCCTGTCGCTGCTGATGATCCCCACCGTCGTCAAGACGTCCGAGGAAATGCTCAAGATCGTCCCCGGCGACCTGCGCGAGGCGTCGCTGGCGCTCGGCGTCACCAAGCAGCGCACGATCACGAAGATCGTGCTGCGCACGGCGCTGCCAGGCATCGTCTCCGGCTCGATCCTCGCCATCGCGCGAGTGATCGGCGAAACGGCGCCACTGCTGATGACCGCCGGCTACATCGTGTCCACGAACGCCAACCTCTTCAGCGGCGAAATGACGACGCTGCCGGTGTACGTCTACCAGGAATACACGAAGTTCCGCGCCTTCTGCCCGGCCGACGCCGACGCATCGTGCGTGACGTCGATCCCGATGGAGCGAGCCTGGGCGGCGGCGCTGGTGCTGATCCTCATCGTCCTCATCCTCAACCTGATCGGCCGCATCATCGCGCGCATCTTCAGCGTGAAAACCGAACGCTAACGGGAGGAACCGGACCCAACTCTCCGGCCGAATCTTGGGTCCGGTTCCTCGACACGCCGCCGGGGGAGGAACCGGACCCAATCCTCCGGCCGAATCTTGGGTCCGGTTCCTCGACACGCCGCCGGGGGAGGAACCGGACCCAATCCTCCGACCGAATCCTGGGTCCGGTTCCTCGACACGCCGGTCGGGGAGGAACCGGAACCAAGGCGGACCTACGAAATCTTGTGGCCGACGAAACGGCCGCGTCGCAAGCGCAACGAAAGGAGCGTGACCCAGACCATGGGACAGCGCATTGACGTCAACAATCTCAATATCTATTACGGATCGTTCCTCGCCGTCGAAGACGTGAACATCAACATCGAAGCGAACAAGGTGACCGCGTTCATTGGGCCGTCCGGCTGCGGCAAGTCGACGGTGCTGCGCACGCTCGACCGCATGCACGAAATCGTTCCCGGCGCCCACTGCACCGGCGAAGTGCTGCTCGAAGGCGTCAACCTTTACGGCAAGGACGTCGACCCGGTGGCCGTGCGGCGCGATGTCGGCATGGTGTTCCAGCGGCCGAACCCGTTCCCGACGATGTCGATCCGCGAGAACGTGCTCGCCGGCGTGCGGCTGAACAACAAGAAGATCTCGAAGTCCGACGCCGACGACCTCGTCGAGTGGGCGCTGCGCGGCGCCAACCTGTGGAACGAGGTCAAGGACCGTCTTGACAACCCGGGCGTCGGACTGTCCGGTGGCCAGCAGCAGCGCCTGTGCATCGCGCGCGCCGTCGCCGTGCACCCGTCGGTGCTGCTGATGGACGAGCCGTGCTCCGCGCTCGACCCGATCTCCACGCTCGCCGTCGAGGACCTCATCAACGAGCTGAAGAACGACTATACGATCGTCATCGTCACGCACAATATGCAGCAGGCCGCGCGCATCGCCGACTACACGGCCTTCTTCAACCTCAAGGCGGTCGGCCAGCCCGGCCACCTCGAGTACTTCGCCGACACGACGACGATGTTCAACAACCCCCAGAACATCGAAGCCGAGCGCTACGTCTCCGGCCGCTTCGGCTGAGTTCCCGCAGGAACCGGACCGCACCTCCGGCTCCTTTCCTCGGTCCAGTTCCTCGCGGCCCGGCGTGTTGAGGAACCGGACCTAGGATTTCCGCACACTGCTGGGCCCGGTTCCTCCCGAGCCGGCGTGTTGAGGAACCGGACCCAGGATTTCCGCACACTGCTGCGTCGGGTTCCTCCGGGGCCGGCGTGTTGAGGAACCGGAACCAAGATTTCCCGCTTGTGCTGGGCCCGGTTCCTCCCGAGCCGGCGTGTTGAGGAACCGGATCCCTAAACCGACACGCTCTCGGCGTGTCGGTTTTTCTGTTGGCGATGGTGCCAAACCGTTTCAGCAATCTTGAATAGTGCCCGCTTGCGTTGCAGCAAGCCGCAAAACCCACCCAGCGCAACCACTGTGCAGAAAACCGTCAAAACCAATCGTTCCGTCGGGTATTTCTTCTGTTCGTAACAAACCTTCTGCTAACTTCGTGATGTTCCGTTTTTCCGTCTGCCCCCGTTTTCCGGCTCCTTTCGTCGGCGTCGCCGGGCTTGCTGAAGCGGCACCGATCCAACCGATCGCATAGAGACTAGACCCCTTAGAGACTAGAAGAAAAGAAATCGAGTTCCACATGGAGAAATTCTTCCATCTGAAAGAAAACGGGACCACTGTTTCCACCGAGGTGATGGCCGGCCTGACGACGTTCTTCGCGATGTCGTACATCATCATCGTCAATCCGCAGATCCTGACGCAGACCGGCATGCCGTGGGGCGGCGTCTTCCTCGCCACCATCATCGCGTCGATCATCGGCACGCTGATCATGGGCCTGTTCGCGAACGTGCCGTACGCGCTGGCTCCGGGCATGGGCCTGAACGCGTTCTTCACGTACACCGTCTGCTTCGGCCTGGGCTTCACCTGGCAGGAAGCGCTCGCGATGGTGTTCATCTGCGGCCTGATCAACATCCTCATTACCGTCACCAAAATCCGCAAGATGATCCTGCGCGCCATTCCGGTTCCGCTGCAGCACGCCATCGGCGGCGGCATCGGCCTGTTCGTGGCGTACGTCGGCTTCCTGAACGTCGACTTCTTCCAGTTCACCGTCAAGGGCGACGCGCAGTCCGGCGACGCGATCGGCGCGACCCCGGGCATGGCGACGCTCAACAACCCGACGCTGTGGCTGTTCCTCATTTCGCTCGTGCTGGCCATCGTCTTCACGATCTGCAAGGTCAAGGGCGGCATGCTGCTCGCCATCATCATCGCCGCCGTCATCGGCATTCCGATGGGACTGACGAACATGTCGGATTCGGTGTCGTTCGGCGACATGTTCTCGCAGCTTCCGGAAACGTTCGGCGCGCTGTTCAGCGGCGAAGGCTTCGGTTCGCTGTTCAGCAACCCTGGCCGCATCCCGCTCGTCCTCGTCACGATCTTCGCGTTCTCCATGTCCGATACGTTCGACACGCTCGGCACGTTCATCGGCACCGGCCGCCGCACCGGCATCTTCTCGAAGGAAGACGAAGACGCCGTCGAAAATTCCTCCGGTTTCTCCTCCAAGATGGACAAGGCGCTGTTCGCCGACTCGATCGCTACGTCGATCGGCTCGATTTTCGGCACGTCGAACACCACGACGTACGTGGAATCGTCGGCCGGCATCGCCGCTGGCGGCCGCACCGGCCTGACGTCGGTCGTCGTCGCGATCTGCTTCGCGCTCTCCGCCTTCTTCGCGCCGGTGATTTCCGCCGTTCCGTCCGCCGCGACCGCCGGCATCCTCGTCGTCGTCGGCTGCATGATGGCGGGTTCGCTGCGCGAAGTGCGCTGGGATTCCATCGAAGAGGCGATCCCCGCCTTCTTCGCCGCCGTCTTCATGGCGTTCGCCTACTCGATTTCGTACGGCATCGCCGGCGGCTTCATCATGTACTGCCTCGTCAAGACCTGCAAGGGCAAGGCGAAGGAAGTGCACCCGATGGTCTGGATCGTCTCCGCCCTCTTCATCCTCGATTTCATCTGCATGGCCATTCTGTGATGCCGGCTCCCACCCGGGAGCATGCGTCTAGAACTGAGAGCCCCTCACGCGTTGTGAGGGGCTTTCTTTGTTCCGGTTCCTCCCGTCCCGGCGTGTTGAGGAACCCGACCCAAGATTCGGGCGGAGTATTGGGTCCGGTTCCTCCCGTCCCGGCGTGTTGAGGAACCCGACCCAAGATTCAAGGAGGAATGCTGGGTTCAGTTCCTCCGAGGAACCGGAGTCAAGATTTCGCCCGGCTGCCGGCTCGGGTTCCTCCGTTCGCGGCGTGTTGAGGAACCCGACCCAAGATTCCGTTGGGCTGCTGGGTCGGGTTCCTCCGTCGCCGGCGTGTTGAGGAACCGGACCTAAGATTCCGTTGGGCTGCTGGGTCGGGTTCCTCCGTCGCCGGCGTGTTGAGGAACCCGACCCAAGATTTCGGTGGGCTGTAGATGTCCGGTTCTTTTCGCCTTGAGACTGGGAAACCGGTTTTGGTCAATCTCTTGGACGAAATCAGTGATTTTGTATGCTTGATGGCAATCAGTACGCTCTAAATGAACGGAGCGTGAGGTCCGGATTCCAATGGGGAAAGAAGGGGAGAGGATGAACCGTATTGTCTGTGCGGTCGCAAGAGTCGCGGCGTTGATGTTGACCGTTTTGCTGGTGGTTGGTGTGACATGGGGAACTTCGTTCGGATTCGTACCGACCGCTTCCGCAGTCGAAATCTCGGAGTCCGATACGGCGGAGGAAAGCTCGGTAACGCTGGGTTATGACGAATCTGAGGTCCAGGAGGAAAAAGATTCCCCCAATTCGGTGAACGTGGGTGGTACGTCGTCGGATACGGTGCAAGCCGAGGAAGGCCTGATTAAAGAAACGATAGATAGCGACGGAGCTGCTGCATACCAATCGCAAGAGGCATCGTTGGGCGATGCGAACATCGTGACATGGAGCGGTCTGTCTGTGGAGCTCACCGTCCGGCTATTTAGTGTCAACGGCCAGCCAATCGAGGGCGCTGGTTTTTGCCTCGGTGATCATCTGGGAGTCTGCTATGACTCGGCTATCACCGATGAAGAAGGCGTTGCAATCCTTGAAGTGCCGTATTATTCCGATGTAGGCAGCGGAGAAGGCCTGCTGTACCAGACATCAGTGCCTGCAGGCTACAAGCAGTTCACGGAGCCTCAATGGATGTGGTTCGATGATCCAGGGTATACGGGAGAGCTCGTCGCTGAATGGACTTGGGGTTGGGTGTTTGACTATCTGGGAGTCGCCTACAACGAGACCGATCCTGTCCAAACGGGCAACCTAGCAGCGGAGCTCATCATTTATCAAGAGCCTCTCACTAGCGACGTTCAGGTTGAACTTGCCGCCAGAGATCCGTCTGGTGAAGCCATCCCTGACGCCGAGGTGTGTGCAACGTTGGATCTTGATGAAGTTTCCGCTTCGTTGTTGCCCCTCCTTCCTGACGCATACTGGGATGAGCAAACAAACTCGTCGGTGCCTGTCTGCGTGACGGCTGACAGTGCCGGCAACGCCGTATTTGCGTTTGATGCGTTGCCGCTAGGCGGGTACGCCTTCGTGCTGGAAGAACAAGCGAGTCCTGACCGTTACACTGCTGCGCAACAGGCGACATTGCGATTCACGGTGGGAGCAGATGAAGATGATGCTGCCGTCTTGGTTGCTGCCGATTTTCGATTGACGTCCACGGACGGAGCATGGTCGCTCGACGCTGAGCAGCCATTGGTGACGCTGGTGAATGAACTGAATATCGCTAATTTGTACCTCACCCTCCTTGATTCGAATAACCGATCGAAGGCGCTTGGCGGCGCAGAGTTCTGCTTGGTGGATGTTGGTGGCAGCAACCGGCCGGACTTGGAACCGGAGAGTGGGTGCATCACCACGGATGCCAACGGCCAACTGACGCTGACGTGGAGAGGCGTGACGTCCCAAAGTGATTCGTATGCGTTCGATCTGGTGCAGACCTCGGCGTCAGCGTCGTATACTTCAGCTGGCGCTTTGATGACGATTACGCCTCGTTGGAGCGCTCAAGACAATCTGCCGTATTATGAGTTGACGAGCTTCGGGAGCATGTCGGCCATTGATTCTTTCTCCCTGGACACCAGCAATAATCTGTTGCTCACCGTGTTGAACGACTTCTCTCCGGTTACCGACGTTCGGATCACACTTGTCGACAAGGACGTCGAAACGCTGAAACTGGCCGGAGGTCAGTTCAGGGCGACGATTGACCCCGGGTCTTCGAGCGCACCCCCTGAAGGTTTTTCCGAAGTCACGTCGACTGTGACTGGCGATGACGGGGTTGCCGTGTTCTCGTTTGACGGCCTGACCGCTGGCGGAGACTATTGCTACAGGCTCAGTCAGATTAGGGTGCCGGATGACTACGAAGCGCCGGACGACCCCGCCGACGACGTATTCTGCATCAACGTTGATGGAGGTGTGCCGAGGGTGTCGTATGTGTACGCGCAGTATCCATGGTCGTTTGACGAAGAGACCCCGGACGGCATGATGGCTGCGTTTACGGTGGTCAATACCATGCCGCGTTACGTGCTGCCGGCCACTGGTGGGTCATCGAGGAGGTTATGGATTGCCGGCATGGTGATTGCCTCGGTCAGTGCCATCGGCGTGTCTGTTCTGTGCTTTGAATGGCGTCGGCGCCAGTGTCGTCCCTTTGCTTATTGAGAATTGTTCTCAATAAGTGATAGAGTGGCTCCGTCGAGAGAAGATTCGGCGCCCGGACTGCGCGGGGGTTGGCAGAATGGAAGCGGGAATCTTCGGCAAACGCACGAATCTTTGGCGGTGAAACCGGCGAACGGACGAAACGCAAGGAAGAAGCGCAACGGAAAGGGACGCCAATGAGGCGCAATCTTACGGAAACGGCAACGAAAGGGACGGACAAGGGCTGATGAAACGCAATCTTAAGGAAATGCTGAAGGTGACGGCGGCGCTGGTGGCCGCGGTGACGATGACCGGCTTCGCCGTCGGCTGCGGCGCGTCGTCGTCGCAGGAAGCGAGCTCCGGCGTGGGCTCGAGCGACGCGAACTCGGTCATCGCAGTCGTCGCGTCGACGAACATCTGGGGTTCGCTGGCGAAGGATCTGGGCGGCAAGTACGTCGACGTGACGTCAATCCTGAGCAATACGGGCGTCGACGCGCACGACTACGAGCCGACGACGAACGACATCGCGAAGTTCGAGCACGCGCAGGTTGCCATCGTCAACGGCGCCGGCTACGACGAATGGGCGACGAAGGCGGCGGATTCGTCGAAGGCGGTCGTCATCGACGCCGCGGAAGAGGGCGGCAAGAAGACCGGCGACAACCCGCACGTCTGGTTCTCGTCGGAAGTGCGCAACAAGACCGCCGACGCCATTACGCAGGCCTACGAAAAGCTGCTGCCGGCCGACAAAGCCGAATTCCAGAAGCTCAACGAGGAATGGCACGCGAAGGAACAGGACCTCGAAAACGAAATCGCCGAAGTCAAGAAGGCCGATCCGGACCTGTCGTACGCGGCGACCGAATCCGTCGCCGACTACCTGGCGGCGGAGCTGGGGCTGGGCGATGTGACGCCAACCGGCTACAAGAGCGCGGCCGCCAACGAAAGCGAGCCGACGGCTTCCGACATCTCGAAGTTCGAGGAGCTGCTCAAGAAGGGCGATGCGCACCTGCTGATCATGAACTCGCAGGAACCGTCGACGCTGTCCGACCAGCTGGTCGCCGCCGCGGACAACGGCAACGTTCCGGTCGTCGACATGACCGAAACGATGCCGTCGAAGTACGACAGCCTCACTGACTGGCTTACCGACGAAGTCAAGAAGATTCAGGAAGCGCTCGCGCCGGCAGAGTAGTCAGGCGCGTACCAGCCTGTGTGCCGACCGACAGCCAGTTGGCTTCGCGACGCCGATATGAGGTATCTTCGCAAAGTAGGAACGTCACGAACCGCTCTCCGCTTCCGCGAAGCGGGGAACGGCTCGCAAAACGTTAGAATTTCAACGTTTTGCGAGCCGGACTACTTTGACGACGTTCCTACTTTGCGTAGATAGGGGGCGCTTTGGGAGGGGCGACACGCCGTAAGTCCGCGACTCCCCGTACTCTTTTCTATTTGTAAACCACAGACCGTTGGTTGAACGTCCGGCGACGGGCGCTCCGAAGTTTGGTTCGCCAAGCCAGCGCAGGTTGAGAATGAAAGCCACGCCGCATTGCGGCCGGCCGATGATGCTCTGCCTGTGCGCAGGGCTTTTTTGTTGCGGCATCGCGCCGCGGCGGCGTTCCGAAAGTCAACGGCCGACTTAGGAAGGAACGCCATGAAGAGGCCCGAAAAGGAAGCGGTGGTCGCCGAGCTTACGGAAGATTTCCGTAACGCCGACGCGATCTACCTGACCGAGTACCGCGGGCTTACCGTTCCGCAGATCTCCGATCTGCGTGAAAAGCTAGGCCGCGATACTTCCTACACCGTGGCAAAGAACACGCTGTTCCGCATTGCAGCCAAGGAAGCTGGCATCGAAGGCCTGGACGACGCCCTGAAGGGCCCGACCGCCGTCGTCTTCGTTTCCGGCGACTACATCGACGCTGCCAAGATCCTGCGTGACTTCGCCAAGGAAAACAAGGCCCTTATCGTCAAGGGTGCCTATGCTGACGGCACCGTGTACGACGCCGAGGGTGCCAAGCAGCTGGCCGAGCTCAAGAGCCGTCCGGAACTGCTCGCCGAAATGGCCGGTGCGCTCAAGGGCAAGATGTCCGAAGCCGCCCGCCTGTTCAACGCACTGCCGACCAAGTTCGTTCGCACGGTCGACGCGCTGCGCGAGAAGCAGGAGAAGGCCGCCTGAGTTCACTGCGGCTCGCCGCGTGAAGTCGACGCCCCAAACGTTTCGACAAACAACCAAGCAAAGATTTAGGCACGGAAACCTTACCTTGAAAACCGTTCCGCGCCATGAATGAAAGGAAGCCATAATGGCTAAGTTCACCCAGGACGAGCTCCTCGAAGCTTTCGGTGAAATGACCCTCGTCGAGCTCTCCGAGTTCGTCAAGGCCTTCGAAGAGAAGTTCGACGTCGAAGCCTCCGCTCCGGTCGCCGTTGCCGCCGTTGCCGGTGGCGCCGCCGCTCCGGCCGAGGAAGAGAAGGACGAGTTCGACGTCATCCTCTCCGCCGTTGGCGACAAGAAGATCCAGGTCATCAAGGCCGTGCGTGGCATCACCAACCTGGGCCTCGCCGAAGCCAAGGCTCTCGTGGACGGCGCTCCGAAGCCGGTTCTCGAGCACGCCAAGAAGGAAGACGCCGAGAAGGCCAAGGCTCAGCTCGAAGAAGCTGGCGCCACCGTCGAGCTCAAGTGATGTGCGCGGCCTAGCGCCGCACATTTCCACAGCTTTCGCGGAAAGCCCCGTCCATTGCGGCGGGGCTTTCCCTTTTTCCTGCGCGCTGTTCGCGGGTTTTGAGTGTGTTGGAGTGCGGTAGCGTACAATACGAACAGTGGCGCAACTTCTTCAGGGCGACCATGCCTTATGATGAATGCGACCAGATTTCAGCAGGAGAGCGGCACGCGCCCTCTCACTCAAGGAGGAAGGCCGGTACGGTGAGCGGTGACCAGCGAACGGCAATGAAATGGGTAATCCGAGCGGGTGGTTCGGACGTTGCGAGCGTCGAAGCTGGCGACACCATCGAGATTGGCCGCAAGCCGTTGCGCCCGGTGTCCGGCGGCCGCTACCCACGCGTTGAGATTCCCGACGACACGCGCTCGATGTCGAAGCGCCACGCCGAGTTCTCGGTCAAGTCGAACGGCGCCGCGTTCCTGCGCGATTTGAACTCCACCAACGGCACCTACTGGGTGCGCACCGGCAGCGAGCTGCTGCGCCTGCCCGGCGGCACCGACTTCCAGCTTCAGGGCGACGTCATGCACATGCAGTTCGGCGACGTGCCGCTCGATTTCGTCTGCGTCACGGTGGACGACACCACCGAAGGCGTCGCGAACCTGTTCGACTATGCCGTCGACGGCGCCCCGGTTTCCGGCCGCAACGACATGTCGGTGGACGACATCCTCAACCTGCGCGCCGGCGAGCCGACCGACATGTTCAACGCCGACATGGTGCAGCGCCGCGCCACCGAGCTGCGCAACGCCGAGAACCAGACGTTCGCGCCGTTCGAATCCCCGCTCAACCCGCCGTCCACGGACGCCGACAAGCCCGACCAGGATCCCGGCGCCCAGCCGCGCGACCTGTTCGCCGACGCGCAGGACATCGCCGCCGGCAAGATGAAGGAACCGGCGCCCACCGAGCAGCCGTTCGTCCCCGAGTTCCGCGAGGGCCCGCGCCATGCCGCGCCGAAGGGAACGCCGGCGACGGAACCGCTGGCGCCGAAGGGCGGCGTCGTTCCGGTCGACGTCATCGCCGCCGGCCGCCCCGTCACCCCGGCCGTCCAGGCTCCGGTACAGAACCAGATCGTGCAGCAGCCGGCACCGGCCGCCGAATCTAGTGTTATCCAAGATTCGGTTGCTGAAGCGGTGACGTTCGACGCTCCCGTGAGCCAGAATCCGCCGGTCGACGCGCGGCTTTCGTTCGCTTCCGTCGTCGCGTCCGAGCCGACGCCGGGAGTCGAGGAGACGTCGGCGATGGACCCGATCGACGCGGCCGCGTTCGGCATCGAGCTTCCCTCGCGCAATGAAGCCGCCCATGCCGAACTTGCGCATACTGAACCTGTGCATACCGAGCCTACGCACAACGAACCCGCGCAGGCCGAACCCTCGCAGGGCGAACCCGCGCAGGACGAGCCGGACTACTCGCGGTTCCAGCGCCCGGCCGACCCTGAACCAACCGAATCTGAATCAATCGACCCCGAACCCACGGTGCCGGTCGAACAGAAGGCGTACACGCCGGCGTTCGAACCCGGCTCCGTATTCGAACGCGTCAAGCAGGGCGAATTCGACGCCCACCGCGAAGTCATTGAAGCCGGCGGCTACACGTCCGACGATGCGCGCCTGAGCGACGACTTCGCCAAGCAATTCGAAATGGCGCGCCAACCCAAGCTGCTGCCGTTCCTGGCGATGAACCCGTCGCTGTACGACGACCTGTACGCGTGGCTGTCCGCGCAGGGCAACGCCGATATCGACGAAGCGCTCTCGCAGAACCCAGGCTACGCAGATTACCGCAAGGCGGTAGGAAAGTGAGCTCCATGGCTGAACAAAGCGGCAATCTCCAGTCGCCGGACGGCGATTCGCTGGAACGGTTGCGTACCTGGCGCGAGGAATTCAAGGCGAATCTCGTGCCGTCGCCGCTGGAAGACGTCACGCAACTGAGCGCGAAGCTCGACCTGACGCACGCCAACCCTTCCGGAATCTCGCAGCTGTTCGCGCGGGGCAGCGCGCCGCTGCACAAGCTGTTCCCCGACATCGGCAAGCTGAAGAACGGGGCGCGGCGCATCGAGCGCGTGCTGGAGGACCAGGGCGCCAAGAAGCGCATCAGCGGCGTCGCCGAACTGTCGCTGGTAGTCGGCGTCGCCCGCTGGAAGGGCAACCAGATGCCGGTGCTGCTGTACCCGGTGGAGGTGCAGCGCGACGGCAACCCGGTGGAGAACCATACGACGATCATGTTCACCGGGCACGTACGGCTCAACGCGTCGTTCGTCGCCGTCATGCGCGAGCACGGCGTCATCCTCGACGAGCGTGCGCTGTTCGACGGCTCCAACTATGCCAGCGGCACGCCGGAAACGGCGGCCGTGTTCGCCGCGATCACGAACGCGGCGCGGCAGGCGTACGCCGACTTCAATATTGAACGGCAGATCATCCTCGGCTGCTTCATGGACCCGTCGGCGCAGATCCTCGTGGAAAGCCAGCTCATTCTCGAAGAGCTCGCGAAGGGGCCGACCGGCAACGAACTGCTGGACGCGCTGGCCGGCGACGACGAGGCGCGCGAGCATCTCGAAAGCCAGAAACTCGCCGAATACAGCCCGTTCGACGGCGATCCGCACGGCGAGTTCGAAGTCGGCGACGTCGACAACACGGTCCGCTACGCCGCGAACATGGCGGCGGCGGGGCACTCGCTGTTCGTCGACGGCTCCGTCGGTTCCGACACCGCGGAAGAGGCCGCGGCAATCGCCTCGCGCTGCATGATGGCCGGCAAATCCGTGCTGTACGTGCCGGGCGTGACCGACCAGAAGCGGCGGTTCCTGCGCGCGATGCGCGCCAACGAACTCGACGGGCAGGTGCTGGACGTCGCCAACCCCAACGCGAACGCAGCCATCGACCACCAGCTCATCAGCGCCGTCGGGTTCCATCCCGGCGTCGCCTCCTCGCGCTTCGACCAGCTGGCCGACGAACTCGTCGGCGTGCGGGCGCGGCTGACGCGGTACCTTGGCGACCTGCACGGCGTCAACCAGACGTGGGGCGTGTCGGCATACCAGACGATCCAGAATCTTGCGAAAATCTCCGAACTGCCCACCCATCCGGCGACCCACGTACGGCTCGGCAAGGGCGTGGCGCAGGCAGTCGGTCAGCAGATGGACGCGTGGAGCGACAAGCTCAAGCGCGCCGGCGACCTCGGCGAATATTCGATCGGGCCGAACGATACCGCCTGGTACAAGGCGTCGCTGATGAGCGAAGACGAAGCGATCACCGCCTACCAGCGCGTCGTCGACCTGCTGCAGAAGGTGCTGCCGGCCACCCGCGAACAGGTGGCGTCTACCGTCAAGGCGTGCGGGTTCCCCGTGCCGGACACGGCGCTCGAATGGGCGCGGCAGGTGACGGTGCTCAAGAATCTGCGGCGCGTGCTGGACGTGTTCCAGCCGGAAGTGTTCGAACGCGACATCGAATCGATGATCGAGGCGACCAAGCCGAAGGCGAGCCGCAAGGCCGAAGGCTCGACGATGGGCTACTGGGAGCGCCGCCGGCACGTCAAGGAAGCCAAGAGCATGCTGCGGGCCGGGGCGCAGGTCGAAAGCCTGCACGAAGCGCTGCTCGTCGTGTCGCGGCAGGCCGAGCAGTGGCGCATGTTCGTGCCGCACGGCGGGTGGCCGGTGCTGCCGCCGAAGCTCGACGAAATCATCGAAACGCAGGACGAGCTGGCGCGCAACCTGACGGCGCTGGACGCCGTGCTCGCCACGACGCCGCAGGGCGCGGCGCTCGAATCCGCCGACTTCAACGACGTGGAGGAGCGGCTCAAGGCGCTCTATGACGACAAGCGGGCGCTGGATACGCTGCCCGAACGCTGCGTGCTCGAACGCGAGTTCAAGGAGGGCGGCCTCGCGCCGCTGGTCGAGGACCTGCGCAACCGGCATGTGGCCACCGACGCCGTCGCCGACGAGCTCAAGCTGGCATGGTGGACGACGGTGTTCGACGACATCGTGCAGTCGTCGGCCATCATCTCCAACCAGGACGGCTCGGTGCTGCAGACGGCCGCCGACCGGTTCATCCAGGTCGATACCGAGCATGTGCGCTCGATCGGGCCGATGATCATGCAGGAGTCGATGAAGCGGCTGTGCGACCTGCTGTTCGCCCGCACGCAGGAAGCGAACATGCTGCATACGGCGCTGGCCGCGGATGCCAGCGTGCCGCTGAGCCGCATCCAGCACGACCACCCGGAGATCCTCGCCGCCGCCAAGCCGGTGATCATGGCCACGCCGGCCACGCTCGCCTCGGTGACGAACCCGGTGCCGATCGCCGACGTCGTCATCATCGACGCCGCCGCGCACATCCCGTCGGTGCTGCTGCTGAGCATTCTGTGCCGCGCGCGCCAGGCCGTCGTGCTGGCGCATCGCCAGACGGTGACGAGCGACAGCCTCAACGCGCTGATCGGCATGCTGCCGAGCGTGGAGGTGCGGCCGGTGCCCACGCGCCGCGACCCGCGCGTCAACAGGTTCCTCGAGGAGCAGGGCTTCGGGCCCGTCAGCCTCGACCCGGCGCGCGAAACGGTGGAGGGGCATGTGCTGTTCCACCCGATCGAGGCCGGCGCCGTGCCGCAGCTGGGTTCCGGGCTCGTGGAAAGCAGCCAGGAGGAGATCGACGCCATCGTCGAGCTCATTACGCAGCGCGCCTCGACGTTCACCATCGTGCCGGCCAGCTACATCCTCACCGTCGTGACGATGACGACGACGTTCCGCATCCGCCTGGGCGCGGAGCTCAAGTCGCTGGCCGCGAAGAACGAATACATGGGCCGGTTCCTGCGGCACGTGCGCATCGTCGACATCACCGACGTCGCAGGCGCGCAGGCCACCGACGCGATCATTTCGATGAGCTATGCGAAGACGACGCACGGCCGGCTGCTGCAGCAGTTCGGCGCGCTGCAGTCCGAAGGCGGCCGCGGCATGCTGCTCGACGCGCTCGCGCTGGCCTCGCGCCACATCGACATCGTCAGCGCGTTCGGCGCCGAGGACATGGACGACGAGCGGTTGCACCAGGCCGGCCCCAAGATGCTCAAGACGCTGCTCACGTGGGCCGAAGGGCTCGCCAGCGAGCCGGCGCTCGAGGCGTCGGGCAGCGACACGAGCGACAACGTGCTGTTCAACGACCTCGCCGGACGCATCCGCGCCCGCGGGCTCAACGTCGAGGTCGACTACGGCTTCGAGGACGGCACGCGGATCCCGATGGTCGTCGGCGTCAAGGACAAGCCGTTCGGGCTGGCGCTGTTCACCGACGACGCCCAGTTCATGGGCATGCCGTCCACTCGCGAGCGCCACCGCGTGCTCATGCAGCAGATGGAGGGCCTCGGCTGGTCCGTCCTGACGGTGTGGAGCGTCGCCGCGTTCGTCAACCCCGAAAAGGAAGTGGACCGCATCGTCGCCCGCCTCGGCGAAATGTACCAGGAAGCCCGCTGATGGCCGCGGCTGCTGCCTAGCCGCTGCCTCCTGCCTCCTAGTCGTTGGCGAGTTGCTGTCTAGCCGTTGCCTCCTGCCTCCTAGTCGTTGGCGAGTTGCTGTCTGGCCGTTGCCTCCTGCCTCCTAGTCGTTGGCGAGTTGCTGTCTGGCCGTTGCCTCCTGCCTCCTAGTCGTTGGCGAGTTGCTGTCTGGCCGTTGCCTCCTACTTCCGATGTTTTCCTTTCCGTTCCTGGTTTCGTTTCTGGTTCCACATGACATGTGTATAGAGGTGCAATGATGGCTGCTGAACCTTATGATCCGTCGCGCCGGGTGAAGCGTGACCACAAGCGCGTCGAACGCCAGGGCACCGAACGCTTCGACGCCGACGGCGTCAAGCTCGAGCCCGGCGACATGGCCACGCCCCAGCAGCGCGCCGCCGACGACGACCGCCGCATCCTCACCGAGCTCCCCCCGCACTGGGCCGTCTTCAACGAACGCCAGTAACCGGCCCCGCCCCTTCCGCCCGTCCCTGACTGGTTCGTGGTTGTCCCTCTACTTTCCAGTCACTAAGGCCCCCTCACCGACTGGAATGTGCCATTTGGACTATTTTCCAGTCGCGTACGGCCTGTCACTGACTGGTTTGTGGGCCCTGTTCTACTTTCCAGTCACTGAGTCGCCGTCACCGACTGGAACGTATCGTCTGGACTATTTTTCGGTCGCTAGGACCGTCAGCGACTGGTTTATAGGTATCAGGCTACTTTCCAGTCGCTGAGAGGCCATCAACGACTGGAAAGTATCATGCCTGCTATTTTCCAGTTGCTGGGATCATCAGGGACTGGTTTGTGGGTATTGGTCTACGTTTCAGTCACTGAGGGCCCGTCACCGACTGGAACGTATTGTGCCAGCTATATTTCAGTCACTGAGTCGCCGTCACCGACTGGAAAGTATCGTGCCGGCTATATTCCAGTCGGCGGTGGCGTGCGGGGGGCAATCTGGCGGTGGCGTGCGAGGGGGCAATCTGGCGGTGGCGTGGGGGTGGTGTGGCTTAGTATGTGGGGAGTTGGCACAAGGAGGAACAATTGCCTAATTACCACTACCGCTGCAAGGCGTGCGGCCACGATTTCACGAAGCACCAGGACTTCAACGACGCGCCGATCAAGGTATGCCCCGTCTGCAAGAAGGAGGAAGTGCGCAAGGTCTATTCCGCCGTGCCGATTTCCTTCAAGGGCTCCGGCTTCTACCGCACCGACAGCGGCTCCGGTTCCTCGTCCTCTTCCAGCAAGTAGATTTTCTGCCCCGTTCCGGAGAGGGCTCCTAGACGGCATTGCGGTCGCAGTGTGCTAACGGGTGGCCCCGTTCCTGCGTATGCCCTTCAGTGAGATTGAATGCACGTATTCGACGAAGGCGCGGTTCCGTTCCCGCTTTGTTAGGATTTCTGCCTTGGGAGCGTTACTGCAGGTACGTAAAAGACGGTTGAGCCGGGAGTCACGGTTCGTGGGCGATGATGGGGGAGACGTCCTGCGCCTGCAGGACGGCGAGCGCGTCGTCCGGCGGCAGCGCGACGCTTGCGCGGTTCGTCGCCCCCGACGCGCCGTTCGCGGTCGTTCCCGACGAATCCTGCGTTTCGCTGGGACCCAGGTAAACCGCATCCGCCGCAATCACGCAGCTCGCGCTCGCCCCAGACGACGCGTCTGCACCACCCGATTCGCCTGCATCGTCCGAACCGTCGGGCGTCGCTTTTTCCTCGCCGGTTTCCTTCCGGCTTCCTGAATCTTCCATAGTTTGCGAAGAGCCGTCGCAGCCGGCGAGGGACGACAGGGCGACCTTGGTTCCCGGGACGAGGGCGGCCGCAGGGGTCGAGAGCTCAACGTCGATGACGGCGTAGCCGCGCGGCGCCGCGTAAGCCGGCGCAAGCATCGCCGCCGTCAGCAGCGAGCCTTCCGGAACGTCCAGCGCGCATTCCCTGCCGATAATCTCCTCAAGATTCCCCACCGCATCCCCCAGCCCCGCATGCGCCGGAACTTCCGCCAGCGCGACGTCGCCGGCCGCTACCGTGGCGCCGCGGCCAATGGCGCGCGCCGCCACGACGACCTGGACGGTTGCGTTCGCGCTCGAAACGCGGGAGGCCAACGCCGACACCGCGAACGCTATGCACAAGGCGGCCGCAAGGACCCTGGCGCGTCGCAGCTCGCGCCGTCCCCGCGGCGAACGCAGCCAGCCGCGCAGCCGCCGCGCCGCGCCGTCCGCTCCCGCACCTGCACCTGCGTAGGGAGCCGAACGCCGCGACGCTTCCTGCCGCGCCGCCGTATGCCGCGTCGCCTTGCGCCGTGAAAAACCGTCCATGCGTTCCATCGTCGCCAGCCGCCGCCGCCAACACCAACTCAAAAAACCATTGTGGATGGCAAGGTGTGTCGTCCACCGTTATCCACAACCGCTATCCACAACCGGTCCTCCATAATCAATCTCGAACCTGCTGAAACGGCTCTGCTGGAACGAAACAGCCCTCCTGGAACGTAACGTTCCTGCAGAAAAGAAACGTTCATCCGAAACGTAACGCCACTGCGAAAAACTTCCGGTCCGCGTACAGCCCCGGGCGCCCTCGCGGTCACCTACAACCGCAACCCCAAACCTGCCCCCAACCCAATCTCACTTACCCTCACCCAAAATGGAACAAAAGTGAAAATCTTGTTGCCATAGCAGCACACCGTGGCACAATGGTGCAGTGTCTATCTTCCGTGGAATCAGCGAGGGAATCCGCGAGCGGCTTTCCCCGGCGTCGCCGAACGCGCTCGATGTACCGGCGGCCATCGGCCCCGTGCCCGGCGCCCCGGCGCTGCTGCTGCGCCCGATGACGGCCGATGACTGCGCGGAATGGAGCGAAGTGCGCCAGCGCAACGAATCCTGGCTGGAACCGTGGGAATCAGGGGACCCGACCGGCCAGCGGCTGCTGACGTTCAACGCATGGATCGCCCGCCAGCGCCAGGACGAGCGCGCCGGAACGTCGGTCGTGTTCGCCATGGATTTCCAGGGCGCTCTCGCAGGGCAGATTTCGCTGGGCGCGATCAGCTACGGCTCGATGCGCTCGGGCATCATCGGCTACTGGGTCGCCCACGAATTCGCCGGCCGCGGCTTCGCGCCGCTCGCCGTCGCGCTGCTTGCCGACTGGGCGTTCTTCGAGCGGCGCGGACCGAAGCTGCACCGGCTGGAAATAGACATTCTGCCGGAAAACCAGCGCTCGCGCCGGGTCGTGCAGAAGGTGGGCGCGACGTTCGAGGGCGTGCGCCGGCGCTACATGTATATCAACGGGGAATGGAGAGACCATGAATCGTACAGCCTCCTCGCGCAGGACGCTCCCGAGGGGTTCGTGCGCCGTCTATTGGGCGACACGCCCGGGAAAGCATTACCCATATTGGCATAATTTCTTTTATTCTTGGGGACTATGGGTTACGAATCGCTAAGCGCAGTCATCGTTCTGGCAGTACTCGTAATCCTCATGGCCATATGGCTGCCCAAACGGACGGTCAAGGGGATGAAACAGGTGGTCAAACACCAGGAGGACCGGTTCTCCACGTCGCTGCACTTGGTGGACGCGACGAGCGGCACCCGGTTCTCCGACGACAGGACACCGAAGGCGAAAGGGGCGACAATGCCATCAGGGGATACGCACTCGGGCACGCATTCCGGCTCTCATGGCGGCGTAGACCGGCAATACATCGCCCATGTGCGCGAGCTGCGCCGTGCGGCGGTGCGGCGACGGCAGATTCTCGCCGGCATCCTGATTGCGCTGACGCTCGCCGTATTCGGCCTCGCCTTCGCGTTCGACTACAGCCCCCTCTTCGCGCTCGTTCCGGCGGCGCTGCTCGCCGTCGTGTGCGCGCTCGGCGCCAACGCGTCGCGCCAGGCGCGGGCCTGGGAAGCGAAGGTCAAGGAGCGCCAGGAAAAGGAAGCGGCCCGCAAGGCCCAGCGTGCGAAGGCTCGCCGCGAGGCCCAGCTGAAGGCCGCGGCCGAGGCGCAGCGGCAGGAGATTTCCGGCGCGCAATCCGGCGAACAGTCGTCGCTGGATACGCCGACCGACGTCATGGAACAGCGTGAGATTCGCCGCGTCATCCACGATGCGCAGCTGGCGAAGGCGCGCGAGATTGCGGCGCGCGCCGCCGAACGCGCGGCCAGCGGGGAGGCAGCCGATTCCGGCGAGCACGCCGTCGTCGAGGAAACGATCGTCGAAGCGGTCGCCCCGGCGGGCTCTTGCGCCGGTTCCGGTGCCGGTTCCGCCAGCGCTGCGCAAGATTCCGGCAACGGCAGCGCTCAGCGTAACGGCAGCCCCGCTCGCAGCGGCAGCGCGGAAAGCGCCGCGGCGGCGCAGGATGAAGCCGACGACGCCACGAACGAGATTTCGACTGTCGGCAAGTCTTCGGTCGATCTGATTTCGTTCTCGCTCGGTTCGCCGCGCAACGTCGCCGAAACGCCGCACCCGGCTCCCGAAAGCCTGGAAATCAAGTCGACGAAGCAGGTTGCGAAGGCCGTGCCGAATCCGGACGGCCCGGAGGATCCGGCGCCCAGCCGCGTCGATCTGGAGGAGATTCGCCGCGCGCAGGATGCGTCGACGCGTCGCGAGGAAGTGTCGGTAAGCGCGCAGTCGATCGCCGAAACGGCGGCCGAAGCCGCCGAAGAGAGCGCCCCGTCGTTCCACGAAAGCGAGCGGGCCAGCGTCGTCGACGCCCCCGACGCGTCCGAAGAGTCGCTCGGCGGTGGCGTAGACGTCATCCTCGCCCGCCGCGGCAACTGACGGCGGCGGCTGGCCGGGCTGCACGGGCCCCCGAAAATCTTGAATCACAACGCGTTCCCTGCGGGGAGCGCGTTTTGCTTTGCCGCTGCGGAACGTTGCGTTCGCGGGGATGCCGGCGGCTGTACGAACCGGTGGCCGGGCAGCCCATCCACCCACACCGCGTTTTCCGGCGGTGTGAGGAGCGCGCGGGTTGCGCTGGGCGCGACACTTTTAGCACTCGAGTTGCGAGAGTGCTAAATCTCGCGGTAGGATACCGAACTAGCGCAACGGGACGGCGCGGCGAAGTGATCGTCAGCCTCTTGGCCGGGCAAACCCTCGCGCGCAAGTGGAAAACAACGCAACCAATGCGTTCACATGCATGGAGGAGGCACCAGTGTCGATTTCACTTAAGCCGCTGGAAGACAAGATCATCGTCAAGCAGTCCGAGCCGGAAACCCAGACGGCATCCGGCCTGTACATTCCGGACAACGCCAAGGAGAAGCCGCAGCAGGGCGAAGTCCTGGCCGTGGGCCCGGGCCGCCGCGACGACAAGGGCGAGCGCATCCCGATGGACGTCGAGGTCGGCCAGAAGGTGCTGTTCAGCAAGTACGGCGGCACCGAGGTGAGCTACAAGGGCGAGGATTACCTGATCATCGCGTCCCGCGACGTCCTCGCGATCATGGAGTAGTCTTTCCGCGCGAGCAAACGCAAGCGTCCGCTAACGGCAACGAACCGCGGCGGCAAACGTAAACGCACCGGGCCCCGTTCCTTTCGCAGGAACGGGGCCCGGTGTTTGTTTTCCGAAACGTTCCCGCCGCGCCCCGCGCAGCCTCGACCGCCGGGCGCCCCCGGCCCGGAAGCCGGTCCCCCCGACCGCTTCTGGAGGACGGGTGTTGCTTCCCCCTTCTCTTCTCTAGATTCTCTTCCTGCCCCTTCCAGTCTCAGCGGTCTTCTTCCCGGTTGCCTCCCAGCCTTCCTCCAGCTGCCTTTCCGTTCCCCGGTTTTCTAAACGACACGCCGAGGGTTGACGGTTGCGGAACATTCGTGGCATACTAGCCAAGTTGCCGGTTGAGGGGTCAGCCCCGAGGCCGAGAACAACGCGGCGGATTTCCCAAGCGGTCAAAGGGACCTGACTGTAAATCAGGCGCTTCGTGCTTCAGTGGTTCGAATCCACTATCCGCCACGCCTCGATAGCTCAGTGGTAGAGCACTTCCTTGGTAAGGAAGAGGTCGTGAGTCCGATTCTCACTCGAGGCTCTCATGGCGGGATAGCTCAGCTGGCTAGAGCGTACGACTCATAATCGTAAGGTCAAGAGTTCGAGTCTCTTTCTCGCTACAAAGACCGGAAGGCGACTTCCGGAACGAAACGAACACAAGAGGTGAATTCAATGGCAAGCAAGAGCGCCGACATCCGTCCGGGCATCACGCTGGCATGCACCGAGTGCAAGGAGCGTAACTACATCACCACCAAGAACCGCCGCAACACGCCGGATCGCTTGGAGCTGAAGAAGTTCTGCCCGCGCTGCGGCAAGCAGACCACCCACCGCGAGACCCGCTGAGGAATCCAACGTCAGAAATTCCTCCACGGAGCCCACGAAGGTGAGTTCACCACTACGCTGACTGTTCAAACCCGACCGGAAACGGCCGGGTTTTTTGTTATCGTGGCAGCTATGACTAACTTTGCCGAACTTACCACCATGGGCGTCGGCGGCTACATCGCGCGGTTCGTCGAGCCGACGACGCGCGTCGCCGTCATCGAAGCCGTCGAGGATGCGGACGCCAAGGGGCTGCCGCTGTGCGTTATCGGGGGAGGCTCCAACATCCTCGCCTCCAGCGAACCGTTCGAAGGCGTCGTCGTGCGCGACGCGCGCCGCCTGATCACCGTTCCCGACGAAGCGGCGCCCGCGGAAGGCAGCGACCGCAGCGTCCATGTCACCGCCGAAGCCGGCGCGAACTGGGACGATTTCGTCGCGTTCGCCGTCAATCTTGGATTGGAAGGCGTCGAGGGCCTCTCCGGCATCCCCGGCACCGTCGGCGCGTCGGTGGTGCAGAATATCGGCGCGTACGGGCAGGAAGTCGGCTCCAGCGTCGCGTCGGTGGAAGTCTGGGACCGCCAGGAGAAGGCGACGAAGGAACTGTCGGCGGCGGACCTGAAGTTCGGCTACCGTACCAGCCTGCTCAAGCAGAGCATGTACAGCGCGCCGGGGGTGCCCGCGGACCGCTATTTCCCCACGCCGCGCTACGTCGTGCTGTCGGTAACGTTCCGGCTGACCCACAGCGCCGAGGGGACCGTCGCCTTCGCGCAGCTTGCGCACGCGCTCGGCGTCGAGGAGGGCGCGCGGCTGCCGATCGGCACGATCCGTTCGGCGGTGCTGAAGGTGCGCGCGGCGAAAGGCATGCTCGAGGACGCGACGCGCTACCGCATTCCGGTCATGCAGGCGACGAAGCGCGCCGAGAACATCGAGGCCGCGATTGCGGCGCAGCAGCGTTCCGTCGCCGCCGACGACGCGCCGGCCGCGCTCGACGCCGAGCAGATCGAGGGCGCCGACGGACGCAACCAGGATTTCGACCGGCACAGCTGCGGCAGCTTCTTCATGAACCCGGTGCTCACCGAATCGCAGGCGGCCGGGCTGCCGGCGGACGCGCCGCGCTTCGACGCAACGTTGCCGGACGGCACGAAGGGCGTCAAGACGTCCGCAGCGTGGCTGATCGACCACGCCGGCTTCCATAAGGGATACAAGATTTCCCCCGACGCCCGCGCCGCGCTCTCCAGCCGCCATACGCTCGCGCTGACGAACCGCGGCGGCGCGACCAGCGACGACATCGTCGCGCTGGCCGACGCCATCGTCGCCGGCGTTCGCAAGCAGTTCGGCATCACCCTGGTCCCCGAACCGGTCCTCATCAACGTAACCCTGTAGCGGAGGTCGGGCCGGGGTGGGTGTGGCGGCGTTCCGGGCGCCCCGCCGACCGGCGCCTGGCTGGCGCCTGCCCGGCTCCCGGCGCCCGCGCGACGTCATCACTGTCCGTCGGTTCGCTCTCTTTCGGCTATACCCCCTTCCTTTCTATATTCCAGTCGCTAACAACCCATAAGCGACTGGAATATATTTTTCCCGATACCTTCCAGTCGCTCACGCCCCGTCGGTGACTGGAACGTAGATTGGGGAGAATATTCCAGTCGGTGAGGCAGTCACCGTGTGCTTTGTTCCAAGATTCCTACTTTCCAGTCGCCTACGCCCCGTGTCCTGTCTCGGCGGATAGTTGACACATGTCTCAGCGCATGCTTGACACATGTCCCGGCGGATAGTTGACAGGGGGCCGGGGCCGGTTGGCCCCGGGCTTTCTCATTGGGCGCGGCGCCTGCCTTGGTAGGGCGGGGCGGG
>NZ_JBKEUU010000003.1:0-322135 GCF_056356715.1 Bifidobacterium sp. LH_450 | reverse complement strand
CCCAAAACAGGCCGCGTCACGCCCCTTTTAACTCTTTTCGGATTAAAGGCACCCCGACACGCAAAGCGCCGCAACGGATGGACGCCAATATAAGACCCATCTTTTGTTACTTAACCCATCCTTTCCTGATGCCGAAGCCGCTTTCGTAGGCGTTGACGTTGTCGGGGTTGGGGCCGGGCTGCTGGATGCCGGTGCCGTAGCGGGTGTCGCTTTCGGGCTGTTCGGGCTGCCGTGGCTGCCCGTCGTTGCGCTGGTCCCATTGCCTGTAGTGTTCGGGCCTTGTCCTCGCTGGCGTTGCGGGATTTGAAGTACAGGTGCCATTCGACGGCGGTTCTCATGTGGTCCTCGCCCAGCCCGCGGTGCAGGTCGAGGATGCGGCGTATGCCGGCGTTGACGGCGCCCTCGATGATGTTGGTGGTGGGGCGGATGCCCGCGATGGCCCGGTTTGCCGGGTCGAGGAACGCGAAGAGCTGGCCGTCCTTGTGGAGCCGTTCGAGGCGGAAATAGGCGCGCCGGACGCGCATGTGCGTGTACCACCATTTGCGGCCGGCCAGGGCCTTGGGGTTGTCCGGCTCGTCGCGGGCCAGGGTGCGTTGGCGGATATAGCCGCCGAATTCGTTGTGCCAGGCGTTGAGGTCGTTGGCCCATTGCGCGGCGTCCTGGACGGTGCGCACGCGCGTCAGCCGCCGGTACAGGCGTTGCAGCGCCCGTCCGGCGTCGCTTCTGGGATGGGCGGTCAGGTCGGCGCGCCCGTCGCGCTGCACGTGCACCAGGCAGCGCTGCACGGGCAGGCCGCGCCATCGCAGGGCGGCGGCCCGGGCGGCCGCGTGCGAGCCGTCGCAGCACAGCGCGCCGGCAGGGCCGATCTGGGCGAACAGCGCGGCATACGATGCAGTCTTCTCCCGGTCGCACCATTGCCATGCCGCCACCGCGCCGGCGGCGTCGCAGGCGATCAGCAGGCACCAGCCGTAGGGCAGGTAGATGCCGTCGGCCTCGATGGCGGCGTGCGGGGCGGCCATCCTGGCCGGACGGGGCACGGGCACCTGCCAGCACCAGGCGATGCGCCGGGCGAACGTCTGCCTGGTCACGCCGAGTTCGGCGGCGCATTCCGCCATGCTCTGCTTGCCGGTGATCCAGCGCAGGAACCTGCGGAACTCCCCGGCCCGGCGCAGGTCCGGGCGCCGGTCCGTGCGGCTGGCGCCGCACGCGGGGCACCGCCAGCGCCGGCCTGCGGCCTTCGTCGTTCCATTGCGCCACATCCGCGCGCCGCACACATCGCATTGCCGGGACCCGATCCTTGACCTGTTCCTGTTCATGGAACAAGTCAACCCGAAAAGTCAAATCCGGCACGCACTCAATCCCGGACGGAAAGACCACCCCCCGACACGCAAGAAGGCAGTAAGGCCAAGACCGGATCCACCACACACTTTTTGTTACTTAACCCGTCTTATACGGCTGCTGAATGGATTGCGGGCTAATTGAGGGTTATCGGCCAAAATGTGGGTTATCGGCCAAAATGTGTGTCTGGCGTCTGTGTTGACGCCGGGTGGTGCTAGCCGGTGTTGTTGTATGGGGTGCTGGTGTGGAATTCGTTCCAGTCGATGCCGGTGCCGTATCTGGCGGGGATGCCGTAGACGGCTTGCCGGCCTTGCGGGCTGCGTTCCCATGCCTGTTCGTAGAGCCGGGCGATCTGTTCGTTGGTGTAGCAGTGGTCGATCAGGCTGCTGGCGGGCTCGGGGTTCTCGGTGTGCTGCTGGCACCACCAGCAGATGGCGTGCAGCCGGTGCGTGAGGCTTTGGCCGCGGTGGTCGCGCAGCATTTCGCGCAGCCTGGCGTTGAGCGATTCGATCCTGTTGTTCGTGGAGGGGATGCGTTCGTGCCCCTCGCCCAGGTCGGCCAGGAAGGTGAACAGGTTGTTCTCGCGCAGGTGCCGGTCGAGCTGGTTCCTGGCCTTGCACAGCCGCCGGTGGGTGTCTTCGGCGGCGCCGTCGCCGCGGATGGTCTTCTGGGCGAGGAAGTCGCGGTATTCGACGCGCCATGCGTTGTAGTCGACCAGCCAGCGGCGCGCCTGCAGCTCGTCCCTGACGTTGGCCAGGCGGATGGCGAGCTCGCGCAGGTCGCGGCCCGCGGGAAGCCGGGGGTGGTTGGTCGTCAGCGTCGTCACGTTCATGCATACGTGGAACAGGCATCGCTGGATGAGCGTGGCCGGCCAGGCGGCGTGGATGGCCTTGAGCATGCCGTTGCACCCGTCGCATACGACGGCCAGCGGCGGCGCGATCCTGCTGATGAGGCTGGTCCACGAGGCGCATGACTCGCTTTTGGCGATGTGCCAGCCGATGACGTGCCCGTCGGCCATGGCGATGAGCGCGACCGCCTTCCTGCCCAGGTGGATACCGTCGATATGCACCACGTCGTGGACGACGTCGTCGACCGGGCATACCGGCCACAGGTCCCACAGGATCTCGCATCGGCGGCGCAGCGTGCGTTCCGGGAGGGGATGCTCGCGCTGCGTGCGCCGCGACAGCAGCCAGTCGAGCGCCGTCTGCAAATCGCGGCTGCGGGTGTCGTACGACCTGCTCGAGGACGCCCCGCACTTGGGGTCCTTGCATCGCCATCGTGTCCGTCCTGCCGGTGTCTTGCCGTTCTTCTTCGTCGGGCCGCCGCAACGGTCGCAGCATGGATTGTTCATCCCACCAGTCAACAGCCCACATTCGAAACCCGGCAAACCCATGCGGCGCAATGCTTCGCGGTCTATTGCGGACACACATTCTGGCCGACGTCGAAAGTGCGCCCCGCCACATTCGAACAGGCGAAACGCCTACGGACACAGGGGAACACGCCGCACTACAGACACACTTTTTGGCCTATAACCCTTAAGACTGCATTCAAGTTAACTGTAAAATGGGAAGGTCAACGGAGGCAGAAGATGAACAAACGTTTAGAAGATCATTGGAAAGGTTCTGTGCTGACCGAGGATAGGAAGAAGGACAGGCACTGCACGCCCATCCTAGTGGTGTGCCTAATCCTGCTGGTGGCGGCAATAATCTTATGTTCCATGGCGCCTGACAATTCAGAGTGGGAGAAGGTGGGGGAATGTCTGAGCGGCTTGGCGTTTATAGGGTGCTTGGCAGTCCTTGTGTTTGTGGCCTGTACGAAGCGTGGCGGTAAGGGGATGAACAACTTTCTTGCCTTTGCAAAGGGGACATACGGAGCATTGGTGGTGGTGTTCGCCCTTGTAGTGGTTCTTGCGTTTTGTATGGGGAAAGATGGCAAGATGTGGATTGAGTTCGCTTCCGCCGCCATGATGTTTTTCGCGATACAATTCACATACTGTTTGTGGGCACGCCGTAAGTTCCGCAATCTGGGTGGCGTTGACTCCAATGCGTACAAGGACCTCAGGATGTACCGGTTCTACAATGTCCTGTGTCTGGTTGCCATTGCGCTGCTGGTGGTGACTGTCTCGCTTTCCCACATTCCTTGGCTTAGCTGGACGAGTCCAATATGTGATGGCGTGTTGCTGCTCTTTAGGAAAGTTCTTCCGAGCTTTTTCGGCATCATGCTGTTTACCCAGCCAGCGTCAATCGCGTGCATCGATGATGCGCGCGATGAAACGACTAAGCCGATTGACTGATCTTAGATTTGCACTTGACTATTGCATGCTTTTCAGCGTGTGCCAGAATACCCATTCATGAATGAAGAGCTTTAGACTGAAATACATAAATTGCCATCAGTGCGACGAAGAGCGCATTGACATCCCGACCTTTAATCAGCGTGGCCAGGGTTCGAATCCCTGAGGGGGCACAATCAAGTCCCGGCTGGTCTCCAGCCGGGACTTCTTCGTTTTCGTCGGCGCGCTGCAGGGGCCGGCGCTTGTCCCGCCTCCGTTTCGGATGAATAATAGATAGGCAGACGACGTTCAGCGCATAAGGAGGATGGCATGAAGTATGTGTCAGGCTTGCATGCGTTGAATCTGGAAAGCCCTGCGGGTACACCGGGTGACTGGCATCATAGCGCGCTGGACTGGTCACGTCCCTTCATGCTGGATTCGGATAGCTCGGTGTTTGGAGACTGGGATATCCATCAGTGTGATGTGCCTGGCCTTGGCCTGATGCCGGTGGCCGGCCATGCACGGGCCTGTCTGGATTTGGTTGCCTTGGGCGATTACGGGGATGCGCAGGGAATGCGCGACAATTTCCTTGACGATGATACGTGGACCCTGCCGGTGATGCGTCAGGCGTGGAAGCTGCGCGATTCATCCGACTGGCAATCAGTGGATCATTTCATGGGCCATGAATACTGGGGATCGTGGCTTGATTTCAAGCACAGCATGGAAGAGGCGACATGAGCGACGTAGCGCATGGTGGTCATGACCTGCACCGCCGGGTCATTTCGCAGGTACTGATGGCATTGAACGCCGATGAGGATGGGCTGTTCATCCTCAAGGGCGGCACCGCCCTCATGCAGTGCTATGGGCTGGACCGGTTCTCGGAAGACATCGACCTAGATGCGCGCTTTGCCAATGTGGGACGTGAACGGTTCTTTCATGCGATTGATGCGGTGTGTACGCAGCATGGCTATCGTTGGCAGAAGGCGAAGGATACGCCAGTGGTTCAGCGGGCGTTCATCGATTATGGTCAGGAGGGCACGCCGCTTAAGGTGGAACTGTCCCGCCGTGCAAAACAGGTTGATGCGGATCAGGTTACGGAACGCAACGGGATTACGGTGTACACGATTAGCGAGTTGTGTGTGCTTAAGAGTTTTGCGTATGTCGCCCGCGACAAGATACGAGACCTATTTGACCTAGCATTTATTGCGGAACGGTATTATGACGAGCTGGATGGTCCTGCGCAGGACGCATTGCGCCGTGCGCTGGAATACAAGGATCTCGAACAGTTTGACTACCTCATGCGAACCCAGCATGACCCATTGATTGACGCTGATATGCTAGCCGACCGTTTTCTGAAGACCATGGACAAGGCCGGACTGCTTTCTTCCGATTCGTCTTCCGTGGCAGACCCTCCGCAGAGCGACATGCCAAGATGATTTGAGGGACAGGTTTCCTGTCTGCGTGGCATGATCCTCAGCGATATTTGAAACACCTTCTGCCAGCTATTCAGTAATGCATGGTCGAACGTCGCTACGAGGGCGTGGTGCCGCAACGCTACATCAGTATAACCGGCACGACAATTCCCAAGAACATCAGTATGCCGACGCAAATTACTGCGACCAACGTGCGAGTCCGTTCATCCCGCGTGGTTTCGTTCTGCCCGGTCCAATAGTAGGCCCATTCCATAAACATCCATACGGCTACAGCCCAGACGAAGGACAGTATGATGAGCCATAGCGGATAATGGCCGTGAATGGAGCTCACAATCAGCGACAAAGACAAGATGACCGTATTCATCAGCGCATAGGCATGGCCATTGAGCCTTGAGTGTGGCCTGCGCTGTGAATTGTAATGCCATATGCGCTTGATTGTATTCATGGTCTCCCTCCCGATGCCTCCATCATCGCAGCCAACGCCAGCAGATTCTACGGGCACATCCACTGAGCATGTTTAAACGCAGGCGGGGCTTCACCGCACATAATCCAGAATGACGGCAACGATCATAATCACGAAAAAGCCGACGCCGCCAACGACGAGCAGAATCCGCTTGCGCCGCAAAGTCAGATCCTTGCCATACCAGTAATAGATACTGATAGGCGTTAGGAAGATAACTTCCGCCAACAATGCCCACAATGCCGCAGTCTCCGACATGGTAGCTCAACTCCTCAGTAACGCAATCCGGTGGCTCGAGCCTACCTCGCATCTCCTCAGCCGTCTTCCACCGCCCTCCAGCCGATTGCCCGTTTTCTATGTCCGCACGTGCCTCGAACGTATTCGCATTACCAGATGCGGGTAGCGGCGCGGATTCCCCAAACGGAATACGAATCCGCAAAACCATCGGAATTCCGCGTGCAGCCCATCGTACAGAAAGACGCGCCCGGGAACGCAGTATTACGACAATGATCCGTGGCGTATCCGAGATGCAACGGACATGCATATTTCCGTTGCCTAATGCGTGATAAGTCAGGAGTTGCCACCTGCTGGGAGAATAGAGGGAAAGGTGACATCAGAGATGAAGGAGCCTGCTGAATTGGGCAAGACGACGGCGAACACGGGAGCAGAACATATGATGCGCGTGGTTGATTGGCTGCGTTCTGAGCGTGACGCACGGCTTTCAGGCAGTCTTTACCACATCACGCAGGTGCGGTTTGCGTTCAACTCGAATCACATGGAAGGCTCGACGCTCTCTGCGGAGCAGACGGCGCAACTGTATGACAGCGGTACGTTGGGCACTACTGGCGAAGATATCAGGGCCGACGACGTAATCGAAGCCGTAAACCACTTCCGTGCCTTCGATTGGCTGCTCGATCATGTGGACGACCCGTTGGATGAACATATAGTCACCACGCTGCACGCCATGCTCAAAAGAGGCACTGCTCAGGAAAATAACCCAGTGTTCAACGTCGGCAGCTACAAGCTGCGGCCCGACGTAATCGGAGCGGGTCTTTCGGACACGCGAACCGTGCTCCCTGAAGACGTTCCTGCTGCCATGAACCATGTGTTCAATCTGTATGCGAATCTCAAAGACGATCCGTTCGCCATAGCGCAGGCACATTGGATGTTTGAAACTACCCATCCCTTCTCCGACGGCAATGGACGTGTGGGACGGCTGGTGATGTTCAAGGAACTGCTGCGCATCAACGCGATGCCGCTCATCGTACGCGATGAGAACCGAAGCATGTATGTGCGGGGGCTGAGTGAGTTTCCCTCCGAGCCGGGCTACCTGATCGACACGCTGCTGTTTGAGCGCGATTACTACCAATCAATCATCAATCAGCTTGCGCCGGGACCTTTGACTTGCACCTACAACGATTCCTGGGAAAGGGCAGCGGTGGAGTCGAGTGCCGCAGCCGGCAAGATAATTAATCCCTTCGTCAAGGAGAATAGATGAACCTTCCTCATGACCTTACGGGCGCCATAGTGCCCGACCGCGGTCGTGCCGTTGAGCTGGCGAAGCGACTGCTGGTGGACTCGATTTGGAAAACGGCGAATATTGAAGTTGACGGTATCACGTTCCCGGATACGCAGGAAATCTTCGACGGCCGCGCTCCTAGCTCCATGACGGTCGATGATATCGTCACGGTGAACAACATCAAGCACGCGTGGCAGTTCCTTCTGGACAACGTCGACTACCCGGTCGATTGGCAGTACGTGAAGGAATACAACCATATCGTAGGCGAAGGCCTTGTACGGGATGCTGGACGCCTGCGTGATTACGGCGTGCGCATCGGAGGAACGTCCTGGATCCCTCCGGTCCCTACGCTCGAAACGTCGCGGGATGCAGTGGCGGCGATCATGGACGAAGCGAATCCGCTAGAACGTGCGCTGCGTTTGTTCGGCGCTATCAGCCGCGGCCAGTGGTTCGCAGACGGCAACAAGCGTACTGCGCTGATGGCTGCAAATCACGAGCTCATTCATGCCGGTCTCGGCATCCTCGCCGTGCAGCCTTCCGACAAGGCAGCTTTCATCTCATGTCTACTGTCCTATTATGAATCCGGTGACTTCTCGTCACTAGAACAGTGGCTTGCGACCAACGCCTTCGGAAGGGTTCCGGGCGGTTTAACACTTAAGCAGCAACGGTTTTTAGGGTAAAAATCGACGAACGTGGGATTCTGATGGAAAGCAAATGGTGCCTGACGGCAAGAATTGGTGAGGGAAAAACCGTATGACGTCCAAATCATTGAAAACGCAAAAGAAGCAGGCGGAAAAGGGTAAGCAGGGATTGGTCGCATCTTATATAGGTATCGCTATTGGCATCGTCGCGGTTGTTGGGCTGGCACTTGGACGTGACTGGTGGGATATCCAGTCTGTCTCTCGTTTCGCTGGCAATAGTTGGTGGGATGGCTTGGGAGTCATTGCCTATTTCCTTGTCCTTCTCGCACTGGTCATACTGATTCCCCAGGGGCTTAAAGAATCTAAGAAAGTAGAGAATGTCCACAGCTGTCTTGGCTGTTGGCTCAATTTTCTTTTTTGCATGGTGGCAGGAGCTCTCATCGCGTCTTTGGGCGTCGTGGCGTATGCCGAAGAAAATCATTTGACTTTCACGTCTCATGGCTTTGCCTGCTGGTTGGCAGGAGGAGTCGCCCTAGTGGTTCTGTACATGTTTATGATTGTCCATAGTGTTGCCGCTGTCAGGGACTTGCCCAATCTTGTTTCCCTAGCGGGGCTCCTTCTATCTCTGATGGCGATGATTGTAGGCGACCGTGTCGTTTACTCAAAGCCGGTGTACTTTCTTATCCTTCTTGGGCTGGCCCTTAGCTCAGTGGGTCTGCTCAAGTGGCGGGTGCTGGGAACAGGCCGGGGTCGAAAATGGTTCGCCGACGTAGCTCTGGTGGTTTGGCGGCAACACCTTGCGGCGATGATGTTTCAGGAGAAACAACTAGAGAGGGTACAGTCTCTTGAAGACGCGGCGAAGGCCCGTGATTGGGATGGCGCTGTCAAATGTGAACTTAAACGATACATGAAATACCGTGAGACGAGTCTTTACCATTCGTGGCTTTCCGAACTTCTTCCAGCTGGTATAGCTTCCGCAGCGTTGACGGTCTTGATGTGGGCGGCCGACATGTCAGACGTAATGAGAAAGCTTGGAGTCAATCTGTTACTTGTTCTTCTTGTGGTATTTGTTGTCGGCCTGTATCTTGCTGCCAGAAAACAATACTACGTTTATCTGGAATGCTGTCTTCGGTGCATTGAAGAGGAAAATGACTTGAAGCAGATTGTAAAAACCAAAAGCGACCGCGAGAATTGAGCGTGGAGTCGCTGATTCTTGTAGCCCAGTAGAGCGGCGCTGATAGATACGTATACAATCAGTAGCGACGCGCGACTGCCGCTTTGCTGGAGCAATACCATGAGGACAGCGCCGAGGATACTGCTAATGGTCTTGTTTGCTGCTCCTAAGGTTAGGGAGCTACGTTCTCTCTGATTCTGTTGAGATATTGCTCCATGTCGTTCCTTTGCCTGTCAAGGTTGTGTTGTTCGACATCAAAATTGAAGTCGCATGACTGTATGAGCTGTTCGTCATGCGTGGCCACAATGACGCAGGCTCCATTCTCGGCGGCCTTCCGCAATAGCTTCATGACAAGCGCGCGGTTCGCTGCATCCAGGGAAGCGGTAGGTTCGTCCAGCAGCAGGTAGGATGCGTTTTTCCATAGGGCGCGGGCTATGCCCACGCGTTGCGCCTCGCCTCCGGATAGCGTTTCGCCTTTTTCGCCACTCAACCCATACGGGTCTACTCATCCTATGATTGTTTTCAGCCGTTCCGGCAGCGCCGCTGGGCGCTTCTGATAACCGGCAAACCACACGGAATCACGGCATCTGTATGCGTAAAAAACGATGGGATGGGCAGCGTTGCGATACATGCTCAATGAGTTGTGGGAGCGCGGCGGAGCCCCTATCCTCGCTATCAAACTTTCGCCGTCGCACCAGCTTGCTGACGCGGCACCTCCCAACGAAAGGCTGAGTGATGGATCCCATTCGTCCCTACGACATCGTCGTCATCGGTTTCGGCAAGGCAGGCAAGACCCTGGCGGCGCGGCAGGCAGCCGCCGGCAAGAACGTGGCGCTGATCGAGCGCAGCCCTTCCATGTACGGGGGAACCTGCATTAACATCGCCTGCATCCCCACGAAGACCATGCTCGTGGCCGCCGAACGCGGCTTCGGATTCGACGAGGTGATGGGTCGCCGCCTCGCCGTCACCACGCGGCTCAACGCGAAGAACTACCAGGCTGTCGCCGCCGGCGTGGATGTCATCGACGCGCAGGCGAAGTTCGTGGACGACAAGACCATCGAAGCTTCGGCAGGCGACGAAACGATGCTGCTGACGGCTCCGGCGATCGTCATCAACACCGGCGCCGTTCCTGTCGTTCCTAACATCGCCGGCATCAGCGGCACACACAACGTCGTCGATTCCACCGGCGTCCAGAATCTCAAATCGCTTCCTGAACGCCTCGGCATCATCGGCAGCGGCCCCATCGCCCTTGAATTCGCGGGAATCTATAATACGCTCGGTTCACAGGTGACGATTCTGGAGAACCATCCGGGGCTCCTTGGCCGCATCGAACCGGAAATCGGCGAGCTCGCGCGGCAGTATATGAAGGAAGACGGCATCGCGCTGCGTTCCGGAATCTCGGTTTCCGCCGTGCGCAACGAACGCGATGCGCGCGGCCGCGAAACCGTCGTCGCTACCACCAACCGCGGCGAGTTCGCGTTCGACGCGTTGCTGTACGCAACCGGGCGGCGTGCGAACACCGATGCGCTCAATCTGGCGGCAACGCATATCGAAACCGACGAGCGCGGCGCCATCAAGACCGACGAGTACCTGCAGACGAGCGTTCCCGGCGTCTTCGCCGTCGGCGACGTCAACGGCGGCCCGCAGTTCACGTACGTTTCGCTGGACGACTTCCGCATCGTCAACGGCTACCTGAACGGAACCAAAGATTACAGCCTGTCCCAGCGCAGGAACGTGCCGACCGCGACGTTCCTTGATCCGCCGCTTGCGCAGGTAGGCTTGACGGAAGCGCAGGCGAAGGAAGAAGGCTACGACGCGCTCGCCAAAACGGTTCCCGTTTCCGGCATGCCGCGCGCCCACGTCGACGGCGATCTGCGCGGTGCGTTCAAGGCGGTCGTCGACGCCAAGACCGGGCTGATTCTCGGGGCGACGCTGTTCGGCGCGCAGGCCCACGAACTGATTAATCTCGTCAAGCTGGCGATGGACAACGGCATTCCGGCCTCCGCGCTCGCCAACCAGGTGTTCACCCACCCGACGATGGCGGAGAATTTCAACGATCTCTTCGCCATGTAGCAGCGTATCGTCTGGAATAATCCGGCTGTAGAGGCGGCGGCGTATAGTCAATGCCGCGTGTTGCGCTCGAAAGCGCCGCCGCACAGCCCGCGGCCAGATGGGCTGTTTCGCTTGTTTGAGAGAAGCTAAGGATTTCCCAGGTGGAATACTCACTGTTTACTAAATGCATGGCCGAATTCGTCGGCACGGCGATCCTGATGATCTTCGGCAACGGCGCAGTCGCCAACGTCGAGCTCAAGGGCACGAAGGGCCACAAGGCCGGCTGGCTCAACATCGCGATGGGCTACGGTTTCGGCGTGATGTTCCCGGTGCTGATGTTCGGCGGCGTTTCCGGCGCGCAGATCAACCCGGCAATGACGCTCGCGCAGGCCGTCAACGGCATGTTCCCGTGGAGCCAGGTGCTCCCGTACATCGTCGCGCAGCTGCTCGGCGCAGCCGTCGGCCAGCTGATCGTGTACGTCACCTACTACCCGCACTACAAGGCGACCGACAATTCGGAAGCCATCCTGTCGACGTTCTGCACGACCGATGCGTACAACAACCGCGTCAACTACTTCATCAACGAGTTCTTCGGCACGATGATCCTCGTGCTCGGCGCGCTGTGCTGCCTCGAACTGCAGTGGGGCTCCACCAACTACGCGTCCGCGTCGATTGTCGTCGGCTTCATCGTGTGGGGCCTGGTGACGTCGATGGGCGGCCCGACCGGCCCTGGCCTGAACCCGGCCCGCGACCTGATGCCGCGCGTGCTGCATTCCATCCTGCCGATCAAGCACAAGGGCTCGTCGCGCTGGGGCGAAGCGTGGATTCCGGTCCTCGCCCCGATCTGCGGCGCCATCATCGGCGCGTGGATCTTCAAGTCGACGTTCGCCATCTGACGCGCGCAGGCTTGCCGCCACGCCATCTCGGCTTTCATCATTCCCGCAACGCAAGGAACGCCTTCGTTGCGGGAATTTTTTTTGGCAAGGGCGCTGCTTCAGCCGGAGATTTCAGGGCCAGGGGGGGCGGTCCGTAGGAGGGGGCAACTTTAGGCAGGTGGGGACGGAAGGCTTGAGGGGAGGGCAGGGGGCTCAAGATTTTCTTGGCGTTCGCTTAGGGTTGTGGCATCGGCGAAACGCGCCGGCGAAGGGAAACGGGCATGGGTACGACGCCGCCATCGAAGCATGCAAAGAAGCGCCGCTATACGAAGCAGCAGATCGTGACGCACTGGTGCATCGCCATCGTCGCGCTCGCGCTGGCCGTCGCGCTCGCCGTCTGGAGCGTCAGGGCGGCGGTGAACGCAGCGGACAGCGCGACGCAGGCAGCGCAGTCCGCCGTGTCGCAGTCCGCGCAACCCTCGCGAACCGCGCAATCTCAAGCCGCAAAGTCTTCCGCAGCGGCTCAGGCGGACGCTTCGGCGAGCCCTTCCGCTTCGGCGACGACGCAGAGCGCGGAAGAAAAGGCCGCGGCTGAGGAAAAGAAGGCGCAGGCCGCGCTCGAAGCGCCGATTTCCGACGCCGACCGCACGGAAATACTGGACAAGGCACGCCAGGCTGCGCTGGAAGACAACCAGACCCCGCACGAATTGACATACTGCGTCGCGTCGAAAGGGGACGTCGGCTCGCTCACCGGTTTCGAGAACACCGTGTTCCGCGTGCTCAACGATACGAAGGGATGGCCGCGCGCCGGAGTCTACTTCGAGCAGGTCTCGGACGGCTGCGACTTCACGATCACGCTCGCCGAACCCCAGTACATGACGTCGTTCTCGTCCGGCTGTTCGGAAGAGTACAGCTGCCGCGTAGGCGACGACGTCATCATCAATCTCAAGCGCTGGAACAACGGCATCGAGGCATGGCTGGACGCCGGCGGCACGCTCTCGCAGTACCGTACGATGGTCATCAACCACGAAGTCGGCCACCGGCTAGGGCATACCGACAATGAAACGACGTGCGCCGGCAACGGCCAGTCGGCGCCGCTGATGCAGGAACAGTCGATGTTCCTGCTCGGCTGCGTGCCGAACCAGTGGCCGCTCGACAACGAACTGTGGACGAATCTCGCCTACGCCAACTGACGGAAGGGAAGGGAAAGGAAGCCCATGCCGGGACGACTTGCGCCGACGCCGTCGGGGCGGATGCATATCGGCAACGCGTACGCGATGCTGGCGGCGTGGCTGGACGCGCGCAGCTGCGGCGACGCGCTGTTCCTGCGCATCGAGGACGTCGATACGCCGCGTGCGGTGCCGGGCGCCGACGAGGCGATCATGGCGGACCTGCGCTGGCTGGGGCTGGACTGGGACGGCGAGCCGGTCTACCAGTCGCAGCGGCGCGCGCTGTACGACAAGGCGCTGGAACAGGAAGATTTCCGCCGCGCGACGTACCGCTGCTTCTGTTCGCGCGCCGACATCCGCGCGGCCAGCGAACCGCAAGGCGACAACGGCTTCTTCGTGTACCCGGGGACCTGTCGGCGCGCATGGATTGAGGAGCCCGAAGGCATGGAGGAACTCGCACGTTCCGGCGCGCAGCGTTCGGTGCGGCTGATGCTTCCGCAGATTGGCGACGGGGACGCCGTTGCTGACGTTGACGACGCGGTGTACGGGCGCGTCGCCGTCGATTTGGCGAGGGAAGTCGGCGACCCTGTGCTGTTGCGCGCCGACGGCATCGTCTCCTACCAGCTTGCCGTCACCGTCGACGACTGGGCGATGGGCGTCGACCGGATCGTGCGCGGCCGCGACCTGCTGCCGTCCGCGGCGCTGCAGTCCCGCTTGCGCTCGATGCTGGACGCTTCCGGCTTGGCCGGGGAACTGCAATCTTCTTCAGAATTCAAGATTTCCGGCGCCCTGCCGTCCTCCGCCAACGTTGCGTACGCGCACCTGCCGCTGCTGGACAACGCCGCCGGGCGGCGGCTGGCGAAGCGCTCGCGTTCGCTGGACATGGGGGCGCTGCAAGCCGCCGGCGTCGCGCCGGAGCGGGTTGTCGGGCTGTGCGCGGCGCTGCTCGGGCTGCCGGTCGACGGGGCCTATGGCGACGACGGCACGACGCTGCTCGACCCTGCCGACCCGCGGTTCGATCCGGCGCCGCTGTCGGCTGCGGACGCGCTCGCGATGTTCCGCGAGACCGGCTGGAACGGCCTGCGCGCCAACCGCGGCGACAAGCGCATGCCGGACGATATCGCGGGGCGGCTTGCGGCGTAGCGTTTTCCGCACGGGAATCTCAGGCGCCCTGTGCGTGCAAAGCGGGACCGGTACGGCTCTTTCCCGACTCATGGGCGTCCGCTTAGCCGCATGCAGGCGGCTGCGGTAGGGTTAGGGATTATGACGGCATATATGGAGCACAAGGACCTGGCCAACGAGCGCATCGACGCAGCCCGGCGCGACGAAATCATGCGCAACGTGCGCAGCGTGCTGGACCGCATTGCGCAGGCGGAAACGCAGGCCGGGCGCGAACCGGGGTCGGTGACGCTGCTGGCGGCGACGAAAACGCGCGACGTGGGGGAGATTCTCGCGGCTATTGACGGCGGCGTGCGGCTTATCGGCGAAAACAGGCCGCAGGAAATCGTGGCCAAAATCGACGGGCTGCGGTACGGATGCCACGAACGCAAGCTGGCGATTGGCTTCGACGACCTCGACGTCGAGAACATCGCCGAAGACGACGTGGTGCTGGACGAACAGGTCGTCGGGCTGCATTTGATCGGCCAGCTGCAAAGCAACAAGATCGGCAAGGTGGTGCCGCTCGCCAACGCCATCGAATCGGTCGATTCGGTTGAGCTTGCCGAGAAGCTCGCTCGCCGCGGGGAGCTGCGCGGCGATCCGGTGGCGGTGCTGCTCGAAGTCAATACGTCCGGCGAGCCGACGAAATCCGGGTGTCCGCTGCCCGAGGCGGTGGAAACGGCGCGGCAGATCGCGGCGATGGACGGCATCGAGCTGCACGGGCTGATGACGGTGGGCGCGCATGTCGACGACGAGGCGGAAATCCGGCGTTGCTATGCCGACCTGCGACGCGTGCGCGACGAAGTGCTCTCGCTGTCCGAGCGCGGCTGCTCGCGCTGCACCGAACTGTCGATGGGCATGAGCGGCGACTTCGAAACCGCCATCGAGGAAGGCGCGACGATCGTGCGGTGCGGCACCGCCATCTTCGGCGAACGCGACTTCAAGTAGCAAGCGGCTGGCAGCAGTCAGGCAAACCAGGCAAGCTGCATACGGCAGGCCGCTGTCGTGGCGGCTGTGGCCGTCAGATGGCTGCCCGCTCGGCGCCTATGCGGCAGGCCGCTATACTGGCTTGCATGAGGATTGCACGGTTTACGCATGATGATGAGATGCCGCAGTACGCCTTCGTGCAGAAGGACGAATCCGACGGCAAGGACTACCTCGTCGCGCTGACGGGCTACCCGTTCGGCGGCTCGCCGATGGCGCCGACCGGCGAGCGTTTCCCGATCGACGGCGACGGCATCCGCCTGCTGGCGCCGGTCATTCCGTCGAAGGTGTACGGGCTGGCGAAGAACTACGAGGCGCACGCCGAATACATGCACGAGCAGGGCTGGAGCGAGCAGGCCGCCGCTCCCGACGACATGGTGCTGTTCATCAAGCCGTCGACGGCCGTCATCGGCCCGGACGACCCGATCGTGTTCCCGTCGATTTCCAGCGACCTCAACTTCGAGCCGGAAGTGGCCGTCGTCATCGGCCGCATCGCCAAGAACGTGCCGGTGTCGAAGGCGATGGACTACGTGATGGGCTTCACCTGCGTCAACGACGTGACGCTGCGCGACCTGCAGCCCAAGGATCCGATGTGGACGCGCGCGAAGGGCTTCGATTCTTCCTGCCCGCTGGGCCCCTGGATGGTGACGAAGGACGAATTCGACTGGCGCGACGCGAAAATCTCGTTCTCCTTGAACGGCGAGGACGTGCCGAAGGCGAGCGGCACGACGGCGAATCTCATTCACTCCATTCCCGAACAGATCGCCGGAATCTCGCAGTTCTCGACGCTGCTTCCCGGCGACGTCATCCTGACCGGAACGCCGGACGCAACCGGCAGCCTCAAGCCGGGCGACGAAGCGGTCGTGCATGTCGAAGGGATCGGCGACCTGCGCAACGTCGTCGTGCGCGGCTGAACGCGGTCTCCGCGTCCGGAGGGCGCAACGCGCGCAGCGTACGCGGCGAACGGCTTCGCTGAACGGAATCTAGGAATCATCAGGCTATCCGCTAAAAACGGATAGCCTTCTTCGTTTCCGGGGCGAGAATGGCAGTGAACAGACAAGACCTAGGGGAACCTTACGCGAAACGAAACTTGAGCGTTGTAGTATCAAGTTTGGAATAAACGGGGGCAAACCGCAGTTGACGTTACCAGAAACATCGTGACGCGCGACGCAGGCAAAGGGGATTTGCCGGGCCGCGCCGGACATGGAGGATGATATGGAACAAAAGTACACGAGCATGGCTCAGGAGGCGCTCGGCGACGCCATCCAGAGCGCGGCTGCGGCAGGCAACCCGCAGGTCGATACGCTGCACCTGCTGGACGCGTTGATGCGCCAGGAAGGCAGCATCGTCGTGCCGACGCTGGAAGCCGCCGGCGGCTCGCGCCAGATCATCGGCGCCGCCGTGCGCCGCGCGCTGACCGACCTGCCGAGCGCTTCGGGTTCCTCGACCGCGCAGCCGCAGGCCAGCCGCCAGCTGACCGCCGTGCTCAGCCAGGCAGCCGACGACATGAAGGCGATGGGCGACGAATACATTTCGTGCGAGCTGCTGCTGCTCGCCATCGCCCAGGCGATGCCGAACCGCGCCGGCGAGATCCTGCAGCAGAACGGCGTGACGCCGGAAGCCATCGACAAGGCCATCCCCGAACTGCGCGGCGGCGCCAAGGTGACGTCCCCCGACGCCGAAGGCTCCTACAAGGCGCTGGAGAAGTACTCCACCGACCTGACGGCCCGCGCCAAGGAAGGCAAGCTTGACCCGGTCATCGGCCGCGACCAGGAAATCCGCCGCGTCGTGCAGATTCTGTCGCGCCGCACCAAGAACAACCCGGTGCTGATCGGCGAGCCTGGCGTCGGCAAGACCGCCGTCGTCGAAGGGCTCGCCCAGCGCATCGTCGCCGGCGACGTGCCGAGCACGCTGCAGAACAAGAAGCTCATCTCGCTCGACCTGGGTGCGATGGTGGCGGGCTCGAAGTACCGCGGCGAATTCGAAGAGCGCCTGAAGAACGTGCTCGACGAAATCAAGAAGTCGGACGGCCAGATCATTACGTTCATCGACGAGCTGCACACCGTCGTCGGCGCAGGCTCCGCCGAAGGCTCGATGGATGCCGGCAACATGCTCAAGCCGATGCTGGCGCGTGGCGAGCTTCGCCTGATCGGCGCCTCGACGCTCGACGAATACCGCGAGAACATCGAGAAGGACCCGGCTCTGGAACGCCGCTTCCAGCAGGTGTACGTCGGCGAGCCGAGCGTGGAGGATACCATCGCCATCCTGCGCGGCCTGAAGGAACGCTACGAAGCGCACCACAAGGTCACCATCGGCGACGACGCGCTCGTTGCCGCCGCGACGCTGTCGAACCGCTACATCACCGGTCGCCAGCTGCCGGACAAGGCCATCGACCTCGTCGACGAAGCCGCCGCGCACCTGCGCATGGAGCTCGACTCGCAGCCGGAGGAAATCGACCAGCTGCAGCGCAAGGCCACGCGCCTGGAAATGGAGGAGATGCAGATCTCCAAGGAAACCGACGACCCGGCAACGCAGGACCGCTTGAAGAAGCTGCGCGCCGAGCTGGCCGACACCAAGGAGCAGCTCAACGGCCTCAAGGCCCGCTGGGATGCCGAGAAGGCCGGCCACAACAAGGTCGGCGACCTGCGCGCCAAGCTCGACGCCAAGCGCGTCGAAGCCGACAAGGCCACCCGCGAAGGCGACCTGGCGAAGGCCTCGAAGATCCTCTACGGCGAGATTCCGGCAATCCAGAAGGAGCTGACCGCCGCCGAGCATGAAGCGGAAGAGCAGGACGAGCTTGCGCACAAGGAAGCGCCGATGGTCCCCGACCATGTCGACGCCGATTCCGTGGCGCAGATCGTGTCCGAGTGGACCGGCGTTCCGGTCGGCCGCCTGATGCAGGGCGAAAACGAGAAGCTGCTGACCATGGAGAACTACCTCGGCCAGCGCGTCATCGGCCAGGCCCAGGCCGTGCAGGCCGTGTCCGACGCCGTGCGCCGTTCGCGCGCAGGCGTGTCCGACCCGAACCGCCCGACCGGCTCGTTCCTGTTCCTCGGCCCCACCGGCGTCGGCAAGACCGAGCTCGCCAAGGCGCTCGCCGACTTCCTGTTCGACGACGAGAAGGCCATCGTGCGCATCGACATGAGCGAATACATGGAGAAGAGCTCCGTGTCCCGCCTCATCGGCGCGGCCCCTGGCTACGTTGGCTATGAAGAGGGCGGCCAGCTCACCGAAGCCGTGCGCCGCCGTCCGTACTCGGTCGTGCTGTTCGACGAAGTCGAGAAGGCCAACCCCGAAGTGTTCGACATCCTGCTGCAGGTGCTTGACGATGGGCGCCTGACCGATGGCCAGGGCCGTACCGTCGACTTCAAGAACACGATCCTGATCATGACGTCGAACCTTGGCTCGCAGTTCCTGACCAACCCGGACATGAGCGAAGAGGACAAGAAGAAGGCCGTCATGGCCGCCGTCCACGGCAACTTCAAGCCCGAGTTCATCAACCGCCTCGACGAGCTGGTCATCTTCCAGCCGCTGACGCGCCAGGAGCTGGGACGCATCGTCGACCTGCAGGTCAAGGCCGTCGCGTCGCGCCTGACGGACCGCCGCATTACGCTCGACGTCACCGAAGCCGCCCGCGAATGGCTCGCCAACACCGGCTACGATCCGGCCTACGGCGCCCGTCCGCTGCGCCGCCTCGTGCAGACGCAGGTCGGCGACAAGCTCGCCAAGATGCTGCTTGGCGGCGAAGTGCATGACGGCGACACCGTGGTGGTCGACCACACCGGTGGCGACGACCTCGAGCTCAAGCGCTACAACTACAACCCGGAGTACGACGATACGAACGTCGAGGACTCGCAGATCGAGGTCAACGTTCCGGACAACGCCGAGACCGGCAAGCCGGAGCACGGCATCAAGCCCGACGAGTTCCGCGAGCACACCGAGAAGAGCGACCGCCACACGCCGAAGGGCACCGAGCAGAAGTCCAACGGCGAGGAGCCGCCGGCTTCCTTCAACTAAGGAGCGCTCCCTGTAGGGAAGATTCCTTCCGGTAGCTCCCGGCTGAGCGAATGAAGGGGGGGAGGACCCAATGGGTCCTCCCCCTTTTCTGTTTGTGCCGAAGGAGCGCCGGCCGCTGGCAGATAGGTTCTGGTTGTTGTTGCGCCTGAAAGCAGGAGTGGGGCGGTCTGGGAAATAGGGGGGGGGCGGTGTGTGAGCTGCTGACTCCCTCGGGCTGTGAAGTTATAGTTACGACTATTATAGTTACGACTATAATAGTCGTAACTATAATAATTGGCGGCGGGAGGTTCGGATGTCAGATGCGCGGTTTGTGGGGCGCGAGCGGGAGCTGGCCATGCTGGAGGAGCGGTATGAACGCGGCGACCAGCAGACAGTCGTCGTCTATGGGCGCAGGCGCGTGGGCAAGACGTCGCTCATCCGGCAGTTCACCGACGGCAAGCCCACGCTGTGGTTTACGGCGAGCGAACGCAGCGATGAGAACAACCGCCGCGACCTCGCCGCAGCCGCCGCACGCTTCTTCGGGGAACCCGACCCCATCGGCGCACCGCCGTCATGGCTCGACCTGTTGCGGTACATCGCCCAGAAAGGCGAGCAGTTCGGCCATTTCATCTTCGTGTTCGACGAGTTCCCCTACGCCGCCGAAGCGGAGCCGTCCTTGCCGTCGGCCATGCAGATCGTCCTCGACCACGACTTCGCAGGCGTGTTCACCGTCCTGTGCGGCAGCAACCAGGGATTCATGGAGAGCGAGGTGCTGGGATCGGAAAGCCCGCTGTTCGGTCGCCGCACGGCGCAGATCAAGCTTAAGCCGCTGCCGATGAACGAGGCCGTCAAACTCATGCCGTCCAATGCCACCTGGCAGGAACGGTTCGAATACTACGCCGCGTTGGGCGGAACGCCATATTATCTGCGGCAGCTTCGGGAGGGCGATTCGTTCGCCGAAAACATGACGGCACTGTGTTTCGACGAACTCGGACCGCTGTTCGACGAGCCGATCATGCTGCTGCGGGAGGAACTGCGTGAGCCGAACGTCTATCGCAGCGTGCTCGAGGCGATTGCGCACGGCGAGACGAAGGCGAAGGGAATCGCCGAACGTGCCGGGATTGCGGTCGGTAGCCTGCCGTTCTATTTGAAGACGCTCGAGGAACTCGGCCTGGCGCAACGCGACCTCCCGTTTGGTGACGCGTCGGTGAAATCGAGGAAAGGGCAGTACCATATCACGGAACCGTTCTTTGCCTACTGGTTCCGGTTCGTCGGGCCGTCGATCGGCGCAATCGAGCGCGGCGACGGCGACGCAGCCGCGGTGATCGGCACTCAGGGTGAGGTATTCGACACGTACGTCGGTCAGCAGTTCGAGAAAATCTGCGAACAGTGGATGCTGGCGGAACGGCGCGCGGGACGGCTGGATATCCTGCCGTCGAAGGTCGGGAAATGGTGGGGAACGGATCCGACGCGCAAGGAGCAGACCGACATCGATCTCATCATCGAAGACGACGTCAACGGCAAGATGATTTTCGGCGAATGCAAGTGGCGCAACTCGCTCGACGCCACCGAGGCGGTCGAGCGGCTGCGGCACCGCGCGACGCTGGTGAGTGGCCCCGCCGACCGCCAGTACTATCTGTTCACGAAGTGCGAGGTGCCTCAGATTGACGGGGTGACGGTGGTGCAGGCGGCAACGATGGTCGGGGAGTAGAGGGCCGAGCCCCTCCGGGTAATCTCGGCTAGCGGGAATTCCTGTCTAGGTAGTGACGCATGCGTAGGGAGTTGAGGAGGACAAAGACGCTGGAGAGGAGCATCGCCACGGCGGCGAGCATCGGGTTGAGTAGCCAGCCGGTGAACGGGTAGAGGACGCCGGCGGCGATCGGGATGCCGATGACGTTGAACACGAACGTCCACACGAGGTTTTCCTGCACGTTGTGCACCGTCGCCCGCGACAGCCGCATGACGTCGAGGATGCGCGACGTCTGCGCGCCGGCGATGACGATATCCGCGTCCTCGGCGCCGCCCAACGTTTCGTAGGCGTTGCCGGAAGCCGCACGGGAAGAATCTTGGATGGCTTCGCTGCCGGAACCCTGCGGGACGTAGGTGATGGCGATATCGGCGGCGGCGCGGATCTGCGGGGCTTCGCCGGGCAGCGCAACGAACGCGATGAGCGCGCCGCGGCTCGCCGTCGCGTGGAAGTGCTTGAGCGCCTGCAGTTCGGTGGCCACCGCGGCCGGCGACGCGACGTCGAGCACGCTGGTGCGGATGCCGCTCTTGTTCAGCTGCGCCATCGCTTCCTTCGCCTGCGCGGCGACGGCCGACGAAAAGACGACGGAGCGGATGTTCGCGGCGTTCTGCAGCGCGGCGGCGGAAGAAATCTCGATGCCGGCGCGGCGTGCTGAATCGAGCGCGAGCGATGCCGACAGCGGCGACGCCCAGCCAAGCGCGCACGGGCAGGCGATGATCAGCACGCTGATGCCGGTAATCAGCGCGGTCGGCAGGTGCGGCGCGGGGCTGAACAGCAGCCAGACGGCGAACGTCCACACCGCGACGATCAGGATGACCGGCACGAAGACGCGCGCGATGTCGTCGGCGCGCTGCTGCAGCGGGAACGATTGCGCGGCCGGCAGCCAGCGTTCGGTGACGAAACGCGCCAGCAGGACCAGCGTCGCGATGACGCCGACGAATTCGAAGTATGTTTGCCGCATGCCGGCCGGCACCGCGGCCGCGGCGACGCAGATGAGCAGCGAATAGGCGTACGCGGCGATCATGCCGATGGACGCGAGCGAATCCATGTTCGGATGGCGGTGGCGGATGGCGCGCCAGCCGTCGGTGTGGATCGGGTAGGCGCAGTAGAACATGACCGGCGTAATGGCGATGGCCTGCAGCCAGCGGTTGACGGTCCACGGAGGCACCGTCGCGCCGAACAGTCGGAAGACGAGCGGCAGCAGCACCAGCGCCGTCAGGACCGCGCTGATGACGATGCGCTTGGCGAGCAGCCGGTGCGCTTGCGTTGCGTCCGCGGTTGCGCTGGGCTGTATACGAGATTCGGCGGCCGGTTTCGTGCCGTTTCCGGCTTCGGCGTCGCTGGAGAAGAAGAAGCGGGCGATCAGCACCGTCAGCAGCGCGGCGGCTACGAACAGCACGACCGCTATGAAGATGTTGAATCCTATCGCCATTGCTCCGTCCTTTTTTCGCGGGGATTGGTTGTTTGCCACGTCCACTCTACGCGAGGGGCTGCGTTGGCGGCAACGGCCTCAAGGATGAGGTGTTGGCCGGATGGTCCGCGAGGCGCCGGATGGTGTGCCGGATGAGGGCGCGCGGAACCGGTGGGCGGCGCGTTGGGCCGCGTGGATGCGGAGGAATGGCGGAATCTGGCGGCGTTTGGGGGATGTGATTTGACGGGTGGCGCGTTGCGCGGTTCAATAGAACATATGTTCGATAATCCGTTTGTTGCGCTCGTGCTGTTCGTGCTCGTCGCCGCGCTAGGCGTGGCGGCTGGCTTCGTCGTGGGAAAGGGGCAGGCCCAGGAGGCCAATCGCGGCCTGAACGCCGGCGAGCTCGACGAACTCAAGGCGACGGCTTCACGTGAAACGCAGCGTGCCAACGGGCTGGAAACGACATGCGCGCAGCTGCGCGCGCAGGCTTCCGGGCTCGAGCAGCAGCTGTCGTTCGTCAAATCGCAGCTGGCGCAGGCGCAGCAGGCCGAGCAGATCCGCATGGAGCGGGAGCGGGAACGCGCCGCGCAGGAGGCCGAGCGCAGGCAGGCCGAGCAGGCGCAGGCGCTTGAGGAGCAGGGCAAGGTGCTCGAGGCGCTCGCGCCGGTGCAGCAGAACCTCGATGCATTGCAGCGCAAGGTCGTGCAGATCGAGGAGGGCCGCAAGCAGGAAATGGGCGCGCTCGGGGCGCAGCTCAAGGGGCTGGGCGAACAGCAGGCGCGGCTCGACAAGGAAACCTCGGCGCTCTCGTCGGCGCTGCGCAACAACAAGGTGCGTGGCGCGTGGGGCGAAGCGCAGCTGAAGAACATCGTCGAGTCGGCCGGCCTGATCGAGCACGTCGATTTCGATACGCAGGTCGTCGTGCAGAACGCCGAGGGTGAGACGTTGCGGCCCGACATGGTCATCCACCTGCCGGGCGGCAAGACGATCCCGATCGACGCAAAGGCGCCGTATGCCGACTACCAGCGCGCCTGCATGATCCCCGACACCGCTTCCGAAGAGGAGCTCAAGCGCAAGAACGAGCTGCTCGCCTCGCATGCGAAAGCCGTGCGCGAGCACGTCAAGGCGCTGTCCGACAAGGCGTACTGGAACGCGCTGCCATCGTCGCCGGACTTCGTCATTGCGTTCATCCCCAACGAATCGCTGCTGCAGGCGGCGATGGAGGCCGATCCGACGCTGATGGACGACGCATTTGCGCGCAAGGTGGCGCTGACGAGCCCGGTGACGCTGTGGGCCGTGCTCAAGTCGGTGGCCTACGCGTGGCAGCAGCAGTCGCTGACCGACGACGCGAAGATGCTGTTCGACGTTTCACGTGAACTCTACGAGCGGTTCGCCGTGCTGGGGGAGCGCGCGACGGGCCTTGGCAAGGCCATTTCCAAAACGGTCGCCGAATACAACAAGTTCGCCGCGTCGCTGGAATCGCGCGTGCTCGTGTCGGCCCGCAAGCTGCAGAAGCTCGAGCCGTCGAAGGTCATCGAGCAGCTCGACATCATCGACTCCGACAAGGGCGACATCCGCGAGCTGACCGCTCCGGAAGTGCAGCCCGCTGCCGGCGAGTAAGGCCCGATTGCGCTATGGCGGCGGCGCCGACTACGCTGGGGCCTATGGCACAAGAAGCACCTGCGTTCCGCAAGACCGGCGAGGCCCCGGCGAAGGCCGACGACGTGCAGTTCGCGTCGCTCGAACCGCGCGAGCAGCTTGAATCGCTGCTGCGCGAGCATATGAAGGACCGTCCGTTCTCCGAGCTTTCCCCGGTGGTATTCGACCACCGCGCCACGCCGCTTATCGGCCACATCCTGCTCGATACGCTCGAGGAGCAGGGCTTCGGCGTCGACGATTTCGACGCGGTGGGCGCATTGACTGCCGCAGCGGTGCCGTTGGTATGCGCCGTCATGCAGGCCGCCGCCTCGCGCGGCGAGGATGTCGACGGCTTCGTGATGGATTTCGTCTATCCCGCCATCAAGGGGCCGTCCATCGAAGGCAAGCGCGTCGTGCTGCTCGATTCGTGGCTGTCCGAAAAGTCGTATGTGCAGACCTCGTCGCTGGTGACGCTGCGCAACGGCAACGAGCTGAGCCTGGACTTCGGCGTCGTGGAGGCACAAGGCGCGACGGCAGTGGCCGTATGCTCGCTCATTGGCGGCGTCGACATGGACAGCCCGGTCATCAAGGTCGTCAACCCGGTCAGCGGCGACGAACGCACGCTGCCGTTCGTCGAAATCTTCCACGAATCCGAGCTGCGCGCAACGGAAGGCGAGTAGATTGCACGAACCGAATCCCATCGACGTCGCGGCGAAGGCGTCCGGCGAACCGGTGTTCCGCGAGGTCGGCGTCGGCCCGTGGGCTGAAACCCACCCCGGCGAGCCGCGCCCCGACGACCCGGCGTCGCCGAACTACGACGCCCGCTACGATTCCGCGCTGCTTGACGAAGGCGACCGGCGCAACGTGCTCGACCGGTTCCGCTACTGGAGCGTCGACGCCATCAAGGCCGAGCTGGACGCCCAGGGGCGCCACGGATTCGAAGTGGCGGTGGAGAACTGGACCCACGATTTCAATATCGGTTCGATGGTGCGCACCGCCAACGCGTTCACTGCGAACGCCGTGCACATTGTTGGCCCGCACAAATGGAACCGCAAGGGCGCGCTGATGACCGAGCTCTACCAGCACGTCGACAACTTCCCGTCCATCGACGCCCTCGTCGCCGACTGGCGCGACAGGGCCGGCGACGCGAAGGTGATTGCGCTCGACATTGTGCCCGGGGCCGTGCCAATCGAAACGTATGAATTCCCCGAACGCTGCCTGATGCTGTTCGGCGCCGAAGGACCGGGCCTGTCCCAGAAGGCGCTGGAACTGGCCGACGACGTCGTGTACATCTCCCAGTTCGGCTCGGTGCGTTCCATCAATGCCGGCGCCGCCGCGGCCGTGGCGATGCACTGCTACATCGCGCAGCACCGGTAATCGCGCTTCCTTCCTGCAAAAGCCGGGCTGCATTGGCCGCTTTCCGGGGAGTTTCTGGAGGAACGGGTCTCGGGGCGATCCCCTCGTTCTGGGGTCATACGTCGCTGGGAGGAGGGCCGGCGATGCCCCCGCGCTTCCAGCTACGCCGGAAGGATGATTTTGTTCCGGAATCGTCCACGGCAGGGGCAAACGGTGCGTTTTGGCACGCGAAGTCCTGTACGCTCGGGGCCATGATCGAAATACAGAACATCAGCAAGCGGTTCGGTGGCCGCCAGGTGCTGGACCACGTGTCCTTCACCGCCGCCGATGGCCGCGTGACCGGCTTCCTGGGGCCCAACGGCGCCGGCAAGTCCACGACGATGAAGGCGGCGCTGGGCCTGGTCAGGCCCGATGAAGGGCGCGCGCTGATCGACGGCGCGCCGTTCGCCGCCTCCTGCACGCCGATGCGTTCGGTCGGCGCCGTGCTCGACGCGAAGGCCGCGCACAAGGGCCGCACCGCGTATGCGCATCTGGCGGCGCTGGCCTGCACGAACAACATCCCGCTCTCGCGCGTCGACGAGGTCATCGAGCTCACCGGGCTGGAAAGCGTGCGCAACCGCAAGGCCGGCGCCTTCTCCCTGGGCATGAGCCAGCGCCTGTCCATCGCGGCGGCGCTGCTGGGCGACCCGAAGAACCTGATCCTCGACGAGCCGATCAACGGCCTCGACCCCGAAGGCGTCAAGTGGGTGCGCGACCTGTGCCGCCGGTGCGCCGCCGAAGGGCGCGCCGTGCTGCTGAGCTCGCATCTGATGAGCGAAGTGGCGCTGACCGCCGACGACCTCGTCATCATCGGCGAAGGCAGGATCCTCGAATGCACGACCGTCTCCGACTTCGTCACCCGCCATTCGAAACGCTCGCTGGAAGTGGTGACGCCGGAACCGGCCAAGCTCGAGCAGATCTTCGCCAAGGCGCCGGAAGTCAACCTGCGCCGCCTGCCGCTCAAGGACGCGATGCCGGCCGACGCGGCGGCCTATGAAATCCAGGGCGCCGACATGGTGGCCTGCGCGCATGTGTTCGCCCAGGCGCAGCTCGTGCTCTACCGCTTCGGCGAGAACAAGGCGTCGCTCGAGGACGCCTACATGGCGCTGACGCATTCGCATGCGCAGTACGTCGCCAAGGAATTCGATCCGGCCATGGGCGCCATGCCCAACCAGCCGCAGCCGATGGCGGGCGCCCCGGCCATGCAGCCGGTCCAGCCGATGCAGCCCAATGCCCAGCAGACTACGCAGGAGGTGCGCCGATGAGCGCCGCAGCAATGAACATGCCGGTCCGTGCCGCCGGCCTCGCCAAATCGCACGCCTCGTTCGGAGGCGCCATCCGTTCCGAATGGCGCAAGGCGCTGAGCCTGCGCTCCACCTGGGTGCTGCTCATCCTCAACGCCGTGCTGCTGGCATTCGGCGGCGCGTTCTTCGCATGGGCCTACACGGTCTTCATGACGGACGGCGAGGGATCCGCCATGCTGGCGGGCGACCAGTTCTGGTATGCGGTGACGTCAATGACCACCAACTGCATGATCGTTGTCGGCATCTACGGCGTCATGGCCATCACCACCGAATACTCGACCGGCTCGATCCAGGCGTCGCTGACCGTCGACCCGAACCGCGTGCGCTTCTTCAGCGCCAAGGGCGTCGTGACCGCGCTGCTCACGTTCGCCTCGTCGCTGGTCGGCGTACTCATTTCGTGGGGCCTGGTCAGCGCGATCCTCTCGAACGTCGAGATCCTGCCGCTGGGAGCCGGCGAAGCGGCCATACCGTGGGTCAAGATCCTTGGCGCCCCGGCGATGCTGGCGCTCGCCGCGCTGATTGCGCAGGGACTGGGCGGTCTGTGCCGTTCGACGGTCGGCGGCCTGTTCGCCTACCTCGGCCTCATCATGATCGTGCCGACGGTGCTGCAGGTCGGCATGTATGGCGGCCAGAAATTCGCCTGGACGCAGTCGCTGGCGCATGTGCTGCCGGATGCGGCGACGGGAATCTTCATTGAAGGCGGCGGCGAGTCGATAGCGTCGTCCACGGCCGGGTATTTCGAAGAAGGCACCGTCTATACGCCGCTGTGGTGGCAGGCCGGGCTGATCGTGCTCGCCTGGGCGGCCGTCTGCTACGCCATCGGCCTGCTGACGGTACGCAGCCGCGACCTCAAGTGAATCTCAAAGTAAATCTCAATCCGACGTCGGGGGCTGCTTCGGGCAGCCCCTTCGCCGTCACAAACGGCTCGTATAGTTAGGGGCTATGCCAACATTTACACGCGAAGAGATAGTGCATCTGGGCAATCTGGCCCGCATTGCGCTCACCGAAGAGGAGATCGTCCGCATGCAGGACGAGCTCAACGTCATTGCCGACTCGATCGACAAGGTGCAGGAAGTGGCGACGGCCGACGTGCCGCCGACCGCGAACCCGGTGCCGCTCGAGGCGTACCTGCGCCCCGACGTCGCCGGCCCGACGCTGAGCCAGCACGAAGCCATCGAAGGCGCGCCCGTTAAGGAAGACGGGATGTTCGTGGCGCCTCGCATTCTGGGGGAGGAGTGAGATGAGCGCAACCGAAGAACTGGTCAAGCTGTCGGCCGCCGAAATGGGCGAGAAGGTGCGCGCGAAGGAAGTGTCGAGCCGCGAGCTCGTCGACGCGCATCTGGAAGTCATCGACGCGGCGGAACCGGGCATCCGCGCGTTCCTCAAGGTCGCCGAACGCGAAGCGCGCGAGCAGGCCGACGCCTACGACTCGCTGCGTGATGAAGAGAAGGCCGAGCTGCCGCTGCTGGCGGGCGTGCCGATCGCGATCAAGGACATGATCGTCACCAAGGGCATCGAAACGACCGCCGCCTCGCGCATCCTCGAAGGCTGGGTGCCGCCGTACGACGCCACCGTCATCGAGAAGCTCAAGGCCGCGCACATGCCGCTGCTGGGCAAGACGAACCTCGACGAGTTCGCGCAGGGCTCCTCCACCGAGCACTCCGCCTACCAGACCACCTGCAACCCGTGGGATACCGAACGCGTTCCCGGCGGCTCGGGCGGCGGTTCGGCCGCTGCCGTCGCCGCGTTCGAAGCGCCGCTGGCGCTCGGCACCGACACCGGCGGCTCGATCCGCCAGCCCGGCGCCCTGACCGGCACCGTCGGCGTCAAGCCGACCTACGGCGGCGTCTCCCGCTACGGCGCCATCGCGATGGCGTCCTCGCTGGACCAGATCGGCCCCGTCTCGCGTACCGTGCTCGATTCGGCGCTGCTGCAGGAGATTATCGGCGGCAACGACCGCCGCGACTCCACGTCCATTCCGGAAGGGCCGCGTCCGATGGTGGCCGCCGCCCGCGAAGGCATGAAGCGCGACCTGAAGGGCATGAAGGTCGGCCTGGTCAAGGAGCTCTCCGGCGACGGCTTCCAGCCGGGCGTCAGCAAGCGCTTCGACGAAGCCGTCAAGAAGCTCGAGGAGATGGGCGCCGAAGTGGTGGAGGTCTCCTGCCCGCACTTCGAGTACGCGCTCGGCGCCTACTACATCATCATGCCGTCCGAAGTGTCGTCGAACCTTGCGCGCTATGACGGCATGCGCTACGGCATGCGCGTCATGCCGCCGGTCGACGTGCCGCAGACGGCCGCCAACATGATGAGTTACACGCGCGAAGCCGGCTTCGGCGACGAAGTCAAGCGCCGCATCATCCTCGGCACCTATGCGCTGTCCGCGGGCTACTACGACGCGTGGTACGGCTCGGCGCAGAAGGTGCGCACGCTGATCATCGACGACTTCAAGAAGGCGTTCGAACAGGCCGACGTGCTCGTCTCGCCGACCAGCCCGTCCACCGCGTTCAAGTTCGGCGAGAAGATGGACGACCCGCTGGCCATGTACATGAACGACATCGCGACGATTCCCGCCAACCTCGCCGGCGTGCCGGCCATGAGCATCCCCGCCGGTCTGTCCGACGACGGGCTGCCGGTCGGCTTCCAGTTCATCGCGCCGCAGCAGCGCGACGAAGTGATGTACAAGCCGGCCGCGGCGCTCGAAGCGGCGCTCGCCGACGCATGGAACGGCCCGATCTGGCAGGACCTCAAGACCCCGTGGCTTGATGGCCTGGCCGACGTCAAGAAGAACTGAACGGCGGAAGGAAAGAACGCATCATGGCAGAAAAACTGATGAAGTACGCCGACGCCGTCAAGGAATACGACGTCGTCTTCGGCCTCGAAACCCATGTGGAGCTCAGCACGAACACGAAGCTGTTCTGCCCGGCACACATCGAGTTCGGCGGCGAACCGAACACGCAGCTGACCCCGGTGAGCCTCGGCCTGCCCGGCTCGCTGCCCGTGCTCAACGAGGCGGCCGTGGACTACGCCATCAAGCTCGGCCTGGCGCTGCATTGCCAGATCAACGAGTGGAGCCAGTTCGCCCGCAAGAACTACTTCTACCCGGACATGCCGCGCGACTACCAGATCTCGCAGTATGACAAGCCGACCAACGGCGAAGGCTACCTCGACGTCGAGCTCGAGGACGGCACCGTGTTCCGCGTGCCGATCGAGCGCGCGCACATCGAGGACGACGCCGGCAAGAACACGCACGTCGGCGGCGCCGACGGCCGCATCGAAGGCGCCGACCACTCGCTCGTCGACTACAACCGCGCCGGCGTGCCGCTGATCGAGATCGTCACCAAGCCGATCGAAGGCGCGGGCGACCGCGCTCCGGAAATCGCGGGCGCCTACATGCGCGCCATCCGCGACATCGTGCGTGCGCTGAACATTTCGCACGCCCGCATGGAGCAGGGCAATATGCGCGCCGACGTCAACGTGTCGCTGCGCAAGAGCCCGGACGACCCGTTCGGCACCCGTTCGGAAACGAAGAACGTCAATTCGTTCCGCGGCATCGAGAAGACGCTGCAGTACGAGATCCGCCGCCAGGCCGCCGTGCTCGACGCCGGCCACGAAGTGCTGCAGGAAACCCGCCACTGGGACGAGGCGAGCCAGACGACGGCCGGCGGCCGCGTGAAGTCCGACGCCGACGACTACCGCTACTTCCCGGACCCGGACCTCGTCATGCTGCACATCACGACGGAGCACATCGAGCGCATCAAGGCGCAAATGCCGGAAATGCCGCGCGAACGCCGCAACCGCCTCAAGGGCGAATGGGGCTTCAACGACGTGGAGATGCGCGATGTCGTCAACGCCGACGCGCTTGACCTCATCGAGGAAACCGTCGCGGCCGGCGCTACGGCTGCCGGTGCCAAGAAGTGGTGGCTCGGCGAGCTCTCCCGCGAAGCCAACGCCAAGGGCGTCTCGCTCGAAGAGCTGCCGATCACGCCGGCCGAAGTGGCCGAGGTCGAGAAGCTCATCGCCGACGGCAAGCTCAACGACAAGCTTGCCAAGCAGACGGTAGCCGGCGTGCTCGCCGGCGAAGGCACCCCGGCCGAAGTCGTCGAGAAGCACGGCTTCAAGGTCGTCTCCGACGATGGCGCCCTGCAGGCCGCCGTCGACGAGGCGCTCGCCGCCAACCCCGACATCGTCGAGAAGCTCAAGGGCGGCAACATGAAGCCGATGGGCGCGATCATCGGCGCCGTCATGCGCGCCACGAAGGGCCAGGCCGACGCCAAGGCCGTCACCAAGATCGTCATGGAGAAGATCAACTCCTGACGGTTTGCGCGTGCAATGCGAATGCTCAAGGGAGGGCGCCCCTGCGGGGACCCTCCCTTTCGCATTCGCATTGTGTGGTGAGCGGGTGTTGCGTCGCGCAAACGCCTTTGGCGTTTGCGACCACCCACCGGTTCGAGCTTCGCTTCGCTCGCTCTCACCGACTCCCGAACAAGGCCGCAAACGCTTTCGCGTTTGCACATTCCAGCGGCGGGCGCCAGCGGGAGTGGCGTGCTTGTAGAGCACATGCGGAAGATTGAGGAAATTCACATGTGGGTGTGGCTACAATACTGGAAGTGAGAAGGGTTGCCTAGCGAACGGGCCGCGTGGGCATGCGGGCATGGCATGCACTAGACTGCTTGAGGCCCTTAGGCGCCCGCTGAACCACAGCCTATAACGGAGGAACATCCCCGATGTCACAGCAGAGCGAAGACAATCGCGAGTTGCCCGATCGTATCGCCATCCCGATAATCCGGGGGGAAATGGTCAAGCTGCGACCGGCTCGGGTCGAGGACCTTCCCTATATGGAAGCGCTCAATGCCTACCACAATGCCACCAGCGTCACCGGCAAGGACCGCAAGGCCGAACGGCTGGCGGTGCAGGCCTGGGTGCAGCGTTCGGTGGCGTGGGCGCAGGGGCGCAGCTCCGCCGAAGACGGCATCAAGGATCCCGAAGCGCGCGGCACGATCGCATGGACGCTGCTGCGCATGCCGGACGACGACGCCGAAACCGGCGCGGAGACGGCAGGCGGCGCCGCTGGCGACGATGACGGCGACATCATCGGCATGATCTTCCTCATCGACATCGACGGGTGGGCGCGTTCGGCGCGCATCCAGGTCATTCTCGGCGAAGAGTACCGCGGCCGCGGCTATTCGCGCGACGCGATGCCGCGCGTCATGACGTACGGTTTCGCCGACACCGACGAAGGCCTGGGGCTGCACCGCATCTGGGTCGGCGTGCCGGAAAAGAACACGCGTTCGCGCTCGGTCTACCAGTCGCTCGGCTTCGTGCCGTCCGGCATCTCCCGCGACGCGCTGTGGGACAACCGCAACCACAAGTACCAGGACCTCATCGTCATGGACACGCTGGAGGACGAGTACGACCCGATCCGTTCGCTTGAAACCTTCGGCATGCATTTCGTGCCCGGCAATCCCGGCGTCGACAAGGCGCTGACGATGCACGAGCATTCGATGGCGATCCGCAAGCACGTGCTCGACGGCAATCCCAACGTCCACGCCGGCGCGACGGCAACCGCCGGTTTTGGCACGGCGAACGCGGCGAGCGCAACGAACGCAACGAACGACGCAGCCACGAACGCCGAAGCCGTAGCGGCCGCGGCGGCCGCCATCAGCGCAATCGAAGACGCCGCCGTACGCGAGGAAGAGGAGGCGCTGGCCGAAGCGCGCCAGGAAGCGACGGCCGCCTCCATCGCCGAAGCGGCGAAGAAGGAGCGTTCCGGCGCCGAAACGCCAGTGGCCGACGATGCCGACGCCGAGAACAGCTGGCCGTACAACGCCTCCAGCCACGCGTCCAGCAAGAAGGCATGGTGGCGCACGCTCGGCGCGCGGCGTACCGAAGGCCGCTCCCGTTCGATGACGGAAGGCGACTGACGCCACGGTTCCGGCGGCGAGCGGCCCCGGAATCTTGGATAATCCAACGAAGCGAACCCGTACGCAACGAAATCTAAGGATGGAAAAGCAGGCATGAGTGCCGAAGATCTCGATAACTACGAAACCGACGCCGAACTGGCGCTGTACAAGGAGTATCGCGACGTCATCAAGCTGTTCACGTACGTCGTCGAAACGGAACGCCGGTTCTACCTGGCGAACAAAGTCGACTTCAACGTGCGTTCCGCCGGCCAGGACGTGTACTTCGACGTGCGGCTGTCGGACGCGTGGGTCTGGGACGTGTACCGTTCCAGCCGTTTCGTCAAGAACGTGCGCATCGTGACGTTCAAGGACGTCAACGTCGAGGAAGTCCAGAAAACCGATATCGACATTCCCGACGAACTCGGCTGAGTTTTTTTATTCAAGATTTCCAAGCCACCTCCCAGCCTCCACAACGTTTTTCCGGCGCCGGGACGCCGGTTTTCGCCATACGCAACGGTTGGTCATGGCAAGGTCTACACTAAACAAGACTGTGCGCCCGCTCTTGGCGCCGTTTTCTATGAAAGAGAGTCCCATAGTGTCGCAAAAGCAATCCGTGGTAATTATTGGCGGCGGCCCCGCTGGGCTGACGGCTGCCTGGGAGCTGGTCCGCAACGGCGGCGCCGAGCGCTACGACGTGACGGTGCTCGAGGAAACCGGCGAGTTCGGCGGCATTTCCCGTACCGTCAAGCACAACGGCAACCGCATGGATATCGGCGGCCACCGCTTCTTCTCCAAGGACGACCGGATCATGGACTGGTGGAAGGAAACGCTGCCGCTGCAGGGCGCGCCTTCCTATGACGACAAGAAGCTCGGCCGTACGCACGAGCTGGAACCGGGCGGTCCGGACCCGGAGAAGGAAGACAAGGTGATGCTCAAGCGGCACCGCGTCTCCCGCATTTTCTGGAACAAGCACTTCCTTGACTACCCGATTTCGCTGACGCCGGGAACGCTGAAGGCGATGGGCCCGAAGCTGACGATGGTCGCCGGGTTCTCGTACCTGAAGTCGGTGTTCCACAAGCTGCCGGAAGACAATCTCGAGAACTTCTATATCAACCGTTTCGGGCGCAAGCTGTACTCGATGTTCTTCGAAGGCTATACCGAGAAGCTGTGGGGGCGCCACCCCTCGGAAATCTCCGCCGACTGGGGCGCCCAGCGCGTCAAGGGGCTGTCCATCATGGGCGTGCTCAAGAACGCGGTGCAGAAGCTGCTGCCGAAGAAGCGGTCCAACGACGAGGTCGAAACGTCGCTGATCGAGGAATTCTGGTACCCCAAGTACGGCCCTGGCCAGCTGTGGGAAACGGTGGAGGAGAACTGCGAGAAGGCCGGCGTGAAGGTGCTTACCGGCGCCCGCGTCGTAGCCGTCAACCGCAAGGACGGGCGCATTTCGTCGGTCGTATATGAAGACGCCGACGGCAAGAAGACCGAGCTCGCCGCAGACCAGTTCATTTCGTCGATGCCGGTGAAGGACCTCGTCGAGGCGCTCGACGAAGGCAACGACGGCGCGCCGTCCGACATGAAGGAAATCGCCGAAGGGCTGCCGTACCGCGACTTCGTCACCGTCGGGCTGCTCGTGAAGAACCTCAAGCTCAAGAACACCACCGACATCCCCACGCTTGGCAACCCGCCGGTCGTGCCGGACTGCTGGATCTACGTGCAGGACCCGGGCTACAAGGTCGGCCGCATCCAGATCTTCAACAACTGGAGCCCGTACCTGGTCAAGAACGTCGACGGGACCGTGTGGATCGGCCTTGAATACTTCTGCAAGGAAGGCGACGCGTTCTGGAACATGAGCGACGAGGACGCCACGAAGTTCGCCATCCAGGAAATGACGCGCATGGGCGTCATCGGCGGCGCCTCGGACGTCATCGACTCGCACCGCGAACGCGTCAAGAAGGCGTACCCGGCGTATTTCGATACGTATGCGCAGATGGACGAGCTCGTCGAATACCTCGATTCGTTCGGCAACCTCTACTGCGTCGGCCGCAACGGTCAGCACCGCTACAACAACATGGACCATTCGATGGCCACCGCCATGGAAGCGGTCGGCAACATCAAGAGCGGCAAGACGTCCAAGAAGAACGTCTGGTCCGTCAACACCGACAAGTCCTACCACGAAGAAAAGTAGCGCCGCTTCTGCTGCGGCTGCTGGCGCTGCGCGCGCTGCTCCTGCTGCGTACGAGAGGAACCCAACCTGGGAAATCTGCGGAAATCCCGGGTTGGGTTCCTCTCTTTTCGGTGTGTTGGGGAACCGGGGCCAAGAAGAGTCGCGAAATCTTGGGTTGGGTTCCTCTCTTTTCGGTGTGTTGAGGAACCGGGGCCAAGAAAAACGAGATTTTCTGGGCCCGGTTCCTCAACACGCCGCTTTCGGAGGAACCGGGGGCAAGAAAAACGAGATTCGGGGGATCGGGTTCCTCTGGTCCTTTTCTCGAGCCGTGAAATGGGGCGGCGTGCCAGTCGGCGCGGTGTTGTAAGGTATCTCTCAGTTCGCAACGCAAGGTTGGCTCGAACTATTCACAAGGCGGGGAAAGGAATCTTTTGCCCGCAACTCTTTTTCGCTGCAGCAGATGTCGTGTTGCATGCCGAGGAAAGGCAACCAAGTGGCAACTAGCCCCAATCTGAACGAGATGAAGTTACCGGAACTGCGGGAGCTGGCCAAGCAGATGGGTCTGCGCGGCACTTCCACGATGCGCAAAGGCGAGCTGCTCGCCACGCTGCAAGCCGCCCGTACCGGCGGCGAAGCGCCGGCCGGCGTGACCGTTCGGGTACCCGCTGCAGCCAAGGCGGCCAGCGCTCCGGCGGCTACGCCGGCAGCGGAATCCAGCGTTGCCGCAGCGCCGGGCAACGACGCCGCGCCCGCCCGGCAGGAAGCGGCCGCGCCGGAACCGGCGGCCGCGCCGCGTCGCCGCGAACCGGAAGAGGAGCATGCGCCGATGAAGGAAGACGAGATTCGCGTAACGAGCAGGCGCGTAAGGGGACGCCGCCATGCCGACAACGACGAGTTCATCGAGGAAGTCGCCCGCAAGGCCGCCGAAGAGGGCGTGCTGGAAGCGATGGGCGCTTCGGAACGCGGCGGTCGCGCGCAGAACGACATGCCGAAGCGTCGCGGCGCGCACGCCGGCCAGTCAGATTCGGCGCGCGATTCCCAGCGTGAATCCCAGCATGATTCGGCGCGCGAAGGCCGGATGCGCCGCGGAGAGACGAACCGCGGCGAAGGCCACGGCGACGTAACCGGTCTGGATGACATCCTTGCGTCGCTGCCCGAGAAGCGCGGCGAGAACGAGGAAGGCGAACCGATGCGCCGCGGGCGTCGCCTGCGCGGCAACGACCGGGGCGACCGCAATGACCGCTCCGAGCGCAACGGCGACCGCAATGACCGGGGCGAAGGGCGCAACGATCGCGGCGACCGGGGCGAAGGCGAGGGCGGCCGTAACGAACGCAATGGCCGCAACGACCGCAACGAGCGCAACCAGAACCGCCGCCGTGGCCGCGGCCGCGACGACGAGCGCAACGATCGCAATGACCGCAACGATCGGAGCGACCGCAATGAGCGCGACATGAAGGAAGCCGAGGAACTGGTGCCGGTCGCCGGCATCGTCGACGTGCTCGACTCCTACGCGTTCATCCGCACCTCCGGCTACCTGCCCGGCCCGAACGACGTGTACGTGTCGATGGGGCAGATCAAGAAGTACGGCCTGCGCAAGGGCGACGCCGTGCACGGCTCGATCCGGCCGCCGCACGAAGGCGACCGGCGCAACCAGCGCCAGAAGTTCGTGCCGCTGCAGTCGATCGACTCGATCAACGGCATGAGCGTCGAGGAAGCGCAGAACCGCCCGAACTTCAACAAGCTCACGCCGCTGTACCCGAACGAGCGGCTCAAGCAGGAAACGACCTCGAACCGCATCACCGGGCGCCTGATCGACATGGTCGCCCCGATCGGCAAGGGCCAGCGCGGCCTGATCGTGTCCCCGCCGAAGGCCGGCAAGACGATCACGTTGCAGAACATCGCCAATTCGATCGCCACGAACAATCCGGAAGTGCACCTGATGGTCGTGCTCGTCGACGAACGCCCTGAAGAGGTCACCGACATGGAGCGCACCGTGCAGGGCGAGGTCATTTCCTCGACGTTCGACCGCCCGGCCTCCGACCATACGACGGTGGCGGAGCTCGCCATCGAGCGAGCCAAGCGCCTCGTCGAGCTCGGCCAGGACGTCGTCGTGCTGCTCGATTCGATGACCCGCCTCGCCCGCGCCTACAACATCGCGGCGCCGGCCTCCGGGCGCATCCTGTCCGGCGGCGTCGACGCGCAGGCGCTGTACCCGCCGAAGAAGTTCTTCGGCGCGGCCCGCAACATCGAGAACGGCGGCTCGCTGACGATCATTTCGTCGGCGCTGGTCGAGACCGGTTCGAAGATGGACGAGGTCATTTTCGAAGAGTTCAAGGGCACCGGCAACATGGAGCTTCGCCTGAGCCGCGAGCTCGCCGACAAGCGCATGTTCCCGGCCGTCGACATCAACGCGTCCGGCACGCGCCGCGAGGAGCTCATCACCGATTCCAGCGAGCTGCCGATCATCTACCGCCTGCGTCGCCTGCTCGGCGGCATGGAGCCGGAACAGGCGTACCAGACGATCGTTCCGCGCCTGAAGAAGACGCCGACGAACCGCGACTTCCTCGCGTCGCTCGTCCAGCAGAACTAGCGGCAGGGGAGCGGCACGATGAGCGCACAGGAAACGGTTATCGATACGGAGGGCGACTGGACCGACCCCGAAAAGGCGGCCGCCGTCGCGAAGATCGCGCAGCTGCGGCAGTCGATCGACAACGTCGACATGGCGATGATCGCGCTGCTCGCCGAACGCTTCAAGTACACGGCGCAAGTGGGCCTGCTCAAGGCCCGCGCCGGGTTCGCGCCGGCCGACTACCATCGCGAGGACTACCAGATGGAACGGCTGCGGCGGCTCGCCGTCGACGCCGGCCTTGACCCCGAGATTGCGGACATGTACCGCGAGTTCGTCGTCACCGAGGCGAAGAAGCGCCACCAGCGCATCGCCGACGCCGGCGACGACCCGGGCGTGCTGGACATCTTCGCGTAGCGGTTCAAGATTTTTTGCTTGAGATTGGCTGCCGGCTTCGGCTGGAACGTCCGGCAGGAGATTTCGACAATATATATAAAGGAAGGGGAGAGCCCAATGGGCCCTCCCCTTCCTTTCGTTGCGTTCCGGTTCCTCCGCTTCCGGCGTGTTGAGGAACCCGACCTGGAAAACTCGCGGAATCTTGGGCCCGGTTCCTCGACACGCCGGCAACGGAGGAACCGGGCCTGGAAAACCCGCGGAGTCTTGGGCCGGGTTCCTCGACACGCCGGCAACGGAGGAACCGGGCCTGGAAAACCCGCGGAATCTTGGGTCGGGTTCCTCGACACGCCGTGGCTGGAGGAACCGGACCCAAGGAAAACGGGAATCCGCGGGGCGGGTTCCTTACTTCTTCGGCTTCTTGGCCGGGGGCTCGCCCAGCGTGCTGTCGGCGACCAGCACCTGTTCGGCGGTCGCTTCGGCGGCGCCGGCTTCGGCAGTCTCGTCGGCTTCGGCGGCTGCGGCCAGGTCGGTGAGCGTGATGTCGCCGGTGACGCGGCCCGCTTCGGCGATGTCGGCGATGGCGGCGGTAATCGAATCGCGCACCTTGCCGTCCGCGGCGAGCGTGACGGCCAGGATCGGCGTCTTCATCGAGACCTTCGCCTTCGACTTGACGCCGCGCAGCGCGGCGAGCGCGGCACCGGCGTGCGCCAGCAGCTCCGGCTGCTCGCCGGCGGCCGCCTGCTCGTAGATGCCGGCGGTCGGCCATGCGGCGCGGTGCACGGAACCTTCGCCGTCGTGCATCCAGCTGAACACCTCTTCGGTGGCGTACGGCAGGAACGGCGCGAGCAGGCGCGCGAACGCGTCGAGGCCCAGGCCGAGCGCGGTGCGCGCGGAGCGGACGGCGGCTTCGGACGGCACGTTGCCGGTGGAGTCGGCGGTGCCGTACGCGCGGTTCTTGACGAGCTCGATGTAGTCGTCGCAGAACTGCCAGAAGAAGCTCTCGATCGTTTCGAGCGCCTTCGAATGCTCGTACGCCTCCAGGTGCGCGGTGGCGTCGGCGACGACGCGGGCGAGCGCGGCCATGGCGGAACGGTCGAGCGGTTCGGTGACGTCCTCGGCGCGCCAGTCGGCGGCCGCGGCGGCACCGACGTGGTGGTTCTCGTCCTCGCGGCCGATCGCCAGCGCGAACTTCGTGGCGTTGAGCAGCTTGATGGCCAGGCGGCGGCCAATCTTCATCTGGCCTTCGTCGTAGGTGGCGTCGAGGCCGAGGCGGGCGCAGGCGGCCCAGTAGCGCACGGCGTCGGGACCGAACTTGGCGATTGGCTCGTTCGGCACGACGACGTTGCCCTTCGACTTGCTCATCTTCTTGTGGTCCGGATCGAGGATCCAGCCGGAGAGCGTGGCGTTGGCCCACGGCAGGCAGTCGTTCTCGAGCTGCGCGCGGTCGACGGTGCTGAACAGCCAGGTGCGGATGATGTCCTGGCCCTGCGGGCGCAGGTCCATCGGGAACGTCGCGTTGAACAGCGCCTCGTTCTCCTCGCCCGGCTCAGCCCAGTGCGTCACGATCTGCGGGGTGAGCGAGCTGGTGGCCCAGGTGTCCATGATGTCCGGTTCGGCGGTGAAGCCGTTCGGCTGGTCGCGCTGCTCCTCGGTGTAGCCGGCCGGCACGTCCGTCGTCGGGTCGATTGGCAGGATGTCCTCGCTCGGCGTGATCGGGTGGTCGTAGTCCGGCTCGCCGTTGGCGTCGAGCGGATACCACAGCGGGAACGGCACGCCGAAGAAGCGCTGGCGGGAAATCAGCCAGTCGCCGTTGAGGCCATTGACCCAGTTCTCGTAGCGCACGCGCATGAAGTCGGGGTGGAAGTCCAGTTCGCGGCCGCGCTCGAGCAGCTGGTCGCGCAGCGCGAGGTCGGTGCCGCCGTTCTTCAGGTACCACTGGCGGGACGTGACGATTTCGAGCGGCTTGTCGCCCTTCTCGTAGAAGTTCGTCATGCGCTTGGTCGGCGTCGGCTCGCCGTCGAGGTCGCCGGATTCGCGCAGCTCGTCGACGATGATCTTGCGGGCGGAGAACGTCGTCTTGCCCTCGATCTCCTCGAACACGCGCCGGCCGTTGTCCGACGTGATCCACTCCGGCACGTCCATGACGATGCGGCCGTTCTTCTGCAGGATCGAGCGGGTCGGCAGCTTCAGGTCGCGCCACCATTCAACGTCGGTGACGTCGCCGAATGTACAGCACATCGCGATGCCGGCGCCCTTGTCCATTTCGGCGGCCGGGTGCGCGATGACCGGCACTTCGACGCCGAACAGCGGGGAGGTGACGGTCTTGCCGAAGTACGGCTGGTAGCGTTCGTCGTCGGGGTGGGCGATCAGAGCCACGCACGCGGCGAGCAGTTCCGGTCGCGTCGTTTCGATGTAGATCGGGTCGCCGTTGTCGAAATGGAACGCCACCTTGTGGTAGAAGCCGGGATATTCGCGGCTTTCGAGCTCCGCCTGGGCGACGGCGGTCTGGAACGTCACGTCCCACAGGCCCGGCGCGTCCTTCTGGTAGGCCTCGCCGCGCGCCAGGTTGCGCAGGAACGCCTTCTGGGCGACGCGCTGCGGGTGCTCGCCGATCGTGTGGTAGGTCTGCGACCAGTCGATGGACAGGCCGAGCGAACGCCACAGCGCCTCGAACTGCTTTTCGTCCTGGGCGGTGAGCTTTTCGCACAGCTCGATGAAGTTCTTGCGCGAGATCGGCACCTGGTCCTTCGCGTCGATCTTCTTGCCTTCGGTGCCTTCGAACGGCGGCACGAAGTCCGGATCGTACTTGAGCGACGTGTCGACGCGCACGCCGTAGTAGTTCTGCACGCGGCGCTCGGTCGGCAGGCCGTTGTCGTCCCAGCCCATCGGGTAGAACACGTCGTAGCCGCACATGCGCTTGAAGCGCGCGATGATGTCGGTATGGGTGTAGCTGAACACGTGCCCGACGTGCAGATGGCCCGAAACGGTCGGCGGCGGGGTATCGATGGAATACACGGCCTTGCGGTCGCGGGTGTTATGGAACGCGTACGTGTCCTGTTCGTCCCACACGCCCTGCCACTTGGCTTCAAGGCCGTCTACGCCGACCTTGTCCGGCAGGGGGGTGAGCGAAGCGTGAATGGCGGTATTGTCGGCTTCAGTCATAGTGTTCAGTGTAAGAAGCGAGCGTGACACTATTGCAGCGAACGTTCCCTCTGTACCAAGATTACTCACCGGCGCCGGGGGCAGCCGGTTGCGTCCCCGGCTGCAGGTTCCGTCCCCGCTCAGCTGGCGCCCCAAGCGGGCAGCCAGCCCCGCTCAGCGCGTCAGGTTCGCCAGCGGCAGGTACCGCGTGGTGAAGTTCGTCGGGTAGCCCTGCAGCCGCGCCTTCGTGACGACGAAATCCTTGCGCGTATACAGCCAGCCGCTCGCCGCGTCCTCGCTGACGATGCGCGCGAACTTCTTCAGGTTCGCCACGTAGTCGTCGTCGTTGGTCGCCGCCAGCGCCGCCTTGTATGCGTCCTGCGCCTGCCCGTTGACGTAGTGGAACGGCGCGGCGCCGGTTGCGAACGCCGAGTAGTCGCCCGGTTCGTCCATCGTCATCAGCGCCAGGTCGAAGTCGCCGTCGGCGACGCGCTGGTCGAGCGTGGCGGCGTCGATCGTTTCCAGCTGCACGCGCAGCCCCGCCTCCTCGAGGTTTTGCTCGATCGTCTGCCCGAGCTCCTCGTAGCGGTACGGCACGATGAGGTCCAGCGTCCCCAGGTAGCTCGCATAGAAATAGGAGAGCATCGAGCGCGCCTTGGCGACGTCGTGGGGAAACAGGTCGTCGAGATCCTCGTAGCCCGGTTCCAGCTGCCCGATCGGCCCCGACAGCTCCGCGTTCGCGTCCGGCTGGTCCTTCGCGATCTGCTCGGCGTCCAGCGCGTACCGCACCGCCTGCCGCACCTGCACGTCGGAGAGGATCGACGACGACGCGTTGTTGAAGCCGACGAGCACCTTCTCGCAGCTGACGCCGGTGCTCACCGAGAACGTCGGGTTGGACTGCGCGTCCTCGATCGACGAGGCGCGCGTCGGCAGCGCCATGTTGATGACGTTGTCGTTGAGGTCGGAAACGAGCGCCGTTTCGTTGTCGTAGTACTTGAGCGTAATCTGGGACGCCTTCGCGGCGGTGCCCCAGTAGCGGGCGTTGCGCTGCAGCACCAGCTTGCCGTCGCCGAACGACGCGACGGTGAACGGGCCGCTGCCGGCGGCTTGGCTTGCATAATCTAGGGAAGATTCGACGGCGCGGTCGTAGACGATGCCGGCGCGGCCGCTCAGCGCGCGCAGCAGCCGCGGATTGGGGGAGGAAAGCTTGATGACGACGGTATCGTCGTCGGGATTCGACACCGACGCAAGCGAGCCGAGCTCGTCGTAGCCGACGTACTTGTTCGACACGATCTGCTGCAGCGACCATACGACGTCGCCGGCGTCCAGCGAATCCCCGTTCGCGAACCGCATGCCGCTGTGAAGATGGAACGTATACGTCAGCCCGTTGTCCGCAACGTCCCAGCGTTGCGCGAGCCCGGCGACCAGGTTGTTGTCGTTGTCGCGGGCGACGAGCGTTTCGTAGACGTTGGCGAGCAGCGCCTGCTCGATGCCGGCGTCGCTGTCGGTGCGGATATCGAGCGACGACGGGGTGTCGGTGAGCCCGATGACGAACGTCGTGTCGGATTCCACCGTGCCGCTGCCGGCAACGGTGTGCCGGTTGCGTACCAGCGTCACGGTAATCGAGGCGACGATGGCCAGCACGGCGACGACGGCGACGAATACGACGAAACGGCGGGCGCCCCCGCGCTCTTTCCTCTTCTTCATAGGGTCACCAGTCTAGTAAATCTCCTCGATTGCGCGGTTTTTCCTCAAGATTCCGGACGGCTCGTTCCCAAGATTTTCCCCGTCCGGCACCGTTCGGAACGTTTCCGCTCGCCGGCTTGGCTCCTTTGTTTATATTTATTGCTCGCCTACTTGCCGCACAGTTCCGGCATCAGGAAGCCGGGAGCGGACGGGCAGGTGGTGTTGAGCGGGCACTCGGCGCACAGCGGCTTGCGGGCCTTGCAGATGGCGCGGCCGTGCAAAATGAGCCGGTGGGACAGGTTGGTCCATTCCTCCGGCGGGAAGCACGCCGTGATCTCCTCTTCGATGGCGACCGGGTCCGGCTTCGCCTTGTTCCAGTCGGTGCGCCAGCGCAGGCGCCCGGTGACGCGGATGACGTGCGTGTCGACCGGGAAGCCGGGGACGTTGAACGCGTTGCCGAGCACGACGTTGGCCGTCTTGCGGCCCACGCCCGGCAGCGTCGTCAGTTCCTCCATCGTCTGCGGGACCTCGCCGCCGAAGCGGTCGACGAGCGCGGCGGACAGCGAGAGGATGTGCGAGGTCTTGGCGTGGTAGAAGCCGAGCGGGTGGATGATCTCCTCGACCTCCTCGACGCGCGCTTCGGCGAGCGTTTCGGCGTCCGGATAGCGGCCGAAGAGCGTCGGCGTGACCGAATTGACCTTCTTGTCGGTGCATTGGGCGCTCAGGACGGTGGCGATGAGCAGCTCGAACGGGTTCGTGAAGTCGAGCGCGCACTGCGGGTCGGGAATCTCCTCGCACAGCTGGTCGTATTCCAGGTGCATCCGCGCAAGGCGCGCCTTCTTCGATTCGCGTGGCATGGCCCCTCCTTCGCCGTTGTCGTTGCCGCCCGCATTGCCGGTTGCGTTGCCGGTCGCCGGCTGCCCGGCGTTCGTCGCCTCGGCGGTAACGGTTCCCATGGTACGCGCCGGGAGGGAAGCTGCGGAAGGTGCGCAGCTTTCAGGGCGGCTATGGGCGTCGCAAGCCGAACTGTACGAACCGTGCGGAACCTCAGCGGAATCTTGGGAAATTCCGGAAAGAAAATCTTGGGAAAACGTACAGAACCGGAGCCGTTACTCCGCGTCGCTGGCTGCTTCCGGCGGGTCGAAGCGGTAGCCGACGTTGCGCACGGTGCCGATCAGGTGCTCGTACTCGCCGCCCAGCTTGGCGCGCAAGCGACGGATGTGTACGTCGACGGTGCGCGTGCCGCCGTAGTAGTCGTAGCCCCACACTTCCTGCAGCAGCTGCGCGCGGGTGAATACGCGCCCCGGATGCTGCACGAGGTACTTGAGCAGCTCGAATTCCTTGTACGCGAGGTCGATCGGGACGTTGCGCAGGCTCGCCGTGTAGCCATTCGTGTCCACGACGAGATCGCCGCAGCGGATCATGCCGTCCTCCTGGTCGTCGCCGGCAGCGGCGCCCGCGCCCGCTCCGGAGAGCATGACGGCGTTGCCGCGTTCCGACACGAGCCGCAGCCGCCCCTCCACTTCGGCGGGGGATGCGGTGTTGACGATGACGTCGGCGATGCCCCACTGCGAATTGACGACGGTGAAGCCGCCTTCGGTGAGGATGAGGATGATCGGCGTCGACAGTCCGGAGGCGTGAATCAGCCGGCACAGCGTTTTCGCGGTGGCCAGGTCGTCGCGCGCGTCGAGGAAGAGGACGGTGTTCTCCGGCATCTTCACGAGGCTGGCTGCGTCCATCGGCAGCACGCGCACGCGGTGGGAGAGCAGCGCGAGGGAGGGGAGCACGGTGGCAGGATCCGTGGCAAACGTCATCAAAGTAAGGTCCGTCACCGCTAGGCTCCTCCCGTGGTCCGCGACGGTTCCGGTTTGCCCAGCGCGGCGTTGGAAACGCTGGAAGCCGCTCGCGGTACGCACGGCCCGCGCCGGATGCGGCGTGCGTTCGCGGCAAAGGAAGCCCGTCATTGCAGTTTTGAGCAAAAGTTTAGTGGACGGAAAGTATTTTGCAATTCAGCGAATGCAATGTGGTCACCGTTACGGACGGTGGCGGTGCGGGCGGTGCGCTCGCCGGGCGGCGGGCAATGGCGGGGGTACCGGGGCGGCGTGGCCCTGGGCCAGTCCGTTGCTGACACGACGGCGGGGAGGGGGATAGGGGCTGCACTGGGTTGCGCATGGTGCCGGCGCCTGCGTATGTGGGGGCTTGCGGCTACATTTGAACCAAGATTGGTGGGCCGGCGCGAACGCTTCCCGCGCGTTCGTTGCGGGCCGGTATTCCAGGCTTTCGTTTGGAACGCGCTCCGTTCGGGAAGCGTTCCGTTTGGGAAGGGTAGGCGACATGGCAGATACGCAGACGGCAGGCGAGGGGCTCGCCGTAGAGAACCCGCGGCCGTTCAGCTGGACGCTGGCGGTACAGCTCATTGCATACGCGGTGCTGGTGGTGCTGGCGCTGCTGCCGGGAGGACGCTCGCTCGATCCCACGTCGCTGTCGTTCTCGTTCACGACGACGGCCGTCGTGGCGATGATCGTCATCTTCGCGTTCTTCGACCCGCTGCGCGACGGGGTTCCGGGGCGCATCATCGCGCTGGTCGCCGGCTTCGCGTCGATGGTGTTCGCCACCACGCCGTGGCTCGGCAACGTCGTGTTCGACGCGTCGAAGGTGGCTGCGCAAGACGGCCAGAACGCCGCCGACTACCTGATGCCGCAGGCGTGGCTGGTCGGCGCCGGCGTGCTGCTCGTGCTGCTCATCGTCGCCGGGTTCGTGCGCCAGATGGCCCGCAAAGACCGTTCCAACCTGATCATGCAGCTGTCCGACATGGTGCTTGACGGCGTCGCGTCGATTCTGTGCGCCGGCTGGTGCTTCTTCCCGTACCTGTTCACCAACACGACGGTCGTCGGCTTCGGTGGCTCCTCGTCGCTGCACGTCGCGTGGCTGCTCGGCGTCATCGCCGTCGTCCTCGTCGCCGTGGCGCTCGCCTTCGCCTCCCACCGTTGGAAGAAGGAAGCCCAGCCCTATCCCGGCGCCCACTCTCCGTGGCTCGGCATCGGCCTGCTCCCCGTCATGCTCACCGGCGGCGTGGTAGCCCTGGCCGCCCTCGCCAACGCATTGTGCTAATAACTCGCCCCCGCTGGCGGGGGCCGGAGAGCCGAGCCGAAGGCGATGGCGATCCGAGGGGTGGTCGCAAACCGGCGAAGCCGAGTTTGCGCGAATGCGAATGGAGGGCGTAGCCCTCCGTGAGCATTCGCATTGTTAGAGCGCGGCAATCGCTCGCTCCACAATGCGAACACTCGCCGGAGGGCTACGCCCTCCACCTCGTGTTCGCGCAAACGCCTTCGGCGTTTGCGACCACCCACCAAAAACCGCTTCGCGGTTTTTGACTCCCGCCAGCGGGAGTGGCGTCCGTGTAAACCGGGGCGGCTAAGGAATCTTAAATCACAGGCCGAGTTCGGGGCTGACTTCGGCTTCTTCCTTGGCGTCGAGCTTGTCTTCCTTCGCCTGTTCCTTGGCGAGGCGTTCGCGGGCGGCCTTGATCTCCTTATCGGCGGTGGCGGCGTCGGCCCAGTAATCTCCCGGCATGACTTCCTTGCCCGGCTCGAGCGCCTTGTACTGCTCGAAGAAGTGCTTGATCTCCGCCTTGTGGAACTCGGAAACGTCGGAGATATCCTTGATGTTGTCGTAGCGCACGTCGTCCGGAACGGCGAGGACCTTGTCGTCGCCGCCTTCCTCGTCGACCATGTGGTACAGGCCGACGGCGCGGCACTTGATGACGCAGCCCGGGAACACGGAATCGGACACCATCACCAGGCAGTCGAGCGGGTCGCCGTCTTCGCCGAGCGTGCCGTCGATGTAGCCGTAGTCATCCGGGTAGCCCATCGCCGTGAACAGCGTGCGATCCAGGAACACGCGGCCGGAAGCCTGGTCCACTTCGTACTTGTTCTTGGAGCCGCGGGGGATCTCCACGACGACATTGAACGTTTCTGCCATGTTGTCTCCTTGCAAAGGTTAAGGATTTCGGATAATCCAAGCCCCACAATACCCGCTTGCGTGAACCGTCGCGCCGATTTTCTCCGCAAACCTGAGTCTTGGCTTCTCAGCTATGCAGCGCGGGGAACTGCCGGGGCGGGAAGATTGCCGGTTTTCGCGGCTGCGGCCTGCAAAAAACCAAGATTAAGCGGCTGCGGACGCAACGTAGGGGAGCCGGCCGCCGGCAGCGTTCCAGGCTTACGAAAAAGCCGCTTCCCGAAGGGAGGGAAGCGGCGTTCTGGTTTCCGAAATCCGTTTTCCGGAAAATCTTGGAAAACGGCGGGAAACTACAGTTCGACGGAGAGGATGTGCGCGACGTCCGCCCACGGGGCGAGCGACACGTAGTTCTCCCAGCTCCAGTCGAAGTCGCGGCCGGTCAGCTCGTCGTGAACGTGGAACGGCTGGTCGGTCGGCAGCCCGAGCTCGTCGAGCGGAACGTGCACGAGCGTCTTGTGCTCGTTGTGCCCGTCGAGATTGACCACCGTGATGACCACGTCGTCCTTGCCCGACTCGGTGAAGCGGCCCGGCGTGCGGCGCGCGAAGGCGACGATCGACGGGTCGTCGGTGCGCAGCACCGTCAGGTTGTGGTAGCTGCGGCAGGCCGGGTGGGCGTCGCGGATGCGGTTGAGCGAGCCCAGCAGCACGCTGATGCCGTACTCGTCGGCCCGGCTCCAGTCGCGGACCTTCACCTCGTACTTCTCGTTGTCGGCCTGCTCTTCGTGGCCGGCGCGCTGCGTGTTCTCGATCAGCTCGTAGCCGTTGTAGATGCCCCAGCTCGGCGAGCCCATCGCGGCGAGCACGGCGCGCACCGCGTGGCCGGCCACGCCGTTGTCGCGCAGGTATTCGGTGAGGATGTCCGGCGTGGTGGGCCAGAACGTGTTGTGCTGGTAGTAGCCGCCGGTGCCGTTCGTTTCGGCGAGGAACTCCTCGAGCTCCTCCTTCGTGTTGCGCCACGGGAAGTAGCAGTGCGACTGCGTGAAGCCGGCGTAGCTCAGGGCGCGCACCATCGACGGGCGGGTGAACGCCTCGGCCAGGAACAGCACCTCCGGGTGCTTCTTGTGCACCGCTTCGATGACGTCCTGCCAGAAGCGCACCGGCTTCGTGTGCGGGTTGTCGACGCGGAACACCGTCACGCCGGCTTCGATCCAGTGCGTCATGATGCGCACCGTTTCCTTCTCGATGCCCTCGAGGTCGGCGTTGAAGTCGATCGGGTAGATGTCCTGGTACTTCTTCGGCGGGTTCTCGGCGAAGGCGATCGAACCATCCTCCTTCGTGCGGAACCAGTTCGGGTGCTCCTTGACCCACGGATGGTCGGGGGAGCACTGCAGCGCGAAATCAAGCGCGATTTCCAGCCCCAGTTCGTGGGCGCGGCCGCAGAACGCCTTGAAATCGTCGAGCGTGCCGAGCAGCGGGTCGACGGTGTCGTGGCCGCCCAGTTCGCTGCCGATGCCGAACGGCGAACCCGGCTCGCCTTCCTGCGCCACCAGCGCGCCGTCCTTGCCCTTGCGGTTCGTCGTGCCGATTGGGAAGATCGGCGGCAGGTACACGATGTTGAAGCCTTCGGCGGCGGCGCGTTCCAGGCCGGAAACGGCCGTCTTGAACGTGCCCTGCACGATCTGGCCGGTCGCCTCGTCGACGTAGGCGCCTTCGGAGCGCGGGAAGAACTGGTACCAGGCGGCGAAGCTCGACTTCGGGCGCTCGACCTGCAGCGCGTGCGGCCGGCTTTCGCTCAGCCCGTCGCGCAGCGGGTGCTCGGCGTGCAGCGCGGCGATCCGCTCGTTGTCGGCGGCGGCGAAGCGGTCGGCGACCGGCAGTTCCTTGTCGGCCATCAGCTTGGCGGCGGCGGCCAGCTCCTTCTTCTCCTCGGCGTTCAGGCCCGCGTCCTTCGTTTTGGCCCAGCGGGCGAGCATCGCCGCGCCGTACGCCAGCACGTTCTCGACGTCGTCGTCCACCGAAATCTTGATGCGCGCGTCGTGCAGCCAGCTGGCGTAGGTGTCCTCCCAGCCCTGGATGACGACGGAGTAGGCACCCAGCTGCCGCTTGACGGCGGCGAAGCCTTCCTCCCACGGCGCCAGGTCAGAGTGTTCGCCGGCCTGCAGCGTCGCTTCCCACACGTCGATGCCGGGATTCGTGCAGGTCATCGGCACGGCGAGCGCGTCGCGGCCGCGCGGGGTGCGCAGCACGGCGGTGGCGCCGACCTTCATGCGTCCTTCCATGAACACTTCGGCGCTGACGTGGAACGGTTCGCCGAGCTCGACGCGCGCCGGATAGACGCCGTCCTCCACATCCGGGGAGAAGCCCATGATGTTGATGCGGCCGAACTGGCCCGGTTCGCTCACTTCGATCGGCTGGGCCGGGTGTTCGCCGGGAGCGGCGGCGGCCTGCGCGCTCTGCGTGCGCGGCTTGGCTGCCTTGCGGGTGGTCTTCGCGGCGCCCTTCGTCGCCTTGGCGGTACGGCGCGTCTTCTTCACGCCAGATTCAGCGGCATCGGCGGCCTGCGCCGCGGTGCCCGGATTTTCCTCTTTGTTATCAACCATAAATTCATTCTAGGTGAGTTTGTAACGACGATTTAAGGAAATGCTTGATATTTTGCGATTTTCGCATGTTTTCGGGGGTACTGTCCCGTTATGTGGACAAGTTGGTGATAACTGACCGGTTATCCACAATCCCCTATGCGACACACGTTGCCATCCACAGGCACCCTTCGCGCTTTCCCGACCCCCGCCGGCAATGGAAAGCTCGAAAGCACGGCAGGAGCGCTGCAAGCGCATGCCGAACCGAACGGAACGACCCGAACGGAAAGGAAGAACGCAATGAACTGGCAACGCAAGGCGCGGGGAACGTGCGGCGAGGGGCGTGCGGGCAGCGGGGCGCGCCAATCTTGGTTACGAAGAACGCTGGGCAGGGCGGCAGGCGCCGTGGCAGCGATTGCCGTGGCGTGCGCGGCGGCAGCGCCGGCGAGCGCTTTCGAAACGCTCACGCTCAGCCGGGCGGTTTCCGGCGACTACTACACCTATACATACGACGGGCTGACCTCGGGGCTGGGACTGATCGGCCGCGACGAGAACGGCAATATATATTACTGTATTGAAAACGCCATCCGCACCGACTATACGGTCACCGGAATCTCGGACCTTCCCGACACCGTGGAGAACCGGCAGATCGCGTGGGCGCTGGAACAGTATTCCGGCAAAGGCAACCCGAACGACGAGGGCGCGCTCGCGATCATCGTCCACGACGCGTTCGACGTCACCGAAGGCGACCACGATTGGGCGACGGAGCGTGCGTATCTGGAAACGGCGGCGCCGCATCTGTTCGTGCGGGCCGAAGCGATGCTGCGCAAGGCTGCGGCCGCGGTGCCGTCGGACCTCAAGATTTCGATGGGCTACGCCGACGGGCACCGTTCCGGCACCGTTACGCTGAAGATGACGAACGCCGCCGGCGACTACGTGTCCGGTTCCAGCTACACGGTGCGGCTGAACGGTCCGGCGACGTTCTCCAACGGCTCGAAGCAGGTTTCCGGCGTCGCGAACGGCACCGCGATCAATGTCAACTGGGTCGCCACCGGCGAAGGCGACGTGTCGGCGACGGTGGAGATGCCGGTCGGCACGCTGCAGCGGGCCACGAGCCAGCAGGACCTTGTCAGGCTGGGGCCGGGAACGATGGCTGCGTCGACGCCGCTGACGTTTCCAGTGAAGAAAACGTTTGCGCCGGCCATCGGCACGGTGACGTCGCCGAAGGTGCTCGATCCGGGCGCGACGGTGAGCGACGACGTGACGGTAACGCTCGGCGACGCTGCAGATTCCTGGCCTGGCGGCGTAACGCTTGACGCAACCGGATGGTATTTCGACGGGCTGGCTTCGGACCAGATCGGCGCGGCGGTCGAACCGTCGCCGTGCGAGCCGGCGGCGTCGTTCGTCTCGCGGCTCGAAGGGCTCGGGTACAAGGTCGCGGCGTATGGCAGCGCGTCGTTCGGCGCGGCTGGAGAGAGCAAAGCGGTCACCGCCGTGACCGGCGGCTTCGACGGGGAAGAACCGTACGTTGTCGGCGATGAAGGGGCGTTCGGCACGTGGGTGTGGGCCATCGAACGCGACCGGCAGAGCTCGGACGCGGCGCAGTATCTGGCGTGCGACGTGGTCAGCGGGTTCCTCGAGCCGGACGAAACGAACGTGCACCGGGCGAAGCTGAACGTGTCGTCGACGGTGACCGAGCACACGGCGCGCGTCGGCTCCGAAATGACCGACACGATCGTCGTCGACGGGTTCCCGGACAACCACGGGTCGTTCGAAGGGTCCGAAACGCTCGGCATCGGCGGCGACGAGCCGCTGGCGCAGGTGAGCGTCTACTGGGCCGCTGCCGATGCCAAGCCGGATACCGAAGAGGTTCCCGACGATGTCGTGGATGTGTCGGGAGGGGGTGCCGATAGCGGTGTTGACGACGGCGGGGCTGCCGATGGGTCGGATGACGGCTCGACGGACGGTTCGGTGGATAACGATGATGCCGACAGCGGTACTGGCGACGACGGCACTGACGATGGCACTGACGGCGGCGAGGTGAAGCGCAAGCTGGTGGGGACCTGGGATTACCCGGCCGTCAACGGAACGATCCGCGTGGGCGGCGGCATTGCCGACGCACATGGCGATCCGGTGACGATCGAGGCCGAGGAAGCCGGCTGGTACGTGTTCGTCTACTCGTTCGGCGGCGACGACCGCGTGATGCCGTACGCCAGCGCGTACAACGACGCGTGGGAGCGCGTGCGCGTCATCGGCCCCGACGAACCGGAACCCGGGCCCGACGAAGAGCTGGAGGAATCCGAGCCTCCGGTGACGCCGGCCTCGTTCGACGAACCGGAAACGCCGCAGGCCGACGAAGAGGCCGCAGCCCCGACGCCGCTCGCCCAGACCGGCATGGCGTTCGGCGCCCTGATGGCCATCGCGCTGGCGCTGGCATGCGCAGGCGCTGTGCTGCTGGCCGCAGCCCACGGCAAGACGCCCCGCTCGTGGATCGCATGGATGCCGGGTTTTGGCCGCGGTGATGTCAAAACCGCTGCCGAAGCCGTGGCGGCCGGACCTCCAAGCGCTTTCCGGGCTGCTTCATGGAACTGGGCGTCGTCTAGCGGTGGTTCGGCTGGAACGCAAGGACTTGGGGCGGCGTAATGCCGTCCACGTGAAGGCAGCGGGCCGCAGTTTCCCCTCGCTTTAAGCGGCCACGTTGCTGAAAAGGGCTGACCGGGTGTCTCTCCTCCCCGGCCGGCCCTTTACTATGCCTGCATATCGCCGCCGTCCGCTGGAAAATAGTTCCCCAAATACGTTCCAGTCGCTTACGGCCCGTAGGCGACTGAAAAGTAGATCCATAAATATGTTTCAGTCACTGACGGTCTACGCGACTGGAGTGTGGGCCCATGAATATTTTTCAGTCGGTGAGGCGTCGTCAGTGACTGGAATGTAGGGCCATGAATATGTTTCAGTCACTGACGGTCTAGGCGACTGGAGTGTGGGCCCATGAATATTTTTCAGTCGGTGAGGCGTCGTCAGTGACTGGAATGTAGGGCCATGAATATGTTTCAGTCACTGACGGTCTAGGCGACTGGAGTGTGGGCCCATGAATATTTTTCAGTTGCTGACATGTCCTCAGTGACTGGAATGTAGTTATCGTGATACTTTCCAGTCGCTGACGGCTGGTGAGCGACTGGAAAGTAGGTTCGTGGATATGTTTCAGTCGGTGAGGCGTCGTCAGTGACTGGAATGTAGACGTCTTGATATATTTCAGCCGGTGAGACGTCCTGAGCGACTGGAACGCTGCGGAAAGGCAACGCAAAAGCCTCCCGCACCGTGTTGGTGTGGGAGGCTTTTGCATAAACCTCATGGCGTGAATCGTAGCGGGGCAAGGATTTGAACCTTGGACCTCTGGGTTATGAGCCCAGCGAGCTACCGAGCTGCTCCACCCCGCGCCGGCTGCCTTCAAGCAGCTCTAATTAATTTAATCAGCAATGGCGCATTGTCAAGACGGCGTGTCGCGCTTGATGGAGATCTGAGAGTGGGGAATAAGGAGAAAGGGGAGGGAAGGGAAGAGGAATGAGAGCGGAAGGGTGGAGGGGGAGAAGGGGGGGGATTTGAGACTGGGGGCGGGGATGGGTGGGGAGCGGGGGATAATGGGGCGTATGCCTATCAAGATTCCAGCCGGCCTGCCCGCGAGGGCGATCCTCGACTCCGAGCGCATCTTCGCGCTCGAGAAGCCCGAGGCGGAGCAGCAGGAGATTCGTCCGCTCAAGCTCGTCATCCTGAACCTGATGCCGAAGAAGATCGAGACGGAGACCCAGCTGCTGCGGCTGATTTCGAAAAGCCCGCTGCAGGTGGAAATCGACTTCATGAAGACGTCGACGCACGAGTCGACGCATGTGAGCGCCGACCATCTCGTCAAGTTCTACGAGCCGCTCGAGGCGTTCGAGGACAACTACTACGACGGGCTGGTCGTCACCGGAGCGCCGGTCGAGCACCTTGCGTTCGAGGACGTCGACTACTGGGACGAGTTCCGGCGCATCCTCGACTGGGCATCGACGCACGTCTTCTCGACGATGCACCTGTGCTGGGGCGCGATGGGCGCGCTCTACCACCGCTACGGCGTGCGCAAGATCGACCTTCCCGAAAAGCTGTTCGGCGTGTTCCCGCAGTTCCTGCAGGATGAATACTGCTTCCTGACGAACGGTTTCGACGAGATTTCGCTGCAGCCGCACTCGCGGCTCGCCACCGTCAACGAGGACGACATCAAGGCGCGCCCGGAATTGCAGGTGCTGACGTGGGGTCCCGAGGCCGGCCCCGGCCTGCTGGCTACCCGGGATTTTTCGGAGGTCTTTGCGCTCGGACACTGGGAGTACGGCAAGGATACGCTCGCGGAGGAATACCGCCGCGACATGGACAAGGGATTGAGAAACGTTCCGTTTCCGAAGAATTATTTCCCCCACGACGATCCGAGCGTCGAGCCGCTGTTCTCGTGGCGCGCCCACGCCAACCTGCTGTGGCGCAACTGGCTCAACTGGGTGTACCAGACCACGCCCTACGACCTGCGCGAGGTGCCGGAACTGCGCGCCCACAAGCGGCTGGGCACCGACCGTTCCATCCGCCACGCGCCGGCCGGCCCGCGTTCCGACGGCTTCGCGCCGCTGAACGGCGACGGCTACGGGCTCGCTCCCCAAGTTCTCGGCTGACGTTCAGGAACGCCGGCCGAAGGAAGCGCTTGGACAAGGTGTACAATTTTCGGCGGCGTCGAAGGGCGCGTGTCGGGCGTCTGGGTATGTCCAATGCCGGGCTAATAATCCTATCCAGCTTTTGCGGATGACTTGTGAAGACCGGTTTTCCGCGGGGTTGAAAACCGCAGGAAACACGTTCATCACATTTCCATAATGACCTGGGATAGACTTGAGAAACTGACAAGAGAGATCAGGAGGCATGAATGATTGATGCATTCAGCTCGGGCGTAGTGAGCTTGGCGGAAACATCGATGGAAATGCCAAGCATCGAGGATTTCCTCCCTCCGGAAATCCTGTTCCAGGGCACTCCGTTCGCAATCAACCGCATCATCTTCGTCCGCATCCTCGCCACGATCATCATGCTGCTCGTGCTCGGCATCACCGTCGCGCGCGCCAAGCTCATTCCCGGTCGCTGGCAGAGCGCGGTCGAGTGGGTCGTCGACTTCACTGAAAAGAACATCGTCTACCAGGTCATGGGCGAAGTGCGCGGCAAGCGCTACGTGCCGATGATCCTCACCGTGTTCCTGACGATGCTGATCTTCAACCTGTGCGGCGAAGTGCCGGGCTTCAACATCGCGGCCAGCGCTACGATTACGCTGCCGCTCATCTTCGCGCTGTGGTGCTTCGTGCAGTACTGGATCGCCGGCGTGCGCGAAAAGGGCCTTGGCCACTTCCTGCGCGACGAGATGTTCCCGAAGGGCGTGCCGTGGCCGGTCTACATCCTGCTGGCCCCGATCCAGCTGCTTGAGCTGCTCGTCATCCGCCCGTTCTCGCTGACGATTCGACTGTTCGCCAACATGGTGTCGGGCCACCTGATCCTGGCCCTGTGCCTGTCGGCAACCCAGTACTTCCTCATCGACGCGGTCAACAAGTGGATGGCCGGATTCGGCGTCATCACGTTCGCGGCAGGCATCTTCATGTACCTGTTCGAAATGCTGGTCGCCGCCCTGCAGGCGTACATCTTCGCGATCCTGACCACCGCGTACATCAACATGAGCTACCCGGAGATCGACTAGCGTGAAGCCCAGTTGGCGGAACGCCCCCAAGTTTTTGTTGCTGACAAGCAATAACCAGAAAGGACACAACCATGGATATCGTTACCCTCGCTGAGGTCGCCGGCAACCTGAACGTCGTTGGCTATGGTCTCGCCGCAATCGGCCCTGGCATCGGTCTGGGCATCCTGATCGGCAAGACGATCGAATCGACCGCGCGCCAGCCCGAACTGGGCGGCCGCCTGCAGACGCTGATGTTCCTCGGCCTGGCATTCGTCGAAGTCCTGGCGCTCCTCGGCTTCGTCGCCGCCTTCATCTTCAGCTGAGCCACTGGACCCGCAAGAACGACAACGGACCCAACGGCATAGCGCCAGAAGACGAAAGGAGGAAGACGCATGGCGACACTAGCGGAGGACGGCGTGAGCCTGTTCCTGCCCAAGACCTACGACATCGTATGGTCGCTGATCATTCTCGTGATCGTTGCGGCGTTCTTCTACAAGCTCTTCCTGCCTAAGCTCCAGAAGGTGTTCGACGAGCGCGCTGCCAAGATCGAAGGCGGCATCGCCAAGGCCGAACAAGCCCAGAAGGAAGCCGACGAGGCGAAGAAGAAGTACGAGGCACAGCTCTCCACCGCACGCGTGGAAGCCTCCAAGATCCGCGACGACGCCCGCGCCGAAGCATCCCACATCATTTCGGATGCCCGCGGCCGCGCCGAAACGGAAGCCGCCCAGATCACCGCGAACGCCGAGCGCTCCATCGAGTCCATGCAGCAGAAGGCCAAGGTGCAGCTGCAGGGCCAGATGGGCGAAATGGCGACCAACCTCGCTGGCAAGATCCTTCAGACGGAACTCAAGAACGACGCAGTCCAGTCGGACATGATCAACCAGATGATCGCCGAAATGGAAGCCGAAAACAACAAGAAGTGATTCGAACCTTCGAGGAAGGGAGGTGAACGTTGCGAGGAGAAGCCTCACGTCTGGCCGACCGCACGTCGCGCGACTCGATGGCCCAGCAAATCGCGGCCATGGGCGACGACGCATGGACGCTCGGCAACGAGATGTTCACGATTGCCAGCGTGCTCGACAAGAACCCGCGCCTGCAGCGCGCCCTGACCGACCAGGGCCGGCCGCTGTCCGACAAGACGGCGCTGCTGGAAACGCTGCTGGGCGGCAAGGTGCTGCCGATCACGATGACGATCATGACCGACCTGGTTTCGCGCAACTGGAGCCGTGCCTACGACATCGACAATGCCGTGGAGGATTTCGGCGTCGACGCGATGATGTACAAGGCGGATGCCGACAAGGAGACCCTGCAGGTCTCAATCGAGCTCGCCCGCCTGCAGTCCGCGTTGCTGAACCTTCCGGTGGTGCGTTCGCGCCTTTCCGACGACCAGGCGCCTGCATCGGCCCGCATTGAACTGGTGCACGCCCTGATCGACCCGATGCACTTCCATCCGGTGACCGTGCGCCTTGCCGAACATGTCGCAGCAGAACCGCGCAACCGCCGTTTCCTGGAGACGATCCAGTGGCTCATCGAGAAGTTCTCCCGCCATATGGGCGAATCGATGGTCACCGTCACCACGGCGACGGAGTTGACGCAGGAGCAGATCGACAAGCTCATCGCCATCTACTCCAAGAAGGTCGGCCGCCCGGTACATATCAATTCCGTGGTTGATCCAACCGTGTTGGGCGGCATGCGCATCCAGGTAGGCGACGAAGTGACCGACAACACCGTGGTCGCGCAGCTGAAGAACCTTCAGCGCAAGGCCAAGGCAGGCGCGGCGCTCTAGGCGCCGTTCCGACAGCAGGCCTGTCGAGGCGCGCGACACCGCGCACCGGAAGGCCTGGCATGAATTTTGACAAACAGCAATAAGGAGTGATCATGGCAGAACTTACCATTGATCCCGCCACGATACGCAAGGCGCTCGATGACTTCGTCGACTCGTACAAGCCGTCGGACACGCCTACCGCCGAGGTCGGCCATGTGGCTACGGCCGGCGACGGCATCGCGCACGTAACGGGACTGCCTGGTTGCATGGCCAACGAGCTGCTGACGTTCCAGGACGGCACGCTCGGCCTGGCGTTCAACCTTGATGCGCGCGAGATCGGCGTGGTTATCCTCGGCGACTTCGCAGGCATCGAGGAAGGCCAGGAGGTCCGGCGTACCGGCGAAGTGCTCTCCGTCCCGGTAGGCGACGGGTTCCTGGGTCGCGTGGTCGACCCGCTCGGCAACCCGATCGACGGTCTGGGCGAAATCAAGAGCGAAGGCCGGCGCGTCCTCGAGGCCCAGGCCCCGGACGTCATGCACCGCCATCCGGTCGACGTGCCTATGGCCACCGGCCTGAAGGCCATCGACGCGATGACGCCGATCGGCCGCGGCCAGCGCCAGCTGATCATCGGCGACCGCCAGACCGGCAAGACCGCCATCGCGATCGACACGATCATCAACCAGAAGAAGAACTGGGAATCCGGCGACCCGAAGAAGCAGGTGCGCTGCATCTACGTCGCCATCGGCCAGAAGGGCTCGACGATCGCTTCGGTCAAGCAGAGCCTCGAAGAGGCCGGCGCGATGGAGTACACGACGATCGTGGCCTCCCCGGCTTCCGATTCCGCGGGCTTCAAGTACATCGCCCCGTACACCGGCTCGGCCATCGGCCAGCACTGGATGTACAACGGCAAGGACGTCCTCATCGTGTTCGACGACCTGTCCAAGCAGGCCGAAGCGTACCGTTCGATCTCGCTGCTGCTGCGCCGCCCGCCGGGGCGTGAAGCGTACCCGGGCGACGTTTTCTACCTGCACTCCCGCCTGCTGGAACGCTGCGCCCGCGTTTCCGACGACCTGGGCGGCGGTTCGATGACCGGCCTGCCGATCGTCGAAACGAAGGCGAACGACGTCTCGGCGTACATCCCGACGAACGTAATCTCGATTACCGACGGACAGATCTTCCTTCAGTCCGATCTGTTCAACGCCGGCCAGCGGCCCGCTGTCGACGTCGGCATTTCGGTGTCGCGAGTCGGCGGCGCCGCGCAGACGAAGGCGCTGAAGAAAGTCTCGGGCACGCTCAAGATTTCGCTGGCACGGTACCGTTCGCTGGAATCGTTCGCGATGTTCGCTTCCGATCTGGATGCGGCCTCGAAGGCGCAGCTCAACCGCGGCGCCCGACTGACGGAACTGCTGCGGCAGCCGCAGTTCTCGCCGTACTCGATGGAAGAGGAAGTCGTGTCGGTGTGGGCAGGCACCAACGGCAAGCTCGACGATCTGGAGATCGCCGACGTCCTGCCGTTCGAAAAGGGCATGCTCGAGTACCTCGACCGCAATACGGACATCCTCAAGACGATCCGCGAAACGGAAGAGTTCACTTCGGAAACCGAAGAGGCGCTGGACAAGGCCATCGACGCGTACCGCGAAACGTACGTGACGAAGGCCGGCAAGCCGCTCGTGACGCACAAGAAGGTCGAACAGACGCAGACTCCGGTCGACCAGGAACAGATTCGAGCCGACAAGGCCAAGAAGTCCGGCAAGAGCGCAGAAAAGAAGTAGGCTATGGGATCGCAACTCGCATTGAAGAGCAGGATCGCCTCCACAGGTTCGCTGGAGAAGATCTTCAACGCCCAGGAGATGATCGCGGCTTCGCATATCGCGCAGGCACGTGAAGTGGCCATGAATGCGAAGCCCTACACAGATGCGATTTTCGATGCCGTCCAGACACTGGTATCCCACTCCCATATCTCGCATCCGATCGCCGAGAAGAAGGAAGACAACCCGCGGGTCGCCGTCCTCGCCTTGACGTCGGATCGAGGTATGGCCGGCGCCTACACTTCGTCGATCATCCACGAAACCGAGGATCTGCTCAACCGGCTGGACGCCCAGGGCAAGCAGCCGGAGCTGTTCGTCTACGGACGGCGCGGCGTGACGTACTACAAGTACCGCAAGCGCGACCTCGCGCAGACGTGGGAAGGCGATACCGAGAAGCCGGGCGTCGAAGTCGCCGACGCCATCTCCAGCGCGCTGCTGGACGCCTACATGAAGCCGGCGGACGAAGGCGGGGTCTCCGAGCTCTACATCGTCTACACCGAGTTCATCAACATGGTGGTGCAGAAGGTGCGCGTGCTGCGCATGCTGCCGGTGGAGATCATCGAGCCCGAGGTGCACGACTACATCGAGGCGGCCGAGCACGAGGACACCGCCAACGGCGTGCGCCCGCTGTACTCGTTCGAGCCGAGCCTGCAGGAAGTGCTCGACGCCGTGCTGCCCAAGTACGTGCGCTCGCGCATCCACGAATGCCTCATGCAGGCCGCCGCTTCCGAAGTGGCCTGCCGGCAGAACGCCATGCACACCGCAACGGACAACGCCCGCAGCCTCATCGACGACCTGACGCGCAAGCTCAATGCGTCGCGCCAGGCTGCGATCACCCAGGAACTTACCGAAATCATCGGCAGCGCCGATGCACTCAACAAGGAAGAGTAGGAACGCGAAATGGCACAGACCAAAGCCCAGGCTGCTTCCGATGTGGCGGCGGAGCCGATTTACGGCCATGTGACCCGAATCCAGGGTTCGGTCATCGACGTGGAGTTCCCCGTCGGCCACATGCCCGACATCTACAACGCCCTGACCGTGCAGATCGCCGGCACCGGCGAGCAGGAAGAGGGCGAAACCAAGAACCAGACGATCACGCTGGAAGTCGAGCAGCACCTCGGCGACTCCACGGCCCGCTGCGTGGCCCTGAAGTCCACCGACGGCCTCGTGCGCGGCGCCGAAGTGACCGATACCGGCGGCCCGATCGAGGTGCCGGTCGGCGACGTGACCAAGGGCCATGTGTTCGACGTGGCCGGCAACATCCTCAACGCCAAGCCGGGCGAGCACATCGAGGTCAAGGAACGCTGGCCCATCCACCGCAACCCGCCGGCATTCGACCAGCTCGAGTCGAAGACCCAGATGTTCGAAACGGGCATCAAGGTCATCGACCTGCTGACCCCGTACGTGCAGGGCGGCAAGATCGGCCTGTTCGGCGGCGCAGGCGTCGGCAAGACGGTGCTGATTCAGGAAATGATCCAGCGCGTGGCGCAGAACCACGGCGGCGTCTCCGTGTTCGCCGGCGTCGGCGAACGTACCCGTGAAGGCAACGACCTGATCGGCGAAATGGACGAAGCCGGCGTGCTCGAGAAGACGGCCCTCGTGTTCGGCCAGATGGACGAGCAGCCGGGCACCCGCCTTCGCGTGCCGCTGACGGCCCTGACGATGGCGGAGTACTTCCGCGACGTCGAGAACCAGGACGTGCTGCTGTTCATCGACAACATCTTCCGCTTCACGCAGGCAGGCTCCGAGGTCTCCACGCTGCTCGGCCGCATGCCGTCCGCCGTCGGCTACCAGCCGAACCTCGCGGACGAAATGGGTTCGCTGCAGGAGCGCATCACCTCGACCCGCGGCCACTCGATCACGTCGCTGCAGGCCATCTACGTGCCCGCCGACGACTACACCGACCCGGCCCCGGCCACGACGTTCGCCCACCTCGACGCCACCACCGAGCTTTCGCGCGACATCGCATCGAAGGGCATCTATCCGGCCGTGGACCCGCTGGCCTCGACCTCGCGAATCCTCGATCCGCGCTACGTCGGCCAGGCCCACTACGACTGCGCGAACCGCGTCAAGGCCATCCTGCAGCGCAACAAGGAACTGCAGGACATCATCGCCCTGATCGGCATCGACGAGCTCGGCGAGGAGGACAAGACCACCGTCAACCGCGCCCGCAAGATCGAGCAGTTCCTTGGCCAGAACTTCTACGTCGCTGAAAAGTTCACCGGCGTCGAGGGCTCCTACGTGCCGGCCGAGGAAACGATCGAGGCCTTCACCCGCATCTGCGACGGCGTGTACGACAACGTGCCCGAGCAGGCCTTCTCCGGCATCGGCGGCATCGAGGACCTCGAGAAGAAGTGGCACGAGATGCAGAAGGAATACGGTGAGTAATGGCCGGATCAACCATGGAAGTGAACATCGTGTCCGCCGCGCGCCCGGTGTGGCATGGCACGGCGAAGTCCGTGACCATCCCCGCCTACAACGGCGGCATGGGCATCCTGCCCGACCATGAGCCGGTGCTGACCGTCATCAAGGAGGGAACCGTCCTCGTCGTCGAGCCCGACGGCGCCAAGCGCTCTTTCGAAGTGACCGACGGTTTCATTTCCTTTGATTCCAACAAGCTCACCGTCGTCGTCGAGCACGCCCGCGACATCGCGACCGCCGCGCCCGACGTCGACATGATCTAAGATTGCGCTTTCCCTGCGGCTCGTCCGCGGGTTGCAAGCGCCGTCTTAGGGTGCTTTGAGCGGTGCTTCGGCGCCGCTATGGAAGATTCAGCCGGCTTCCTACCGCTAAAAAAGCGGTTCGGAAGCCGGCTGAATCTTTTCTGCGAAAATCTCGTATAGAAAACGGCTCCGTACCGTGCGGATTCCGGGGATGGTTCCTTCGGCACGTCCGCGGCGGCGGGAACACTGGTGTTCCATGCGTATTGTTGTTGCCGACTGTTCTGCCGAATATTCCGGGCGCCTGCAGGCGTCGCTGCCGCGGGCGAAGCGCGTGCTGCTGATCAAGGCCGACGGCTCGCTGCTGATCTTCTCCGAACTCGGCTCCTACAAGCCGCTCAACTGGATGGCCGCGCCGTGCACCGTCAAGCAGACGACGACGCAGGTGACGGTCGGCCCCGACGGCTCGCCGCTCGAGGAGGCGCTGGAAGCGACGGTGCTGCGCGCCACCGCCAACAAAAGCGACGACGTGCTGGAAGTGACGCTGTACGAAATCCTGAGCGACGAAAGCTACGAACTCGGCGACGATCCGGGCTTGAAGAAGGACGGCGTGGAGGACCACCTGCAGCGCTGCCTGGCCGAGCAGATCGAGCGGATCGGCGAGGGCGCCAAGCTCGTGCGGCGCGAGTATCCGACGGCGATCGGGCCGGTCGACATCATGGCGATCGACGGTTCCGGGCAGCACGTCGCCATTGAGATCAAGCGGCACGGCGGCATCGACGGCGTCGAGCAGCTCACGCGCTACGTCAAGCTGCTCAACCGTGACCCGCTGCTCGCGCCGGTGCGCGGCATGTTCGCGGCGCAGACGATTACGCCGCAGGCGCGCACGCTCGCCGAAGACCGCGGCTTCGAATGCCTGCTGCTCGACTACGACGAGATGCGTGGCGTGGAGGACGACGCGCTGCGGCTCTTCTAGCGTTAGTGGCTGCCTCGCGCGCCTTTTTGGGGAGGCTTTCCGGCACTTTTCCGGCACTTTCGGAGAACCTTTCCGGGCCCTTTGCTGCGACAAACGACACGTCCCGCCTTCCGGAAAAAGAAGGCGGGACGTGTCGTTTGCCGCGGGAAAATCTTGAATAAAAAACGAAAAGGCCCGCGTTCCCGGCAGGAGCCGGAGGAACGCGGGCTGTTCCGTTCGCTGGAACGGATCTGTTCAGCGGCTTAACGGGCCGCCAATCCGTGCCGGTCAGTACTTGGCGAGGATGTCGATGACGAAGACCAGCGTGGAGTTCGCCGGAATCGAACCGTTCGCCGTGGAACCGTAGCCGAGGTCCGGCGGGATGACCAGCAGCACCTGCGAGCCGACGGTGTGGCCGACCAGGCCCTGTTCCCAGCCGGCGATGACGCTGGAACCGGAAAGCGCGGCGTCGAACGAGGTGCCGCGCGACCACGACGAGTCGAACTGCGTGCCGTCCAGCAGCCATCCGCTGTAATGGACGACCGCCGTGTCGTCTTCGGTGAGCTTGGCTCCGCTGCCTTCGATCAGCGTTTGCGAAACGAGCGTGTCGGAACCCTTGTAGCCGTTCATGTCGATTGACGGGGTGCCGTCGGACGCGACCGTCACCTTCGGCAGGTCGGCCGGGACGTCGGTGACCTTCTTGCCTTCGGCCTTCGTCAGGTCCTTGGACTGCGAGACGAACGTGAGCACCATCAGGTACGAAACGCCGGAGGAGCTTTCGTCGTTGACGCCGATGGCGATCGTCGTGTTGAGCTTCTTGCCCTTGATGATGTTGTAGTAGCTTTCGTTCATCACCGTCGAGTCGGAGCTGACGACGAGCGAGCAGTCCGGGGTGTTGTCTTCCCAGGTGCTGTTCAGCTCGGTGCCGTCCTGCACGTTGATGGCGATGCCCTGGGCGCAGACGCGGTAGCCGTCCTGGATCTCGTCGCCGTTGCCCTCCTGAAGGATCGCGTAGCTGTTGTTCTCCACCGTCATCGGGGTCTTGAAGCTGATGGTCGGCTTCTTGCCCAGCTCGCCCGTGGCGGTGACGCCGGCAATCTGGTTCATCTTGGTGGAAGTGGAGGTCGACGAGGACGACGCGGAGGCGGACGCGCTGGACGAGGAGCTCGCATCGTCGGAGGAGGAGCCGCCGCAGGCAGCCACGCCGATGCAGAACACGGCGGCGGCAACGGCCGCGGCCACGCGCGTTACGCTGGATACTATTGTTTTACGCATGGTTTCACACTAGCTAACGATTGCGAGATTGCCCAGCGATTTCCCACGGTAGCGCTCATTTCTCCTCCAAGTCGTCACCAGTTAGGGGGTAGCCGACTCCCGACGCTTGCGGAGGCCTCCGGAACCGAAGGCGGTTCCGGGGCGCAATGCGCGGAGACGACGGGCAAAACCGGCGGCGGCCGGTAGCGGGGCGACGGGCAAAACCGGCGGCGGCGACCAGCGGCGACTGACGGCGTTGTGCGCTCGGGGAGCATCTGGAGCTATGGCGACAGGGGACCTCTGTAGAATGGGTACCGTTATGAGTGATGTACAGGAAGAACGCGAGCATTCCCGCCGCGAGGAACCGCCGTCGCGCCACGCCAAGTTCATGCGCGGCATCGTCACGCCCACGCTCGGCCTGATTGCCGTCGCGTGCATTGTGTTCGGCATTCTCAACGACACGATCTGGCGTCCCAGCACCGACATCAACGCCGCTGCAAACGTTTCTGGCAATGAATACGTAATCACCGATCCCGGCGTGCTCAACATGGTCGACGATACGGTGACGCTCACCGTCGCCGACGCCGACCCGGCCACCGCCGAAGTGTGCGTCGCGCTCGGATCGTCCAAGGACGCCGCCGGCTGGGTGGAGGGCTTCCCGTACACCCGCGTGACCGGCATGAGCGACTGGAACACGCTGACGGTACAGAACGAGGCGGCCACCGGCGACAAGAAGACCGCCGACACCGACGTCGCGTTCGCCGACTCGGTGATGTGGACGCAGCATGTGTGCGGCGCCGGTTCCGTCACGCTCGAGCTCGACGACGCGACCGCTTCGAGCGTCGCGATCATCGACCTGGCGGACGCGAAGTCGGCGACCGTCACGATGCACTGGACGCGGCACAACGCGCCGAACTTCGCGATTCCGCTGTATTTCGCGGGCGGCCTGTGCATCGTCGCGGCGATCCTGTGCGCGTCGGTGTTCGCCATGTCGCCTGAGAAGCGGCGCAAGATGATGCCGCACCGCAGCGCCGACAAGAAGGAGCGGCGCAAGCGCGAACGCGAGGCGGAGGTGCCGATTTCGGCGGCCGTCACCGGAACGATAGCCGCGCTGAAGCCGAAGAAACGGGATTCGTCCAAGCCGCGCCGGCGCCATGCGAAGCATGGCGGGGCGCCGGAGCCGCTCGATGCGGCGACGGTGCCGGACGCTCCGAAGGTCGTCGATCCGGGGGCGCGCAATCTGGTGGCCGACCGCGCGGGGAGCGCAGACGTTTCGGGTCGGAACGCTGCGGCGGCATCCGGTTCCGAATCTCAATCTGAATCCAAGATTGGCGGCGCGGCGTCCGGCGGGGACGAAACGACGTCCGTCATCACGCCGGAAGAACTCGCCGCGTACTTCGCGCGGCTCGCGCAGGAAAGCGCCGGCTCCGACGGGAACGGCGGGAGCGACGGGCGTGACGCCGCGACGGAAACCAAGGAGGCTTAAGTGAAGAAGCGTTCGCCACTGACCGTGGCTCTTGCAGCGGCGCTCGCCGTGACGATGGGCGTGGCGCTCGCCGCCTGCGAAGGCAATGTGCCGACGCCGACCTCCGCCGCGAGCTCGTCCGCCACGCCGGACCTGACCGAAGCGCAGGAAAAGCAGATGCGCGAGGACCTGATCGCCGCCATCAACCGGTGCAACGAGGCGAAGACGACCGACGGCCTTGACCAGGCGATGACCGGGCCGGAGCTGGAAATTCGGCAGAGCGAGATCGCAATCGCGCAGAAAACCGGCACCTTGGACGCGAAGACCGACATCCCCGCGGGCGTTACGCAGGCAATCATCCCGACCGATTCGGGCTGGCCACGCAGCGTGTTCTCGATTACGACGACGACCTCCGACCAGCAGAGCAAGCGTTTGCTGGTGTTCACGCAGGAATCGGCGCGGTCGAACTACAAGCTGTGGGGCGTGGCGCGCCTGTTCCAGGGCGTCAAGCTGCCGAAGTTCGAGATCGCGTCGATCGGCTCGCAGATGGGCACCGAAAGCGACGACGGGCTGATCATGACGCCGAAGGAAGCCGTGGACCGCTATGCGGACGTGCTGACGAGCGGCGCGTCGAGCCAGTACGCGGCCGATTTCTCCGACGATTATTTCCGGCAGGACCTGACGACGCTGGAAAACACCGTCACCGAGGCGATGAAGAAGAACGACGGCACGTCGGAACAGGTGTTCACGCCGGTGCCGGACCAGATCAAGGTGATGCGGTCGGCGGATGGCGGCGATCTCGTCGTCGCGCAGATCAACTCGGTGTGGACACGCGCCGCCGGCGAGGGGCGCGAGTCGCAGCCGGCGTCGGATGCCGAGAAGGCGCTGTTCGGCGACGGGAAGGCGACGAGCACGATGCGCGTGACCTATGTCAACGTCATCGCGATGTACATTCCGTCGAAGGCCGCGGGCGGCACCGTTACGGCGGTCGGCGCCGAGCGCCAGCCGGTGAAGGTGGAGGCCATTTAGCGGGGCCTGCTCGCTGGAGCGGCTGAAACCGTTTGCCGGGTTCGAAACCGTTTGCATAAGCTGCAAACGGTTGCCGGGCTGGAACCGGCTGGCGGGCAATGCGAGCGGGAACGCGGGCCGAAGCGTAGGGTATAGGCACAAATCTTTTGCAATAAGGTAGCGAAAAGAAAAGAGGAGCATGATGGCGCAACAGCGGTCATTCAACCCTGGTTTTTCGATGGCGGGAGCGGTCGATCTTGAATCGCTCAAGCACAAGGTCGAGGCGGACCCCGGGCAGGCGGGCGGCGCGCCGGCTGCCGGCGGGTACGTCATCGACGCGAACGAAGGCATGTTCCAGTCGCTGGTGCAGAATTCGGCGACCTATCCGATCGTGCTGCTGTTCTGGATGCCCGACGACGACCGTCTGTTCGGCATGGCGCGGGCGCTCGGCGACGCCGTCAACGGCATGGGCGGCCAGCTCCAGCTCGCGCGCATCGACATCGCGACGAATCCGCAGCTGGCGCAGGCGTTCCAGGTGCCCGGCGCGCCGGCGCTCTACGCGCTGGTCGGCGGACGGCCGATGCCGATCCTGTCCGGGCTGCCGTCGCCGGAAGAGCTGCAGCAGATCGTCGACACCGTGCTGCCGCAGATCGTGCAGCTGGCGCAGCAGGCCGGCGTGACCGGCACCGCGCCGTATATGGAAGGCGCTGGTGCGGGCGCTGACGGCGCCGGGGCGGACGGAGCGGCTGGTGCCGGTGCTGGCGCGGGCGCGTCGGGCACTGTACAGGTGCCGCCGGCGCATCAGGAAGCGTACTCGCTGGCGCAGCAGGGCGACTATGCAGGGGCGGCCGCGGCGTATGGCGACGTGCTGGAATCCGACCCGTCGGACGCGCTGGCTGCGCGCGAACGGGCGAAGGCGTTGCTGCTGGCCCGCTCGGCCGATGCCGACGTGCGCGCCGTGCGCACCGCCGCAGCCGACAATCCGGACGATCTGGCGGCGCAGCTTGCCGTCGCCGACGTCGACATGATCGGCGGCCAGCTCGACGACGCGTTCGGGCGCTTGCTGGACTTCGCCGCCGCCCACCGCGCCGACATGGACCCGGTGCGCGAACGCCTGCTCGAATACTTCCTGATCCCCGACGACGGCGATGAGCGAGTCTCCCGCGCCCGCCGCCGCCTGGCCACCCTTATGTACTGACACGCACCCCTCGAGCCCGCTGGAACCGCTGGAACCGCTGGAACGTAGCCCCCAATCTACGTTCCAGTCGGTGAGGGGCCGTAAGCGACTGGAACGTAGTTCCCAAGATACGTTCCAGTCGGTGAGGGGCCGTAAGCGACTGGAACGTAGTTCCCAAGATACGTTCCAGTCGGTGAGGGCGCCTCAGTGACTGGAACGTAGAATCTTGGGAATTTTTCGGCGGGCGGTCCGGGGCTCGTGTAAAGTAGGAACGCGGATGGGTTCGTAGCTCAGCGGATAGAGCGTTCGCCTCCGGAGCGAAAGGTCGAGAGTTCGAATCTCTTCGAGCCCACTCCTTCTTCTTCTCTTTTCCTCCTCAAGCGCTACCTAGGTAGCGCCGTATCTTCTGCCGGCTATTACACTTGAATTATGGCGCAGGAATTTTCTGGACTTGACGAATACGAATTCGAACGGCGCTTCTTCGTGCGCGACGTTCCGGGGGAGGTTTTCGACGACGGCCCGACGCTGATCGTGCAAAGCTATTTCGTGCACGAGGACAACTACGCGCTGCGGGTGCGGCTGCAGAGCCGGACCGCGCACGTCGACATGACGCCGGACATCGACCCGCTCGACGTGCTCGAACGCCACCGCGACGAATTCCACACGGCCACCGTCACGATGAAGGGGCCGTCGGTGGGCGGCACGCGCTACGAAGCCGAACGCGAGGTCAACACGCGGGTCGCCGCGGAAATCGTGCGGCGCGGCGGCGACGTGATCATCAAGAATCGCTACAGCGCATGGATCGGCGAAGACGGCTGGAACATCGACGTGTTCGGCGGCGCCAACGCCCCGCTCATCATCGCCGAAGCCGAACGCAGCTCGCCGGTGACGAACCTGACAATCCCGAAGTTCTGCGTCACCGAAATCACGGATCAGCCGCATTTTTCGAACGACGAGCTCTCGTTCCGCCCGTTCGGCGGCTGGAAAGACGCGTTCGACGAGGAACTGGAACGCACAGGCCCGCAGTTCCAGCAGCTGTTCGGCACCAATCGCATTGAACAAGACTAGATTCAGCCGGAATCTGGAACGTTCCAGTTTTGGGGAACCGCTTGAACAAAATTGCATCCGAGCGGAATTTGGAACGCCTCGGCTTTGGGGGAACCGCTTGGACAAGATTGGATCCGAGCGAAATATGGAATGCTCCGGTTTCGGGAAACCGCGCGTCGCTACGATGGGGGCGAACGACACCTGAAGGAGGAGCGATGTACGAAAATCTCAAGGCGGTGGCGACGACGCAGGCTCCGACGGCGCTCGGCGCGTACAGCCAGGCGGTGAAGGCAAACGGCTTCGTGTTCGTGTCCGGACAGCTGGGCATCGACCCGGCGACCGGCGAGCTCGCCGGCGAGACGGCGGGGGAGCAGGCGGCGCAGGCGCTGAAGAATCTCAAGGCGATCCTCGACGCGGCCGGTTCCGGCTTCGAGCACGTGTGCCGCTCGACGATCTACCTCAACAGCGTCGACGATTTCGCCGAAGTCGACGCGCGCTACGCCGAAGCGTTCACCGGCACCGTCAAGCCGGCGCGTGTCGCGTTCGGCAACAACATGATTCCGAAGGGCGCGCTCGTCGAGATTGACATGATTGCGGTGCTCCCGGAGGAGTAAGAGTTCCTCGGGTTCCAGCGGAGGGACCACCCCTCGGATCGCCTTCGGCTCTCCGATCCCCGCCAGCGGGGATTTTCATCGGTAGGCATAGGCGTTTGTACACTGGGGAGAATGAGTCCAGAAGCGCTGAGTGCACAGATCTATTCCATTGCGAAGTCCCTGATCGCCGACGGGAAGGCCGGCAGCCTTACCGAAGATGAACTGCCGGACGAGTCGAAGTTCGCCGTCATGCGGCCCAAGGACCGTGCGCACGGCGACTGGGCGTCGAATGCCGCGATGCAGCTGGCGAAGAAGGCCGGCATGAAGCCGCGCGACCTCGCCGAGCTGTTCGCGGCTGCGCTGGAAGGCACCGACGGCATCAAGGCCGTCGAAGTGGCCGGCCCAGGCTTCATCAACGTCACGCTGGACAAGGCGAGCGCGGCTTCCGTCGTCGACAAGGTGCTCGAAACCGGCACGAAGTTCGGCCACAACGACCATCTGGGCGGCGACACGCTGAATCTTGAATTCGTGTCGGCGAACCCGACCGGCCCGATCCACATCGGCGGCACCCGCTGGGCCGCGGTCGGCGACTCGATGGCGCGCGTGCTCGAAGCGAACGGTGCCGACGTCGTGCGCGAATACTATTTCAACGACCACGGCGAGCAGATCAACCGCTTCGCCAAGTCTCTGGTCGCCGCCGCGCACGGCGAGCCGACGCCGGCCGACGGCTACAAGGGCGCGTACATCGACGAAATCGCGCGCCGCGTCATCGCCGAAGCGAACGCCGAAGGCATCGATATCCTCAATCTTCCGCGCGTCGACGGCGGGGCCGACGAAAACGGCGAACCGCTGGGCGAAGGCGACTCCGAACAGCGCGAGGAGTTCCGCAAGCGCGCCGTGCCGATGATGTTCGCCGAAATCCAGCATTCGATGGACGAATTCCGCGTCAGGTTCGACGTATGGTTCCATGAGAACTCGCTGTACGCCGACGGCAAGGTCGCCAAGGCCATCGACAAGCTGCGCGAGCAGGGCGACATCTTCGAAAAGGACGGCGCCACCTGGTTCGCCTCCACGAAGCACGGCGACGACAAGGACCGCGTCATCATCAAGTCCGACGGCAACTTCGCGTACTTCGCCGCCGACATCGCCTACTACTACGACAAGCGCCACCGCGCAGCCAACCCGGCCGACGTCGCCATCTACATGCTCGGCGCCGACCACCACGGCTACATCGGCCGCATGATGGCGATGTGCGCAGCGTTCGGCGACAAGCCGGGCGAGAACATGCAGATCCTCATCGGCCAGCTCGTCAACGTCATGAAGGACGGCAAGCCCGTGCGCATGTCGAAGCGCGCCGGCAACGTCGTGACGATCGACGACCTGATCGACGCGATCGGCGTGGACGCCTCGCGCTATTCGCTCGTGCGCACCGACTACAACTCGCCGGTCGTCATCGACCTCGACCTGCTCGCGTCGCACTCGAACGACAATCCGGTGTACTACGTGCAGTACGCGCACGCCCGCTCCTGCAACGTCGACCGCAACGCCGCCGAAGCCGGCATTTCCTACCAGGGCGCCGACCTTGCGCTGCTCAACACCGAAGCCGACGGCGAGGTCATCGCGATGCTCGCCCAGTGGCCGGCCGCGCTCGCCGAAGCCGGTGACCTGCGCGCTCCGCACCGCATCGCGCACTATCTGGAGGACCTCGCGGCCGCCTACCACAAGTGGTACAACACCGAGCGCGTCGTGCCGATGGACGAAGCGGCGACCGAGGCGGCCAGCGAAACGCTCGACGAAGCCGCCGCCGAAGCGCTGCGCATCGCCCGCAACCCCGAGCCGGCACGCGCCGCCGCCCGCCTGAAGCTCAACGACGCGGTGCGCCTGACGATCAAGAACGGCCTCGAACTGCTCGGCGTCAGCGCTCCGGACCACATGTAGTCCGGTTCCGTTAGTCCGGTTCCGAACGGCACGAACGCAACCGAAGAAAATCTTGGGAAAGCCCCAGCGAAAAGGAGAGAACGAATGGGAGTGACCCCGATCTGGCCTGACGATACCGCCATCAACGCGGCCGGCGAACTGACGTTCCACGGCATCCCGGCGGCGCAGCTGCTCGAGCGGTTCGGTTCGCCGCTCTACGTCGTCGACACCGCCGAAGTGCGCCGCCGCGCCGCCGCGTTCGTCGCGGCCGCCGCCAGCGCCTTCCCGAACGCCACGACGCACGTCAGCTACGCCGGCAAGGCGTTCCTGTGCAAGGAGATTGCGCGCATCGTCACCGAAGAGGGGATGCTCGTCGACACCTGCACGCTGGGGGAGATGAAGATCGCGCTCGCCGCCGGCGTTCCCGGCCGCCGCCTCGTGCTGCACGGCAACAACAAGTCCGACGACGAGATTGCGCTCGCCATCGAGGAAGGGTTCGCCAAGATCGTCGTCGACGAGCCCGGTGAACCGGAACGCATCGCCGCCATCGCCCGGCGGCTGGGCAAGCGCGCCCGCGTCATGCTGCGCGTCACCTCCGGCATCCACGCCGGCGGCCACGAGTTCGTCTCCACCGCGCACGAAGACCAGAAATTCGGCGTCGCGCTGCTGGGCGCCGGAGCCGACCCGGCCGTGCTCGACGTGTTCGGCGAGGACGCCGCGGCCGAAGCGACCCCGGCCGGCTCGAACGCGCGGCTCGCCAAGGGGAACGGCCCCGACTACAGCGTGCGCTACCCGTACGATCTGAATGCCGCCGACGTCTCCGACGCCGACGCGGCGCTCGCCGAAGCGATGGTCGCCATCGCCAACGGGCCGGCCATCGCCGTGCTCAAGTCGATTGCAGCGCTCTCGGATGACCTCGAGCTCGTCGGCATCCATTCGCACATCGGCTCGAACATCCACGACGCCGACGCGTTCATCCAGGCCGCGCAGCGCATGATGCTGCTGCGCAAGACGTTCTACGCGACGAACGCCTACACGCTGCCCGAAGTCGACCTCGGCGGCGGCTACTCGGTGGCGTACACCGACGGCGAGGACTCGATGGACCTCAACGCCGAACTGCGCCGGCTTTCCGAGGCTGTCCGCGCGGCCAACCAGCGCTTGGGGATGCCGGCTCCGGCGATCTCGTTCGAGCCGGGCCGCTGGATCATCGCCCCGGCAGGCGTGACGCTCTACCGCGTCGGCACCGTCAAGCCGGTGGCGCTTTCCGGCGCGGCTGACGGGGTCAGTGAACGCGTGTACGTGTCGGTCGACGGCGGCATGAGCGACAACATCCGCCCCGCGCTCTACGGCTCCGCGTACACGGCGCGCCTGGCGAACCGTGCCAGCGACGCCGAGCCGCGCCGTTCGCGCGTCGTCGGCATGCACTGCGAATCCGGCGACATCGTCGTGCACGACGTCGATCTGCCGGGCGACATCCGCCGCGGCGACATCCTCGCGGTGCCGGTCACCGGCGCCTACGGACGCACGATGGCCAGCAACTACAACCAGACCCTGATCCCCGCCGTCGTCGGCGTCGACGCCACCGGCGCCCACCTGATGATGCGCCGCCAGACCATCGAAGATCTCCTCAGCTGGGACGTCTCCTGAGATTCTCGATATTCTCACCCCCGCGACTCCTTTCTCACCCCCGCTGGCGGGGGTCGGTGAGCCGAGCCGAAGGCGAAGGCGAACCGGGGGGTGGTCCGGCCCGCATCCAAGGTGGACTGGATTGTGTAATAAGACTCACGTCGTTCCCGCCTCACCAGACCACCCCCCGCTTCGGCTCTCGCTTCGCTCGGCCTCAGCGACCCCCGCCAGCGGGGGTGGAGGTACTTGAGTTTGAGAAGGGCGCCCTTGGAACGCACGGCGTACCGTACAATCGTGTTGCGAAGACATACATGTTGTTGAAGGCGCCGCACAGCGCAGCGACCGCAACGAAACAGCCGGAAAGGAACTCCTGTGGCAGTGAAGAATGATGCACCGATCCGCGTAGGGCTGCTGGGAGCGGGCACGGTAGGCTCGCAGACCGCACGTTTGCTGGTGGAACAGCAGGAGGAGCTGGCGCAGCGCATCGGTCGTCCGATTGAGCTTTCCGGCGTCGCCTGCCTCGATCCCGACGAAGTCGACTTCCCGTGGATCAAGCGCGAGCTGCTCACCGACGACACGATGTCGGTGGTGAAGAACGCCGATATCGTCGTCGAGCTGATTGGCGGCACCGGCGTCGCCAAGACGTTCGTGATGGAGGCGCTGAACAACGGCGCGTCGGTCGTGACGGCGAACAAGGCGCTGCTGGCCAAGTACGGCCCGGAACTCTATCAGGCGGCGGCCGACAACAACGTCGACATCTACTTCGAAGCCGCGGTGGGTGGCGCCATCCCGATCGTGCGCCCGCTGCGCGAGTCGCTGGTCGGCGACCAGGTCGAGTCGATGCTTGGCATCGTCAACGGCACGACGAACTACATCCTCGACGAAATGACCACGAAGGGCCTCGATTTCGACGTCGCGCTCAAGCAGGCGCAGGAAGCCGGCTACGCCGAAGCCGACCCGACCGGCGACATCGAAGGCGAAGACGCCGCGAACAAGGCCGCGATCATGGCGACGCTCGCCTACCATACGAACGTCGGCATCGACGACGTCACCGTCGAAGGTATCACGCATATCGACGCCGCCGACATCGCCGCCGCGAGTGCCGAAGGCCGCGTCATCAAGCTTCTGGCCGTCGTCGACAAGGGCGACGCCGGCGTTTCGGCGCGCGTCTACCCGGCGCTGATTCCCGCCGACCACCCGCTTGCCAGCGTGCACGGTTCGTTCAACGCCATCTTTGCGAAGGCGCGCTATGCCGACGACCTGATGTTCTACGGCCGCGGCGCGGGCGGCGCTCCGACCGCTTCCGCCGTCGTCGGCGACATCGTCACCGTCGCGCGCCACATCGCCGCCGACACCACCGGCCCGCAGATCGCCCCGTACAACGACTACCCGATTGCCCCGCTCGCGTCCGAAAAGGCGTCGTTCGCCGTGCGTTTCATGATCCACGACAAGCCGGGCGTGCTGTACAAGGTTGCGAAGGTGTTCGCCGACAACGGCGTGTCGATCAACGGCGTCAACCAGGACCTCCAGCTTTCCAAGACGGAGCCCGGCTACGACGGCGAGCTGCAGCAGCTGCGCCTGCTGACCCACCAGACCGACGAGGAGACGCTGCGCCGCACGCTCGACCAGGTCTTCGAACTCGACTGCGTCACCGGCGACCCGTCCATCCTGCGCGTCATCGACTGACCACCGCAATTTCAAGCACCGGCCGGCGGCAGCGGCAGGCAACCTGCGCGGCCGCCGGCTTTTTCGGCCCATCGTACGGAAGGAAACAGCTAGATGACGACTCCGGTAACGCACAAGGTGAGCGTGAAGGTTCCGGCAACGAGCGCGAATCTCGGCGCCGGTTTCGACGCCGCCGGCCTCGCGCTGAGCTACTACGACGAGATTGAGTTCACGCTCAGCTCCGACCCGCTCAACACCTCCGCGCAGGTGATCATCCACGGCGAGGGGGAGGAGACGCTGCCGCGCGACGAGTCCCACCTGGTCGTCTCGACGTTCCGCCGCGCCTGCCACGAGCTGGGGCTCGGCCAGCTCGGCTTCATCATGGAGGCGACGAACCGCATTCCGCAGGCGCGCGGCATGGGTTCCAGCGCCGAAGCGATCGTCGCCGGCATCGCCGCGGCGTATGGCTTCGCGACCGGCGCCCCGCTCGACCGCGACGCCGTCTTCGAGCTCGCCGCCAGAATCGAAGGCCACCCCGACAACGTGGCCCCCGCCGTCTACGGCGGCCTCACCGCCTCCTTTACCCAAGATTCCCCCGCTTCCAGCGTTCATCGCGCCGCTTCGGGTGCCGCCGACGGCGGCGCCGGGGCTGATGACTGTCCTGCCGAGGGCGACGGAGCTGCTGACGAGTGCGACATCTCCAGTGCCGGCACTGCTTCCGGAGCTCAAGGCTGCATTGCCAACGGTGGCGCAGCCGCCGCGGCTCCGCGGTTCCGCACGGTGAACTACCGCGTCGACCCGGCTATCGCCGCGTCGGTGTTCATTCCGGATTTCGAGCTGTCCACTGAAAAGGCCCGTGCAGCCCTCCCGAAGGAAGTGCCGTTCGCCGACGCCGTCTACGACGTCTCCCGCGTGGCCTTGTTGCCGGCCGCCCTGAATCCGTCCATGCTGGCCGGCGATGACATCGAGCCGACGGCCGCGAACCGCCTGCTGTTCGACGCGCTGTGCGACCGCCTGCACCAGCCGTACCGCCTGCCGCTCATGCAGCCCTCGGCTGACCTGATCGCCACGCTGCGCGCCGAAGGATTCGCCGCGGCCGTCTCCGGTGCCGGCCCGTGCGTGCTCGTGCTGCACTACGGGGACGCCGCCGAATGGATCGACGGCGCAGCCGCCGAGGCCCTGTCCAGCGGCCACTGGCGCGTCCTCCACCTCGACGTCGACCGCGAAGGCGTCCAGATCCATCGTGACTAACCGCCTCTCTTAAAGAACCGGATCCCCGGGAGGACCCCGATTTCCCTCCCGAGGAACCCGAGTAGGTCTATTCTGCATTTTCTGGCCCCGGTTCCTCAACACGCCATTCCCGGAGGAACTCGACCTTGCAAGCCCGGAGTTTTCTGGCTCGGGTTCCTCAACACGCCGTGCCGGGAGGAACCCGACCGTGCCACGACCGCATTTTTCAGGTCCAGTTCCTCAACACGCCGTGTGTAGAGGAACCGGATCAAGAAGAGGAACCCGGTCCGGCAGCCCGTGGATTTTCTGGGTCCGGTTCCTCAACACGCCGTCATGGGAGGAACCGGGGCTGGGGAGAGGCCGGAAATGGCGATTCTGGTTCCTTTTGGACAGGTCGGTTTAAGATGGCGGGTATGAGCATTCCGCTGATTCTTGCCTCGAAGTCGCCGGCGCGGCGCAACGTGCTGTTCAACGCCGGCATCTGCCCGACCATCCGCGTCTCCCACGTCGACGAGGACGCCGCGCTCGAAGCGGCCGCCCGCGAGCAGGGCGTCGCCGTCGCCGATCTGCCGGTATCCGACCGTGTCATGATCCTCGCGTCCGCGAAGGCGCAGGCCGTCTACGACGCCTACCGCCAGGTCGCGGCCACCGCGGCCGGCGCGAGCGGCGAGTGCGTCACCGGCTACCCGCTCAAGGCCGCAGGCAGTGGCGGCGAAGACTCCAGCGACGTCGCCGAGGAGGGGAGCGCCTCCAACACCGGCAGCGATACCAGCGACACGCACGCCGCCACCGACATCGCCCAGACCCGCGATTTCTCCGGCGTCGCCGTGCCGAAGACCAGCGAGCCGATCTCCGGCAGCTCCAGCGAAGCCGGCGGCCTGATGGACGGCGCCCAGGGCCCGCTGATCCTCGGCTGCGACTCGATTTTCCTGTTCGACGGCGAATGCTACGGCAAGCCGCACAGCCCCGACGTGGCCCGCGAACGCATCCGCGCCATGGCCGGCAAGACCGGCGAACTGTGGACCGGCCACTGCCTGATCGACCTGAAGACCGGCGCCGTGGCGACCGGCACGAGCCGCGCCGAAATCACGTTCGGCGAGTTTTCCGACCGCGACATCGACCGCTACATCGCCACCGGCGAGCCGCTCGAGGTGGCCGGCTCGTTCACGCTCGACGGCTTCGGCGGCGCGTTCATCGACAGCATCGTCGGCGACCCGTCCGGCATCGTCGGCCTGAGCCTGCCGCTGGCGCGCAAGCTCACCGCCGAGCTCGGCATCGACTGGACCGACCTGTGGAACGTCGCGCGCGCCGACCAGCTTCCGGCCGAGCACGCCGACAGCAAGGGCGCCCCGACGAACATGACCCCGCCGGCTGCGAACGTCCACCAGCCGGGCGACGGCTGGATCGACTGCGATTGCGGGCGCCGCCACTGGGGCACGAACGGTGCCGCCGGCGTCATGCTCGCCCGCCGCGACCCGAAGACCGGGGACGTCACCGACATCGTCATGCAGCACCGCGCGCTGTGGAGCGCCGAAGGCGGCACCTGGGGCATCCCCGGCGGCGCGATCGCCGACGGCGAGAACCCGATCGAGGGAGCGCTGCGCGAATCGTACGAGGAGGCGAACATCACGCCGGAGGACATCGAGGTCGTCGGCACCTACTGCGAGGAGCACGGCAATTGGCGCTACACCACCGTCTTCGCGTTCGAAAAGCCCGGCCATGAGGTCCACCCGAAGGCCAACGACGACGAAAGCATGCAGATCGAGTGGGTGCCGCTCGCCGACATTCCCAACCGCAAGCTGCTGACGGCGATGAAGGCGGACTGGCCTGCGTTCGAGGAGCGCCTCAAGGTGCTCGCGCAGCAGCATCGCGGCAACTGATTCCAGCAACGGGGAGCGGCGCCCGCCTGCGTTGGCTCCCTTCTGAAACAACAAGATTGAACAAGATTTACCAGCGGCGAGAGTTCCAGCGACGGTAGCGACTACAGCGAAAGCCACCACTGCGAGGACATCGGCAAACAAGGGGGTGCGATGGCGGCATCTGGCGACGGCAACGCGCACGGCAACGCGCGCGGTGGTGCGCGCAGCAAGCGGCGCCCTTCGATGTTCGACGTGGCGCGCCTTGCCGGCGTCAGCCACCAGACGGTTTCGCGCGTCATCAACGATTCGCGCGACGTGTCGGCCGCGACCCGCGCGAAAGTGCAGGCGGCCATCGACGAGCTCGGCTACCTGCCGAGCAATTCCGCCCGTGCGCTCGCCTCACGCCGCTCCCGCACGGTCGGCCTGATTGCCGGCGGCCACCATTTCTTCGGCTCCGCCGCCGTGATGAGCGCCATCGAAGGCGCCGCCCGCGACCACGGCCTGTTCACGTCCGTCATGCTGCTGCCGGAAGCGGACTGCACGCAGGACGAATTCAACGCGCTGTGCCGGCGCTTCCAGGAACAGAACGTCGACGCGATCATTGCGCTCACGCCCACCGACGCGATGTTCGAGGCGGCCTTCCGCGCCCCGGTGCGCCAGCCGCGCGTGTTCATCGCCTCCACCCATGGCGAGATGAGCGCCGAGGAGGCCTTCCGCCAGCTGCCGGGCGACGCGCGCCGCCGCGTTTCCATCGTCGGCGCCGACCAGTGGGGCGCGATGGCCGAGCTCGCCCGCCGCGCCGCCATGTTCGGCCACCGCAACGCGCTGTATTTCGCCGGTCCGCGGCATTGGCGCGATGCGGCGACAAGACTGCGCGCATGGAACCGAGCCTGCGCCGCCAACGCCATCAGCACCGTCACCGTGCAGTGCTCAACATGGGACGCGCCCGAAGCCTATAGCCGCATGAACCATGTACTCGAAAACCTCGGCCGCGCCGGCGTGCGGCCGCCCACCTGCATCGCCTGTGCCAATGACAACATGGCCGTCGGCGTCATGCGCGCGCTGGCCGAGCACGGTTTGCGCGTTCCCGGCGACGTCAGCGTCATCGGTTTCGACGACTTGCCGGCAATGGACAACATGAACCCGCCGCTGACGACGGTGCGCCCCGATTTCGACGAGCTCGGCGCCGCCGCCATGCACGAAGCGCTCTACCTGCTCGGCGAAGGCGGCGAATACCCCTTCACCCTCTCCCGCCACGGCACCGGCCTCATCCCCTCCCAAGTCATCCACCGCCGCTCCCTAGCCCGTTCCCCCCGCTCCTGATTGTCCCTACGCACAGCCCCGACGCGCGAATGTTGTCGCAATCTCCAATGCCCCCGCCTCCCAACCTGTTTTAGATTGGCAACGGCGCGTTTTTGCGCCGGACACTCATGCACAAAACCGTGCGCAGAACCCGCACGAGCCTGCATGAGACAGACTTACCTATAGCGTCACCAAAGGAACCGCCAATGCTTACCGAATTCACCACGCCGGGCGTCGCCCGCGTCACCCGCGACGACGAAACGATCTATTCGCTGCTGCTCGACCGCATCGAAAAGTCCGGCCCGGACTCGGTGCTCGCCGAACAGAAGACGGCGCCCGGCGAATGGCAGTCCTACACGGCCGGCGAGTTCCTGCGCCTCGTGCGCGCGGCGGCGAAGGGCTTCATCGCGTTCGGCATCGGCAAGGGCGACGCCGTCAGCATCTTCTCCGCAACCCGCGTGGAATGGGGCATCCTCGACTTTGCGCTCGCCGCCATCGGCGCGGTGACGGTTCCGATTTACGACACGGATTCCGCCGCGCAGGCGCAGCGCATCCTCAACGATTCGAACGTGCGTCTCGCCGTCACCGACAACCGCGAACGCTTCGGCCGCCTCGATTCGGTGCTTGATGCCTGCCCGTCGCTCGAGCGCATCCTGATGCTCGACGAGAACGCGCTCGGCGCGCTCGAAGGCATCGGCATCATGGTTTCCGACGAGGAACTCGACGCCCGCATCGCTGCCGTCCGCGCCGACGACCTCGCCACCATCGTCTACACGTCCGGCTCCACCGGCGCCCCGAAGGGCGCGGAACTGAGCCACCGCAACTTCGTGTCGATTACCCGCGCCGCCGCGCAGTGCGAACCGGAAGTGCTCGAAGGCTACTCCCGCGTGCTCCTCTTCCTGCCGCTCGCACACTGCTTCGCCCGCTTCATCCAGTATTTCCTCATGGATTCCGATCACGGCGTCGTCGGCTACCTGCCGGACACGAAGTCGCTGCTCGTCGACATGCATTCGTTCCAGCCGACGTTCATCATGGGCGTGCCGCGCGTGTTCGAGAAGGTCTACAACGCCGCGAGCCGCAAGGCCGGTACCGGCGTCAAAGGCCGCATTTTCCTCAAGGCGGCCGAGTTCGCGCGCGACTGGTCCAAGATGGAGCAGCTCGGCATCACGCCGACCGCCGCCCAGAAGGCCCAGCATGCGTTCTACGAGAAGGCCGTGTTCAGCACGATTCGCGGCGCGTTCGGCGACAACATCAAGTACCTTGCGTGCGGCGGCGCCCCGCTCGATCCGGAGCTTGCGCACTTCTTCTGCGGCATCGGCCTGCTGATGATCCAGGGCTACGGCCTGACCGAAACGGCCGCCCCGTTCACCTTCACCCGCGTGCCGAACAACGTCATCGGCACGGTCGGCCAGCCGGTGCCGGGTTCGTCGGTCAAGATCGACGAGAACGGCGAGCTGTTGGTGCGCGGCGAAAACGTATTCATGGGCTACCACAACCTTCCCGAGAAGACGGCCGAAGCGTTCACCCGCGACGGCTGGCTCAAGACCGGCGACCTCGCGTCCATCGACAACGACGGCAACATCACCCTCACCGGCCGCGCCAAGGACATCATCATCACCGCCGGCGGCAAGAACGTTTCGCCGATCCCGATGGAGCAGCAGATTGCGAAGTGCCCGATCATCGAGCACGCCGTCGTCGTCGGCGACAACCGTCCGTTCATCGGCGCCGTCGTCACGCTCGACGCCGAGGGCCTGGAGCACTGGCTTCCCACGCAGAAGCTTCCGGCGGACCTGTCGGTGGCGGAAGCGGCCGGACTGCCGCAGGTTGCCGCGGAAATCCAGCGCTACGTCGACGAAGCGAACAAGGAGGTCAGCCGCGCTGAATCGGTGCGCAAGTTCATCGTGCTCTCCGACCACTTCACGCAGGGCAACCGCTGCCTGACCCCGTCGATGAAGGTGGTTCGCCCCGCCGTCAACCGCGTCTTCGCCGAAGACATCGCCACCCGCATCTACACCCCGAAGCGCTGACCCCAGCCCCGCAACGTAATGGGCCTCCCCTCTTCGAAAAGGGGAGGCCCATTCACGTTGTATGGAAACGCCTACAACGTCAGGAAGAAGGCGTGAAGGCGCGTATCGTCGGTCAGTTCCGGGTGGAAGGCGGTGGCGAGGATCTTGCCCTGCTGGAGCGCCACGACGTTGCCGCCGACTTCGCACGCCACATGCGCCCGCGGCCCGACGGAGGCGACGAACGGCCCGCGGATAAACACCAGCGGAAAATCCGCCAGCACTTCGGTCCGCTCGCTACCAGCCTTCCCGGCGCTCACGCCGTTTCCAGCAGCCGCACCGTTTCCAGCGTCCACGCCCTCGCCAAAGCCAGCGTCATCGCCCTCCGGCAGCACCACGTCGATATCCGCGTCCGCGGCGAAGCTGCCCAGCTGCCGCCCGTACGCGTTGCGCCGCACGGTGGCGTCCAGCGCCCCGAAATACACGTTCTCGTCGTTCTCGAGCCGGCGCGCGAGCAGGATCATTCCCGCGCAGGTGCCGAACACCGGCTTGCCGGCCGCGATATGCTCGGCAATCGGCTCGAACAGCCCGGTGGAGCGCAGGAGCTTGCCCTGCGTGGTGCTTTCGCCGCCGGGAAGGATGACGCGCCCGATCGTTTCGTCGAAATCCTCCCGCGCCCGCAGCAGCTTCCACGGCGCGCCGAGCCGGTCGAGCATCGCCGCATGCTCGGCGAACGCCCCCTGCACCGCGAGGATGCCGGTCACCGTCCCGGCGGCCGCGCGCTCCACGTCCGCGGAGAATTCCTTGCTGATATACGCTACGTCAACGACCACGTCGCGCTCCTCCCGCTTCCCGAACCGACCGCCGGATCATTCGCCGCGCGCGGCCATGATCGTTTCGATTTCGTCTTCGTTGATGCCGACCATCGCTTCTCCAAGATTTTCCGACAGCCGCGCCAGCAGGTCTGCATCCTGCCAGTTCGCGGTCGCCTGGACGATGGCGGCTGCCCGCTTCGCGGGGTCGCCGGACTTGAAGATTCCGGAGCCGACGAACACGCCTTCGGCGCCGAGTTCCATCATCAGCGCGGCGTCGGCCGGGGTCGCCACGCCGCCGGCGGCGAAGTTGACGACCGGCAGGCGGCCGTTGTCGTGCACGTACTTCGCCAGCTCGTACGGCACGGCCAGCTGCTTGGCGTACTCGTACACTTCGTCGTCGCGCAGCGAGGCCAGCTCGCGGATCTGCTTGTTCATCGTGCGCATGTGCCGCACGGCCTGGATGACGTCGCCGGTGCCCGGCTCGCCCTTCGTGCGGATCATCGCCGCGCCTTCCTCGATGCGGCGCAGCGCCTCGCCGAGGTTCTTCGCGCCGCACACGAACGGCACGTCGAACTGGTTCTTGTCGATGTGGTAGACGTCGTCGGCGGGGCTGAGCACCTCCGACTCGTCGATGTAGTCGATCTCGATGGCCTGCAGGATGCGCGCTTCGGCGATGTGCCCGATGCGCACCTTCGCCATGACCGGAATCGACACCGCTTCCTGAATGCCCTTGATCATCGCCGGGTCGCTCATGCGGCTGACACCGCCGGCGGCGCGGATATCGGCCGGAATGCGTTCCAGCGCCATGACGGCGCACGCGCCGGCGTCTTCGGCGATGCGCGCCTGCTCCGGCGTCGTGACGTCCATAATGACGCCGCCCTTGAGCATCTGCGCGAGATTCTTGTTGAGTTCGTTGCGGTTGCCGGCCATGGCCGCTCCTTTGGATCGTGGGGGAAAACATCAGCTCTCTTGGACGGCCCGCAGCGAAAAACCGCACGCCGTTCTCCTTTCGAGAAATACCACAAAAGCGCCTCGCACGCCCCCGTCCTCTCGGCACACGAACGTTCTACATCCGCAATACCTTATCGGCAACCCGCATCGTGCTTTCCCGGTGGCTCACCAGCAGCACCGCAACTCCAGCAGACGCCAGTTCGTTGACCGACTGCAGGATGAACGCTTCGTTGAGCGCATCCAGCCGGCTCGTCGGCTCGTCGAGCAGCACGAGGTCCGCGCGCCGCAGGAACACGCGCGCCAGCCCGATGCGCTGCCGCTCGCCTTCCGACAGCCGCGAGCCGAGCTCGCCGACGCGGGTATCGAGCCCGTCGGGCAGCGATTCGACCAGTTCCAGCGCCGACGCCTTGCGCAGCGCCTCCCGCAGCCGCTCGTCGGTGGCGCCGCCGTCCGCCAGCTGCAGGTTCTGCCGGATCGTGCCGTCGAACAGGTACGTTTCCTGCCCCATCATCGCCTGTTCGCGCCGCCGCGCGTGCGCGTCGACGTCCGGCAGCGGGGTAGTGGACAGGTACACGGTTCCGGCCTGCGGGTCCCAGTAGCGCATGAGCAGCTTGAGCATCGTCGACTTGCCGCGGCCGCTCGGCCCCTGCACGCCGAGAATGCCGTGCACCGGCACTTCCAGCGAGAAGTTCTCGAGCACCGTCCCGGTCCGATCGGCAGAAGCTCCCGAAGCCGCCCTCCGCCTGCGCACGGCCGCGAGAGATTCCCCGGACGCCAGCGCCGCCTCGACGTCATCGAGTTCGGCCCCGTCGTTGGCGTCGGTATAGCGGAACGTCACGGCCTGCATCGTCATGCCGTCGTACGCCGGCTGCTTCGTGCCGGTTTCCCGCACGGCCGGGTCAGCGTCGATGAGCGCGAACAGCCGCCGCGCCGCCGCGAACGTCTGCGTCAGGTTCGCCGGCAGGGCGCTCAGCGCCAGCGTCGGCCCGAACGAGCTGATGAACAGCGTGAACGCGGTCACGTCGAACGCGATGTTCGCCGGATTGGCCATCGCCGTGACGATGCACACGAACGCGCCCAGCACGGTGAACACGATGACCAGCACGTTCCCGAGGCCCCCGAACACGCCATTGCGGTCGGAAAGCCGGTCATGCTCGGCCCACAGCCGCTTCGAGCGCTCGGTGACGAGCTTCTGCCGCTTCTCGCCGGCCCCGAAGTGGATGAGCTCGCCCAGCCCGCGCATGTCGTCGAGAATCTGGTCGCCGAGCGCAGCGGAATCGGCGCGGATGGCCCCGCCGACGCCCTTGAGGGAACGGGAGAACAGCGCGGGCAGCCCCACGCCGAGCACGAGGTAGGCGACGACCATCAGCAGCGCGGTCCACGGGTTGAACAGCGCGAACGCCGCGATGATGTACAGCACGGAGGTGGTGATGGCGATGATGACCGGCGAAATGGTGTGCGCGAAAAAGATCTCGAGCAGCTCCACGTCGGTGGTCACGAGCGCGATCAGGTCGCCCTTGCCGCGCCCCTCGAGCTTGCCCGGCGCGAGCCGGCGCAGCGCCGCGAACGACTTGTGCCGGAACAGCGCGAGCAGCCGGAACGCCACGTTGTGGTTCATGTACTGTTCGGCGTAGCGCATGAACCCGCGGATCAGCGCGCACGCCACCATCAGCGACACGGCCATCGACAGCCCCATGCCCCACACCTTGTTCCCGGTGGCGACGAAGATCGCGATGACGCCGAACACCGGCACGAACGTCGCGGCGAGGTGCCCGATCGTGCCGAACGCGCACGCCAGCGCCATGGAGCGCCGCAGCGGCCGCACTTCGCCAATCATCCGGTCGACGACCTCGCGGTTCGTCATGCCGGTCGCGTCGTGCTCGAGCACCGCGTCCACCCCGTTCACGCTTCCAGCGCCAGTGCCAACGCCAGTTCCAGCGCCCGTGCCGACACCCGCCACGCCCCGGTTCCTCCCGACGCCCTTGCCCGCGCTGCCGTCGGTCACCGCCGCGCCGTATTCCAGCCCGGCCGCGCCCTCGCGCCGCCCGACGTTCTCGACGCTCGCCTGCGTGCGGAACATCTTCGCATACAGCCCGTCCGCGGCCATCAGCGCCTCGTGCGTGCCGGTTTCGACGTTGCGTCCGCCGGCCATGACGATGACCTGCCCCGCGTCCTCGGCGTTCGCGAGCCGGTGGGTGATCAGCAGCACCGTCTTCGTGGCCGCGAGCTCGCGGATCGTCGCGAGGATCATCTCCTCGCTTTCCACGTCCACGCTGCTCGTGACTTCGTCGAAGATCATGATGGGGGAGTCGTGCAGCAGCGCCCGCGCCATCGCGAGCCGCTGGCGCTGCCCGCCGGACAGGTTCGCGCTGTCCTGCTCGATCGGCATGTCGAGCCCCGCGGGCTGCTTGGCGACGAACGCGTCGACATGCGCCCGCTTGAGCGCGTCCATCATCTCGTCGTCGGTCGCGTCCGGCTTCGCCATCAGCAGGTTCTCGCGCAGCGTCCCGGCGAACAGCCGGCTCGTCGCGCCGACGAGCGTTACGTCCCTCGACAGCGACGCGACGTTCAGATTACCCAGTTCCGTGCCCTTTCCGGCCTCATCCTTCACCGAGATTTCCCCGCGGTAACCGGTCAGCGTTCCGGCGAGGATCTCGCCGAGCGTCGTCTTGCCGGAGCCGGAGGCGCCGACGATGGCCGTCAGCGTTCCCGGCTTCGCGGTGAACGTCACGTTCTTCAGCGCGAGCGGCACGGATTCCTCGGTCTGGTCGGATTCGTGGATCGGCGCGTTGGCGTTCGCCATCCGCGCGCCGTCGATCGCCTGCCGCACCGCGCCGCTGTCGCCGTCCTGCGAAGCGACGTCATCATAGGAATAGGAGACTCCCTTGAGTTCCAGCGTGAACGGCCCTGCGGAAGGCTCAAGATTTTCAGTGCCGCGTTCGGGTTCCGGAGCGTCAAGCAGCGCGAAGATGCGCTTCGTGGACGTCATGCCGTTCATCGCGACATGGAAATAGGAGCCGAGCTGGCGCAGCGGCAGGAAGAAATCGGCGGACAGCAGCACGATGATGAACACGCCGGCCACGGTCAGCAGATGGCCGTCCATGAACGCGAACGTGCCGAACTCGAGGTGCAGGTGCGTGACGCCGTTGTGCAGGTACTGCCAGATCGCGGTGCCGATGCCGGCGGCCGCGCCGCCGTAGGCGACGACGTCCATGGCGGTCAGGGAGCGCAGCTGGATCTGCAGCACCTTCATCGTCATGACGCGGAAGTTCTCGGCCTCCTCGTCCATCTTCCTCGCGGCATCCCCGTCGGCGCCGAAGTTCTTCAGCGTTTCCAGGCCCTGCAGGTCGTCGAGGAACAGCGAGCCCATGTCGGTGTAGCGGCCCCAGTACTTCTTGAACACGCGCGAGGCGCTCATCGCCACGAGGCCGACGATGATGACGATCAGCGGCGCGCACACGAGCAGCACGATCGCCGACGGCAGGTTGATCGGCGCGACGACGCAGAAGAGGGTGAGGGGAGCGAGGATGGCGTAGAAGAGCTGGGGGAGGAACAGCTCGTAGAAGCTCTGGATCTGGTCGATGCCTTCGCTGGCCGACTGCACGATGTCGGAGGTCTTGACGCGCTGGCGGTAGCTGGGCCCCAGGGAGAGCATCTTCGCATAGAGGCGCTCGCGCAGCGCGAGCTTGACCGATTCGGCCGCCTGCGTGCCGAACCGCGTGGCCGCGCGCGTGGCGAAGAACTTCACGAGCGCAATCGCCACGAAGATGGCGAGATAGATCCAAAGGATTCCAGCGGGCCAGTATGTTTCCCAGATGTCGGAATCCGTGCCGTCGCCAGCTGGCCAGAACGCATACGCCAAGTCATACATGTCGAGGCATTTGCCGTCGTTGCCAGGCAGGCAGATGCCGAGCTTGGGGGTGTGCCGGTCGGCCGCCATCAGCAGCGTGCCCAGCAGCGACGTGATGGCGAAGACCAGCGTGATGTTGGCCAGCAGATTGAGCCATAAACACGCCACTTTCGCGGCGACTTGCCGTTTAAGCCCCGGCACTAGGGAAAACAGCCGCTTGTCGAACATTCGGTTCACCCCACCATTCTTCACGAACAACTCATACTCACTCACGCGCGCATGCCACACTCACACAGCCACGCATGCCATGCGCTTCAGCTGCATCCAATCTATCAACGCTCCCCTGAACGAACCCTGTGCTTTCGCGCACAGCTCCGGTGCCATAGAATACCGGGGAAGACTATGAGTAAGGAGTTGGTTTCATGAGTCGCCGCCGAGCACCCCTTTCTGGCCGTAGACGTCGCCAAGTCAATTTGGTGGCGCGCCTGGTCATTCTCGTGGTGGCCGCCATCATCATCGGCATGGCGGCTGGCGTCATCGGCCCGAACTTCAACGACACGCTGGCAAAGGTGACCGGCAAGTACACCGCGACTGGCAGTGCCGCGGACACGCTGCAGACACTGACTATCAATGATGACCCGAGCACGTCAGGCTATGACCGCGACAAGTTCGGCTACCGCGAGACCGATGACGACGGCAACGGCTGCGACGTGCGCGACGACGTGCTGGCCCGCGACCTGACCGACGTCGTCTACACCAAGGCCGGCGGCTGCGTCGTCAAGTCCGGCGTTCTGGAGGACCCCTACACCGGGGAAACGATCGACTTCAAGCGCGGCAAGGACACGAGCTCCGCTGTGCAGATCGACCACGTCGTAGCCCTCGAGAACGCCTGGCAGTCCGGCGCAAACGAATGGGATTCGGCCAAGCTCATCCAGTACGGCAACGACATGTACAACCTGTTGGCCGTCGACGGCCCGGCCAACCAGGCCAAGGGCTCCGCCTCCGCGGCCTATTGGCTCCCGACGAACAGCGCCTATCGCTGCGACTACGTAGCCCGCCAGATCGGCGTCAAGGCCAAATACAACCTCACGGTCACCACCGCCGAAAAGAACGCCATGCTCTCCGTCCTCCACAACTGCCCCGCCCAAGCAATCCCCCAAGACAACTAGCTCACACAATGCGGATGCTCGCCGGAGGGGACAAGCCCCTCCACCTCGCATTCGTGCAAACCCGCTTCGCGGTTTGCAAACTCATTCAAAGAGAAATGTAAACCTCCAGAAGGGCCATTTTCCGCCATTCCTGCGGTTTACATTTCGAGCCGTCCGGAAATTGTTGGACGCTTACCCGAGAGAGCGTCCAACAATTTCCAGCGCCTTCGGAATGTTGGACGTCAAAATGGCGGAATCAAGCCATTTCAGAGGTTTACATTTTCATGACTCGCGTCTTCGCCTCCTCCTCTTCCGGCCCTCTGCCCCTTCCGACCGCCCCTAGCTGCTCATCCCGCCCGAAACCACTCACCCCCGACCACTCCCTCCTCCTTTTCGCCGTCGAAATAACCCGAGAAACACCCATCCACCTCTGTCCCTAGGTAGGTTGAAACTGACGGGCGGAAAACTTGAGGGCGACGCGCTCAGCCCTGCGAAGCTGGCGCATGATTCATGGTCGCCGCGTAAGCCCGAGCCACCGGCAAACCCCAGCCGGCATGGGCCGCAATGAGCAGGAGAAAACCACATGGTGAGCAGCCACGAGCCGCAAGAACCGGAGGAGACCGGAGAACAACATCCGAACAAGCAGGCCGCGCTTCGTCATGGAGCGTCGAGCCGTCCCTATACCCGCGACGTGCACGAGCAGTCGCCATCCCCGCGCCAGAACCGCCGCGCCAACAACCCCAGCAGCGCTAACACGAGCAGCGCCGCCAGCGCCTCCGGCAACACCAACAACCAAGGCGCTAACAACGCCAACAACACCAACACCCCCGGCAACCAAGGTTCTCCCAACGCCCCCGCAGGCACCTCCACCCGCCTCACCTTCCGCGAACGCACCGCAGCCCTTTCGGCCCCGCTGTCCCGCGAGCAGTCCTACCGCGACGGCCACCTGACCCACGCCGCCTTCCTTTCCCTTGCCGTCCTCACGCTCATCACGTTCCTCGGCAACTTCACGCAGCTTCAGCTCTCCGCCGCCCTGCCGACCATCGTGTCGGAATTCGGCATCACGGTCACCACCGGCCAATGGCTGACCTCCATCTTCCAGCTGACGATGGGCGTTATGGTCCCGCTGACGGCGTTCTTCACCCGCCGCTTCTCCACGCGCCAGATCGTCCTGACCTCGATGGTCGTCTTCACCATCGGCTCCCTGTTCGCATGGGTCGCCCCGAGCTTCATTTTCGTGCTGATCGGCCGCCTTCTCGAAGCCATCGGCACCGGCGTCATGTGGCCGGTCCTCCAGATCACCTGCTTCTCGATCTTCCCGCTCGACAAGCGCGGCGTCGCGATGGGCACGGTCGGCATGGCCATGGCCGTCGCGCCCGCCATCGGCCCGACGATCGGCGGCCTGCAGACGGACATGAACGGCTGGCGTTCCATTTTCATGACGCTTTCGGTCTGCGGCGCCATCGCGCTCGTCCTCGCCTTCTTCTTCCTGCGCAACTTCGGCGCCAGCGACAAGGACGCCCACGCCGACTTCTTCTCGGTCGTCCTGTCGATCGTCGGCTTCGGCGGCCTGATGTACGGCTTCACGAACATCCAGGCCTACGCGTTCGCGTCGCCCATAGTGTGGGCTCCGATGGCCGTCGGCGTCGTCGGCATCGTCTGGTTCGTTCTGCGCCAGGTACGTTCCACACGCCGTTTCGACAGCGGCGCGAGCAAGCAGCCGGCCCTGCTGAACGTTTCGGTGCTCAAGAACCGCTCGTTCGCTACTGGCACCATCATCGCCGCGCTTTCGTTCTTCTCGTTCAGCTCGCTGACCGTTCTGCTTCCGTTGTTTATTCAAGATTGCCGGGGCTATTCGGCTACCATTTCCGGCCTCGTCATGCTTCCCGGCGCCATCGGCCAGGCGATTGCGCAGTTTTTCGGCGGTCGTGCGCTCGACCGGTTCGGCGCGCGCCCGGTTGCGATGGTCGGCACGGTGCTGCTGTTCGTCGCGACGATCACGATGAGCTTCATGATTTCGTTCACCTCGTCGATCTGGTGGATTTCGGTGTGCCAGTTCGTGCGCCAGGGCGGCGTCGGCTTCACGCTGATGCCGATCACCACCTGGTCGCTCAATTGCCTTGAGCCGAAGGACGTGTCGGCCGGCTCGGCCGTCACGAACACGGTGCGCCAGATTGCCGGCGCCATCGGCGCCCCCGTGCTGATCCTCATCATGTCGACGCTGACCGTGTATTACGAAGGCATTCTCGGCACCGCCGGCAATTCGGCGATCCTGGCCAACATCCTCGGCATCCAGTGGGCGCTGCGCATCTCCGCCTGCGTCACGTTCATCATGGTCCTGATGGTCATCTTCGGCGTCAAAGGCTACGGCGCCGGCAGCGCCGCCGAAACCGCCCGCCAAGCCCTGACCCGCGTCACCCACCACACCCCTACCACTTCCCGCTCCTGACATTGAGGCCGCCGCCCCCGCTGGCGGGGGCCGGAGAGCCGAGCCGAAGGCGAAGGCGATCCGAGGGGTGGTCGCAAACCGGCAGAGCCGGTTTGCGCGAATGCGAATGGAGGGCGCAGCCCTCCGTGAGCATTCGCATTGCGCGACGCAACAACCGCTCGCTACACAATGCGAACACTCGCCGGAGGGCTGCGCCCTCCACCTCGTGTTCGCGCAAACTCGGCTTCGCCGGTTTGCGGCCACCCACCAAAACCGCTACGCGGTTTTGACTCCCGCCAGCGGGAGTGAGAACCGTGGCTAGAGGCTTACGTGGAGGCTGCCCCCGCTGGCGCCCGCCGCTGAACTATGCAAACGCGAAAGCGTTTGCGGCCTTGCTTGGCGTCCAGGGCGTTGCCGCCCCCGCTGGCGGGGGCCGGAGAGCCGAGCCGAAGGCGAAGGCGATCCGAGGGGTGGTCCCTCCGCTGGAGCGCAACTCATCGCTTTTCAATCCCTCTGATGCCAGTCGGTGAGAGTGTGTGAAATTCGAACCGACGGCCGGCCGCCTATCCAGCGGCCAGCCGTAATTGTCCGATAATCGCTTCTCCGATTTTCGTGGAGGTCTTACAGGGGGGGCGAATGATCTTCTTCCATTACGGACACGCTCTTGAGAGTATCAAGTTCTAGTCAAGTAACAGTTCTGGTTACTTTCTGGTTATCCAGATGGTATCATTAGAGCATGGTACAGGAAGATGAGGTTTACCCCAACGCTCCCATTGTGGACATGATTGCGGAAATACGTTTTTCGCAATGCGAGTCGTTAGACAAGATAAAACTGCGCAGGATTACAACTGCTGTCAGCGAGTATTTACCTCTGCTCGCGGAAGAGCCCGACATGTCTATACAAGTGTCGAATTTAGATGGTCAAGGAGGTTTTTCGGTAGCGTCTGGTGAGGCAGTTCCGCGCTGGTCTAGCAGGGATAAACGTACTGTTCTGACGCTGCGTCAGAATGTCCTGTCTCTGGAGACAACGAGCTATCCAGGTTACCAAAAGATGCGGGAGCTGCTGGCCATCGCTGTCAGCGCCTTGGGGCGGTTTATGAAACCGGAAGGCATTACCAGAGTAGGACTGCGGTATATTGACGAGATTCGAGTACCTTCAGATGGTGAGGCTCTTCGGCCGGACTGGAGCCAATGGATTGACGAGTCACTCCTGGGGCCAAGAACGCTTAATGAGCGTCATGGATTGACGATGTTGGGCAATCAGGGCACCACGGTGTTCAGTGGGCCCGAGGAAACGACACTTGTGCTCCGTTATGGAGAGCAGGATGAGTATGCTATCCCCTCTACTCCACAGCTTCGTAGGCCCATGCCGTCACCGGGCCCATTGTTCAAGCTAGACATGGACTCCTTCAAGACGTATGACGACTACGTTCCGCGATTCGACGCGGATAAGATTCTTAAAACCGCGGATCTTCTACATCGACCGGTAAGAAACGTATTCGAGGACCTGATAACCGAACGACTTAGGGAAGAGGTGCTACGCCATGAGTGATCAGACTGCAACCGGTTTTCTTCAGCAAGGCGCGACTGAAGACATGACTATGTCCGGAACGATTTCTGAAACGGGGAATGCGACATCCGATTTGACGAATGAAATCGGATATCACCGAGATGTGGCGCGCGTTCTTAAATCTGATTTTGACGACCTTCATCATCGATCGTTGAATGCGGATTGGCGTAAGCGCACGATGGAGAGGGGTAGGACCGATGTTCCTGGTTTGCTTGAGGAACTTTCCGAGCTGGGTTTTGCGTGGACCGCAATCGCAAAACTGATTGGCGTGAGTGCGCCTGCCATTCATAAATGGAGGCGTGGAAGTTCTGCGACGGGAGCCAGCCGAGGCAAGCTTGCCGGTTTGCTGGCGGCATGCGATATCATCCATGACTCCATTGGGGTTGACGATGTGGCATCCTGGTTCGAAATGCCGGTGATGCCGTACGTTCCCGTTACTCCTATCGACATGTATGCAGCTGAGCGGACTGATCTGGTCTTTGATTTCGCCAAGGCTCAGGATGATCCCGAAATGCTTATGGATCAGTTTGATCCCGGGTGGCGTGAACGGTACCGCACCGATTTCACCCCCGTGGAAATGTCGGATGGCAATTGGTCCCTCCAGATGAAGGAATAACCGATGTCCATGCAATTGGAATGTCCGCGAAGCGGAGCGAGCGTCGATGCCGAATCCCTGTACTATTCCCGAGGCGACGAGGACTCTGTGTATAGACCCGTCCTTACGGGAGACGTCTACGAGAATCTTCTCCTTCCTGGCTCCACTGGGAAGGAGAAGAAACGCACTGTTATGATTCTCCAGCATCCTTGTTCTATGCGGACCAATGGGGTTGACCTCGCGTGGCACATACTCGCCGCAGAAGTGACTCAGTATAAGCCGCTGACGCCGCAGGAATGGAGTGAGGGGAACTTCCGCCTCATGCCGTTACCCGAATTACGTCCAGAACTCACTACCGGCAAACGAGATCAAGCGGCGAATTTCGTGAACGCGTATACACTTACGCCGGCGCAGCTACAGTCAGCTACGCGAATCGCATCACTGTCTGAATTCGGCATCAACCTGCTCCTGCAAAGATGGGTTCACTACTCTTCCAGGGTGGTGATTCCGACATTCCAATTCCAAACAGTAACCGAGGGCTTCTGCATGGAGGCGGACTTGCTCGAAGAATGGTGTGAGACATTGTCTGACGACGACAGCCCGCAATCCATACACGATGCCTGGGGTGAGTGCATGAACTGGCTGAGAGAGGATCGCGGCGGTTATACCTATCAGGAGATGCTACAGGATGCTCAAAAACGCAGCACCGTCCGCAGGGAAATGCGCAAGGAAATGAAGCGTCGTCTTAGTGGCATCGGCGCGGCGTAGGGTTCAAGTAATCACGAGCTGATACATCCAAATCGCACACTTCGACCTTACGTAGCTCTGTGTCGTAGCAGGGGAGGGCCGGCACTTTTCAGTGCCGGCCCTCTCTCTCTCGATTGAATGGATTCCAAGGAATCCCCATCAGCTTCGGCCATTCTTAAAGCTTTTCAATAGCCTTGAGAGAATGGTAGACGCCCTCCGCTGACGGTTCTTGATTATGATACAGAGATCGGCAACGTTGTGCGCGCTTTCAGGGCCAGCGGCTCAAGCCATGTCAGGAACCGCGCTAAACCCATCGAAGATGCGCAGATCCCCACCACACCAATGCTGCACCAGCTCCTCCGGCATCAGCAAGAAACCACGGATTGATTGGATTGAAACAGCTGGGTGCCGGAAATCAGTAACGTCGCCAAACGCGGAGGCAAGAACCTGCTTGAAGAGGGTTGGATGGCCGCATTCGACTTCGACTGGTTCCACGCGGTTCCAGTGACGATTAGCCATCTGAATGCGCAGTGAACGCACACGGTCGGCGTCTAGAATTCCCAGGCTCGCGCCGCGCGAGATCAGTGCCGCAATGGAGATGCCCCAATCAGCCTTGAGATTGGCATACTGGTCGAGCGTCGTGTGCCTGCTGATGGACGCTCGAGCGTCCTCCTCTGGCATGAGCAGCGCGCCGGCGAATCGATGGGCTTCAAACTCGGCCTGCGCGTCATCCGAGGGCCGACGGAAACGGTGTAGGACGAGGTGGCCCAGCTCGTGAGCAAGAGTAAAGCGTTCACGGTCACCCGGCTTACCAGTGGGAAAATAGCCGACTACATTGTGTGAATGCGGAGCGGCTGGGCAACTGACGCCATCGCCCGACGAGTCCTCGACAGGGGAGGCCATTGGCACCACGAGAACGCCGCTGCGCTCCATATTCCTCATCAGCGCTTTAATGGGGCCGTGGGCCGACTGTTCCCAAACCGTTCTCGTCTCCATGGCGATCCGTTCGATGTCGGAAGGGGAGGGGTCGATGCGTGGAGCGATGCCTTCAAGCCATTTGGCTTCGGGCATCGCGCGGGTCATCCCGGTCAGCCTATCCACAGTCTCCAGCAGCATTGAGAATTCAGACTGCACTCTCATGTACAGCGCTCTGGGCATTTTGGAGAGCTTGCGGAAGGTGAATTGGTCCGTAACGGATTGAGGCGCAGGGGCAGCTAGGAATCCTATGGGGAATTCAGTGACGAATGCGAGACGCTCCGCATCCGCTTCGGTGAAACGGATGCGGTCGTTGAAGATGTTGGACAGGTGATAGGAGGACATGTCGGCACGCCCCGCCAGCTCTGCTTTCGTCCAGCCTCGGTAACGGCGTGCCAGCTCCAACCGTTCGGGGCTGTATTCGCTCATTGATCCTCCATAAAAAGACCGTAAGGCATGTCTGCAAATTTCTCTCAGATTGCAAATTTAGTACGCAAATGTAACATCCGCCTCCGCGTGGACAGCACTGGTTTCAGTGGAATACCAGGCTTTGCGTCCCGCGCAGGTTCATCTCAGAGGTTCCCGTCCTGCGCGTCTAGGCAGCTGAAGAGCCGGATTCCGGGGTATTCGCGGAATCCGGCTCTTGCTCTCGGTTCTGAGAGTGATGAGAGAGATTGGCCTTTATAGAAAGTACGTCTCACTCATCGGTTCCAGCTTCCGTCTCTGCCGGAGCGTCAGCAGTACCCGGAGCAGCCGAAGCATCAGCAGCATCCGCAGCGCCGGCTTCAGCCTCCGCAGCTCCCGTAACCTCCGCGGCGCTCAACGCATTTGCACCGTCCGCGCCGTTCGCGCCTTCCAGCGTGACCGAGTCGGCCGAAGCCTCGGCGGCTTCCAGCGCTTCGGCAGCGGCAGCCGGCGAGGCACCACCTTCCGAGGCAATGCCAGCTCCAGCGCCAGCTTCAGCACCAGCCTCCGAAGCGCCGGCTTCCGAAGCGGCAGCAGCAGCGCCCGAAGTAGCGCCCTCGGCAGCCGGAGCCTCGGTAGGAACGTAAATGGTTTCCGTCTGGTCGGTGGTTTCGAGTTCGGCGGGGACCTCTTCGGGGGAGAACTCGACGACGTTGAGCACGGCGATGCCTTCGTCGGTCTTGACGAACACGTTGGCACGGCCGCCGATTTCCTCAATGCCTTCGAGCAGGTGCGAAATAGGCTCGGAGTCGAGCACGGGCAGCACCTGCGCCACCCCCTCGTCGTCGACGATGCGCAGCGTATCGTCGAGCTCGCCGGTGGCGAGGATCTCGTCGATGCGCGCTTCGAACGCCTTCAGGTCCTTCGCTTCGGCGTCCAGCTCTTCTTCGCTCTCGAAGTTCCCGGTATTCCCGTTATCCTGTGTCGGTTGCGTTTCGGTCATCTGACCCTCCTTAAGCGTTGCCGGCCAGCCAGTGCTAGCCAGTGGTAGGCAATGACTTGAATTGTTCCATCCTATTCGCCTTCTCGACCAGATTACGTTACATGTGCGCAATGTGGCCGTTTCGAAGGCCCGCCCCCTTCCGCCATACTACGCCGCCGCCCTGTGCCGGGCCCGTACGCTTCCACCGACCGCCCGTCTCGGCTCTCCGGAACGTTCCCAAATCGGCGCACGACTTCCGCCACCGTTACATCCAGCCGCTGCATCCAGCCGCCGCGCTCGCCGCCCGGTCCACCCGCCCAGCCTCCCGCATATTCCCAATAAAATCCGTCCGTTATTCCGCAATAAATAAGCTGAACCGCTCCGACCAACCGCTATAAAACACTTTGTGAATACACTGGAAAACATCCGCAAAAAATCGTTATGCTTTGGTACAGTGTTCTGTCGGTACGCCATAAGGGTCCGCATGGGTCAAGGCCGTCCGCAAGGCCGGCTTCTGGGAGGGTTGAGCGTTGACGCAAGGGAAAGTTGCTTCGCATCTTGCCGAATTGGCGCAGCAAGAGGGCGCCAAGGTCATGCACTGGCGGTTCTTCCTGAACTTCTCGCTGATGCTGTTCGATGCCGCCATGTACATCCTCGTGGCCTCCATCTACTACATGGACGCGCTCGAGGAAGCCTCCCCGGTTTCGCACCGCTTCAACTTCGGCATCAACATGGTCGGCTACATCATCGGCTGCGCCGTCATCTGGGTGGTCTGCATCCGCGCGGCCGGCGTCTACCACCGCCATATGCTCGGCGACGGCTACCGCTTGAACCTTACGCTGCTCAAGGGCACGGTGTTCGCGTGGCTCGCCATCTGCGCGCTCAATTTCGCGCTCAACTCCACCATTCCCTTCTCCTCGGTCACCTGGATCTGCCTGCTTGCCTGGGTCGCGGTGATGATTACCCGCTGGATCGTGCGTTTCTTCCTCACGCGCCAGCGCCGCAAGGGATTCTATATGTACCCGACGGTCCTCGTCGGCTCGCCGGAAGGCATCGGCCAGATGCTGCGCGTGCTCGGCAAGCGCTACCAGCTCAACTACCGTCCAGTGGCGGTCTGCCCGATCAAGGTGAACCGCGCCACCGGCGAGATTGAAGCCGACGGCGACTACGACCTCATGCGCCGCAAGCTCAAGGAATGCTGGGGCCAGAGCCTTCCCGTCATGAAGTACGATCACCGTTTGGCGGAACGCATCGCCACGATGGGCGGCCAGACCGTCATGATCACCGACGTCCTGGAACGCTTCTCGGACAATCTCAATACGTTCTCGCTGCGCATGGAATCGATGAACCTTGAGATTGCGCTCGCCACTTCCGCCGTCGACATTGCCGGCCATGTCACGACGATGCGCAATCTGCAGGGACTGTCGATCATGACGATTACGCTCCCGCAGTATTCGCTCTTCTCTCGCTTCAAGAAGCGCGTTTTCGACATCGTCGTTTCGTCGCTCGCCATCATCGTTTCGTCTCCGGTCATGCTCGCGGTGGCTATCGCGATCAAGATTGAGGACGGCGGTCCCGTTTTCTACAAGCAGGAACGCATCGGCTTGCATGGCAAGCCGTTCTACATCCACAAGTTCCGCTCGATGCGCGTCGACGCCGACGCCCACCTGAAGGAAGTGCTGGCCGCGCAGGGCCAGGAACTCGGCGCCCGCTACAAGCTCAAGCAGGATCCGCGCATTACGAAGGTCGGCAATTTCATCCGCAAGACGAGCCTCGACGAGCTTCCGCAGTTCTTCGATTCGTTCCGCGACGTGATGAGCGTCGTCGGCCCGCGCCCGCAGCGCCAGTTCGAGGTCGACGAATACGACAAGATTTACGCCACGCGCCTGCTCGTCAAGCCGGGCATTACCGGCCCGTGGCAGGTCAGCGGCCGCAACGACCTAAACGAAGAGGAAAGTCGCCAACTCGACGTCACCTACGTCCAGCAATGGAGCATCCTCGGCGACATCGTCTACATCCTCAAAACCATCGGCGTAGTCTTCCACCCCAAGGGCGCCTACTGATACAACCCGCCCACCACCCCCACCTGCCTCGCCACCCCCGCGGGCGCCCGCCGCTGAAATATGCAAACGCGGAAGCGTTTGCGGCCTTGTTCGGGGGTCGCTGAGAGCAAGCCGAAGGCGCAGCTCGAAGCGGGGGGGTGGTGAGCAAACCGGCGTCAGCCGGTTTGCGCGAAGCCGAATTTGCCTACGCCTCCAACGCCGCCGGCTCGTCCGATTCGTCGTCCTCCGCCGCCCCGTCGTTCTGATAAGCAGCGAAATGGTACGCCTTCCCGAGCTTGTGGATGGAGTCGAGCAGATCGAACGACTGGGTGAAAATGATCAGCGAGAAGATCTCGTGCGACACCTGCTCGACCATCGTTTCGCCTCCGGGCAGCCGGCTGAGCAGCACGAACGTGAAGAACAGCGTGGGGTAGATCAGCTGACGCTGGAACATGAAGAAAAAGCTCTGCCGTGCCAGGTGATGGACAATGATCGGTATGAGGTTCACGGCAAGGAAAATGATCTGGATAAGGAACAGAATTCCAATGCCTTTATTGAAATTATGGTAGAAAACGACGCCGAAAATTCCGAGGAACAGTATGTCGTAGAGGTTGCAGAACATCAGGTATCCGAACTGCAGCTTGCGTGAGTTGGTGAAGAATCCGGCGACGAAGGCGATGATGACGGAGACTTCGATGAAGATGTCGCTGTAGAACTGCGAGTCGTCGAAGCAGGAAATCACGAGCCCGACCAGCATCGCCGCGAACAGCCCGATGCACACCTTGAAGGCAAGCGTCAGCGGCGCCCATTCGACGGTTGCGGCGGGGGAGGAGCCCACGTGCCAGTCGTAGGTGTTCCGCGCGTCCATGTCGAGTTCGGTTTGCTTCATGCGCATGCGCCGTGCGCGCTTGTTCTTCCCATTCGCCATGCTTTCATTCTGGGGTCGGCTTGCGTTGCTTTGCCCAAGATTGCGCACAAGACTGAATCGGCGCCGGTTCCGCCCGCGTCTTGCGCCATTTCCGCGGCGGCGAGGGAGGGGGCTTGGTCAGTGAAACTCCTATCCCGGGTCTGCCGGTGGGGAACTGAAGAAGCGTAGCGAACCGAACGTCCATCCATGTTCGGTTGTCCACGAGTTGGACGCCCATTCCACGGCGTGTCGAATTTGCACAGCATCTGCACTTAAGCGCATAACCCCTTGCGCTGCCAAACTTTCTTTGCCAGCGAACAGCTTGTTTGCTCATTGAACAAACTGCAAACGTGTGCGGAATCGTCAATTGGATTTACGACACGCGCCCGAAAGTCGTAGAATATATGCACTGCCAACGATTGCAAAACGACCGCTGGGCAGGGAGGAGAAAGCGCTGGCGCAATGATTGGGCCAGTTCGTTTGCAGGGAAGTTCGCCCACAAGGCGGACGGAAAGCTCTAGACAGCTACGCCAAAGTGAAGTGCCGTACCGAGGGGTCTCATCGTTGAAACCGTCAGGACCGCGGGGAGGGCGCTGCACGCGCTCCTGAACGAGAGGGGGCATGGCGAAGCCGGCCAGGGCGCAAACAACCATCGCCGCCGTCCGGCGATTGCGTGTCGGAACATCCGCCACGGAAACGAAGGGCGGCAGGGAACCCCGGAGTACCCGAGACTCGGGGGAGAGAAAGGAAGCACTGTGTGGTCTGAACCCACTGATGAAATGTGCGAAACCTCAGGGGGCATCGCCTTCGGCGACGGCTCCCCGGAGAACAACACCGCACGGCATTCTGCGAAGCGCATGTCGCAGAAGGCAAAGGCACAGAACATTAAGGAACGCACCGGCAAGATGGCGAAGAAGATCGCCGCGCTGGTGCTTTCTGCTGCTACGGCCGTGAGCGGCATGGCCATTGGCGTCTCTTCCGCCAATGCGGCCACCGTTCCGACCACCAGCTACGACCGTACGCTGGGCAACTCCACGTTTGAAACGGCCCGCAAGAACTACGGCCTGGCGCAGGAAATGAGCTACGGCTCCATCCTGCACGCATGGATGTGGTCGTTCAACACCATCAAGAACAACATGGAGGACATCGCCAAGGCCGGCTACACCTCCATCCAGACCGTCCCGATCAGCGAAATCAAGGGCCCGGTCGAAGGCACCAAGTTCACCGAGAACTGGTACTACGTCTACCAGCCGACCGGCACCAAGATCGGCAACGCCGTCGTGGGTACCGAAGACGACCTCAAGGCCATGTGCGCCGAAGCGCACAAGTACGGCATCCGAGTCATCGTCGACGGCGTTATCAACCACTTCTCGTCCGACTGGAGCGCCATTGACCCGGATTGGCAGGACACGAGCCTGTTCCACTCCCGTAACGGCATCTGCTCCGGCTCGAACGGCGACAACATCGACTACTCGAACCGTTGGCAGGTCACCCAGTGCCACCTGCTGGGCCTGTGGGATCTGAACACCCAGAGCCAGACGGTCGCCGACCGCATGGCCTCCTACCTCAAGCAGGCCGTGGCCGACGGCGTTGACGGCTTCCGCTACGACGCCGCGAAGCACATCGAGCTGCCGAACGAATTCGACACGTACTCCCCGTACTACGACACCATTCTGCCGAATGGCGCCCAGTACCAGTACGGCGAAGTCCTCCAGGGCGATTCCGGCCTGAACGCCGCCGCATACCCGGCGCTGTTCGACAAGTATTCGTCCAATGGCGGCGGCAACACCGCGTCGAACTACGGCAAGGCCGTGCGTTCGGCCATCGGCTCCGGCCGCCTGAACGCCGCGTCGCTGCGCAACCTGCAGGGCGACGGCGTCAACGACGACCAGCTGGTGACGTGGGTGGAATCGCACGATACCTATGCGAACGGCGATAAGGAATCGACCTCCCTGAATTCCTATCAGATCCGCATGGGCTGGGCCATCATCGGCGCTCGCGCCGGCGGCGCCCCGCTGTTCTTCAACCGTCCGGTCGGCTCCGGCGGCGACAACCCGCAGTTCTCCGAGCAGACGAAGCTCGGCGACAAGGGCGACGACGAGTGGAAGAGCGCCGAAGTCGTGGCCGTCAACCACTTCCGCAACGCCATGGAAGGCGCTCCGGAGAACCTGCAGAACTGCAAGGACAACACCTCCTGCCTCATGATCGAGCGCGGCATCTCCGACGACACCTCCGACAACAACGGCGTCGTCATCGCCAACATGGGCGGCCAGCAGGACCTCTCCGGCCAGTCGACCACGCTTGACGATGGCACCTACAAGGACCAGGTCAACGGCAACACCATCACCGTGTCCAACGGCACCATCACCTCCGGCTACGCGACCGGCTACAAGGTCTCCGTGTTCTGGAACGCCACCGGCGGCTCCACCGTGGACTCCGAGTCGATCTCCGCGTCCCCGATCAACACCACCTTCACCGGCAACGGCATCGAGGTGACGCTGCGCGCCCAGAACGCCACGAACCTGCAGTGGAGCACCTCCGACGGCAAGTCCGGCACGTTCGTCACCGGCGACAAGATCACCGTCGGCGCCAACGCCGAGGTCGGCGACACCATCACGCTGACGCTGACCGGCACCGGTACGGGTTCCGAAGGCAAGAGCTTCAACCTGAAGTACACGTATACGAAGGTTGAAAGAGCCGCGCAGAACCTAGCCAGTTACTATTCGACGAATACGACCGGCGCAACGACGAAGAAGACGATCACCGTTGACGGCAACGTGAGCGACTGGGACAGCTCCATGCTCATCGCCCAGGGCGCAGCCAACGACGATCCGCGCGTCTACCGCGAGAACTCGATGTACGAGGTCCCGATCGATCTGTATGCGCTCTACGGCACATACGACGACGACAACCTCTACCTCATGTGGGAAATGACGAACGTCCAGGATTACGTCGATCCGGGCGACACCTACCCGATCGGACGTCCGCTGTATGGCGAACTGAACTGCCCGCTGTGGATCGTGCTTGACACGGGCCGCTCGGACAACAAGATCGGCAAGAACCTCAACCTCACCACCGGCGGCACGATCTGGGCTTCCAACAACCAGTGGGAGCAGAGCATCAACAACCTCGTTGCCATTTCGTACAACGGCGCCAACGGCCCGTGGATGTACGGCGGCGATGAGGACGGCCTGAACTCCAACGCCATCTACGGTCCGGGCGCCAACGCGGCGACCAACACCGAGAAGACCGGCATGAAGTTCGCCTATGGCAAGGGCATCAAGAGCACCGAGGTGTGGGGCATCGACGGCGGCTGGGGTGAGAACAACGGCCGTGTCGTCGGCGACATGACCAACCAGAACGCCAACTGGGTGAACTTCAACAGCAAGGGCCACGATTCCGCTGGCCAGGATTCGAACTACGAGCTGTCCATCCCGCTCTCCGAGCTCGGCATCACCGCCGAGGACGTCGCCTCCACGGGCGTCGGCGTGCAGGTCGTCGCCACGATGGGCCTGTCCGGCATGGATTCCCTGCCGTACGACCTCGCGGCCAACGACAACGCCGATCTGCCGGATACCACCTCGCAGCCCAACAACTCCTACGAGAAGTCCGATGACGACAGCTACTCCGTCCCGCTCGCCCGCATCGGCGCTGCCGGCGGCGTCGTCGAACAGATTCCGGTTGAGTCCGTGACCGTTTCCGGCTCCTCCAGCATCGACCTGGGCTCCAGCCGCTACGCGCAGCTGTCCGCCACGGTCGCCCCGTCGAACGCCTCCAACAAGAAGGTGACGTGGAGCTCCTCCAACGAAACCATCGCGACGGTGGATTCGAAGGGCAAGGTGACGGCGAACAAGGCCGGTACGGTGACCATCACCGCCAAGGCCTCGAACGGCGTGACCGGCACGATCAAGATCACCGTGACCGGCGAGCTCGTCCTGCCGACCACCACGACGGTGTACTACCCGTCCACGGTGTACGGCGCCAGCTCCACCTACCTGCACTACCGTCTCGGCACGGGCACCTGGACGACCGTTCCGGGCGTGCAGATGACGGCTGCCTGCGATGGCTACCTCTCCTACACCATCGACAACCCCGACCAGCTGCAGGTTGAGTTCGTGTTCAACAACGGCTCCGGCACCTGGGACAACAACGGCGGCAACAACTACACGGCTACCGGTGAAAGCGTTCTCGTGAAGAACGGCGCGGTAACGGTGGATGCGCCTCCGTGCACCGTCGACGTTCCGGTGACGTCGGTTTCGCTGTCGCCTTCTTCCGCGAGCGTTGCGGTTGGTTCTTCGACTCAGCTTTCTGCGTCGGTGAGCCCGAGCAATGCGACGGATAAGACGGTGACGTGGAGCAGCTCGAATACCGCCGTTGCGACGGTGGATTCGTCGGGCAAGGTGACTGGCGTGAAGGCCGGTACGGCGACGATTACGGCGAAGGCCGGTTCGAAGAGCGCGACCGCGACGGTCACGGTGACGGCTTCTTCGGTGGCGGTCACGGGCGTGACGGTCTCCCCGAGCTCGCTGTCCTTGGCGAAGGGCGCGACCGGCCAGCTGTCGGCGACGGTCTCGCCGAGCAATGCGACGGACAAGACGGTGACGTGGCGTTCGAGCAACACGGCGGTGGCCACGGTGGACGCGAACGGCAAGGTGACGGCGGTCAAGGCCGGCACGGCCGCGATCACGGCCACGGCCGGCGGGGTGACGTCGAGCGCTGTGGCGGTGACGGTGACGGATTCGTCCGTGGTCGAGGTCACGGGCGTGAAGGTGACCAGCCCGTCTTCCAAGAAGCTGTCCATTGTAGAGACGGCATCGCAGACGGTAACCGCTTCCGTGCAGCCGACGAATGCGACTAACCAAAAGATTGATTGGTCGTCGACGAATGCCTCGGTGGCGCGCGTATCTTCCGATGGCGTGGTCACGGGCATGAAGGCTGGCACTGCCAACATTATTGCAAGTGCTAATGGTCACTGTGACATCATCGAGGTGACGGTGACGGCGTTGCGGTTCTCGGACGTGCCTGCGTCGCATTGGTTCTATGACGACATCGAGTGGCTGGGCGCGAACGGCATCTCGACGGGCAACAACGGCAAGTTCAACCCGTCGGATTCCACGACGCGCGCGGAGACGGTGCTGTTCCTGTACCGCCTGGCCGTCAAGGAAGGCGACATGAGCGCGATCACGTATTCGCCGACGGCGGCCGAGTACCAGAAGTTCCCGGACGTGAACGAGAACTCGTTCGCGGCGAAGGCGATCCTGTGGGGCGCGGCCAACGGGATCATCAACGGCAACAACGGCAAGTTCAGCGGCAATGACGACGTGCTGCGCGAACAGACCGCCGCCTTCCTGCACCGCCTCGACACCTACCTGAACAAGTAGGGGCGCATATCTCTCCAGTGGCCGTATAGGCATCACTGACCGAATCGGGCTCCAGCAACAATCCTGCTGGAGCCCGGTTTTCCTTCCCGATTCGTACGGATTCGGATTCATCAGGAACTAAATAGCAAGAGTCAAAAGAGAGCCTTCATGAGATCATCATCATTTGCGGGCACCCTCCGCAAAAAGGTAACCGGTGGCATCGCGGCCGCCGCGATGCTGTTCGCCGGGCTCGGCGTCAGCGCAGTGAAGACGGAAACGGCCGAAGCGGCCGTCACCCGCGACAGCTATTCGGCGACCCGTGGCAATGCGGCCTTTGAAACGGCCCGCAAGAAGTACGGCCTCGCTGAGGAAATGGTGGACGGTGCCACGCTGCACACGTTCATGTGGTCGTTCCAGACCATCCGCGAACACCTCGAGGAAATCGCGCAGGCCGGCTACACGTCCATCCAGATCAACAACGTGTCCGCCATCAAGGACAACCGCGAGCTGGGCCAGGGCAATTGGTACCTCAACTGGTACTACATCTACCAGCCCACGAACAACACCATCGGCAACTACATCCTCGGTTCCGAAGAGGAATTCATCGCGATGTGCGACGAAGCGCACTCCTATGGCCTGCGCGTCATCGTCGACGCCGTCGCGAACCACTTCACGTCAGACTGGGATGTCATCGACGAATCCTGGCAGAACACCGACTACTTCCATCCACAGAAGAACATCTCGGACTACAACGACCGCGAGGACTGCACGCAGAACACGCTCTCGGGCCTGTGGGATCTCAACACGCAGAACAGCACCGTCGAGGCCCGGATGACCGAGTTCTACCAGCGCATCATCGCTGACGGCGCCGACGGCTTCCGCTACGACGCCGCCAAGCACATCGAGCTGCCGGGCGAATTCGGCAACTCCACCTACTGGACGAGCATCCTCAACAACGGCGCCCAGTACCAGTACGGCGAAGTGCTGCAGGACAAGAACGTGCGCGAAACCGATTACGCCGCCATGTTCGCGGCTTCCTCGGTCGGTGGCGGCGGCGTGACGGCTTCCGACTACGGCATCGAGCTTCGCGGCGCCGTGCAGGACAACAGCCTCAACACCCGCTTCTTCACGAACACGCGTATCGACGTGCCGTCTTCCCAGCGCGTGAACTGGGTGGAGTCGCACGATAACTACTGCGACCGCCAGTCCGAGAAGTACACCGAAGAGCAGATCCGCCCGGTCTTCGCTGCCATGAACGCCATGGGCGAGGGCATGTCGCTGTTCTTCAACCGTCCGTATGCTTCCGGCGGCACCCAGGAGTGGTTCTCCGAGAAGTCGAAGATCGGCGACGTCGGCTCCGATGACTGGAAGAACCCGGGCATCGTCGCGTCGAACCACTTCCGCAACGCGATGGTGGGCAATGCCAACAACGTGTCCAACTGCAACAGCGACAACTGCATCATGGTCGAGCGCTACAAGTCCGACGGCAGCTCGGCGAACGACGGCGTCCTCGTCGCCACGAACGCCAACGGCGCCACGTCGCTCGTAGGCCTGTCGACGAAGCTCGACAACGGCACCTACACCGATGAGGTTTCCGGCTCGACGATCACCGTCTCCGGCGGCAAGATCACCTCCGGTTCGGTCGGCGCGAACACCATCGCCGCGTTCTACAACCCGACGATTTCCTACACGTCGATCTCCTCCGCCGAAGCGATGCCGAACAAGGGCAACTTCGACGACACCCAGAAGGTCACGCTCCGTTCGTTCAACATGGCGAATGCGCGCTACACCACGTCCGACGGCCAGTCCGGTTCCTTCTCCGATGGCGACGTCATCAACGTTGGCGCGAGCACCGCTTCGGGCGGCTCGGTGACCGTCACCGTTACGGGTACCGGCAACAACGGCAACACCATTTCGCACACCTATACCTACACGAAGAACAAGGTCATCGACGTCGACTCCGTCGCGATTTCCGGCCAGGGCACTGGCTCGATCAACCTGGCGAACGGACGTACGAAGCAGCTGACGGCTACCGTCAGCCCCGCTGACGCCACGAACCAGACGGTGACGTGGACCACCTCCGACTCCACCGTCGCCACCGTGTCCTCTTCCGGCCTCGTGACCGGCAAGAAGGCCGGTACCGTGACGATTACGGCGACGGCAGGCGGCAAGTCCGCTTCGGTGACGCTGACGTTCACCGGCGAGGTGACGACGACCGACACGACGATCTACTATCCGAGCTCGGTCTACGGTTCCGATTCCACCTACCTGCACTACCGCATCGGCACCGGTGCGTGGACGACGGCTCCGGGCGTCAAGATGGATTCGGCCTGCGACGGCTGGGTGTCCTACACCATTCCGGACACCGACGACGCGACGATCACCTTCGATTTCAACAACGGCTCCGGTTCTTGGGACAACAACGGCGGCAGCGACTACAGCGCCTCCGGCGAAACGATCGTCGTCAACAGCGGCTCGATTTCCGCCACTGTTCCGTGCGGCACCGGCGGCGACGTCGAAGTGTCGTCCGTCTCCGTGTCGCCGACCACGGTGTCGCTTGACCTGAACGGCACGACGACGAAGCAGCTGACGGCCACCGTGTCGCCGAGCAACGCCACGGACAAGACGGTGACCTGGACGAGCTCTAACACGTCGGTCGCTACCGTGTCCTCCTCCGGCCTCGTGACCGCCAAGGCCACCGGCACTGCCACGATTACGGCGAAGGCAGGCAGCAAGACGGCAACGGCTACCGTGACCGTCACGCAGTCCTCCACGCCGGTTGACCCTGAACCGACCCCGGGCACGTCGTCGACGACGATTTACTATCCGTCGTCGAAGTTCGGTGCTGATTCAACGTATCTGCATTACCGTGTTGGCGGCGAGTCTGGTACCTGGACGACTGCTCCGGGCGTCAAGATGACGCAGTCGCCGTGCTCTGGCTACGTGTACTACACGATTGAGAATACGGATGGCGCCGAGGTCGAGTTCGTGTTCAACAACGGCGGCAGCTCCTGGGATAACCGCAATGGCACCTCCGGCCTGAACTACTCGGGCTCGGGTGAAGTGCTGACGTGGCTGAACCAGTCCGGCGACATGTCCTCGACGGCTCCATGCTCGGTGACCGTTGATGTCACGAGCGTGACGGTGTCTCCGACTACTGCTTCGGTGACGGTCGGTTCGACTACGCAGCTGTCGGCTACGGTTGCCCCGTCGAACGCGACGGATAAGACGGTGACGTGGAGCAGCTCGAACACGTCGGTTGCGACGGTGGATTCGTCGGGCAAGGTGACTGGCGTGAAGGCCGGGACGGCGACGATCACGGCGAAGGCCGGTTCGAAGACGGCTACCGCGACGATCACGGTGACGGCTTCTTCGGTGGCGGTGACCTCGGTGACGGTGTCCCCGACGTCGCTGTCCTTGGCGAAGGGCGCGACCGGCCAGCTGTCGGCGTGGGTGTCCCCGTCGAACGCGACGGACCAGGCGGTGACGTGGCGTTCGAGCAACACGGCGGTGGCGACGGTGGATGCCAACGGCAAGGTGACGGCGGTCAAGGCCGGCACGGCCGCGGTCACGGCCACCGCGGGCGGCGTGGTCTCCAGCGCTGTCGCGGTGACGGTGACGGACGCCTCCGCGGTCGAGGTCACGGGCGTGAAGATCACGGACCCGTCCAGCGGCAAGCTCGACGTGGCCGTGGGCGGCACGGGCACGGTCACCGCGACGGTGACGCCGAGCAACGCGACGGACAAGACGATCAGCTGGTCGTCGTCCAACGCGTCGGTGGCGCGCGTGTCCTCGGACGGCGTGGTCACGGGCATGAAGGCCGGCACGGCGACGATCATCGCGTCCGCGAACGGGCATGCCGCGTCCGTGCAGGTGACGGTGACGGCGTTGCGGTTCTCGGACGTGCCTGCGTCGCATTGGTTCTATGACGACATCGAGTGGCTGGGCGAGAACGGCATCTCGACGGGCAACAACGGCAAGTTCAACCCGTCGGATTCCACGACGCGCGCGGAGACGGTGCTGTTCCTGTACCGCCTGGCCGTCAAGGAAGGCGACATGAGCGCGATCACGTATTCGCCGACGGCGGCCGAGTACCAGAAGTTCCCGGACGTGAACGAGAACTCGTTCGCGGCGAAGGCGATCCTGTGGGCGGCGTCGAAGGGCATCACGACGGGCCGTTCGAGCGGCAAGTTCGAGGGGTCGGCCACGGTGACGCGCGCCGAGATGGCGATGTTCATGAACCGGTTCGCGCGCATGCGCGGCGATTCGGCTGCGGCCACGTTCACGGCGTCGGCTTCGGACCTGAAGAAGTTCTCGGACGTGGACGGCACCGGGTTCGCCAACAGGGAGATCCTGTGGGGCGCGGCCAACGGGATCATCAACGGCAACAACGGCAAGTTCAGCGGCAATGACGACGTGCTGCGCGAACAGACCGCCGCCTTCCTGCACCGCCTCGACACCTACCTGAACAAGTAGGGGCGCATATCTCTCCAGTGGCCGTATAGGCATCACTGACCGAATCGGGCTCCAGCAACAATCCTGCTGGAGCCCGGTTTTCCTTCCCGATTCGTACGGATTCGGATTCATCAGGAACTAAATAGCAAGAGTCAAAAGAGAGCCTTCATGAGATCATCATCATTTGCGGGCACCCTCCGCAAAAAGGTAACCGGTGGCATCGCGGCCGCCGCGATGCTGTTCGCCGGGCTCGGCGTCAGCGCAGTGAAGACGGAAACGGCCGAAGCGGCCGTCACCCGCGACAGCTATTCGGCGACCCGTGGCAATGCGGCCTTTGAAACGGCCCGCAAGAAGTACGGCCTCGCTGAGGAAATGGTGGACGGTGCCACGCTGCACACGTTCATGTGGTCGTTCCAGACCATCCGCGAACACCTCGAGGAAATCGCGCAGGCCGGCTACACGTCCATCCAGATCAACAACGTGTCCGCCATCAAGGACAACCGCGAGCTGGGCCAGGGCAATTGGTACCTCAACTGGTACTACATCTACNCGGCAAGTTCAACCCGTCGGATTCCACGACGCGCGCGGAGACGGTGCTGTTCCTGTACCGCCTGGCCGTCAAGGAAGGCGACATGAGCGCGATCACGTATTCGCCGACGGCGGCCGAGTACCAGAAGTTCCCGGACGTGAACGAGAACTCGTTCGCGGCGAAGGCGATCCTGTGGGCGGCGTCGAAGGGCATCACGACGGGCCGTTCGAGCGGCAAGTTCGAGGGGTCGGCCACGGTGACGCGCGCCGAGATGGCGATGTTCATGAACCGGTTCGCGCGCATGCGCGGCGATTCGGATGCGGCCACCTTCAAGGCGTCGGCTTCGGACCTGAAGAAGTTCTCGGACGTGGACGGCACCGGGTTCGCCAACAGGGAGATCCTGTGGGGCGCGGCCAACGGGATCATCAACGGCAACAACGGCAAGTTCAGCGGCAATGACGACGTGCTGCGCGAACAGACCGCCGCCTTCCTGCACCGCCTCGACACCTACCTGAACAAGTAAAACGGGCCGGGACACGCATCCCGGCCCCAGGGCGCGCCCCCTCAGGGCTGCGCCAACCACCACGGGGCTCTCTTCTGCCCGACAACCACAGGACAGAAGAGAGCCCGCACACACATTGCTTATACCAGTGTCTGCAAAAAGAGCAGCTATTCCGCTGCAGCCTTTCCCTCTGCCTTATCCCGAATCTCCCTCCAAATGGTAAAGGCTGCTAAAGTTAATCCATCGACTATCTTCCCCTCCACAATCATCTTGCGGAACGAGGAGACGGGAATCCATTGAAGTCGGGTAAGTTCCCAATCCTTATGGGAATTCGAAGGCATATCGCCATAAAAGGAGTCACTGGTAATCTTCACCACGGCAATGGAATCTTTCACTACCCCTCCATCAGCATGGAGTTCCTGTAAAAAATCAATATCTTCGTTGACGGCCGTATAGCCAGTTTCCTCGCGAAGCTCACGAATAGCGGTGTCTTTGACCCCTTCTCCCTGCTCTCCCATCCCTCTTGGGAATTCCCAACACCACTGGCTAAGAGCAACGCGCCAGTGCAATCCTAAAAGCAGCTCCTCGGTCCTTACCCCGCGATGAATCATTTCTCTTTCACAGATACAGATGACGCCTGTACGTCCTTCCTTTACACTCGCATAGTGAAAGGTCAGCTCTTGGGAGAGTCCACTTATTGCTACTTTCTCCTTCGTAACAGTAAAGTCAGCCCCACCGTATTCCCGAAAAACGCAGGTCGAAGAGAGGGAATGAGGGGAATGCAGTTCATCACTTACTTCACGGGCAGCAGCACCCTTACTTTCCTGTGACATGCTATCCGCTCCCTCCGTGCCCTCCAAATGGAAAGACATTGAGTGTCAATTCCTATACGTCAGGATACACAATCGTGTTGGTACTCGACTTCACACGAAGTATCGTCTTGACGGTAGAAACAAGATCCATATTAGAGATGACGTTAATTGCCCATGACACAATTAGAGCCAGCGCAAAAGGAAGGCTAGACATATCCCATGCCATATCTGCAAGTACAGCCAGTCCAGCAACAACGGAAATAGCTATTAATCCTATTGCCGAATTCCACCCTTCACTTTTTAAAGTGTCCTCATCGTTCATGGCCAAGGCATAATAGGCGATATTTCTGCAGCATTCACGTTTCTTTCGTGTTGGCGTGCTCTTCCCACATGCACGCCATTTTCTAATCGATTCACGATGCTCATAGCAAAAACGCGTAAAGCATACAGCAGGCATCCCGGATAGAATATCAGTTATCTCGCCGCTTAGGATTAGGCCTAATTCGTTCTCCGCTTCATCAGATCCTTCAAGAACGCCTCGCACCGAACAATCTGCTACATCTACTGCTATGAGAGGAGCTCCTAAATACTCTGCAAAGGATCGTTGATACACTACCTGATACCAATCTTTCAGGGCGCGTTTTGTATAAGGAAGCGAGCGGGAATCAGCATCCTGACTATTCTCCGGCAAGGATGACTTGTCGATTTCATTGAACGCCTTCGATCGCTGCGGAATTCTGCTTATCGTTTTTAGCAGCGTAGCGAATTCTTGGCGACAGGAAAAGGGGGATTCCTGGTATCGGATTGAATCAAATGCGTAATGCCGCTCCATTTTCTGCAGATATACCTTTGAAAAATCAGAGAATATATCTTGATAGTTTTCCCCATCATTGGGCTGCTGGATGTAGACTACACGGCCCGATTCCGCTGCATCAAGCCATCGCTTCCAGCACATTCCCAATTCATTAAACCAATCAACACGCTCTCCCTTAGAAGCTTTCTCAGACAGAGAGTAAAGAACATGGGCAAAAGTGTCTGGCAGCAAATCGTCTCCCCACATTGACTGGCTTGCATTTTCAAAACCTGAAAGGTCCATCCCATCGACTGCCCATCCTCCCAGCGAGGAATAAACCATCTGTTTCAAATGCGGAGAGGTTTGAGATTCCTTTAGAGGTTCACCAAAAAGGAAGGCCTCGAAACTCTGGCGCAGAGTAGGGTATTCCCCTAGGATTGCAAGGACTGGTTCGTCGTTATACGCGCACCCGAGAATGCTGTTGATGCGCTCCGGCCCAAGAGCCAAGAAAAAATCCCGTCAAATACTTCAGGAACCGTGACAACAAGCCTCTTCCGATAGAGGTATGCGGTACGTGCAACCCCTGCAAAATAGGTCGAAAACGCCGGAATACGATTAATCAATAAAACTGGATAGTCCTCATCCGCCTTGTTCCATGATATAATTTCACGCTGCTCTCCACATAATGCATTCCAAACCGCTAATTGTTCCGTGGAATCAAAATTAGCCACCATCACTGCATCAATCTTTTCGCTCGGAAGCATGTTGCGCACAGTCCTCTACCTTCCAATGCAACCTAACCATTCCGGATTAGGCAGATAAAATCAGAATAAGGATTTCATCGTACTCGAATATCGACGGCCAGTATTAATCCATACCCTCCCTTCCGAACCCCATTCCATAATTATTCATTCTTATTAATTGATATATTATTAAAATATTTTAATACAACGAGTTAGAAAATAAACGCAATCACTATTTTACCATAAGAACGACTCTGCACGTCAGGACGTTGACGCCATGCTACCCTCGCCAGAGAGAACAATTAACCCGCTATCAGCGCTCAAAGCGCCCCATGGACAGCAGAAAGGATTCCTGGGGCAAGAAGAAATGCTTGGCGCTTGTTAGCCAATCAATTACAATAGAATATGCTTTTAGGAGGAAGCTTCTTGAAGCGACAATGCCTAAGTTATTTTTAAAAAACTAAGGCTCTAACTTTAAGATGGATTAGGAGACGACCACTTGAAGCAAGCTGATTCGAAGGACGGCATGAAGCAGCAACCCGATATTACGGTAATCGTTGCCACACATAAGCCTTACCGCATGCCTACAGACAGCATGTATCTTCCTTTGCACGTTGGAGCGGCTCTTCACCCGGAAGTAACCGCTACTATCGAAGGCGCATCTCCTGACAATACAGGCACTCACATTTCCGACCGGAACGATTTCTATTCCGAACTTACGGGCCTATATTGGTTATGGAAGAACAACCGGAGCAATTACAAGGGGCTCGTACACTATCGGCGTCATTTAGGGACACGGAAGAACCATAGTGTATCTTCCAAGGATCCCTTTGACAAAATCCTGACAAAAAAGGAAGCTCTAGAATTATTTCAACACACTGATATTCTACTCGCAAAACGCCGTAATTATTATATTGAGACCGTCGCTTCTCATTACGAGCATACCCTCGAGAAACGCCATCTCGATGTCTGTCGTGAAATAATTCAGGAGCAGTGCCCTGAGTATCTAGGCGCCTGGGATAAGACCATGCATTCTCGTGGTGCGCATATGTTCAATATGTTCATCATGAAGGAGGAACTTTTTGATTCATACTGCGCTTGGATGTTCCCCATTCTATTCGAGCTGGAAAAACGAATCGATCCAAAGCAATACGACGCTTTTCATGCACGGTTCATTGGCCGCGTAAGTGAGATGCTACTTGATCCCTGGATCACAACACATGGCTATAGCTATGTTGAATTACCTGTCGTGAGTCCCGAACCAATCAACTGGCGCAAAAAGATAACTTCGTTCCTAATGGCAAAATTCTTCGGCAAGAAATACACAAAGAGTTTCTAGGAATGAATATTTTGCAGGTATTGAGTCCGGTGGTTATTGCCTTTTGATGCCAGCATTATTCTGGATTGATGCAGGTGGTTATCGTGGGCGCAGGCCGGCCGGGTTATTGTCCTTTGATGCCGGGGCACGCCGGAAGGCCTGCCGGTGGGGATTTCGTTGCCCGGCCAGCCTTCCGGTTTTCCGGTCATAGCGTTGCGATGGCATTATCCGCCGCGACAAGCCGCGGTTGCGAAGCACGAAAAAAAACCAACTTCCTCCTTCTCTTGCGCTCCACGAAGATGAACTCTTCTTCTCCGCGCCCATCGTGCGGTAAAGGAGCATGGAAACACAGCTGGCCTCAAAGCACAATAACCGTTCCAAAACTAGACGTCCTCAAAACACGGAAACGCTGGCCTCCAAGCACACTGATGTTCGCAAACAGCACGGGCTCCTTTCCGAAACGTCACCTTGACGAAATACAAGACTTCCTGACACGCATCCCCGAAACGAGAGTTTTATTTCACAATCCTTGATTTCTTCTCGTCCTACGTGACAGGTGCAATCCATTAAATTTCTGCCGGCTTCATGTCCACAGTCTTCGATGTCTTCAAGCCGATACTCCATGGAATGAAACGCCTGATGAGCCAATCCTCTGCCCAGAGCAATCCCAGGCAGAATGCAGTGAGTAACAGCCCGATTACCCACTGAACCGCAACTGCACTTTCAGAAACATTGAGGTTCAGAACCTTGAAGAAGAGGATCTTCCCGATATTCAAGGTGAACGCGTTGACGCAATAGAACGAAATGGAATGGCGACCTATATAAGATAACCATTTTGTTCGCCAACAAATCAAAGAGAGGAAGACGGTAAAGGCAGTGCCGAGAAACGCTCCCGCAAATTTAATCCAAAAGTTTAACCATCCGTTTGTGTCCGACGTTTTCAAGAACCACACGGCAGTGATAACGAATAAAACAAGCGTGCCGATGCCTGCAATACCGACTATCCTCTTTTGCGATGGATTATTATCACGGATACCGTGCCAACAAACACTCAGCCATCCTTTACACGCGATGCCCAGTAGAATGAAACCGGCAGCCTTCACCCCAAGAACAAGTTGGAAGGGGATTTTGGAGACAAGGCCAATGTCTTCCATCCTCATACCGATAAATATAAATACTAAACCCATTATTATGTTACCGGCACCGGATAGAGTAATGGCCCGATTAATGCAATACACTAAAAGCTCACCAACAAAATAAGCCCATAAGAACCAGAGACCAGACCCAAAAAAGAGAACCTTGACAAATTGCCAACCGATATCTCCATAATCACGGGATACTCGCATAGCGGCATTCAACTGAGGTGCGATTAGCGCGGAAATGGGCTTTGCTAGGAAATAAAGGGAAAAAACATAGTAAGGCACCAAAAGAGTCTTTGCCTTCCGAGCTATGAATTTTCCAAAAGGAACCGAACCTTTGAATGTCAAGCCACCAAGGAAAAAGAACAAAGGCATGTGGAAAAGATAGACTGCGTCAATTGATCCGTCCAGCGCTGGAAGCCATACGCTCTCTCCACTCCCATTCCGAATATGCCCGAAGCACACCAGAATGATGCCAATTCCCTTAGCTACATCAATCCACTCCACCCTATGGCGTAGACGTGATTCCTTCATCTTCAGTCTCCCTTCTTCGCATCGCTCAACGCCAGGCTGCACGAAATGCTGCGCGACCACCGCGGCCAAAGCCTCACGCACCGGATGCACGCCATCTGCTGGCGGCGCCAGCAGCACACCGAGAACCCGGACCCCGCCAGCAGCCTGATCGACCACTACTACACCAACGAACAGATCGTCCGGCTCTACGAACAGGCATGCGAACACAGCCCGCAAGGCCGGCAAGCCGTCTACGGCATCCCCGCCAGATACGGCACCGGCATCGACTGGAACGAATTCCACACCAGCACCCCATACAACGACACCGACTAGCACCACCCGGCGTCAGCACAGACGCCAGACAACTTTAGCCTATAGCTCTTACTCCGAGCTTGACAGATGCTTCTTTTTCTGACGCTTGTCAGGTCCGGGCTGCCCCGCATTTGAATAGTAGTAGTAGCTACTTCCTGCAAGCTTCTTGCTAGCCTTGGCATAGTTGACGACGAAGCCAGTTAACGAAACCTCAAGATTATCAAGCTCCACCATTATGTCACGCAACTGCCGTTTAAGGGTGTAGCCACAGCGAGAAACGAGAACCAAGCCGCCACCTTGCTTTGCGAAGATTGCCGCTTCATTCGCAACAATCATGGGGGCGGTATCCACGATGACATAATCGTACTGCCGAAGCGCTTGGGCAATCAGCTCTTCCATCAGAGGCGAATTAAGAAGCATGGCAGCGTTAGGAGGTGTTGGGCCAGCTGGCATTACATGGAAATTCGACTTCCAGTACTTCTGTACAACATCCTTCACAGTAGCCTGCCGCGAGAGAACATGGACAAGTCCAGCGCTGCCATCAATTTCCAGCTTCTTGGCAATTGAAGGATGCCGCAAATCAGCGTCAATGAGGAGCACGCTCGATCCTGTCTCGGCCAATGCGGCAGCAAGATTAGCGCAGACTGTCGTCTTACCTTCATTGACCCCTACCGAAGAGACTATGACAAGCTTCGAGTTCGTCCCGCTTACAGGAGTAAAGAATGAGAGATTGGTACCAATCCGCCGGAAATCTTCAGCAATTGGGCTACCCGGTTCATTCATGATAACCGGCACCGTGTCTTTCAGCTCCTCTGTCTGCGGAATTCGTCCAATAATAGGAGCACCGATAAAGGATTCTAATTCAGACTCATCATGAATACGGGTAGAGAAGAGATCTTTCAGGAGTGCCACAAGGATTGCCAGGAACAGGCTGACAAAGAAGCCTATCGCTATATTCATTTTCACTTTAGGAGTGGTAGGTGAACTCGGAGCGACGGCAGGTTGGACGATAGTGAGTTTAATGGGTGATTGCGCACTATCGGAATAAAGAGAATGGCCGACCACCTCCGACAAAGATGCTGCCACCGCATTGGCCATAGCAGCTGCCATCTGTGCGTTGCCATCCTGGGCAGTGATGTTAATAAAGGATGTATTGGTTGGGACAGAAGCTGTAATCTTACCCGCCAATTCTTGTGCAGTTATTCCTGTGCCTAAACTCTCGGCTGCAGGAGCAAGGACAGCCTCTGTGGTGGTCAGAGAGGGATAGGATTTAATTTGGTTTGTGATGTAGCTACTCGCATTATTCGCATTAGCTGATGTCTCATCGCTATTAGAATTTTGCGAATATGTTGCGAAAAGTTTGGCAGTAGCTGTATATTTTGCAGGTTGCAGTAGAGTGAAAACACACACACCAGCGAAGACAATCACAAAGGTTACAATCATAGAGATGATGTGCTTACCCAATAACTCAATGAAGCCAGATAAAGTCATTCCACGTTCGTCGTTAAATTGACCTCTTCGGGGGTCTTCTTTCGCAGAGGTTTTATTCACCGAGGTGTTCAAATCCATTCTCCTATATTCAGTATGCGGCATTCAATGCATACGACGATGCAAAACCGACTATCGCTACATGCTCATATATGAATAATAGTTTATATCAATTCAATATGCATAGGTCGCTCCCGGACATTCACCACTTTTGCCCCTATCTCATCAATAACTCCTTAATGTATATTTTGCATATGATACAGACACCTAGTTGTAGGTCGAATACGGGTCAAAGGAGAAAGCATACGGCAATGGTGTATCATAGTTTCCCTGTACAGGGTATGTGAAGAACCATATTGTTACGAATATAAGAACAAAAGCGCCAATTCCGATCTTTATATATATATTCGGAATCAATCGTAGGAATAGAGGGAATGTAATGATATGGAAAGAAGCGAAAAAGAAGGCAATGCGGAACATCAGCGGAACGCCTTGAAGGAAGCTAACGCTTAGCGCAATGGATTCCATAAAGAATGCAATATAGTGCATCCTTGAAGCGTTCTTTTTCCACTTTAATAATATAATGAGCATGATAATGAAAAAGAACGCTTCCATTAAGACCATCGAAAGACTATCTCTTCCTTGGAAGACCGAATCTATATAGCTCGCAAAACGAGTCTGGGACATGAACCGTAGGACTAGAGTTACTAAAACAGACCTCAATAGGAAAAAGACAATTGGAATAATTATAGAGATTTTCAGTAAGAGATTATTGAAATTCTTTAGGAGTGCAATAATCACAAACGCCACTGCAACGATCACTCCCGACGAATGGATGCATACGCCGAGAATAACGCATACTATTCCGATGGCACGGTTCGGCACTGATTCTTTCCGCCCGAATAGTAAAGCGAACGCTAAAAGGAACATAGCGATAGCCGTGTACTGAGCAACCATTGAAATGGATTTAAAATAGCTGTCATCAAACAGGAATAACAATGTCGAATAGGCAACCAGACCGGTACATAGATATGCCGAGATGAAAACAGAGAGCACCACTAGGGCACCCGTGATGATAAACAAAAGCTGATAATCATCCGATATCCATTGGCTAATACGATATATCGCATTAAAACCAAAGTCGGAATGCACTTCATCACCTATGCGATATCGATAATAATCAGAGACATAGGTAGGGAAGTAATCATAGCCGACACCGTACCGCAAGCATGTAATGAAAAGGACAGGAAGAGGGGCACATAAAAGGCACAACCAATGGATGCAAGGAAGAGCTCTGTTTTCAGCCGGATTCCTCCGTGCGGTTGCATCCGCTATAAGCCCTAAAAGGACAGACATTCCGAAGGCAGAGAGATACACCACCATAAGCTAGAAGCCTCCCTTAGACACGAGAGCGGAATCACTAGTTTCATCCAGCCAGTCCGTAATATTCTTTAGTCGTTTCTCCTGGACTTCATTCAAATGATTGCTGGTCTTATATATCCATGTATCTTTGGAACACAGCTTTTGCAACGATGCGTTCTCCAAAGGGATGTTCTCCAAAACAACGTCCATGATCATTTCACAATGAGTGTTATTATCTGGAACCTTTTCATAGCCTTTTTCCACCGCAGGAACGGAACGCGCGAGGGCAGCTAGATAATACATAAAAAAATAATCGACACTGTATTTATATTTTTCAATATATGATTCAATCATCTTCTTGAATACTTTGTAAAACAATGCATGCGGCTGCGCGCCGAGATAATATATCTGCCACTGAGTTCCATCGGGTATGTACTGAGAGAATTCAAATGGCTTGAGCCCCTTGACCGAATACATGGGGTAAGAAAGAACATCGTCAGGAGTGGGTGCAATTTGAAAAAGAGTAAGATCCATCCAGATCCCTCCATATCGTTCCAAAAGTGCAACCCTGATGTAATCAACTAAATGAGCCGGGGAAAGCATCCCCTTGTGGAAACGCTCCATGATAACTGGCGGTACTTCAATCAGTTCGCATGCACTGGATAAATCCAAGCAACGAACCGTGTAACCGGGATTAAGTTTATGGATACGTTCAAGATTTGTCTTTAGAGTTTGGGGCATCGATTCAACGCCCTGAAGCCAGCATGCCCAAATTGTCTTATCTGAATCGGCCGTAAAAGGAACAGCCGTCTCCGAAGATTCAGCATAACCGTCGACTATGGCTCCAAATTGTTTTGCAAACCAAGTTTCCAGACATCGCACTCTTTTAGAATTGAGCCATCGCCCTGCACAGGATTCAGTAAGATGCAGCTTGCGGAGAACAGTCTTAGCGAACTGCATAAAAGGATATAGAGGCGAAACACTAAACCACATCGCTATTTTCTGTAGTTTTTCCATAGGTTTCATCCAATCTGCCTATTTCTAACGTTGCACATCTGTTCGCACAGCCAGAACCAGTGCAACCGTATCGCCATCGCAAAGATCCTTTTACTAACACTAAGCGTATTAAGTTTAACATTGATAATTGATTTGTGGAAAATGTCTTGCCGGATAAGTCCAGAGAAAGCATCCTTTCGCTCTTTTTTAGTTAAATCGCTATTCGGATTAAAAATATAGTGGACGATAATCATTATTTCATGAAAAACAACACAAGAATCAAAATATTCTGATATTTTCTGGTTGTTTGTCGATAGGACACGTTGCTCAATTACGCTCAAAAATCGAAGGATATCCTCTTCATAATCTCTCCTAAAGGAAGTGACGGTCGATTCCCCATTCCTTTGATAGGCATACAGCTCCTCCGGATAAACGCCAATGCGGGAACTGCGAGATATCGTATCAAATACGAATACGGTATCTTCCCCTAGGGAAAGTGAGGTATCAAAAAGCAAATCGTTTTCCCTGATTAGCGCCGTCCTGTAAATCTTTCCCCACACATTCGCAGTTCCTTGATCCGGAGAAAGAATGCTTCCTAGAAATGCAAAGCGATCGTCAGTATCAGAGATGACTCGCGGACTCCCCTCTTTTCCGTGATGCTCAACGCTATGTCGCATTACGGTCTTATAACCACCCTGCACTACATCACACGTGTTTTTCTCCGCAAATTTGACCATCTCCAGAAGAACAGCATCATCCAAATCATCGTCTGCATCTAAGAATGTTACCCATTCCGTATCAGCATGCTTCAGCCCCTCATTCCGGGCTGCTGACACGCCTCCGTGTGGGATGCTGATTACCTTGCACTGCTCTCTCTTGGACTCATCGACGAGAATTTTCGACATATTGTCTTGCTGTCCATCAAAAACAATAATAATTTTACATTTGGGATTATTTATATATTTATCAATTATAAATTGAATCGTTTGAATGTGAACGTTATAGACCGGTACAATAATGCTTATACTTTGTTTCATCAGTCATTTACTTTCGTTTTGCGACGGTTATGAGACTTTTCAGGGCCGGAAGGACCTCGATAGCTTGGCAGATGATGATGGCAGCGAAAAGAACACAACCCAATACACTTGAGAACGATAAGTCCATCGCACGTATAATGCCTTGGCCAAGAAGAAGCACCTGGGTGGGAATGAGGGTAAGCCAAGATATGGGGAATCGCATAATTCTCCTAGAATCGATCATGCGCAGAATAAGGATTATTCCATTCCCGATAAGCATCGCTACTCCAGCCCCCTGCAATCCGAGCCAGTGAATGAAGATAGGGGTAGCTATAACAACGGCGACCGCACCCACAATGGTCGTTATAAACAGAAACATCGTCTTCATGCTGGCCGTATACAGGGAAGCAAAGAAAGAGCTCATAATGCTATAGAAAACCGCAATCACCATGATAGGGATCAGGACCCATCCGGAATAGAAATTTCCCTGCAGCATAAAGGATGCAATCCATGGAGCAAGCATAATGATGGATGAAGTCAATACAGCCGCTATAGCATGATAGACTTTAAAAATAATGGAATAGAAATTTGCTATATTATTATTTTTGAATTCTTGAAATGCAGAAAGATTCCATGCAGACATAAAAATCTGACTTAGCATGTTAACGATATTCGGAATTTTCCAAGCCGCCGCAAAAATTCCGGACGTAGCAATACCAAGCATGCTGACAATGAAGAATCTGTTGATATTGACACCAATCCACCACGATAATGCATTAGGCATCAACGGGACGGAATAAACAAGCATCTTCTTTAAATAGCCCGAAGAGTTACGTAGTACTTTAAAGTGAATGAAACGATATTGGCGTCCCCCGATCATATAGACGAATATCCCGAAAGAGCCGCCCAAAATAATCGACCAGTAGTAGCCAATAAGCCCCATCCCCTGAGCTCCGATGAGGTACCACGCCAAGATAGCCGTAGAGAACGATACCGCTACCGATGACCATGGGATGAGTTTAATCTGATTGACACCTCTCGCAATATATCCACAGAATTGCTGTATTGCCGCCACGGAATAAGCAACCGTAAAAAAGACCGCATACTTTCCTAAGCCTCCAAAAATACTGGCATTCAGAAGGGGGGAGGCACATCCAACCAGTACACAACTGAGAATAGTGATTATAAAGCCCCACGTTATGTACTTCTGCTGATGATCAGTATCATCGATGCTGAAACGTAAAATGGCTTCTGCAATTTGAAGAGTGGCAAGAGGGAGCGCTAAATTTATTACCGTAGCCGACATATCAGATATTCCGAAATCGACTTCATTCATATAGGCCGTATAAAGCGGGACTAGAAGAAAAGTTATTAACTTAGTTGCTACCGAATTCAGAGCGAATAAAGCTATATTAACGGCTAAATTCTTATATTTAGTCCATTTGCTTCCATGCGAGGCTGCCGGGGATTCCACTTCTTTCCCATCCTCCCTTGTTGCGCCTATAAGAACCGCTTCCTCATCATCCATTATTGCGTGGCTCTCCCTTACAAAATGTCAATCGGCTTAGAACACTCGTATGAATTAAAATAATGCATATATCCTAGCAGCGCCTATAACCGCGAGGGATTTGCGGATATCACTTCCTGCACACTGTACGGATAGCTTCATCAAGCTGCTGGAGTCCTTGATAGGAGAGATTCGCGGCATCCTCTATAGAATGCTCATCACTATACTCTGATGAGAAGGTTGCGAGTTTCTCGCGATAAGGAATTGGTTTTATAGCGACCCCACAGACGACACCGAGAATGCATGCATGCATACGTCCTGAAATAACAACTTCAGCAGACGACAAATCTTCCATAAATTTCTCAAATGAAAAATCATTAGAGAGAACAATCTTATGATCCGTTCTTTGCTGAACTAAGTCGGCAAGGTGCTTAACATAGGGTAGATCACCCTTAACCGTTGATGAGAAAAGAACCGGAAGGTTCGTCTGGTTGAATTGGCTTATCAGGTAATCAGCGTACTCTTCTTCAGTGTGAAGACCCATCGAACTGAATTGTTCACGTGAGAAGGGTACAGGAACACATAGAAGATGCCGAGAGGAGTTCTTCGGCAAAGAATAGAGTTTCTGATACGAGAAAACAACATCAGGCGCATAGGCACATTTAATGCCATATTTATCCAGCATCATTTTTTCTGTAGAATGATCACGCACAGATATATATGCACATTTATGCAAAGCAGCACGATACCGCTCCGCCCTATAATCGTTTGGATAGTTCCCGCTTACGCCAGTAACCAGAACCGGAATACGTTTCTTGTGGAAATAATTGCATAGAGTAGCAAAAGACGAATTAAATCCGCGGTGATCAGCCAACAATTCCCCTCCCCCTATCACAACCGCGTCAAGAGGAGGCATCAGGCAGAGGCTATCTTCCAATCGCGTCAAATTCATATGGTCAATCAGTGGATACACGCGTCGAACCATTTTCGGCAAAATCTCTTTGCGATCTAGCGCGGAGGCAAAACGCTGCTCTACTTGAACCTCATAGGGAAATTCATAGACCTCATGCTGTTGCCCCGACAAGAACTTTGATAGAACCTTGTCAATTGCCTGATCACCAAGATTATTTGTATGACCTTGGTTCACCAATAGGATTCGACTCATCGATTTCCTCCGTCTCTATCGTTCTTCCAGTGAGTTCCCGAACAGCAACGCACTCAACGTTGAATTACCTTCATCATCTTTGAATGGGTATTTTCCCTTCCAAGTGAGTTTATATATAAAAGTATCACCGTTCATAAGTTCATTAAATTTTTCAGCATTCACGGGAGGAGCTGTCATCAGATAATCGCCAAGTTGCTCACACATAAGATTATTGTTAGGCACTTGCGCATACTCCGCTGCACCTCCAGGCAAATCCTCTCGTGCGATCTTTGCCAAATATGAGAATAGGAAGTAATCGATTAGCGTATCGTAATGTTCCCAATATTTCATAAAGCATGCATATATAAAAGAGTATGTCACAGATTGAGGCTGGGAGGCAATGAAATAAGCCTCCCACCCCGTCGAATCACATGCTACCGCGTCACGCGTTGCGTTTGGCTTAATGCCCTTAACGTTATAAATAGGTAGCCCGAAGACTTCTTCAGGAATTCTTCTGGTTACGAAGATGGAGGCATCAATCCACAGACCGCCCCGCTGACAAAGAAGGGCTGACCTCATGGCATCCGCAAATTGCTGCTGCGGCATCTGCCCTTTTTTATATTTGTCGACAAAAGATTCTGCTAATGTACAGAAATCACAATAGTTATCTTTATCAATGAAATACACCGGATGAGTGCCAGCGAACTTCCGGACGCGTTCCACCATTTGCTTTACAAAACTGGGGGCCTCGTCCTCTCCTTGGAGCCAGCAAACCCAGATAGGCGACGATTCCGAATGACCATTGGGCTTGGCAGGATCTTTTTGCGAAAAAGAATGTATCTCCTCAGCAAAAAATTTCCTAGCCCATTTCATGATGTATTTCTCTTTATAGGAAAGGAGCTTATGAGAGAAAGGTTTACCAATCTTTAAAGAAATAGGGCGATCGACTACCGATAGCATTTCTATAAACGCATATTGAGGACCGAAAACACGCACATGCTTCGAGAAACGATTGGCCAGTTCATGAAGAGGCATTATCGTTATCCATCCTTTTCTGTAGTTCTCGATACAACTTTTCAGATGCAGGCAGCGTGAACTTACGCGCAAATAGTATATCTGGCGATTCGAGAAAGGGAAGGTCTTCCTCCGTCAGCACCTTAGGAGAGCAATCATGCGGCCCGAATTGTTTCCATTGGATATAGCGTAAGTTGCCCCTGGAAGAAATTGTATCTTTCAACGGGGTATTCCAGATTTCCGAAAGGACAAAGACCTCATCGCAACAATAGGTCCAGCGATACTCTCGGGAGATACGCGCGCGATTCTCGACTAACAATGAGACGACATCATCAGTTACGCTTATCCAATTTATGTGTCGCTTCATAGGGCGCCCTTTGAAGCGTTCAACTCCTACAGCCCTTTGAAGATAACAGGAGGCGAAATCAACATATTTCCAGAAATTTCTCTTCTTCCCAATCAACGAGTCTTGCAGAAAATGATACTGCTGAAACCTCATCTTGAAATTCGCAGATGAATCGTCGGCATCTTTAAGGCTAATAAAATTCTCACCATCATATCGTTCAAAATATGATTGAATATAGGGTTGACTCTTAACAGGATAGTCAATCCCCGAAAGCATGTGGAAATATCTGTAGTTGCCTTGTTTATAGGCAGCCTCAAATAAATCTAGCTCAACTTCGATTTGACTATTGCCTCCCCAGGATACGGATCGACGATCAATGAAGTTTAACGGGCTATATTTCGTCCGGCCTATAAAAGGTCGGAGATTCATCGTGGATTTTGCGTCAATATGCAGGAAGATTTCATTCCCCGGGTAATCTAAGGCATCAATTAAGGCGCCTAATTCGGCTGGCCTGTCGTGAGCAATTATAAGATAGGCGTGTTTCATTATCCTCCTGCATCATAGAACTGCTCTTACAAAGCTATCGCATGGACGACCCAAGTCTAAACGTCTTTCGTTTTTGATTGCAACTTCAGAATATTTTGCCTTCAATCTGTTCACATCTTTTCTAAAGAAAGACGCGTTGTCTGTCCGGACTGGGTTTGGAGGACTGTGAGACAGATGCGGAATATACGGAGGGACAGCAACATTGTGCTGCTGAGCGGCCATACAGAGTACGCCCTGTCGACAAGTAAAGCGATTAATGAGCTCCATGTCTCTCACATAGGTTGTCATGCTCATTAACCTTGATTACCAGAAACTCCCCTGATACTTTGATTCGTTCCGATTGTCCTCATTATTCTCGCATCTTCATTTAGCCTTGATGCACTCTGAGGATTATGCTGGAGAATGCGTCCATCTTCCAGCTCTTCGCACGGTACAAGGGCGCATACTGCAGTACTAGTGTCTCTGGATGCTCAAGCAAGGATTCTGAATATGCCCTTTTTCCCCGAACGCAATAAGACGCGCTGCTCTCTACGGAACATTCTCATAACTGGAGGAGCAGGATTCATTGGTTCCAATTTCGTCCGTTTTGTTTTTAATAAACATCCGGAAACTCATATCACCGTTTTAGATTGCCTGACATATGCTGGCAATTTAAAGAATATTGAAGATTTATTAGGAAGTCGCGTACATTTTGTATTAGGTGATATTCGAGATGAGGAATTGCTTGATGATTTAGTTCCCCAACATGATGCAATAGTTAATTTTGCGGCGGAGACGCATAATGACCGGAGCATTCGAAACCCCTTCCCCTTCCTCGATACCAATGTCATCGGCACATTTCGGTTGCTAGAGGCCGCACGGAGATACGGCATACGTTTCCATCAGATCAGCACTGATGAAGTATATGGGGATCTCGCGCTTGACGATCCCTCCAAATTCACGGAATCCAGTCCCTACCGACCCTCAAGCCCCTATTCTGCCGCCAAAGCCAGCGCAGACTTATTTGTGCGGGCATCATACCGCACTTATGGTACGCAAGTCACTATCTCCAACTGCAGCAACAACTATGGCCCCTACCAGCATGTGGAGAAATTCATTCCCCGTCAAATAACAAACATTCTTGAAGGGGAAAAAGCGAAGCTTTATGGGGACGGCCTGCATGTACGAGACTGGATTCATGTGAATGATCACTCTGCCGCCGTCTGGAAAATCTTGGCAGCGGGCAGAATGGGTGAGACCTACCTGATTGGCGCACAAGGAGAACACAGTAACCTTTATGTGCTCCAGACATTACTCGAATTAATGGGGCGTTCCAAAGACGATTTCGAGCATGTTGCCGATAGACCTGGGCATGACCGTAGATATGCCATTGATGCTACGAAGATTAGAAATGAGCTGGGATGGGAACCTGTTTATTGTGACTTTAAAGAAGGTTTAAAAAATACTATTGAATGGTATACCAACCATCAAGATTGGTGGCAACCGTCGAAAGAGCCTACAGAAAAAATGTACGCCCGGACCATCAAGGAATAATCAGTCTATCTCCTAGGACCTTTCATAAGTAAGTACTTTATAGGCGCGTGTGGGGGGCTCTTTTCTGTCCGGTGGTTACCAGGCAGGAAAGAGCCCCGGTGGGATTGGCGCGTCCCCTGAGGGGGCGCGCCCTGGGGCCGGGATGCGTGTCCCGGCCCGTTTTACTTGTTCAGGTAGGTGTCGAGGCGGTGCAGGAAGGCGGCGGTCTGTTCGCGCAGCACGTCGTCATTGCCGCTGAACTTGCCGTTGTTGCCGTTGATGATCCCGTTGGCCGCGCCCCACAGGATCTCCCTGTTGGCGAACCCGGTGCCGTCCACGTCCGAGAACTTCTTCAGGTCCGAAGCCGACGCCTTGAAGGTGGCCGCATCCGAATCGCCGCGCATGCGCGCGAACCGGTTCATGAACATCGCCATCTCGGCGCGCGTCACCGTGGCCGACCCCTCGAACTTGCCGCTCGAACGGCCCGTCGTGATGCCCTTCGACGCCGCCCACAGGATCGCCTTCGCCGCGAACGAGTTCTCGTTCACGTCCGGGAACTTCTGGTACTCGGCCGCCGTCGGCGAATACGTGATCGCGCTCATGTCGCCTTCCTTGACGGCCAGGCGGTACAGGAACAGCACCGTCTCCGCGCGCGTCGTGGAATCCGACGGGTTGAACTTGCCGTTGTTGCCCGTCGAGATGCCGTTCTCGCCCAGCCACTCGATGTCGTCATAGAACCAATGCGACGCAGGCACGTCCGAGAACCGCAACGCCGTCACCGTCACCTGCACGGACGCGGCATGCCCGTTCGCGGACGCGATGATCGTCGCCGTGCCGGCCTTCATGCCCGTGACCACGCCGTCCGAGGACACGCGCGCCACCGACGCGTTGGACGACGACCAGCTGATCGTCTTGTCCGTCGCGTTGCTCGGCGTCACCGTCGCGGTGACCGTGCCCGTGCCGCCCACGGCCACGTCGAGCTTGCCGCTGGACGGGTCCGTGATCTTCACGCCCGTGACCTCGACCGCGGAGGCGTCCGTCACCGTCACCGCGACAGCGCTGGAGACCACGCCGCCCGCGGTGGCCGTGACCGCGGCCGTGCCGGCCTTGACCGCCGTCACCTTGCCGTTGGCATCCACCGTCGCCACCGCCGTGTTGCTCGAACGCCACGTCACCGCCTGGTCCGTCGCGTTCGACGGGGACACCCACGCCGACAGCTGGCCGGTCGCGCCCTTCGCCAAGGACAGCGACGTCGGGGACACCGTCACCGAGGTCACCGCCACCGAAGAAGCCGTCACCGTGATCGTCGCGGTAGCCGTCTTCGAGCCGGCCTTCGCCGTGATCGTCGCCGTGCCCGCCTTCACGCCCGTCACCTTGCCGGTCGAGTCCACCGTCGCAACCGACGTGTTCGAGCTCGACCACGTCACCGTCTTATCCGTCGCATTGCTCGGCGCAACCGTAGCCGACAACTGAGTAGTCGAGCCGGCAGCCACCGAAGCCGACGACGGAGACACCGTCACGCTGGTGACGTCGACGGTAGTGACGCACGGGGCGACCGTAGACATCGTGCCGGAGTTGTCGTTGACGACGAACACCGAGCCGGTGCCGGAGTAGTTCTGGCCGGACACGCCGCCGACGTTGTCCCAGGTGCCGGAGCCGTTGTTGAACACGAACTCCACGACCTTGCCATCCGGGTTGTTAATCGTGTAGCTGACGTAGCCGGAGCATTCGCTGGCCGTCATCTTCACGCCCGGAGCCGTCGTCCACGCGCTCTCGCCGGCGGCGTCGCCGCCCACGCGGTAGTGGATATACGTGGAGTTGGCGCCGAACTTCGAGCTCGGGTAGTACACGGTCGTGCTGGTAATCGCCGGAGCGGTACCTGTCACCGTCACCTGCACGGAAGCGGACTTGCCGCCTGCGGTAGCGGTGATCGTCGCGGTACCCTTCGCCACCGCCGACACGACGCCGTTGGACACGGCGGCGACGGCGGAGTTGGAGCTCGTCCACGTCACCGGCTTGCTGGAAGCCTCGGCCGGGGAAATCGTGGCCGTCAGCTGCGCAGTCGGGTTGTCGGTGAGGTCCAGCGTGAGCTTGCCGTCGGCAGCGCCGGAAATCGTGATGGAATCAACGGAAACCGCGGAGCAGGAAGCTTCGGTCCAGGAGCTGGACGAAACCGTCAGATTGCCGTCCCAGATGTAGTCGCCGTCAATCTCAAGCCCTGCTGCGTCGACGTGGTCATCCGGATCGGACGTGACCGAATCAGCCGGGAACTTGTTGCCGGTAATCTCGCCGGCGCCGCCGTTATTGAAGATGATGCGGATCGGGTCGTCGCCAGCGGCGTCGATGATGTCGTCCGGAATCTCGTAGTAATAGTCAGCGGTACCGTCGCAGGTGTTCGCTTCGTTCGTCATCAGCACGCCAGGCCACGCCGCGTTCTCGGTGACGTTGCCGGCCGCGGCGTTGTTGTCGACGTAGACGTACGCGTAGATCTTGGTCCACGTACTCGGCTTCTTCGCGTAGGCCGTGTAGCTGACGGAACCGTTCGGATCCTTCTTCGTCAGCGTTACCGAATCGGTGACGGTCGAGCCGTCCTCGGCGGTGCCGGTGACGGTGACCGTGACGGTGCTGCCGTACGCGGTGTTCGCGCCGACCGTGATCGTCTGGCCGTCCGTATAGGAGCCGGAAGCGCCTTCCGACGTGGTGTAGCGGGCGGAGGTGACGTTGCGGGCGTTCAGCGTGACGGTGGTGGTGTCGGTCTTGAACGTCTTCTTGGCGGCGGTCACCGAAACCGAGGCGCGGGCGGAAGCCGAGGCGTTGAAGAAGACGGAGACCTTGTAGCCCTTGGCGGTGCCGGAGGTGATCGTCTTGTTCGAAACGGTGATGGTGTTGCCGTTCACCTGGTCGGTGTAGGTGCCGTCGTCAAGCGTCGTCGCCATGCCGGACAGGCTCTTGTCGCCGCCCATGTTGACGACGGTGACGCCGTCGTTGTTGCTGTTGCCGTCGGACTTGTAGCGCTCGATCATGAGGCAGCTGTTGTCGCCCTGGCAGTTGCGCAGGTACTCGGCGTTGCCTTCCATGGCGTTGCGGAACTGGTTGACGGCCACGACTTCGTCGCTCTTCCACTCGTTGTCGCCGGCGTCGCCAAGCTGGCTCTGCTCGGAGAACTGGGCGTTGTCGCCGCCGGAGCCGACCGGGCGGTTGAAGAACAGCGGCGCGCCGCCAGCGCGGGAACCGATGACGCCCCAGCCCATGCGGATGAGGTAGGAGTTCATGTAGGTCGATTCCTTGTCGCCGTTCGCGTAGGTATCGTGCGACTCGACCCAGGTGACCAGCTGGTTGTCGGCTACGCCGTCGCCCTGGAGGCTGTTGAGGCTGTTCGCGTTGAGGTTGGAGTTCCACAGGGCGCTACGCAGCGTCTGGCCGTAGCGGGAGCCGGTGTTGCCGCCGCCGTTGGACGAATACTTGTCGAAGAGCGCCGGGTAGGCGGCCGCGTTCAGGCCGGCGTCGCCCTGGAGGACTTCGCCGTACTGGTACTGGGCGCCGTTGTTGAGGATGGTATCGAAGTAGGGGGAGTAGGTGCTGAACTCGTTCGGCAGCTCGATGTGCTTCGCCGCGTCGAAACGGAAGCCGTCGACGCCGTCAGCGACGGCCTGGACGAGGAATTCCTTCATCTTGTTGGCGACCGTCTGGTTCTCGGTGTTCAGATCCCACAGGCCCAGCAGGTGGCAGTGGGTGACCTGCCAACGATTCGAATAGTTGATCTGCGTGCCGTTGTCGCCGCAGCCGCCTTCCGTAAGGGTGTGGAAGTAGCTGGAGTTCTGCCACTCGGGGTCGATGGCGCTCCAGTCGGCGGTGAAGTGGTTGATGACGCCGTCGACGATGACTCGGACGCCGTACTTGTGCGCTTCGGCACACATGGCCTTGAGTTCATCTTCGGTGCCGACGACCGCGTTGCCGATCTTGGTGCCCGACGGCTGGTAGACGTAGTACCAGTTCTCCGTGAACTTCTTGCCGTTCATGGGGCCCTTGATCTCGCTGATCGGCGAGGTCTGGACGGAGGTGTAGCCGGCCTTGGCGATTTCCTCCATGTTGTTCTTGATGGTGTTGAACGACCACATCCATGCGTGCAGGATGGAGCCGTAGTTCATTTCCTGCGAGAGCCCGTAGTTGTTGCGGGCGGATTCGAATGTGGAGTTGCCGAGCGTGCGGTCGTAGCTGGTCGTCGGAACCGAGGCCGCTTCGGCTTCCTGGGTGTAGGCGGTGCTGACGGACAGGCCTGCCAGGAGCATCGCGAGGGCGATGAACAGGCCGGTCATGCGCTTGGCGCCGTGGCGGGTGGCCGTGCCGGCTGCGTTCAGCCGCGCCTTCCAGCCCGCCTTCTCATTCCCCTCGGTGGCTACCTGATTGCTCACCTGGTTGCTCACCTGGGGGGTGTCGTTAGATGACGTCTCCATTGATGATCACTTTCTGCTCCGTGGGCGCGGGGAGGTTAGGGGTTCCTCGCGCCGGTGGCGCTTCGGGTGGTTGTCTTCTCTTCTTTTTCGGTTTTCAGTTGTGGTTGCGGCTGGGCCGGTTGGTTGTTGCGGCTGGTAGCCGGGTTTTGGCTGGTAGCCAGTGGTTCTGGCCGGCAGCCATGTTTCTGGCTGGAAGCCGGTTTGGCTGGCAGCCGGTGTGGCTGCGGATTGCTCATCCCTCGTGGCTGTTGGTCAGAGCCGCAGGGCGCTGAGGCGACAGCTGGAAAGGGCTGGGAATCCATAGAGAGTGCAGAAGAGGTCGTTCGCCCCTTGCTTATGGCCGGCTCGGCGTTGCGTCGGCATCTCTTCTCGCTTCTCTCCGTGTGCTCCTCCCGGATGCCTACCGGTTGCACGGCGCGGTTTTTCGCTTTTGGCTAATAACCATGTCGTGCAATCGTTGGCAGTGTTCACCATTGTACCGCAACTTCGCCAGTTGTGAACCGCGTGTATCAAGCGTTTGCAGTACAGGCTGGAAAGGGCATGTCGGGGGTGTGTACGGGAGGGTGAAAAGGCGTGTGAGATGTACGTGGTGTTTGGACGGATGCGTGTGTGTGGAGTACGGGAGGCGGGGTGCGGGCTGGGCGGATAGCGGATGGATGTGCGGATGTCGCGCGGAGGCCGGGTGGATGTCGCGCAGAGGCCACGCACATCTCGCTCGGGGGCAACTCGTGGTGGCTTGACCGATGCAGGGAAGCCGGTGCCAGGCGGACCGTGGCCGGTTCGGGGTGGGAGCAGGCTGGGTCGTGGTGCGAGCAGGCTGGTTCCTGGCTCCTTTTGTCGCCGAAACGCCCGGGACGGGCGTGTTGGCCGGAAAATCTTGGGTCAGAATATCGCCGGAATGTAGGAGTCGGGCGTGTTGGCGAGAAAATCTTGGGTCAGAATATCGCCGGAATGTAGGAGTCGGGCGTGTTGGCGAGAAAATCTTGGGTCAAAATATCGCCACAATGTAGGAGTCGGGCGTGTTGGCGAGAAAAACTCAATTCAAAGCAGCGCCGGAACGTAGGCGCTGGGCGTGTTGGCGACGCGGGGGAGGGGAATCCGTGCGCTCGCTGCTGCTATCGCAGCCAGAAGTAATGGCAAAAATGTGGCGTCGGGGCAGGTAGTACTCAGTTGTTACCGCAGCCTGCACGTCAGGGCGACGCGCAGCCTGCTGGATGCCGCTAATGCAAATCGAACGGATGCTATCCAACCCAGCGGCAGGCGGGGTAGGCCGAACAGCCCCGGAACGTTTTGCCGGTAGCCTTATTGGTGCGGATGACAGTCGCTTCTTGGCACTTTGGGCACTGAAGCGGCAATGGAAGAGAGCGGAAAGCGGACGGGCAAATCGAATCGCGCAGTTCGTAGATAAAGCGCGAAGGGCGTTTTGTATCGACGACGAAATATACGCGACGTTTGCAGCGTGTCATGGCGACGTAAAACAGTCGACGCTCTTCCGCATTCGGCATCGTTTCCTTCCGTGGCAGCAGCAAAGCCATCAATGGGTCGTCGGGAATAGTGGAGGGGAATCCCTTGACGCCGCCGCGGCAACCAAGAATGAATACGTAGTCGTATTGCAGTCCCTTGGATCGATGAACCGTCATTGAGCGGATGGTGAGATCGGGACGTTCGCTGAAGTGGACGGATCCGTCACGTTCCAAGGAGAAGGGGCTATTGGCAATGAAATCCTTCACGTCGCTCTTGTAGCGTCCGAGCAGCAGGATACTGGCGTTTTTAGCAATGCTTGTTGATCGTAGCTGCTGTGCAACGGCGTCTGCCTGTTCCTTAAGATCCTCGCCGCCGATGGCGCGGATGGAGCGGTCGGTGCGGGGCTTGATGGTCTGGGTTCCCGAAACAAGCGTGGCAGGGGCGGTACGGCTGGTAGAAGACGCCGGAGCTTGCAGCCGCTTGCGGAACAGAGCCGGGTCGCGCATGACGAACTGGCCGCTAGCATCGATGATGCTCTGCCGGAAGCGGCGCGTGGTAGTGATCTGGAACATGTCTGTCGGTCCCCATTGACGCCATTCCTCCTGAAAATCGAGAATCAAGTTGATGTCACTGCCGGCGAACCGATAGATTGACTGCCAGTCGTCGCCCACGCAGAACAGGTCGAAGTCGCGCTGTTGCCGCAGGGCTCGAATGAGGTTTTCGCGCGGCCACGACATATCCTGGTATTCGTCGATCAGCACGTACTTATAAGGATGGTGATAGCGGCCAACCTTTATATGGTCGATTGCTTGATTGATCATGCTGGCAAAATCAACGAGATTCTCTTCACGTAATTTAGCTTCGTATGATAGGAAAATCGGCTCCATCAAATCGATGATGTCAGCGTTACGGCCGGATTCCTGAACCGACGGGCGTGAATTCATGCGTCGCAAGGCAGCGATATCGACGTTGTTTGCGCGCATCTGTTCCACGAGAGTGTAGGCCTTGCGCTGGAAATTGCGTAGATAATCCTGATAAAAAGGCGGAAGGTCTCTCTTGCTCGATGATTCCCTTCGTTGATTGGTCGCAGACGAGGAAGAGGGCTTTTTCCCGGAACTTGCTGGATTTCTTTTCTTGGGATCCTGAGGCATCGTTGAAAGTATGTAGCGGCGATAGCGGGGCTCGTGGATCGGGTCTGAAGTGATGTCTTCGATGACGTCCTCCAGCGTACTCTCCTTTGCAACGCTAGGCTTGTAGGCCGTAGCTTTCTGGCAGATTTCCAGACCGACGCTGTGGAACGTGCCGGCGCGAACTTCGGCGCCGGTTTCCTTGATGATGCGATCCCTCATTTCATGAGCTGAGCTATTTGTATAGGAGAGTACTAGGATTTCGCCTGGATCGGCTAGCTTATTCTTCAAAATCCACGAAACATATCCGACAATCGTCGTTGTTTTTCCGGTTCCGGCTCCGGCAAGAACGAGCGTGTTATGGCTTGCGCCAGCAATGGCGGAAATCTGCTCGTCGCTCAAGTCGTGGCCCTCAATGGTTCCGAGCACGGCACGGGCTTGATCGATGTCGCTTTGCGGAAGAAGCGGGGAAGGGGTGAGATGTGAATGAGCGGACTGAGAGGTGAAGGTGACCTTGGAGGCGCGTGAGGGTGCGGAAGCGCGCGCAGGCGAGGAAGCTGGAGCGGATGTGGAAGCGTGCGCAGGGGCGGAAGTGGGGGCGGGGGCGTCTGAAGCGGATGGTGTGAGGGCATGTGGCGTCAATGGTTGGGATGCCGAAGTCGGTGTTGGCGCTGGAGAGAACTGTATCGGTGCTGGACGCAGCGGGCGGTCGGCGCGACTTACAGGATTGTTGGCAGCGGAAGACGTGCGGCCCGCTGACCCTGTAACCGTTCGGTGCGCTTGCTGATCTTTTGGCTGCGACGACTGGGAAACGGGAGAAGACGTGGTCGTCGCGGATTTTTCGGGAGGTCGTGAGGCGGAATCTTCGAAGCCAAAGATGGTGCGCAGCAGACTTATGAGACTCACGGTTTTTTCCCTTCGTCATAGTGAAAACCTCGCCCATCCTATCGCGTTTCCACGATGGGAATTGCGGGACAGGGACAGAAGCAAAAAACTGTGGGACCTCTCCTCGCTGAATGGGTTGTAGTAGTGGTGCGGAAGGGCGCGTGTAGAATAGATTGGATGATGTTGATGATCCGCGATGACGAGCTGCGCAAGGCCCTGCAATCGCGGCGCAATGTCATTGGATTTACACCATTCTGGGAAAGCTTTGCGACTTTCGCGACAGGTATTTTCTATCTGCCGGCAGCTCTTGCCGAGGGGTGTGCCATAGTCAGATGGGCTATGTTAGCCATCGGGCTGCTTGTAGTCGCCTACGGCATTGCCGGAATGGTGCGGAGGAAAGACGTTACGGAAGAGCTGTATAAGGAGATCGCAGCAATGAACATCATCAGCAGCTCCATCATCGCCCTGCGGGAACCAGGCGTGTCGGATTCGAATCGTTACTTGCTGTACCGGGACGAGCAATGGAATTGCTGGTTCTTTCCGAATCGTCACTCCACTGCAAACGTTGCCGACGATGAACGCGACATACTGAATTTCCTGTCGGCCGAGTTCAAGGTGCCGCAGGGAGACTGCTCGCTGGAACTGCGCGGCACTGAATCTAGTGTAAAGCTGTCGACGGAGCACAACGAGGAACGTCATTATGATTACCGTCTCTATGACGCGACGGTGAAAACGATGCCCTCCGCATGGTCCGCGGAAGGCGAGTTCACGGTCGGTGGCCACGCTTGCCGCTTCATGTCGATTGCCGAAATGCTGAGCAACGAACGCATTAAGGAAGTCAATCATGACGTGGTTGACATGGTGCGCAAGTACGCATAAGGCTGGCCGCTGCTCTAGTCGAGGCCGCGGGCGAAGCGTTCGAAGTCGGAAAGCTGGTCGAGACTCGTTTCGTTGAACTTCCTTAGCTCGGCCTTTGCCTTCTCGTCGGCTTGCTTGCGGGTGACGGTGCCGTTGCCATCGAGCGTGGGCGCGCCGGTGAGGTTGATGTAGGAGTCGACCAGTGCAACGCACTCTTCCATCGTCGTTGTCTGCATGTTCTCGAGGCGGGACTCGATCATGTCCAGGAAACCGCTGGAAAGGCGGTTGAGCGCGGCCATCTCCTTGTCGTCGAGGTAGTTCTTCGCGACCGTGACGTCGCTGGAATGGATGCGGCCCTCGGGAGCGTCGCGCCACGTCGTCAGTCCCATGTGCGGCTTGGCGGCGTCGGCGCGACCGTGGATGATTTCCGGCGCCGTGTGGCGGGTGACGGCGTAATGGAAGCGGTTCTGGACGTTCTGGTAGAACTCGCGAGCGATCGGGCTGCTCTTGTCGTAGTCCACGCAGATCTCCTGGAAGACGTCGCAGACCTGCAGGTAGAAACGGCGTTCGCTGGCGCGGATGTCGCGGACGCGCTGGAGCAGTTCGTTGAAGTAGTCTTTGCCAAACGGGCGGCCGTTCTTGAGCATGTCGTCGTTCAGCGCGAATCCCTTGATGATGTATTCGCGCAGGACGCGCGTGGCCCACTGGCGGAAGCGGGTGGCTTCGCGGCTGTTGACGCGGTAGCCGACGGCGATGATGGCGTCGAGGTTGTAATGGGCCACTTCCCTTTGGACAGTCCTGGCGCCTTCGAGACGAACTATTCGGATTTTCCGAATAGTTGAGGGTTCGTCCAGTTCGCCGGTGTGGAAGATGTTCTTCAGATGCTCGTTGATGGTGGGCACTGACACGTTAAACAGATTGGCCATCTGGGACTGTCTCAGCCAGAACGTTTCGTCCTGGTACATGACTTCGACGGGAACGTTCCTGCCGTCCTGCTGGTAGAGGGCGATTTCCGCACTCTGGGCTTCGCTGCTCATCTTCTCTTCCTTCCTCGGGCTTCCTTGGGCTTCCTCGGACACTGAAATGGGTGACTACATATTACTTTGTTGGCGCTGGGCTGTGGTGTCGAATGTGGCCAAAATGCAGGCGTCTGGCGTGTTGGCGAGAAAAGGGCGCCCTGGAATATCGCCACTTGGTAGGAGCCGGGCGTGTTGGCGAGAAAATAGCCCCTGGAAATGTCGCCGGTTGGTATCCGTCTGGCGTGTTGGCGAGAAACTAGGCGTTCCCAACGTCGCCGCCACGCCATTGATGGGCATGTTGGCGACATGAGGTGGGGATGCAGGAAGTGGTGCGGGTCAGCGTTGCTGATTTCCTTGGGGTATTTTCTCAATAGCCATGTAGGTGGATTTAATTGGCTACCTCCTTTAGGCGTTTATCATTTAAATGAAGTGACGGAAGCGGAGAATGTCAATGGTGCGTATTCAGGATGCAGCGGCATGTGTGTTGCGTAATTGTCCAACGCTCGCCACTATGAAGATGCATAAGCTTGTCTTCTACTCCCAGGCGTTATCGCTTGTCGAACGTGGCGTACCTCTTTTTGATGATGATTTCCAAGCGTGGCGGAACGGCCCTGCAGCACCCTCTTTGTTTGCGATGCATAGACGCATGTTTCTGATTCATGATGGGGAATTGGATGGTGATGCGGATGCTCTGGACGCCGATGAAAAGAACATCGTGAAAAGGGTATGCGATGCATTGTGCGAGCAAACAGGAAATCAGCTGAGCCTGCGTACTCATCGCGAGGATCCTTGGAAGGATGCGCGTGGGGATATTCCTGATGTGCAGCGGAGCAATGCATTGATCAGCAAGCAATCGATGATGAAATATTATTCCGAGCATCCAGTGCTGTAGAAAAAATGCTGGGCCGAGAAAACTGGCCCGGCATTTTTCTATTGAAAAGACAACAGAATGCGTAAATGCGGGGTTATTGTTTGGGATGCGAGGGACGGGATTATTTCATTCTCGGCTGACGGTAAAGTGGGGACGGACTGACTGAAAAGGGGTTCTATGACTCGCGATACTGGGCTTGGGAACGGCTCGTACGGCAATAACGATGATGAAACCTATGGCGCAGGCGCATTGGGTGCCAATGCTGCGGGAGCTGGTTCCGGGGGTTCCGGAGGTGCCGGTGTCTACGGTGCGGTAAATAGCGGAGCAGGTGTTTCGGCAGATGGAGCAGGTGTTTCGGCAGATGGAGCCGGGGCTTCGACGGACGGGGCGGACTGGTTTAATGACGCGGAATGGGCGCGGCCGACACAGCATCATCACCACCATCACCATGACGAAGCCCATGCAGCCGATGATGGGACGGCCGACGGCGACGGATCCCACCATTCCGAGCATTCCGGGGAGAGGCGTACACGTTCTGCGCGTTCAGGCTCCGAGCATTCGCATTCCGAGCATTCGCATTCGGGGCATTCGCATTCCAGCCATTCCTCGGCGGGGCATTCGGGGGATGGGCACCGGAGGCGGCGCAAGAAGAAGAAAGTGTGGCCCTGGGTCCTCGGCATCGTTATCGTCGTCATCGTGGCGCTCGCCGCGGTGGCCGGAATCTGCGGCTCCAAGCTGTACTCGGAAGCCAAGGAAGTCCAGTCGCATGAAGAGAAGGCGCTGTCGCTGATGGGCAGCCTCTCGTCGGCGCAGAATCTTGAATCCTTCTCGGACCTGTCCGGAAAGATCGGCGAGATCCAAAACGAAACGAAAGCCGCCAACGACATCGCGCACGGTTCGCTGTGGAACATCGCCGCGAAAATGCCGTGGATCGGCGACGACTTCACCACCGTGCAGGGCATGACGGAAGTCGTCGAGGATCTGAGCAGCAAAGCGGTGCCGCAGTTCATGGACGTCGTCAGCTCGCTGGAAAACGCAACGCTGACGGACGCAGACGGGTCGCTGAATCTTCAGCCGATTCTCGACTCGCAGAAGAACATGGCGTCCGCGAACGAGGATTTGCAGCGGGAAGTCTCGAAATATGAGAACCTGCCGGAACCGAAGATCTCGATGGTGTCGTCCGCGTACGAAACCGGCAAGACGAAGCTGACCGGACTGGCGGATACCGTCAACCAGCTGTCGAATACGTTTGCAATGCTGCCATCGTTCCTAGGCGCCGATGGGGAGCAAACGTATGCAATCATGGCGGTGACGCAGTCCGAGCTGCGTTCGTCGGGCGGTTTGACCGGTTCCGTCGGCGAAATGACCACCGATGACGGGCATATTTCGGTTGGCGACTTCCGCTCCACGAACGAATACCTGGAGTACGGCCACGTTCGCGGCGAAATGACAACGGACGAAGCGAACGTTTTCACCGAAACCGGGCCGATGAAGATGTCGTTCGATATCCGAGACCTTTCGGCGCTGCCGGATACCTCGCATGTCGCCGCGGCGCTGCGGTCGATCTGGAACATCACGTCGTGGGGGCAGGGGACGACGCTGGACGGGCTCATCATCGCCGATCCCGTGTTCCTGCAGGAACTGGTCGGCATCAACGGCAACGTCACGCTGAGCAACGGAACGGTGCTGACGGGCGAAAATACCGCGCAATACCTGCTCAATACCGTATATATGGAGTACGGCAACGATAGCGAGGCAACGGACGCCGTGTTCCAGGAGGTCGCGGAGGAGAGCATCAGCAAGATGTTCGCGAACCTGAACGTTTCCAAGCTGATCAAGGTCGGCAGCGCGTTGAGCGAGATGGCGCAGGAGCGGCACTTCTCGATGTACTCGTTCAATGCCGATACGGAGAAAACGATTGCAGCCGCGGGCTTCACCGCAACGTCCCCGTCGAGCGAGGAGGATCCGGAAGTCGGCATCTACTTCAACGAACAGCAGGGTTCGAAGATGGGCTGGTACCTCGAGCGCAACGCGACCGTGCAGGAAACCTACTGCCGCGACGACGGAGCGAAGATGTACCAGGTGGAGTACACGATGAAGAACACGATGACCGAGGAGGAAGCCGCGACGCTGCCCACCTACATCACCGGCACCACGAAGGGTCAGGAAGGCTGGCTGCTGGAGAAGACGCTGATCTACGCGCCGGCGGGAGGCTCCATTTCCGGGCTGTCGATTACCGGAACGGGCACGTCCACCACGCCGCAGGAAGTGTCGATGGACGGGGCGACGCCGTATATGTCGGTGATCACCCTCAAGCCGGGGCAGTCGGTGACGATTTCGTTCAGCGTGCTCACGTCCGCGAAGGCGACGCAGACGCTCGGCATCGACCAGACGCCGCTCAACTACCCCGGAACGAACGTGACCGTGGAGAAGGGCGGCTGCAGTACGTCGTCGAAGTAAGTAGTAAGTAGTTAGCAGTTAGTAGTTAGTGGCTGGTCGGCCGCGGGCGGTCGTTGCTGCTTCTGTGCGAAGTGGGGACGCGTGCGCGGCGGGGCGGCGGCTGCTGCGTGTAGTAAGAGCGCGTGCGTGACGAAACGGCGGGGCTCCAACGTTTTTCGAGACGTTGGGGCCCCGCCGTTCTTTGGTGGGGTCCATTGCTTTGCTGGGCTGAGAGGGATGGCTGAAAGAGAACCCGCGCTGCTGTAACGGTAGAGCTGGGCGTGCAAATCATGCATTAGAGGTCGTGCAGATCATGCATTAGACCCTGCGTAAATCATGCATTAGGGTGTGCGGAAATACTGCATTAGGATGTGCGGAAAACATACATTAGAGGTTGCGTAAAACCTACATTAGGAAGCGCGGAAATCATGCATTAGCGGATGGATACTCACGGCTCTTCGGGATGAGAAGGAAGGTTTTCAAGATGGAGCACTGGTTAGGAAACACTGAAATTGCAAGTATTCTAGAGTGGTACAGAGCTATCAGTGGTTGCTGCGTGGATCCTGCACTAGGATCTGCGTAAAACATGCATTAGGATGTGCGTAAATCCCGCATTATGGTATGCGGAAATCATACATTAGAGGGTGCGGAAAACATGCATTAGGGGTATACTGAGGCGGTAGAAAGGAAGGTGGAAGCGTGATTACTCGGAGCATTCAAGGGCGGCTGGAAGAGTATGCGCGGCAATTCCGTGCCGTCAGCATTACCGGTCCCCGGCAGGCCGGAAAGTCTACCCTGGCGATGAAAACGTTCCCGGACTACGAATACATCTCCTTTGAAGAACCGGATGTTCGGGCGACGGCGCTGGATGATCCACGCGGCTTCCTGGATGAGCATCCGCGCCACGCGATCTTTGACGAAGTCCAGCGCGTGCCGGAACTTTTTTCCTATCTGCAGGGCGCAATCGACCGCGAAAACGAACCAGGCCAGTATATTCTTTCTGGCTCGCAGAATTTTCTGCTTACCAAGGGGATTTCCCAATCGTTGGCCGGACGTGTGGGCGTATTGAATCTGCTGCCATGCTCCTATTCCGAACTTAAAGAATCCGGTGTCAAGCTGGAAAATATCAACGAATATATTTTCCGCGGCGGGTATCCGTATCTTCATGGCGTAGCCGATAACCCTACGACGTATTTCGATTCCTATGTCGCGACGTATATTGAACGCGACGTGCGTGCGGAACTGGGTGTACGGAAAATCAGCGCGTTTCGACGGTTCCTTATCCAATGCGCGACGCGTATTGGATCGACACTCAATATCGCGCAGCTGGCGAACGATGCCGGTATCGACTCGCGGACGGCGAGCGACTGGCTGTCGGTGCTGGAAGCCAGTTATCTGGTGTATATGCTGGAACCCTACTCGAAGAATTTCGGAAAGCGTTCGGTGAAATCTCCGAAATTGTATTTCACGGATACAGGTTTAGCTTGCCAGCTGCTGAATATTAAATCCGTGGAACAGCTTGAATCCAGCGAAATGCGTGGCCATTTATATGAGAACGCAGTGATTATGGATTTCATCAAGGTGGCGCATGCTGCTGGAAAGGATGCCGATCTTTCGTTCTGGCGCGACGAACGGCAGAACGAAATCGACCTTATCGTCGAGCGCGGCGGGGCGATAGACGGAATCGTCGAAGTCAAGTCGTCGTCTACCTACCGGCCGAGCGCGTTCGCGACGATGGAGCGGCTGGCGCCGATGTTCGGCGTGGGGGAGGATCATCGCTACCTGCTGTACGCCGGCGACGAGTCGTTCGATACGCGCCATGGCCACGTCCTCGGCTTCGATTCCATTCCGCAGCTTGTGGGGGTGTAGCCGGGTTTCTCTTATGTCGCGGGTGGTGAGCTGATTTTTGGAGTCATCTAGAATGGATGCAGTGTTCTGGCCGTGGACTCGTAAAGGAAGGAGGAGCCATGGATGCCGCTGCGGTAAAGATTGCCGTTAAGAGACCGGTGCTGGATTGGATTCTGCGGATTGGCGATCGCTCCTCCTCTTCTTCCAGGGGCAGCCTGCGTGAACGGTTGGCGGGTGCGAAAGGCGAGACCGCGCCGCTTAGCGTAGACCAGATCAATGAACTGAGCCACGATCTCAATGTTCCGTTCGGGTATTTCTTCCTTGACGAACCGATTGACGATATTCCGGCGTTCGTGAAGCAGCGTACGGTGAAGAACCATGGGATGGCCGAGCAGCCGTCCCGCGAACTCGTCGATACCGTTCACCAGATGCGTGCCATTCAGGACTGGGCGCATGATGAGGCCATTGCCACGGATGAGGATCCGGTGGTCTTTGAGCGGCTGGAGCCGGGGGTGTCCATTGATGGGGCGGCTGGAAAGGTGCGCCGGTTTTTGCGGCTGGAACCGGACTGCTTCGCTGACGGGAACCTGTGCCGCGGCGACGGTGCATTCCGTTTCCTGCGCGGGCGTCTGGAGGAAAAGCGCGTCATCGTCATGATGAATGGGGTGGTGGGCGACAATACCCACCGGCCTTTGGATCCGAAGGAATTCAGGGCTTTTGCGCTGTCCGACGACTATGCGCCGCTGATTTTTATTAACCGCCGTGATGACTCCAGCGCTGCGCGGACGTTCTCTTTGCTGCACGAACTGGTTCATCTGATGCTCGGAGGCGATGACGTTCTTGCTCCTTCCGCGGCGGCTCCGGACTCTGAGCGCGTCGAGGTCTTCTGCAATGAGGTGGCCTCGGAAGTCGTTATGCCGGATAAATTGTTTGAGGCTGCTTGGGAAAAAGAGCGGACGGACGATGTCGGTTTCCGTGTAGTAATTGAGCGCGTGCGCCATATCTTCCCGGTTTCCTTGACAGCGGTGGCACTGCGTGCGCGTCGCCATGGATTCATTTCCCAAAGTGAATATGAGGAATTCGATGGGGAGATTGCAGCCCTGCAAAATGGCGGGGTGAATGGCGATCGCACTGGCGCCAGCGGAGGAGACTATTACAGAACCAAGCGCAGTCGTTTTGACGGAAGGCTGCTGGAAGAACTTGCCGCAAGCGTTGCGGAGGGACGCACTGAATATCAGGCAGCGTACCGGCTGACCGGAACGAACAGGGCGACGTTCGCGAATCTGGTGGAAGGGGCGGAACAATGACTTCAGAAAGTTCCGTGCTGTATCAACCAGAAATGACCGCAGTGCATAATGACTATCTCATTGATACGAATTCACTTATCACTGCCTATAACAAGTGCTATCGGATGTCCTTTAAATTCACGCAAGATGCTTTCTGGAATCCGCTGCAGGAGCTGATTGAAGATGGCACTATCGGCCTTCTCGACAAAGTATGGCGCGAAGCTTATGGCAAGAAAGAATCCGATGACCAGCTGAATACGTGGCTCGAAAAGGTGCAATCGCTGTGTATACCAACGGAATCGGATGGCGCAATCCTGGAGCAGTATCGGCAGGTTTTGAATTTAGTGACCAATTGTCCCGATCTTTTCCGGCAAGAGGCAGTTCAGGATTGGGTTCCCAAAAACATTGCCGATCCGTGGCTGATTGCAGCCGCTAAACATCGGGGCGCAAAAATCATCACCTTCGAGCGATATCAAAAAATCACCACCCCCGGGAAGCATCCGAAAATTCCCACGGTTGCGCGGCAGCTCGGCGTAGAATGCCTGACGCTGTACGATTTCATGGAGGAAAACGAACGATTCTAGGTGAGACAGGGGGGCCGTGGATTGTTTCAGCAGACGGTACGCGATGGCGAGCGATACCACTCCCTTATTTCCTCTACGGGGCAGCTGCCGATGGGGTTCGTCTTTGAAAAGTTACTGACCACCTTGACTGCATTGACGGGATGCTCGCATCGCCGATTGATGTGCTTAACGACCTCCGAATGGAACTTGGGGGAAGACTTTACTGATGTGAGGGCTCGAAGAGCATCATTTCTGAATGTGGTGGCATACCTTACGGTATGCCACCATGCATCGGTTAATGGTCGGCGTTCTTAGGCTTGTTTTCGCGGCTCTTCTTAAATGTTTCAGAGTCGATATAGTCGAGCATGCACTGAATAGACTCTCCTAATACGGCCTCATATTCATTCGTAAGTTTCTTGATTTTGTCGGGAGTCGCATTACCGCGATTGGGAAGGTTCTGGAATTCGTCCAGAATCCTCTTCTTCTCTGCGATGGATTCGGGATGATCGATACAATTCCTGACGTAGACGGGCAAAGGCTCTTTGACGATAGGAGGCACATTCAGCTTCTTATCAAGGCATCGACTATCAAGCCGCTCTTTCTCTCGAATGCATTCCTCGCCGTTGATTTTCCAAGCTCTCATTTTTTCAGCAACACTGCGCAATGTTTTGGCGCCAAGTTCCTTTTGGATGTATCCGAAGAGTTCGCTGTGAAACTCGGCGCTAGGAAGCTGGAAGGCGTAGTAGCTTATTGCTGCTAGCGATGGCGTACCGGTAGGGTGCTTTGTGAATTCCGTCTCGGATTTTATCCGTTCATCGCCATGCTGGACGATAAAAAGTTTTGTTCGTTTGCGAGAGATATCAGTATTGCGGACGCTTGCCAACCCCTGAAGTATGTAGGGGGAGTGCGTGGCAACCCAAAGCTGCTCGCTCTGTCCGATTTCTCCGAGCGCCCTCGATAGATTCATTTGACCTCGAGGGTGAAGCCATGTTTCAGGCTCGTCGACGCAAAGGAAGAGAGGCTTTACCGGGTGGCTAGGTGAATCATCGGTTTTGAATGCGCTTGTATGGAGCTGTTGGGCATACAGACGAATGGCAGCTAAGGCAATCGACCGCTGCAGCCCGCTTCCTTCTTCTTGGATAGAGGTATCGCTGCCGTTTTCGTGGAGAAGGATTTCGCCCATTTTTACGAAGATGTCACTCTTTGGTGAAGAAAAAGATAGTTTAATTTCTAGACTATCATCACCAAATTGATCCTGTGTAATCTTCGAAAGTGAGTCGGCTAAAGATGAGAGACGTTGACCAAATCCATTCTCTTCAGAGAAAGCCTTTCGGTGGGACTCGAGAAAGTCGGCCCATTCCTTTGATTCCTCAAATTCATTCTTGTTCTGCTCAATCAGCTTCCCTAGGATCTTTGTATTGGAAAAATCGAGTATGCTTTCGGGTGTGTCATCGACCCGGAAGAAAGTCGGGGAGAAAAGCTCTTGAAAGACGCTGGCTGGGATGCCGCTGATGTTTTTGAAGCCTTCTTCGGGATCCCAGGTCTCGATGATTTTCGCTTTGCTGTCCTCTGCAAAGCTCCGGCGGAAAGTAAGGCCGTCGTTCTGTATACAGTCCTTGATTGCGGCGCGCTTCTTCTCGTCTTTGACGAACTGAGCGACGGCTTCTTCGATGTTCCCCTCAAGGGTGATGACTACGTAGAACTCGTCACCCTCTGGATTCCGCGATTTAAGATTGTCGCAGTTTTCCCCTCTTTTTAAACCATTGTATAGGAAATCGAATGCGTTGAGCAGTGTGCTCTTTCCGGCGTTATTGTTGCCGACGAAGATATTGATACCTTCGCAGAATTCAATATTATGTTGTCCGCTGAATGATTTGAAATTGCATATCTCCATGCTTTTTATGTACATTTCGCTCCTTAATTGAAGCCCGGGAGGCGCTTCTCTGCTGCTCTCTAGATAATTGTGGCCATATTTAATAATGCCTGATGGCTTCTATAGTATGCCATCCTTGACCTGCGCTTGTCTACGGCACTGTATTTACGATTAAGCTGCTTAACGCTGTGAGGCATCGTTGAGGTTCTTTCGGGAATGGAGAGGGTTCGAGGGATTGTGTATTGATGTATGGCTCGTGAGAGGTTGTTTTTCGGTTGCGCTGGCGCCGTAGAGTCATTCTGAGTGTGCTCGGTTTATAGGAAAGGTTGTTCGAGCCGATAGTGCCAAACGCTTACGTTTCTCTACGGTATTTAATCTGGTAGCCGAGTTTTGTATAAGAAAGCAAAATCTGATTTGGTTATGGGTTCGCGGATAAGCTGGTATAACAAGGTTTCTGAGGACATGCGCGAGTTTGCGGAGAGATATAGTGATGTTTAGAATGGGTTGAAAATATTCTCCGATGGAGGAGGTGGCATGTTGGAGGCGCGCGAAGAAGCGGTGACGTATGAGCCGGGGCGGATTTTGATGGCCCGGCAGATGACCGGGGTCACGCAGCGGGAACTTGCCGCGAAGTCGGGTATTGGGCAGGGGCGGTTGAGCCGCCTGCAAAACGGCGTGCTGCCGCTGACGACGTCAACAATATCGATCATCGCCAAGGCGCTGGATTTCCCCGAATCCTTTTTCGCGGTGTCGGGCCAGGCGTTTCCGATGTCCGAATTGACCTACCGGAAAACCAGCAAGACGAGCATGCGGCTGCTGGCAGAAGTAGGAGCGGAATTCTCAGCACTGGAAGCAGCCGTCCAGCGGCTGAGGCGCAAGCTGCGCCTCAAGAACCGGGCGCAATGGATTGATGAGCTCGCGCCGCATGGCAACGCGCTCAGCGGCGAGCGCATTGAGCGGATTGCCGTGGATGCCCGTAGCGCGCTGGGCGTTCCTGTCTCTGGGGCGATCCGCAATCTTACGCGCAGCCTCGAACGGTCGGGCATCGTCGTAGCGCCCTTGTATTCCATTGGCGGCCACGGTGAGCTTCATCCCGACGGCGAGGGCATTTGCCGTCCCGATGATGACAACCCCATCATCGGCCATTTCGCTTTGGGGGCTCTTCCCGGCGCCCGGTTGCGTTTCGCCATTGCACACGAACTGGGGCACCTGATCCTACACCGTTATCGCAAAACGTTGTCGCCGCGCGTCATGGAGCGCGAAGCGCGTCGTTTCGCCGGAGCGCTGTTCTTGCCGCAGGAAGATGCCGAACGGGAGCTGTCGGCTGATTCCACGCTTCTGCAGTACGTGGACGTCAAGGCTGCATGGGGAGTGTCCGTAGCCGACACCATCCGCCGTGCATACGATCTGGGCATCGTGGACGAAAACCGCTACCAGTCTCTCAACATTCAGCTGACTTCGCGGGGCTGGCGCAAGAAGGAGCCGGTAATGGTGGAGAACGAGCGTGCCGTGCTGTTCCAGCAGATGATGCGCGCCGCTTACTCGGCCGGCTCGATAGACGAAGTTGCAACAGACCTGCCCATCGATTCGTTTGCCGCCGTCAACGAGCTGGGTATCCCCTTCCGCTACCTGGACTACTGGGCGGAAGGCCTCCGAGAGGAAGGGGAGGAGCTGGGGTTTCAGGAAACGCGGTTCCCGAAACGCAGTTGACGACATGCGGTCGCCTGTCTTGCAAGGGAATCGCTTGCTAGGGCGTAAACATTATCGGTCAGGCTACTTGTGCTTGCGAATGAGAGTGTGGGTCGATGGAACTAGGGGCGGCAGGTGAGGACGGTTAGGCCTAGGAGGGCGATGAGGGTGAGGGTGATGCCGGCGGCGAGCAGGGATGATGTTCCGGGACCGCCGGTCGAGGGCAGCATGCCCTCGGGCCTGTTTGTGATGGTGAAATCGAAGCTCAACTGTTCGTCGCCCCATACGTTGGTGGCGTCGATGGTGAAGGTGATTGGCGTGGCGTCAAGGACGTAGCCGTCCGGAGCCTTTATCTCCTTCAGCACGTAGAAGCCCCAGCCGAGCCCGGCCACGGTGATGACGCCGTTGAACGCGTAGGAAATGGTTTGGTCGCTGATCGTCGCCAACCCATTGTTGCCGAGGCATCCTGGCTGTCCCGTGCAATCGATGAAAGTCGTGGTCTTCGTCTGGCCGGTGTCCGACGTATACTCCAGTGTCCACTGCGCGCCGGGCAGAATCTGGGTGTCGTCTTCGGAGGAAACCTTCGTCCACTGAACCATCCCCAGAATGCGGTAGAGGACGATCTCTCCGCTGGCACCGTCGCCGGAAATCTTGATTATTCCAGCCGCCGACGTAACTTGAAAGCGGCGCCAATCCGCATCCATTGAGTATCCTCGCGGCGCTTCGGACTCGTGCAGGTAGTAGCCATTGACTGGAAGGTACTTTACCGAGAACGAACCAGGGGCCGGGTCGGTGTCGACGGCCCAGTTGTTGACGCTGGCAGCGGGGCAGACATCGACGCAATCTTGAATCGTTGCCAGGACGGTGTCCGGGCCGGAATTGTAGATATCCCATGTCGTGCCCGGCAACGCGGCCCCGCTCGTGCCGTCGATGACGCTCCAGACGACTTCGGTCGGCGCATCCGGAATCCACAGCACGCCGTCGCTGTCCGGCTGCAACTCGCCACTCCACGCCACTGCGCCATCGGAAACCGTGAACTCGAAGACGGTAGGGTTCAACGTGAAACCAGTCGGCGCAACCGTTTCGGTGAGAGAATAGGAACCGTCGGGTAGGTCCGCGACTTTGAAGTAGCCGGCGCGGGCGTCGGAGTCCTCTACCGTTGCCGACCTAGCGGACAGCGTTTCGTTCGCGGTATCAGTATCCGGCTGGGCGGCGGCGGACGACTGGGGCGAGGTGTTGTCTTCGATAGGGTAGTCGATGGTCGTCGCGTCGCCGTCGATGTAGCTCAGCGTCCACTGCGAGCCTTCGAGTGCGGTCTTGGACTCGGCTGTGTCGTTTTCGTCGTACTTTGCCCAGGCTACGTCAGCGCTCGCGGCGATGGTTGCGGGGGCGTCGTTGGCGGCGCCGCTGTTGTCGCTGTTATTGATGTGGAGCGGATTCGGGGATGAATTGGCGGCGGTACCAGAATCGGTGTCGGACTGACCGTTGGTGATGCTGCCGATGTCGCTGTTGTTGTCGGTGTCGTTGTCAGTGATGATGTTGTCGGCGTCGGGTTGAGCGTTGCTGGAACCGGATTGGGTGGCGTCGGCATTGATGTCGGCATCGGTCTGGACGTCACTTGTATCGGGTTGGGTGTCACCAGTGTTGGGTTGGACGTCGTCGGGGTCGGTCTCGCTGGGGCTGCTGGCCATGCAATCTGGGGCCGTCGTATCCGGTGTGCAGAGGGTGGCGTTGACGAGTTCCTCGGCGTTCGCGTCGGCAGCGTTGGCGAATAGCGGGACGATGGTGACGGTGGCAAGCGTGGCGACGATGATGGCGATGGCGATGGCGCGGCTGGAAATTCGGCGGGACTGGTGCGCCTGTGGAATGGTTGGGGCTTCTCTCATATTTTTCTCTCTGATCATGCATCCCTGATAGGCAGACGTAGATTCAAAATATAAGGTATGACGGACGGGAAGCGCCATAATGTCTCATTATGGTTTTGCCCACGCTCAATAGGGCCGCGCGGGTAGAGGGAATGGATGTGGCATGTCGCCAACACGCAGAGGAGAGGCGTGTTGGCCGTCTGAAACCGGGGCAGAATGTCGCCGATTCGTAGGGCACTGGCGTGCTGGCGCTATTTGGAAGCGCATTTATGTCGCCAACACACCCATTCTCTGCGTGTTGGCGACATTTTCCATCCTAGACGGGCTGCTGGTGTGGTTCCGGGTAGCCCCCTCCTCACCCATAAGGTGGATGAGATAAAGGAATGGGGCGAGCCAACCGTCCAATCAGCCTCGTCTATAAAGGCGACTGAATACGTCAGGCGGCGGGGGCGCAGGTGCGGCGGCGGGCGGCGTGGACGCCGCGGGGGGTGGCTACGGCGTCGGCGATGGCGGCGATGGCCATGCCGATCTGCTCGTGGGCATCCTCGAACGCGTCGAATTCCTTGCGGAACGGGTCGGCGATGTCTTCGGTAGCGCCGACCATCGGGCGCACGAGCGAGGACTGCGCGAGCACCGACTCGATGCGCTCCTGCAGCGTGTCGCCCTTCACCAGGCCCTCGGCCGCGCAATACTCGCACAGCGCGGCGAAATCGTTGAGCGTCGACGTCTTGCGTCCGACGGTCGGCGCGAGGGACACGATCTGCTTCTGCTGCTTCTTCGAGAAGCACAGGATCAGGTCGCTTTCGCGCGCGAGCTGCGGCGTGAGCCGCTTGGAGCGGAACGCCGAGGAGTCGATGCCGTCGGCGGCCATCAGCTTGCCGCTGGACGGGTCGATTTCATGGTCGATCAGACCCTGCGTGCCCGCGGAGTCGACGACAAGCCCCTCCTCGCCGTCGAAAAAGCGGGGGAACAGCAGCTCGCCCATCGGCGACCGGCAGATGTTGCCGGTGCATACAAACAAAACCTTCATCGGCGTTCCTTCCTATCGATACTTTCAAAATATAAAGGAAGCTCCCTACCGTTGGTAGGGAAATAGGCAAAGGTGACGATTTTATTTACAAAGCCATCGAAATCTTGTTTTTCGTTGACGAAAGTAAAGTATTAGCAAGCTGCGATTTTGAAAAATAGATGGGGGGGGGGTATTGTTGGTGCGAGAAGGCACTGCAGTCGAAAAAGGGTTTTGGTTCAGGAATCTTCCAGTTAAAAACGTTAGGTTGGGTTGCTGAAAACGACTCACTGAAATTGCAAAAACCTGAGGTTTAAATTAAGCTGGTATTTACTTGAACGACGACGAAAGGAAGTGTTAGATGTCGTTGCTGCAAGGTTTTGAGGCCGTGAGCCCAGCCGTCACCGCCGGAAAGTCCGTGCTTACCGTCACGGACGCGAGCCTCCATTTTAATAAGGGAACCGTTCTGGAACTGGGCAATCCGGAATATATCAAGTTCTATATCAACGCAAAGGCCAAGCAGTTCGCCATACAGCCGTGCGCCGGCGACGATGCGAACGCCATTGCGTTCTGCAAGCCCGGCAGCCCCCGCGCTTCGGTGACGCTGAAGACGCCCGTGCTGCTGGAAGCGATGAAAAAATATTTCCAGTTCGAGGAAACGCCGGAAGACCAGATCGCCTTCGCGTCGATGCACGGCACGTCGTTCCTCGACGATAAAGCAGTCGTATTCGACGTCAATGAAGCGACGTACGGCATCATGAAGAAGCGCGGCCGCAAGAAGGCAGCCTGAGCTTTTTCCCGCTATAAAAACGAACCCCCGCCGAGAACCAGGCGGGGTTTCTTTATGTCCGGATGCTGGCGCGGCTGCGGAAAGCGCTGCTGGACGGTAGGGGGGGGGGAAAGAACTCCTCGCGGATTACGATGCTGGCGGAACTGCGGAAAGTGCTGCTGGACAGGAGGGGAGTGCGGAAAGCGCTGTACAGAAAGTGACGTCGCTGGAAAATAGTTAACGGGATCGCTTTCGGAAAACGGAGCAAAAAAGTGAGGGACCGTTAGGCGACGGTCCCTCACTTTGCGCTCAATAATCTTTAGTAGCAGTGGTTGGCGAGCCAGTAGTTGTACGCGCCCTGGATGGAGCCGTAGCGGCTGGCGCAGTAGCTCCAGAACCACTTGAGCTGGGTCTGGTAGTTGGTCGCCCAGTCGGCGCCGGCGGAAACCATCTTGCTTCCCGGAAGCGCCTGCGGCAGGCCGTACGCGCCGGAACTCGGGTTCGTCGCCGTGACCGACCAGCCGGATTCGCGGCTGATGATGTAGACGGTGGCCGTGAAGTCCGCTTCGGTGTAGCCGTTGGCGAGCAGGTAGTCGTGCGCCCACTGCTGCATCTCGCCGACGGGCGTCGTCGTGCCGATCGTGCTGGCGGCGGAGTTCGCGCTGGAACCGGAGTTCGAGCTGGAACCCGATGAAGTGGACGGCGCCGTCGCGACCTTCGTGCCGACCAGGATGACCTTGTCGACCGGAGCCGTCTTGACGTACGAAGTCAGCGTGTTCGACGACAGCACGGTGCCGCCGGCGCGCGTAACCAGATTCGTCTTCTCCAGCGTGCCCGCCTTGCCTTCGGTCTCGACCTTCTCGGTGCCCTTGGCGAGGTTCGGATCCTCCTTGCGGATAACGTTGTATGCGATGTCTTCGTCCACGGTTTCGATGACGGCGCCGGCGCGGTTGATCGTGATCGTCGTTGATTCGTCAACGGCCGTCGACAGCGACGGGGTGACGGTGTCGTCAGGTTCGAGCGTGATGTCGGCCGCGTCCAGCACGGACTTCACGTTGGTGAAGTCGGTGCCGAGCACCGTCTGCGACGCGCCGTTGATCACGACCTTGACGGAGGCGGTGTCGCCGCCCAGCGCATCGCGCGCGTTGCCGCGGGAAGCGGCCTGCGGGTCGGTGGCGGAATAGGCGGTCTCGGTGGACGTCGGTTCGGCGGTCGTCGCCGTGGCATAGAAAGAACGCGTTACCACGCAGCCGGTCACCACGAGGGCGACGGCTGCAATCGCGGTGCAGATGCGGATCCACTGACGCTTGCTCAGCGAGCGCAGCGTAGGGGCGCCTACCTTGCGATGGTTAGCCATTCTGCTCCTAAAATCTCGACTACAGTTCCTCGGCTGGTTTGTCGCTGCCGCAACGGGGCCGCAAAACTTTCGCGGAACTTCCCGCGAACTTTCGCGGAGCTCCTTGTGGAACCTCCCGCGAACTGCCGCGGAACGGCGGTTCCGTTTCGTTTTTGCTGGCTACCGAATCCCTTCGGCTCTTCCGTCTGCGGTGCGACGCGCTGGACCCCGCAGGGCCCCTGCCGGAGCGCACTTGCACAAGATTATACTGCCTCGCGCAGTCTTCTTGCCGTATCCAACCGCCAAACGGCCCCTTTTCATTCGCCATTGCTGGTGATTGCGTGGGATTTTCACATTTCCCGCCACATTCTCCTGCATTCCCGCTGCCATCGCTGCGAAGAATTTTCCCCTGCGATTCCGGCGCCGACTTCGGCCGCGTTTCCGGCGCCTTCCCCGTTACGTTCCTGTTGCCTTTCTCGATACATTCCCCTTGATATCCCCGCTGTGTTCCGGGCAAAGAAAAAGCCTCCCGAGGGAGGCTTTGTGAAGGTTTTCCGCTTCGTGCGAAGCGCCGTCTATCTTGACTGGAAAATATCCGGCAACGAACGTATCGGCGCGGCGCTGGAAGTGCTGCCTTGTGGTAGGCCTATTGGGCGAGCCTGCAACGAACATGCCGGCGCGGCGCTCCGGCGCTGGAAGCGGGACGTTACCTGTTACTGCTGGTTCTGCTGGGCGGCGGCTTCGGCGAGCGCGGCGTCGACGTCCAGCTTCTTGGCCTGGTCGATGATGCTGTCGAGGTCGGAAGCGCGCAGCGCGCCAGCCTGCTGGTAGACGATGTGGCCCTTCTTGGCGATCATCAGCGTCGGCACCGCCTGGATGCCGGCCGAGTTCGCGAGGTCCTGGTTCTTGTCGATGTCGACCTTGCCGAAGTAGATGTCCGGGTTCTCGTCGGACGCCTTTTCGAAGATCGGGCCGAACGCGCGGCACGGGCCGCACCAGGTCGCCCAGAAGTCGATGAACACGAGCTCGTTGTCGGCGATGACCTTCTCGAAGTCGGCGGAAGTGATCTCATGAGCTGTCATAATGCGTTGCTCCTTCTTGTCGGAAAGCTTTCAAAGCCTTGCAGAGCCGCCTCGCGAAGTGTCCTCGCGAAGTCTCCTCGTGAAGTCTCCCCGCGAAACCCTGCAAAGTCTTGGCGGAAGCTGCCGGCGGCGGCTTCCCCGGGTTCCTCGCTCGTTGCGTCCTCCTCAAGCGGCGCGGCGCCCTTACGTAACGAACCTACCCGCTTTCGCCGCCGTTTCCTAATCTATATGCCGGCAGGGGAACGGCAGCGTTTTCCCAGCCCCCTTTGCGCAATAACAGGTGGGGGGGGGTAGCGGGTAGTCGCTCGAGTGAGTGACTGGCCGGGTGACCGGGTGACCGGCTGGCTGGGTGGCGGCCTGGCTGGCCATTCGGGTGGTGGCCACTCGGGTGGATGACTGGTTCGTGCTCCTCTCTCTACATTCCAGTCGCTGACGAACCCTGAACGACTGGAACGTGCTGCCCTATCTACGTTCCAGTCGCTGACGGCGCCCAAGCGACTGGAACGTAGATTTCTTGATACTTTCCAGTTGCTGGCGGGGCGTGAGCGACTGGGATGTGGAAATTTCGGAATACCTCGGTCGGTGGCGACGTCACTGACTGGGCTGTGAATCTTTTTCCATTTTCCAGTTGCTGACGGTCGCTAAGCGACTGGGGTGTGGAGGCCTTGATATTTTTCAGTCGCTGGGAGCGCAGGCGACTGAAAAATAAAAATCTCGATATTTTTCAGTCGCTGACGAACCCTGAACGACTGGAAAATATCGTTTGGTCCACATTCCAGTCGCTGGCACCCCGTGGGCGACTGGAAAATATCGTTTGGTCTACATTCCAGTCGATGGCGCTCCGTGGGTGACTGGAATGTATTATTTGGTCTATTTTTCAGTCACTGACGAGGCGTGAGTGACTGGAAAGTAGATTTTTCGGAATGTTCCAGTCGGTGAGGGCTTGTGGGTGACTGGAAAGTAGATTTTTCGGAATGTTCCAGTCGGTGAGGGCTTGTGAGTGACTGGAAAGTAGATTTTTGGGAATGTTCCAGCGGGACAGGGGGAAAGGGGCGGAAGGCAGGGAAAGGGGAAAGGGGCGGAAGGTAGGGGCAGGGGAAAGGGGAGGAAGAGGGTGGTGGGAATGGGTTGGCTGTTTATAATGGGGGGATGCAGGTTCTGAATGACGAAGTGCCGGATGAAGGGGATTTCGACGCGGGGCGGCGCCGCGGCGAGTTCGACAACATCACGCCGGAAGATTTCATTGCCGGCGGCTCGGGCCACGGCAATCCGCCCGGCTGGCTGGGGCCGGACGACATCGAGCGGGCGCGGCGGCAGGTGCCGATGGTCTATGTCGAGGTCGTGCCCGCGCGCATCGACGACATGGGGCGCGTCACGAACGTGGGCACGCTGCTGCGCGTCAGCGAGGAAGGCTCGATCGTGGAACGCACCGTCATCACCGGCCGCGTGCTGTACCACGAGTCGTTGAGGGAAGCGATCGCGCGCAACGTCGCCAAGGATCTGGGCGACCTGGCGCTGCCGATGCTGCCGCAATGCCTGCAGCCGTTCTCGGTCGCCGAGTTCTTCCCGACGCCGGGAGTCAGCGAATACTACGATCCGCGCCAGCATTCCATCGCGCTGTGCTACGTCGTGCCGATCGCCGGAGACTGCGAGCCGCAGGACGAAACGATGGACGTCGAATGGGTGGACCCGCACAGCGACGCCATCGCCGAGCTGGCCGGGCAGATGGTCAACGGCCACGGGCGCATTTTCCGCCAGGCGCTCGCATGGCTTGATCTGTAGCCGATTTGCAGCTGGCGTTCGGACGCCAGATTTCAAGGCTGGCCGGATCCGAACTTGAACGAAGCCTGAGTCCCGCCGGCGCAGCCAGTGCGGAAGGTGGCAACCGGGCGGCGCTTGGGCCGCTGAGGTGCCTATAATTCCAGCAGACGATTCCGGTAGGGCAGAAAGGCGGACTGAATGACGTTTCCGATTGCCAACCATACGTACCGCGACGGCGAGGGGATGCCGCTGATCTTGCTGCATGGCTTCCCGGTCGACCACCGCATGTGGCACCTGTGCGCGACGGCGCTGATGGAACGCACCGACGCGGACGGCTCGCCGGCCTTCCCGATCTGGGCTCCCGATATGCCGGGAGCGGGCGCCGGGGAGCCGGTGCCGGAAACGGAAGTGGGAACGATTGCAGCCGACGGCGCCTATGAAGACGCGATGGACCTGCTTGCCGATGCATACGTTTCCATGCTGCATGACGCCGGCTACGAGCGCGCCGTGTGGGCGGGGCTGTCGATGGGCGGCTACGTCGCGCTCGACATCGCGCGGCGGCACCCCGAAGCGGTGGCCGGCCTCGCGCTGCTCGACACGAAGGGCGACGCCGACAGCCCGGCCAGCCGCGCCAACCGGCTCGCCATCGCCGACGAATGCCTGGAAACGCAATCCACCGCGCCGGTCATGTTCTTCACCGACGTCAACGACGGCGACTCGAGCGTCAAGCGCTCGCAGCGCTACATCGACCAGTTCACGCAGTGGATTGCCGAGCAGAGCCCCGAAGGCATCGCATGGCGCGAGAAGATGGCGGCCGGCCGGCCCGACCTCAACGACGTGCTGCCGGCCGTGCAGGTTCCGGCCGCCGTCGTGTGCGGCCTGAACGACCCGTCCAGTCCGCCGGCCGTCATGGAGCCGATTGCCCGCGCGATGGAGCAAAGCCCGGATGTCGCCGTCACCGAAATCGAGGACTGCGGCCACTTCTCCGCCTGGGAACGCCCCGAGGAAGTCGCCGGCGCGCTGTTCGACCTGATGGAGCGTGCCCGATGAGCCCGTTCACGCTGTCGTTGACCCAGACCCTCCCGTTCCTGCCGCTCGCGCAGGGCGACATCGACTATGAAGTGGAGCGCCGCGCCGAAACCGGCCTGATCGAATCGGTGCTTGCCGAACCGGCCACGTCCGTCATCCTCGTGCGCGACGGTTTGCTCGCCGTGCCGCGCGGCCAGGCGAACATCGTGCGCCATAGCGCCGTCAAGATGCGCCTCGCCACGCTGCCCGGCGCCTACGTCGCGCGCGAGCTGCCGACGCACCCCGGCGCCGTCGCGATGTACCTCGGCTCGTACGGCGGCGCGCGCAACGAACGCGTCGTCGCCGTCGACATCACCGCCGTCGCGCCGGTCGCCGGCGTCGCTGCGGGCCCCGTCGACGCCGAATTCGACGAGACGATGGACGTGCGCGAATCTTCCGGAGCCGACAGCGCCTCGCTGCTCGAGTCCGCCATCGACCGCTTCGACTGGGTCGACCTGCGCGGCTTCGCGCCGCACGCCACGGCCCGCGAAGCCGGCCAGGCGACCACCGCCGTGTGCCTGGGCCGCTGGCACGAAACGCAGCGCCACTGCCCGGCCTGCGGCGCGCCCGTCGTCGCGTCGATGGCCGGCTGGGCCCAGCAGTGCACGAACGAAGCCGATGGCCTGCGCACGCTGTTCCCGCGCATCGAGCCGGCCGTCATCGCCACGATCGTCGACGCCAACGACCGGCTGCTGATCCAGCACAACCGCGAATGGAACGACCCGGCGCTGTATTCCGTTTCCGCCGGTTTCGTCGAGGCCGGGGAGAACCTCGAGCACGCCGTGCGCCGCGAAACGTTCGAGGAAACCGGCGTGCGCGTCGGCGAGGTCAAGTACCTCGGCTCCCAGCCGTGGCCGTACCGCGCGTCGCTGATGATGGCGTTCAAGGGGTGCGCCCGCTCGACCGACATCCGCGTCGACGGCACCGAAACGGTCGCCGCGCGCTGGGTGACGCGCGACGAATACACGGCGGCGCTCGCCGACGGCTCCATCCACGCCCCCGGGAAGGCGACGATTGCCCGCTACATGATCGAGGAATGGCTGGGCCGTCAGCTGTAACCGTTTGCTGCACTGCAACCGTTCGCAACCGGCATCGCCGTGCGAAACGGCTGCCAGCGTTTGCAGTGCGGTCTGGAATATTCCAGCCTGGAAAATATCACAGTCTGAAAGGCGGATTGCACTCTCGGGAGGAAGGATTGCAGTCTGGAAGATATTGCAGGCTGGGAGGATTTACGCCGGAATGTTCCAGACTGGACGGCTTAGCTGGAAGAAGAGTTTGCCCGGCGGACACGTCGCGCCGTTACGCTGGGAAGGGACGGCAAGCAAGAAGGAAATCTTGAATAGGGAACTCAAGAGGAAATCTTGGACAGGGAATCTGGGCAAAAGAACAGGGAACCTGAATAAACAGGGGACGTGAACAAAAGAATATGGGCCCTGAACAAACAGGGAATCTGAAATAAAAGGAGATTGCGATGGCCGATGGCAATGCGCTGGGACTCGACGTCCCGCGGCACCTGTGGTATTCCACCGATCATGTGTGGGTCAACGACGCGTCGGAACCGGCGACGCTCGGCATCACCGAATACGCGGCGGACCAGCTCGGGGAGATCGTGTTCGCCGACCTGCCGGCGGTGGGGACGCATGTCGATGCCGGCGAAGACCTGCTGCAGCTGGAGTCCGCGAAGTCGGTCGAGCCGGTCATTGCGCCGGTCAGCGGAACGGTACGGTACGTCAACCCGGCCGTCGAAGCCGATGCAAGCGTTGTCAACGACGATCCGTACGGCGAGGGCTGGCTGGTGAAGATCGAAATCGACGACGAAGAGCAGGGGCTGCTGGAAGCTGAACAGTACGAGGAGATGATCCGCAAAGGGTGACGTTTGCGGCCCGGCTGGGCGCTGGGAAGGGGGAGCGATGAACGACAGGCACTCCAGGCGGCAATTGCAGAACGCCAAGGAGATTCTCGAGCGCGCGCTGCGTGCGGAAAACAGGAAGGCGGCCGCAGGAGCAGGTGCCGAGAGCGCGGCGGTGACGGACGGTGCCATGGCGAGGACGAAAGGCATCCCGGCGGCGAGGGGCGGTGACGTGACCGGAAAGAACGGTGGCTCGAGGGGAACGAACCGCGGTTCGGCAATGGACCATGCTTCGATGACGGACCGTGCCTCGGTAACGGGAGATTCAACGCCGGGGGCTGGCTTCCCGAAGGTGACGACGGATGGCGACGGCACGATCCTGTCGCTTTCCGAAGAGCTGCTTCCGGACGCGCTGCCGCCGGTTTCGGGTCCGGCCGTCGCGTTGCAGACGACCAGCGCCGCCACCGCCGCCGACGACATGCCGACGGTGCCGCTGCAGCTTTCCCAGAAGGGTCTCGCGAAACGCGCCGGCGCGAGGATTTCGGTGGGTACCGGCGGCATGGCCCGGCTCACTGGAAACGTTGTCAGGAAGCGGTTCGGAAAGCAAACGTTCGCAGCGCCAATCAAGAAGATTATCCGCCGCGCAGTCGTCGAGATGTTCTCGGCATGGCTGAAGGCGTCGACGGCGCTATGCCGGCTGCTGGGATGGTACCCGAGCGTCAAGCCGTATGTCGGCTACGGAACCGAGGAATATTCGCGGCTCGTGTGCCGTACCGTGTTCGAGCCGCGCCGCAACGGGGCCGGGGAGCCGGTGCGCGGCATCAAGGCGATGCTGGAAGTGCCGGCCGCCGACCAGCGCGTGTGGATCGACATCGACGGCGTGCCGCTCAAGACGGTGCAGATCGGCACGATGGAAGTCTATGACCGCAACGATCCGGCAAAGGCGAAGACGTCGGATTTCGCCGTCTCCGATTCCTCCGGCTACCTCGATCTGCTCGCCGAGCACCGGCTGACGCCCGGCGTGCACACGTTTACATGCCGCGTGCCGAAACGCAAGCCGGTCGCGGCGGAACTGTTCACGATTCCCCGCGACGCGAAGGTCGGCGTCATTTCCGACATCGACGACACGATCATGGTCACGCAGGTGCCGACCGTGTGGAAGGCCGCGTACAACATGCTGCTGCTGTCGCCGCGCAAGCGCGCCTCGGTGCCCGGCATGGCGGTGATGTACAGCAAGATCCAGCAGATGTTCCCACATGCGCCGTTCTTCTACCTGTCGACGTCGCCGTGGAATATCGAGAGCTCGGTGCGCGGGTTCATCCACGACTACGGGTTCCCGGACGGCCCGATGCTGCTGCGCGACCTCGATCCGCGGCCCAAGACGTTCGTGCCGTCGGGCGTGAACCACAAGCTCGAGTACGCCGAGCAGCTGATGGAGGATTTCCCGGACATGAAGTTCATCTTCTTCGGCGACGACGGGCAGAAGGACCCGACGACCTACGCGACGATCGCGCGGCGCTACCCGGGGCGCGTGCTCGCCATCGGCATCCGGCAGCTGTCGCCGCGCGAGGCGTCCGGCGGCCTGAGCGTCGGTGGGCTGGCGATGACGCATCCGATTCCGGCGACCGACGTCCCCGTCTTCACCGGCACCACCGGCGCCAACATGATGAAGACGATGCTCCCGTATTTAGAGTCGATACGCGAGAATCTGTCCTAGAATTTTCCAGCGCCCCGGAATGTAGGACAAGCTAAACCGTTTTTCCTTGTCCTACATTCGGTTCAGCAGTGATTTTGTAGGACGTATTGGGCTTCTTCACTTGCCCCGCCGGCAGGGATCGGTGAGGTGACGGGCCTGCCGAACGGAAGATTCCCGTGTCCATCCCCGCTGGCGGAGATCGGTGAGCGGCGAAGCCGCGAACCGAGAGGTGGTTGCGCAACGTTACCACCCCTCGGATCGCCTTCGCCTGCGGCTCGGCTCTCCGGCCCCCGCCAGCGGGGGCGGCGCCGGGGTACGGCGCGTTACCATCCCTCGGATCAAGCTTCGCCCTCTCTCCGGTCCCCGCTGGTGGGGACGGAAGGTGCGCTATTGCGAGATGCCCATGGTGGAGAGGCACCAGGCGTTTTCGTAGCTGACTTGCTCCCACTGCTTGTAGCGACCCGAGATGCCGCCGTGGCCGGCCTCCACCTCGATGCGGATGACGGCGTCGACGCCGGCGGCTTGCAGCCTCGCCACCCATTTGAGCGGTTCGGCGACCATGACGCGCGTGTCGTTCATCGACGTCGTCACGAAAATCTTCGGGAAATAATGGGTAACATGCCCATCCGGCCAGCAATAGGAAGGTTCGCTGGGCGCTTCGGCAGGCGAGTCCGCTGATGCAGCGGGGTAGGCTGAAGCCGCGGAATCAGCAGAGGAACCGGAACCAGCAGAAGTATCGCAATCGGCAACGGCGTTGGGCTCGGTGGATGCTCCAGAATTGGCAGGGCTGCTAGAAGTCGCGGCTTCGGAGCTAGCAGAAGCACCGGAGCCTGCAGAGGAACCAGTAGAAGAGGTCCGGGAGAGAGACTCGCGGAGGGTGCGGGGGAGGAGATCTGCGGGGAGCGGGGCGTTTTCGTAGGGGGAATACGTTTGCATGTAGCGGTAGGTTTCCGCGTCGTGCAGCGGGTCGCCCCACTCGTCCCATTCGGTCACGGTCAGCGGCAGCGACGGGTCGAGGATCGTCGTCAGCGCGTCGACGAACGGCACGTCCGCTTCGATCCCCGCGTACAGTTCCGGCGCCATGTTCGCGACGGCGCCCATCAGCAGGCCGCCGGCGGAACCGCCGTTGGCGACGGTGCGCTTGCGGTCGGCGAAGCCGGCACGCTGCAGCGCGGCGGTCGCGTCGACGAAATCCTCGAACGTATGCTTCTTGTTGAACCGCCGCCCCTGTTCGTACCAGGCGCGGCCCATTTCGCCGCCGCCGCGGATGTGCGGCAGCGCATAGAGCACGCCGCGGTCGAGCAGGCTCAGCCGCGCCACCGAGAACCCCGGGTCGGAGCTGATTTCGTAGGCTCCATACCCAAGGATGAACAGCGGCATCTGCTTAAGATTTTCCCCTGCGCGCCATACCAGCGACACCGGAATCTGCTCGCCGTCGCGGGCGGTCACCCACAGGCGCGCCTCGCGGTAGTTGCGCGGGTCGAAATCGCCGAGCACCTTCGCGCGCTTGAGCAGCCGGTCGGCGCCGGTTGCCGGGTCGAGTTCGTGCAGCTCGCCCGGCCGCGTGAAGCTGCTGAACGAGTAGCGCATGCGCGGCGCCTCGTACGACGGGTTGCCGCCGGCGCCGATCGAGTACAGCCGCGCGGGCCCCTCCACCGGCATGCCGCACGCCGCCAGCGCCGCAGTATCTGCGTCAACAGTTGCGTCGCTGTCAACGTTTGCTTCGTCTCCTGCGTTTACGGCGCTGGTAACGGTCGCATCGCTGCAAACGTTGCGTTCTGGGCTGCCGGAAGCCGATGCTTCGCCCTCAGTCTGGTGATGGGCGCCGTCCCAATCTCCCTCTAGGGCTGGCGGTTCGACCGGCTGGAAGCGCCAGGGGCGACCGGAGAGGAAATCTTGGGCAGCAGCCTCCTTCGTCATGACGGCGAGGCGGGGCAGCGCGTCGGCGCGGTAGGAGAGCGCGACGAAATGGCGGTGCATTGCGATGCCTTCGATCGCCAGTCCCCGCGCGCCTTGCAGCGCTTCCGGATTGCCGTCGATGTGGCACGGCGTGCCGGCCGGCTTGCCGCTGGCGCCGCGGATGACGGCGTCGCCGAGTTCGCAGCCGTACGGCGAGCCCTGCGCAATGCGCACGCCGTCGCCAAGGCGGTACGGCGGCTTCGTTTCCAGCATGTTGATGATGTCGATCTCGAAGTTCGGGTTCGCCGCGTTGTGATAGACGATGGCGAGCGGGATGTCGGCGCCGTCGGGGCCGGCGCCTTCGAACGACGCGAAGCTGACGTCGTATTCGACGCCCTCCTTGCGCGGAATGAATACCGAAAACTCGCCGGTCGGGTCGTCGACCGGCAGCATGCGCACTTCCGTCGTCGTTTTCGACCCGGTGCCGATGACCACATGGCGTTCGTCGAACGACAAGCCGACGCCAACCCAGAACTTTTCGTCTTGTTCCTCGAAAACAGTGACATCGCTGGAAACCGGCGTGCCGACTTCATGGCGGCGCACGCGGAACGGACGCCACGCGTCATCGAGTTCGGTGGTGAAAACCCACTTGGCGTCGGGCGTGAGGCAAGCGGAGGCGAGACCGTCGAACCGGTCGGGGAGCTCCTGGCCGCAGGACAGGTCGCGGATGCGGAAGTCGTAGCGTTCATCGCCGCTCGTATCGATGCCGTAAAGCAGCCAGCGGCCGTCCTTGCTCAGGTCCATGCCGCCGACGCGGAAGAAATCGTGGCCCTCGGCTTCCTTGTTCATATCGAATACGATCTGCTCGCCCGGCATCGCGCCCGGCTCGTCGGCGGCGTCGATGGCCGGCGGGTCCCAGTCGTCGGGGCCGGCGATCGGCAGGCGGCACTGCACGGCGTACTGCTTGCCTTCCTGCGTGCGCGTGTAGTACCAGTAGCCGTCGATGCGCGTCGGCACCGACATGTCGGTTTCCTGCACGTGCGACTTGAACTCGTCGAACAGCGTGCGGCGCAGGCCGGCGAGCGGCGCCATGCGCGCCTCGCAGTAGCGGTTCTCCTCGGCGACGAAATGGTGCACTTCCGGCGAGTCTTTGTGGCTCATCCAGGCGAAGTGGTCGAGGAAGGCATCGCCGTGGAACCTGCGCACGCTGGCGATGCGCTCGGCGTGCGGCACCGGCGGCACGGCTGCGGCGGTTGCGGCGGCTGCGTTGGCCGTAGCTGGGGCAGTGGCTGCGGCTGATGCGGTAGCCGCAGCTGGTGCGGTAGCTGTGGCGGAAACGTTTGCAGCAGCGGAAGCGTTTGTGACTGCGGAATCATTGGCGGCAGCGGAAACGTTTGCGGCGGAAGAAGTGCGGGAATGTTCGTTCACGCGCTGATTATATCCCGTCCCAATCGCCCTCGGAAGCGGTGCGAGCGTCGCCAGCCGCCGGCGAACTAACCTGCATAAACAGTGCGCTCCCCAGAGGTTTTTTCTGTACGAGGTGGAAACGGGGTTGCCGGGGTGTGGCTGCCGTGTGTGGGTGGGCGGAAGCAACGTTGGCGACGGCAACCTACGGAGGGGAGCCGGCGGGCAATCTCAATATATGGACGAAAGATGGGCGGTATTTCATAAGGCGAAACCTGCGCGGCGGGGGCGGGTGCGGCGAAGTAATCTCGCCGCTATGGACAGTGACATCAGCGACATCAAGAAGCAGTATTCGATTGCCGTCATCCCCGGCGACGGCATCGGCAAGGAAGTGACGCCGTGGGCGCAGAAGGCGCTCGAAAAGGCGGCCGGCGACGTTGCCGATTTCTCCTACACCACGTTCGACCTGGGCGCCGAACGCTACCTGCGCGACGGCGAGATCCTGCCGGACGAAGATCTCGAAGCCATCAAGGAAACCGACGCGATCCTGCTGGGAGCGGTAGGCGACCCGCGCATCAAGGCCGGCATCCTCGAACGCGGGCTGCTGCTGCGGCTGCGCTTCGAACTTGACCAGTATGTGAACCTGCGTCCGAGCAAGCTGTACGAAGGCGTCACGTCGCCGCTCGCGAACCCCGGCGATATCGATTTCGTCGTCGTGCGCGAAGGAACCGAAGGCCTGTACTGCGGTTCGGGCGGCGCGGTGCGGCGCGATACGCCGGAAGAAGTGGCGACCGAAGTCTCGATCAACACCGCGTACGGCGCCGAGCGCGTCGTGCGGTACGCGTTCGACCTCGCGATGAAGCGCCGCAAGCACGTCACGCTCGTCCACAAGAAGAACGTGCTCGTCAACGCCGGCGACATGTGGCAGCGCATCGTCGACCGCGTGGCCGCCGAATACCCGGAGGTCACCCACGACTACTGCCATATCGACGCGGCGACGATCTACCTGGTGTCCGACCCGTCGCGCTTCGACGTCATCCTTACCGACAACCTGTTCGGCGACATCCTGACCGACGAAGCCGGCGCCGTCGTGGGCGGCGTGGGCTACTCCGCGTCCGGCTGCATCAACGCGTCGAACGAGTTCCCGTCGATGTTCGAGCCGATCCACGGCTCCGCGCCGGACATCGCCGGCCAGGGCAAGGCGAACCCGACCGCCGCGATCCTGTCCGCCGCGATGCTGCTGCGCCACCTCGGATTCGACGACGCGGCTGCGCGGATCGACGCGGCCGTGGAAGCGGACATCGCCGAGCTCGGTTCGACGGAACGTTCCACCGACCAGGTCGGCGCCGACATCCTCGCGCGGCTGTAAAGACGGCGCTGCAAACGCTTGCGCCGCTGCAAACGGTGGCGGCGCTGCAAACGTGCGCTGCCGGTTCGCTGGACGGCGCGGAAATTCCGGCTGCGGCTCCCCAAGACTTCAGCCCGCTGTCAAAGCGCCGTGCGGACGCGGCGTGGGTAGAGCGCTTTGGGTAGACTTGCAGCTGAACGAACGGGGTGGCTTCGGCCGCCCACCCGACGAAAGAGGTTTCTTATGTGCAACTGTGATTGCAACTGCAACGACGGCTACAACGCGAACTACTTCCACTGCTCCAACGGCGTGCAGGAATACGCGAAGCCGTCCGCTGGCCCGTACATCGCTTCCGAGCACATCCCGGGCGAGTACGGCCCGACCTACGTGGCCTGATTCGCACAGCGTTTCGCAAGATTTCAGCGGCTCCCGCAGCTTTCGCCTGCTGGGAGCCGCTTTTGTTATTGCTGGCTCCGATCGATGGTTTAGGGGCCGTTTCTGTGCACCATTAACGGAATTGGATGCCTTGGCAGGACAGGGTGCATAAAAAATGCAGGAAGAATGGGTTTGCGCAGGGAAAGGAGCTGAGGCGTGGGCGACGAGCGCATTGGTGGCGAAAAGTTGATAAGCTGTGGTCAACCCGAGCGGCGACAACGTTTGCACCGCTTGCGGAAGAGATCTAGAGGAGACCACTATGACTGACGCAAACAATCAGCCTGCATATCCGTCCGAACCCATGCCGCCGACCCCCGTGCCGCCCGCTGCGGAGAATGCGGCCGCCCAGCCGTCCTACGCGCCGGAGCCGCCCGCTCCGGCGGTGCCCGCTATGCCGGAAGCACCGTCCTATGCTTCCGAGCCGCCGGCACCGGTGCAGAGCGCGCCGGAACCGGCTTATATGGAAGAGACCGAAACGGTCGTTGAAGTAGCCGGCGCCGTTCCGGTTCCTCAACACGCCGAGGACGGAGGAACCGGAGCTGAAGCGGGGGCGTCAGCGGGGGTTCCGGTTCCTCCGCAGGCCGAGCCGGCCTATGCGCCGGAGACGCCGCAAAGCGTGCAGCCGGCTCCGCAGTATGCGCCGGAAACCTCGCAGTACGCGCAGCCGGAACCTCAGTACGCGCAGGAGACTGCGCAGTATGCCGAGCCGCAGTCTCAGCCCCAGTACGCCCCGGAAGCGTCCCAGTATGCGCAGCCGGAGCCTCAGTATGCTCAGGAGGCGCCGCAGTACGCGCCGGAAGCGGGGCAGTATGCGCAGCCCGAATCTCAGTACGCGCAGCAGCCGCAGTATGACCAGCAGTACGGGCAGGGAGCCTATGGCGCGGCGCCGGCCTATGGGGAGTCTGCTGCCTACGGGGCGGCTCCGGCTTATGGGGAATCTGCCGCCTACGGCGCAGCCCCGGCATACGGTACGGCTCCGGCCTATGGGGATTCCGCTGCGTACGGCGCAGCCCCGGCATACGGTGCGGCTCCGGCGTACGGCGCGCCCGGAGCCGGGTACGCGGCGCCGGCCGGCACGCCGGTGTACAGCGCCACCGGCCAGCCGGTGCCCGCGGGCTATTCCCAGCGCAGCAAGCTGGCGGCCGGCCTGCTGAGCATTTTCCTTGGCGGTCTCGGCGTCGGCAACTTCTACCTCGGCAACTACGGCAAGGCCGTCGCCCAGCTGCTGCTGACGGTGCTCGGCTGGATCGTCATTGTCGGACCGGTCGCGGCGGAAATCTGGGGCATTATCGAAGGCGTGCTCATCCTCACGTCCGATTACGGCTCCAAGTGGCACCGCGACGGCAAGGGCGTCGAACTGAAAGACTGACGGTGCGCGCATCCACTGAACGCAAGACCCCCGGCGGCAAGATGATCCGGCTCACGCTGGCTGACGGCGCCGGGGGTCGCGCCGTCGTGTCCGTCGACGGCGACTTTTTCGTCGACGACGCTGAATCTGTCGCCGCGCTCGAGCGGGCGCTGACGGGCGCCTTTCTGAAGGGAGATTGGGGGAGCGCCGCGCTCGCCGGCGTGGTGCGCCGCTGCTACGAGACTTCGGGGGAGCTCGTCGGCGCGGACCCGGAGTGCGTTGCGCAGGCGGCGGAGGAGGTGTTTGGGAGATTCGCTGCGGGGGCGGCAGCGGAACGAGATTACGGGGCTTCGCGGGGATTTTCTGAAGATTTCTGTAGTTCTGGGGCGACTTTAGATTCTGCGGATGCTGGCGAAAGTGCGGGGTCGGGAAACGTTACCACCCCCCGCTTCGCCTTCGGCTCAGCGACCCCCGAACAAGGCCGCAAACGCTCCTCGCGTTTGCATATTTCAGCGGCGGGCGCCAGCGGGGGTGGGAATACAGGTCTTTCGGAAGAAGTCGTGCGGAGTTGGTGGAGGGGAGTGTATCCGGGGCTGGAAGTGGTGGTGGACTCGCCGCGGTTGCCGCGGGAACAGATGGCTGTTGAGGACGAGTGGAGCCAGGAAGTGGCGCGGGGGGAGCGCGGGGCGACGCTGCGAATCTGGGATTGGGCGGCGCCGGCGGTGGTGATCGGGCGCTTCCAGTCTGAGCGCAACGAAGTGCACGCCGACGTCGCGGCGGCCGAAGGGTTCGCCGTCGTGCGGCGCTCGACCGGCGGCGGCGCGATGTTCGTCGAACCGCGCAACACCATTACCTACTCGCTGTACGTTCCCTCCGCGCCGCTCGCCGGCTTCAGCGTCGCCGACACGTTCCGGCTGCTCGACGGCTGGGCGGTCTGGTCGCTGCGGCGCCTCGGGATCGAAGCCGGCTTCGGCGGACTCAACGACATCGTGTCGCCGAACGGCAAGATCGGCGGCGCGGCTGAGCGGCGTGTCGGTTCCGCCGCGGTGCTGCACCACACGACGCTCGCCTACGATATCGACGCCGAGAAAATGGCGCGGGTGCTGAACGTGTCGCCGGCGAAGTTCGCCGACAAGGCGGTCAAGTCCGCCAAGCGGCGTGTCGACCCGCTGTGCCGCCAGACTTCGCTGAGCCGAAGCGAAATCGCGGCCGGTCTGGTGGAGGGGCTGCGCGAGTTCTGCCTGTGCTGACGGACTCGTTTTCGATAGAATGGACGGGATGTCTGGAGGTGCGATGGATCCCAACCCTTTGCTCAATACCGCCCTGTTCAAGCAGGTGTCGCCGCAGCAGGCGCAGGAGCTGCTGCCGCACATGCGTAGCGCGGCCATGCGCAAAGGCGACTATATTTTCCGCGAAGGCGACACCGACCACCGGCTCTACCTCATTGAAGAGGGGCGCGTGAAGCTCATCAGCGTGTCGCAGGACAAGCGCGTGCAGCTGCTGTCAATCCATGCGCGCGGCGAAGTGCTCGGCGAGATTCCGGTATTCGACCCCGAAGGCGGCCCGCGCACGGCCAGCGCGGTGGCGATGTGCGCGACGAAGGTGCTGTGGCTGGAACGCGACGCCCTGTTCGCGTGGCTTGACGAGTACCCGGGCGTCGCCGTCGACATGCTGCAGGTGCTCGCCCACCGCATGCGCGCCAACAACGACCGTTTCGCCGATCTTGTGTTCAAGGACGTGCCGGCGCGTCTTGCGAAAACGCTGATTGATCTGGCGACGCGGTTCGGGCGGCCGGTCGAGGCCGGTCTTGAAGTGCCGCACGACCTGACCCAGGAGGAGATGGCGCAGCTGGTCGGCGCCTCGCGCGAGACGGTGAACAAGGCGCTGACCGACTTCACGAACCGCGGATGGATCGCGCGCCGCGGCCGCACGATCATCATCTACCAGCCGGGCGCCCTGATCCGCCGTTCCCAGCGCTAGCGGCTGCGGAACCCCTCGTGGGGTGAGCGATTTTTGTTAGAACTCTATGGAGAAATGCAGGTGCCGTAGGGCGTGCGCTTTAGAATGGAGCGTATGCCCAAGAACACCAGTACTCCCAAGAAGAAAACTCTGTCTGCGCGCCGGGTGCTCGCGCTGATCCTCGCGTTCCTGACGCTGTGCATCGCCGGGGGCGCCGTAACGAGCCTGCTGTTCCTTCCGGGCGTGCTGGGCGCCAACGCCGCCGTCAAGGCGGTGTCGCCGTCGCTGGAAGTGGAGGGCATCGACTTCGACGTGACGAGCCTGCCGCAGAAATCGACGATGTACGCGTCGGACGGCACGACGGTCATCGCCGAATTCTATGCGCAGAACCGCGAGGTCGTGCCGCTGAAATCGATTTCCAAGGCGATGCAGCAAGCCGTCGTCGCGAGGGAGGACAAGCGTTTCTTCGAACACTCCGGCGTCGACGTGCAGGGCGTGATCCGAGCGTTCGTGCAGACGTACATCAAGTCCGGCGACCAGCAGGGCGGTTCGTCGCTGACGCAGCAGTACGTCAAGAACATCCTGGCGACGCAGGCGCGCGAAGACGACGACCCGATTGCCGAATACCATGCCACTGAGGACACGATCGCGCGCAAGATGCGCGAAATGCTGATCGCGACCCAGCTGGAACAGAAGTATTCGAAGGCGGAAATCCTGCAGGGCTACCTGAACATCGCGCAGTTCGGCTCCAACTCGCTGTACGGGGTGCAGGCGGCGGCCGAACGCTACTTCAACACGACCGCCGACAAGCTCACCGTCATCCAGGCGGCGACGATCGCGTCGATCACGAAGAACCCGTCGCAGTACGACCCGTCGATCGAGGCGAACCAGAAAGCGGCGCAGGAACAGCGCAACATCGTGCTCGACCTGATGTACCAGCAGGGCTACATCAGCCAGGAGGAGTGCACGAAGGACAAGGCGACGCCGATTGCCGACACGCTGGATATCCAGAATGTCAGCCACGGCTGCATGGCCGCGTCGTACGATGCCGGCTTCTTCTGCGACTATGTCGTGCACAAAATCGAGAATTCCGAGGAGTTCGGCGCGACGGCGCAGGAACGCGAGAAGCTGCTGCAAGAGGGCGGCCTGAAGATCGTGACGACGCTGGACATCGACGCGAACACCGAAATGATGGAGACTGCAAACGAAACCATCCCTGCAAACGATTCCAGCGGGATGGAAATCGTCATGGCGTCGATCAAGCCGGGAACCGGCGAAGTGCTCGGCTTCGGCATCAACCGGACCTACGACGCCACCGAAGCGGCGGCGACCGACCAAACGAAGACGTCGATGAACTACGCCGTAGACCAGATCGACGGTGGCGGCTCCGGATTCCAGATCGGTTCGAGCTGGAAGCCGATCAATCTCGTCGCCTGGATGCAGCAAGGCCACTCGATCAACGAACCGCTGATCAACCCGACCGATTTCAAGACGTCGCTGTTCACCTGCTCCGGCTACACCGGCGGCACCGACGTATGGCACGTTACGAACGCGTTGACGAACGGCACCGTCAGCCCGGAAAGCCCGTTCCTCGGCCTCGTCCACTCGCACAACACGACGATGGCGTCGCTCGGCGCCAAGATCGGCCTGTGCGCGGTGGCGGACGCGGCGAAGGCGATGGGCTACCATAACTCCGCCATCGGGCAGGAGGACGTGTACAGCTCGGTGTCGATGCACCCGGCGCTGCTGATCGGCGGCACCACCGCGGTCTCGCCGCTGACGATGGCGAACGTGTACGCGACGATTGCGTCGAACGGCGTCGAATGCACCCCGATCGCGCTCAAGTCGGTCACCGATTCGGACGGCAAGTCGCTGGACGTTCCGAGCGCGAACTGCCACCAGGCCATCGACAAGGACATCATCCAGACCGTTGCGTACGCGATGAACCAGGGCGTCGTGCGTTCCGACGGCGCCGCCACCGTCGCGCAGCTCGACAACAACCGCAAGACGTTCGCGAAGACCGGTACGAACGAGGACATGTACGTGACGACCGGCGGCTTCATACCGAACCAGATCGCGACGTTCGTGCTCGTCGGCGACGTGCAGGACCCGACCGGCCACCCGATTGCGAACATCTCGATCAACGGCCAGTACCACTCGTACTGGGATGGTTCCACGATTGCGGCGCCGGCGTGGAAGAAGTTCCTCAACAAGTACTCGAGCACGAAGAACCTGCCGATCGACAACGATTACGGCACGCCGGTCGATAAATACATGAAGACGACTACGTCGACGTCCGGGTCGACTTCGACGTCAAGTTCGTCGGCGACGTCGACAACGACGCAATAAATCTCGGATTGAGATTGCCGGCGGCGCTGCGGCTGTTGCGTTCGCAGCGGCGCCGGCCGGGTTTACTCTACGAGTTCCTCGTCTTCGGCGAGTTCGGGGAGTTCGCCGGCGTCGGGGTCGACTTGCTTGGCGAGGATGAGCTCCTTGACCAGGTCGCGGGTCTTCATCACCGAATCCGGGTCGAGGCCGTCGTCGGTGATGACGGTGTCGACCTGCTCGAAGCGGGCGAACAGCGACAGCGACGTGCTGCTCCACTTCGTGTGGTCGGTGAGGATGATCGTGCGGTCGGCGATGTCCATCATCGCCATGTCGGTGGCCGCCTCCAGCGAGTTCGGCATCAGGAAGCCGCGCGGAATCGAGACCGAATGCGTGCCGAGGAACACGGTGTTGACGCGCAGGCTCGCGATGACCTTGTCGGCGATCGGGCCGACCAGCGAGTTCGAACGGGTGATGACGCCGCCGGTGACGATGACCTCGACGTCCTTCGATTCGAGCGCCTGCACCAGTTCGGCCACCGGAATGGAGTTGGTGAGGATGGTGATGCCGCTGGACTGCTGCGACTCGAGCAGATGCTGGGCGAACACATAGGCGGTCGTGCCGCCGCCGATGGCGATGACGTCGCCGGGGGAGACGAGGTTGATCGCTTCCTGGGCGATGGCGTCCTTGAGCCCGATGTCCATTTGCGACTTGACGGAGAACAGCGGCTCGCTCAGCAGCGTGCTGGTGGATACCGCGCCGCCGTGTACGCGCTTGAGCAAGCCCTTGTCGGCGAGCTCGGCGATATCGCGGCGAATGGTCATCGCCGATACGCCGAGCTCTTTGGAGAGCGCAGTGATGCGCACCGCTCCGCGCGTACGCAGCCTGCTCACGATGAGGTGTTGACGTTGTGACGAAATCATACGCACATTATCGCACACATTCACCCACAAAGCGAACCCGCCTCGCCGCTGGAACGTAGTCCCCAATCTATTTTCCAGTCGGTGAGGGCCTCCAAGCGACTGGAACGTATCCAAAAATCTACTTTCCAGTCGCTGGCAACCCCTTACCGACTGGAAGGTATCCCAAAATCTACTTTCCAGTCGCTGGCGCCCCTCACCGACTGGAACGTATTCCCAAATATATTTTCCAGTCGGTGGGGATGCAGCCGACTGGAATGTGGCCGAAAATCTACGTTTCAGTCGGTGAGACGTCGTGAGCGACTGGAACGTATTTTTCTTGGCATGGTTCAGTCGCTGGGGACGTAGGTGACTGGAGTGTGGCAAGAAATCTATTTTCCAGTCGGTGACAGTTGGTCGGCGACTGAAATGTATTGCACGATCTATTTTCCGGTCGGGGGCGGGGCGTGAGCGACTGGAATGTGGAGGGGGGTAGGTGGAGGGGGGTGTAAGCGGGGGTGGGAGGAGCGTCTTGGGAAAATGTTCGGTATTTGAGACGTAACGTGGGGGTTTATGCGACAGTGCTTAATATCTCGTCCAACAGTTGCGACTTTCCCAAGAATCGAGATGATCCCCCATGGCGACGAATGTTCGCGATACCGACGTGCGGCCGGGCCCCAACAGGTACGTTTCCGAAGCCGGAGTAGCCAAGCATGTTCAAGATTACGTAAGCGACTACAGGAATCCGGTGATCCTGACCGGCGTCAAGTCGGCGCAGGCGTACCTTGACTATGGCGGCGAGTTCTTCGCGCCGGTGCTGCGCTACGACGGCACGTCCAGCGAACGCAACGCCCGCGAACTGGCCGAACAGGTCAAGGAAATGGGAGCCGACGCGGTCATCGCCATCGGCGCCGGCAAGCTCGGCGACACCGCGAAGAACGTCGCCGCGTTCCTGGACATCGACTTGGTCATCGTGCCGACGCTGTCGTGCGCCTGCGCGCCGTACTCGGCCTGCTCGGTGAACTATACCGACGACCATGCGTTCGTCGGCGCGCCGATGCACCCGCGCAACAGCACGCTGCTGCTCGTCGACCCGGCGCTGATCGCCCGCGCCCCGGTCGAGAAAATGGTCGGCGGCATCGGCGACACGCTCGCCAAGTATTACGAAAGCGCGCCGGTGTTCGCGCTCGCCGGGGAACTGACGGCGTTCGACCAGATGTCGATGCGCGGCGCGGAACTCGTTCGCGACAATCTGCTTGCCGAAAGCGAGCCGGCGCTGGCCGACCTCAAGGCCGGGCGCTACGACAGCAAACACGTCAAGATGCTGATCGACACGATCATCGGCCTCGCCGGAACCGTCGGCGGCTTCGGCGGCGTGCGGGCGCGCGAGTCCGGAGCCCACGCCGTGCACAACGCGCTGACGCATCTGAAGGGTTCGGACGCGACGATGCACGGCGAAAAGGTGGCGTACGGCGTGCTCGTGCAGCTCGTGTGCGAAGGCAAGCGCGACGAAGCCGAGCGGCTGCTGCCGTTCTTCGACGCGGTCGGGCTGCCGCATTCGTTCAAGCAGATGGGTCTGGAGTTCTCCGATGAGAACGTTCGCAAGGTTGCGGAACTCGTAGCCGACCCCTCCACGTTCTTCCATATGGCGGTTCCCGACGTCACCGTCGAGATGCTCGTCGACGCGATGCATGAAGTGGAGGCGTTCCCACAGCTTGCCGCGTAAGGCACGCTGATGACACCAACGCTTCCATAGGGTTTTCGAAAGCCGCCCCGGAAATCTCGTTTATATATACGTATATATAGCCAAGATTTCCGGGGCGGCTTTTGTCGTTTGCAAACGGAAGCGGAACGCTAGGCGTCGACGCCGACGGCTTGGGAAACGCTCGTGAAACCGTCGCGGCGCAGCAGTTCGGCGAGGCCGCGCTTGAGGACGGTAATCGTTTGCGGGCCGCGGTACATCAGGGCGGAAACGAACATGACCAGCGACGAACCGGCGCGGATCTTGGCGTAGGCCTGCTCGGGCGTGAAGACGCCGCCAATGCCGGCGATGGCGAACCGGTCGCCGTACTCCTGGTAGACGCGGCGGATGACGTCGGTGCTTGCGACGGTGCACGGGCCGCCGGACAGGCCGCCGAGCCAGTCCTTCGGAATCTCCATGCCGGTGCGGTCCTTCTGCAGGTTCGCAATGCTCAGGCCCTGCACGTTATGGTCGGCGAGCACGTCGATGAGCTCCTTAAACTCGCCCCAGCTCTTGTTCAGCGGCATCTTGACGAGCACCGGCTGCGGACGGTCGATCTTGTCCAGCTCGGTGAACAGCTTGTCGAGCGCTTCCGGGCTTTCGTTGAACGGCTCGCCGACCGTGGTGTTCGGGCAGGAAATGTTCACTTCGATCATCGCGGAACGGCCGGCGGCGCGGCGCATCGAGATGCAGTAGTCCTCGATGCCTTCGTCGAGGCCGCCGACGAGCGAATCGTTCGTGCGGGCGATCGAAACCGACATCTGCATGTACTTCGAGGCTTTCCAGGCGTCCTCGACGCGTTCGATGACGACGTCGGAACCGTCGTTGGCCAAGCCGACGTGCACCATCATCGAGTCGTATTCAGGCAGGCGGTGGAACCACGGGCGCGGGTTGCCGGCGCACGGGCGAGCCGTCGTCGAGCCGACCGTTTCGAAGCCGAAGCCGATATGGTCGAGCAGCACCGGCATGTCGCAGCTCTTGTCGAGGCCGGCGGACAGGCCGAACGGGTTCGTGAAGTTCAGACCCATGACGTTCGTTTCCAGAATGGGGTCGGAGTAGTCGAGGAACGCGCGCAACGCCCACATCAGCGGGGGGATGCGGCGCGTGACCTTGCAGAATTCGATCATCTGGTCGTGGGCGATGTCGGGCGTGTGGTTGAACACGAAATACGGCTTGACCACATGCTTGTAGGCGAACGTGAACAGGTCCGTGGACGCCTTGTTGATGGAATCGCGCAGGAAATTCTCGGAAACGTAGTTCATAGTAGCTATTCTGCCATGCTTTGGCCGTCGGCGCTCGTTTTCTTTCGGATTGTGCGGGAGGCTGGGCGCGCGGCGGCCGCATGCCGGACGAAGGCGGCCTGGCGCGGGAGTGCCTCCAGCTTGCCCTTTTCAGGGATGCCGGAGCCGACGGACGGGAGGACGGGATGGCGGACGGAGCGCCGGATTCGCCATTCCTCGGCCACGCTGGAGGAAAAAGAATGGCGGAAACGTGGCAAAAGAATATGGTACGTGAGAAAGTAAGTACAGAAAACGGGTGGCGGGAAGCCGGTCGGCAGGGAATCGGCCGGTTACGGTCTGCCGGTCCGGGCGGCTTCCTGCCGGTGGAACGGCAATGGCCTGGCTGCGGCTGGGCGGTGCGGCGCTTCCGGCGAACTGGCCAGCCAAACCGGTTCCCGGGGAACCCGAAGGCGACGGAAACGAGGGGCGAATGAAGACGCGGGTGTGCGTGGTGATGCCGACATACAACGAGCGCGAGAATCTCGAGCCGACGCTCGGCGACCTGTTCGCGCGCAATCCGGGCGTGGACGTGCTGATCGTCGACGACAACTCGCCGGACGGCACCGGCGAACTCGCGGACGTCATTTCGTCGGTGACGTGCGCGGCGCCGTCCGTCGGCGTCGTGGAGCCGCGGGCGGTGCCGGAGGGCGACGATAGCGTTGCCCGCAACGGCTGGAAGGTGGCGCGGCGTTCGGAGAAGACGTCCGACGCGTCGGTGCCCACCGCGGACCTGGCGATCGCCAACCGGCTCAACTCGTGCACGAACGGCTCGCAGCTGCATGTGCTGCACCGCGCCGGCAAGCTCGGCCTCGGCTCGGCGTACGTGGACGGCTTCAACTGGGCGCTCGAGCGCGGCTACGGGCTGATCTGCGAAATGGACATGGACGGCTCGCACCGGCCGGAGGACCTCGCGCGGCTGCTGGAATACATGGACGCGCACGACGACGTCGACCTCGTGCTCGGTTCGCGGCGCGTGGCCGGCGGCACCACCGAAGACTGGCCGTGGTACCGCGACTTCATTTCGCGCGCCGGCTCGGCGTACGCGCGCTTCATGCTCGGCCTCAAGGTGCGCGACATGACCAGCGGCTTCCGCGTCTACCGCGCGCCGATGCTGCAGCGCGTGGCGCTCGACACCATCGAGGACAACGGCTACGTGTTCCAGATCGACATGACCCGCCGCGTGGTCGTCGCCGGCGGCCGCGTCGCCGAAGTGCCGATCGTGTTCCCCGAGCGCGTGCGCGGCGCCTCCAAAATGGACAGCGGCATCGTGCGCGAGGCGATGACCCGCGTCACCCGCTGGGGCTTCGCCCGCATTTTCTCCCGCAAGTAGGGCTATCGTCTAAATAGAGCCGTCGTCCGCGGTGCCGGTTCGCGCTGTCCTGCCCGGAGCGTTTAAAAGAGATTCTTTTTTTGAAAAGAGCTTTCCCGATTAGTCGTGCTTACGACATGCTGGCCGATGCCATGTTTTAAGCCTCGACCGCCAGCCATCATCGATAGTCCGGCAGCGCAACAGTATGACGGTGTGACAGAATGACAGAACAGCAGAACAGCAGAACAGCAGAAAAGCAGAAAAGCAGAAAAGCGGAAAAGCGGAAAAGCAGAACGACAGTTCGACAGTTCGACAGTTCGACAGTTCGACAGAATGACAGCGCGGAACACAATGGAACGGCGCAAGAGAACAATGAAAGGGACGTGCGATGACTTCGTACACGATGCATCTGGCAGATGCGACGCTGCTTGAATTCGATGCCGCATACAGCGAGGGCATCGAAGCGTCCCTGAAGGTCTCCATTACGTGGGCCGATGACTCCCAGCTGACCCGTTTGCCGTTTCCCCTGGCGCCTGAACCGACGGATGCCGCTCTCGCTTCGTGGATTGAGCGGCGTACCATCCCAAAGAACAGGCAATTCGCCCAGCAGCTGCTCTACCAGGCCGGCCTGAACGAGAACGACATTCTCGGCATCATCAATCTGTGCAAGGCGCTGTCCGTCAATGACGCGTTCTGGGTGGAGCGGCAAGGCGAGGGCCTCTCGTTCGATGACATCAACCTGTTCGACAATCCGCTTGATGAAACGCTTGCCATCGTAGCCTATACGGGCTATACGTCCAGTGAGAAGCACAACATCGGCCTGTCCAGCGAATGGACGACGGATGGACAGTTTCCCAAGGCCTGGCGGCACACGGACCGCGGGCTGGAATTATGGAAAGGCGGCACCGACGGGGCCGTCAACCTTGGCAAGGAGCCCTACAGCGAATTCATGGCATCGCAGCTTGCCCGGAAAATCGGCGTCAACGCCGTCGATTACCGGCTTGAGCGGTGGAAGGGGAAGCTCGCGTCCGTCTGCCCGCTGATGAACAGCAAGAACGTCTCCTTCGTTCCCTTCTATGCGGCGACCGGCAAGGCATCGTTTCCCGTCATGCTCGCCGCGGCGCGCGCCATCAGTGACGAGGAATGCCAGTTCATGCGCACCATGTTCGTGTTCGACGCGCTGATCGCCAACCGCGACCGGCATGCCAACAACCACGGATTCCTGAGGGACAACGCTACCGGCCGCCTGCTTGGCCCGGCGCCATTGTTCGACCACAATATGAGCCTGTTTGCCCGCGACATGAAGGAGGACTGGGAATCCGGCAAGTGGAATCCGGATATTCTGGACGGCCTGTCGCCCGCGAACTACAGGGGGTCCTATACCCGCCAGCTTTCCTACGTCATGGGCCCGCAGCAGCACGACATGCTCCGCAAGGCCCTGGACGTGCATATCGACGAGGACTCCGCGTATCCGATGGAGCCGGGGCGCAACGACGCCATCAACCGGTACATCCATGACGCGGCCCGCAAACTCCTGTCGATTCCCGTCGTCGACGAGGACGAGCTGAACAAGACCCTCGACACCGTCGCCGAGGAAGCGCTCGCCGACAATCCCGCCGTCGCCAACGAAGCGAAGCTCCGCCAGCAGGAAGCATAACGGTTTCTGTTGCCAGGCCTCCGGCTGGCAGTGCGAAAAGACACGCCGAGGTTGCGTCGTCGCGTTCGAAACTTAACATAATAGGTAACAGAAAATAACATTCGTCCACAAAAACGAACGAATGGATGAAGCCTTTTGTTTAAGATTGCCCGCGGTTCCAGCGGAACCGCTTACGGCGGGCGCACCGAAGCGCCGGAAAGGGAGAGCAAGATGACCAGCCAGGATACGCAGCCGCAGCTTGGTTCCTACGAACCGGGGGAGTATGCGCGCGAGAACATCCGCATCACGCCGACGACGCTGGACGACGGCCGCGACTTCTTCTACCTCGACGACACCGCCGAGTACGTTTCCGGCGCCAAGACCCGCGAACTGCACGATCCGCGCAATCTTGGATACCGCTTCGCGCCGCATCTGGACGCCGACGGCCTGGAAGTGAAGTACGCGGCCCCGCAGATGCGCCGCGACCCCCTGACCGGCGACTGGATCCCGATGGCGACGGCCCGCATGAACCGCCCGATCACCGCCGGCCCCGGCGCGACGGCGAAGGGCAACCCGCTCGCCGCGCGCAAGCCCGGCGACCCCTACCAGGACGGCGAGGTGCCGGACAGCGACTACGACGTCGTCGTGTTCGAAAACCGCTTCCCGTCGATGGTGCAGGTTCCCGGCGAACCGATCGACGAAACCACCTACGTCGACGGCAACCCGCTGTGGCTGCAGCGGCCCGCTGCCGGCCGCTGCGAGGTGATCTGCTTCGATCCGAACGAAGACGGCCTGCCGGCGGACCTTCCGGTGCGCCGCCTGCGTACGGTGGTCGAGGCGTGGGCGTTCCGCACCGCCGAAATCTCGGCCATTCCCGGCATCGAGCAGGTGTTCCCGTTCGAGAACCACGGCGCGGAAATCGGCGTGTCGCTGGCGCATCCGCACGGCCAGATCTATGCGTATCCGTTCATCGCGCCGAAGCTGGAAACGGAACTCAAGCACACCGAAGCGTACCACGAACGCACCGGCGGCAATCTGCTGCGCGACATCCTCGCCGGCGAAATCGAGGCGCGCGAACGCGTCGTGATGCGCAACCATAGCTGGGTTGCGTACGTGCCGGCGGCGGCCCGCTGGCCGCTGGAAGTGCACGTGCAGCCGGTGCGCGACGGCATCCTGACGCTCGACCAGCTCGACGACCAGGAACGCTGGGACCTTGCGGAAATGTACTCGGCGCTGCTCAAGCGCGGCAACGCGTTCTTCGACAAGGGCGACGGCAAGGGCATGGACCTTCCGTACATCGCCGCATGGCACCAGGCGCCGGTGCACGATCCGCGCCGCGAGAACTACCGGCTGAACCTCCAGTTCTTCTCGTTCCGCCGCGCCGCGAACAAGATCAAGTACCTCGCCGGTTCGGAAAGTGGCATGGCTGCGTGGGTTTCCGACACGACGCCGGAACTGATCGCCGCCCGCTTCCACGAGCTTGGGCCGGTCGACATCGCGTAGCGGCGGCCCGCGCGGCGCTCGCGGCGTAGAGTGAGTGACAGCAAGCAACGGCAAACGCGACGAAGCGAAAAGCGACGAAGCAACGCAAGAACAACGCAAAAGCAACCTGCAAGAAGCTGCAAGGAGATGACGATGTCTCAGGTGGAATTCATTGAACCGATGACCGATGCGCAGGGCGCCGAAAAGGCGACGGCGCTGTTCGCCGCGACGTTCGGCGAGGAGCCGATGGGGGTGTGGGCGGCGCCGGGCCGCGTGAATCTCATCGGCGAGCATACCGACTACAACGCGGGGCTGTGCCTGCCGATCGCGCTGCCGCACCGCACGTACATCGCGCTGCGGCCGCGTTCCGACACGAAGGTGCGGCTCGTCAGCGACGTCAAGCCGCAGGACGTCGAGGAACTCGACCTGGCGGGGCTCGCCGCCGGCGACGTCGACGGCTGGGCGGCGTATCCGGCCGGCGTCGCGTGGGCGATGCGCGAGATGGGCTTCGACGAGGTGCGCGGATTCGACGCCGCGTTCTCGTCCTGCGTGCCGCTGGGCTCCGGCCTGAGCTCGTCGGCGGCGATGACCTGTTCGACGGCGCTCGCGCTCGACGAAGCGTTCGGTCTGGGCTACGGCGGGTCCGACGAGGGGCGCGTCACGCTGATTTCGGCGGCGATCCGCTCGGAAAACGACATGGCCGGCGCTTCCACCGGCGGCATGGACCAGAGCGCTTCGATGCGCTGCGCCTCCGGCTGCGCAATCCGCCTCGACTGCCGCCCGGGGCTGACGGCGATGGAAAGCGTCGAGCAGGAGCCGGTCGATTTCGGCAAGTTCGGCCTGGAGCTGCTCGTGCTCGACACCTGCGCGCCGCACCAGCTCAACGACGGCAAATACGCGCAGCGCCGCGCGATGTGCGAGGATGCGGCGAAGCTGCTCGGCGTGGCGAATCTGCGGGAGATTGCGGACGAGGTCAACGCCTGCGAGAGCGCCGAGGAACGCAGCGAGAAGCTTGCGGCGGTGCTGGAGCAGCTGCCGGACGAGACGATGAAGAAGCGCGTGCGGCACGTCATCGGCGAAATCGGCCGCGTCGACGATTTCGTTGCGGCGTTCGCGGCCGGCGACATCCAGCGCGCCGGCAAGCTGATCAACGCGTCGGGAGATTCGCTGCGCGTCGACTACGAGGTCACCGTTCCGGAACTCGACGTCGCCGTCGCCACCGCACGTTCGATGGGTGCGTACGGCGCCCGCATGACCGGCGGCGGTTTCGGCGGCTCGATCATCGCGATCGTCGACAAGGGCCGCGCCCGCGAGGTCGCGCAGGCCATCGCCGACGAGTTCGAGGCGCAGGGCTTCCGCGCCCCGCGCGCGCTGCCGGCGTACCCGGCGGCCGCGGCGGAACGCGTGCAGTGAAAATTCAAGATTTTTCCCCGGCCAGCATGTGGAAAAGCGTTGCTGGACCGGGGAAAATCTGGTTTAATTAAGACCGTTGGCGCGACGTTGCGACGAAGCAGCGGCGGCCGGCGAAACAGTACGGAATAAAAGAAAAACGGCGTTTGTTAATCCAGTAACTTTGGACGGTAGGAGCGACAAGAGAGGCACTCGCCCGCCACCGGACGAACGGCAAACAGTTGTTCACGATGATGTGAGGAGCGTGGTAACGATGAACGAAATGACGAAGGTCATCGGCGGAGTGGTTGGCGCGGCGGCTGCCGCAGGAGCGGTAACGCTTTCCGGCGTGCTGATCCGCATTCTCGCGATGGCGATGTAGTTTTTTTATTCAAGATTTTTCGATTGCTCCCGGCTTTTCCTGGCCGGGAGCTTTTGTTTTATGCCGTCCGAGCATGCCACCCCCGCTGGCGGGGGTCGCTGAGCCGAGCCGAAGGCGATGGCGAAGCGGGGGGTGGTCGCAAACCGGCGAAGCCGAGTTTGCGCGAATGCGAGGTGGAGGGCGTTAAGCCCTCCGGCGAGCATTCGCATTGTCTGCGAAGCGGCTTGGGCTGACCACCCCCCGCTTCGAGCTGCGCCTTCGGCTTGCTCTCAGCGACCCCCGAACAAGGCCGCAAACGCTTTCGCGTTTGCATATTTCAGCGGCGGGCGCCAGCGGGGGTGGCGTCCTCGTGGGATGGTGTCCTTGGGCAGAATGTCTAAATATGGCGAGTTTCGAGATTTGAATTTGCGTGTTTTTCGTGAAGATGCAAAGATGGTGAATCAATAAAACAAAACCTTGCTGTGGATGGTTAGCTCAAGGGAAGGGGCTTCCGCGGTACGCCCGGAGCGAAGGCGCTTTTGGCTGTGAGAGGTGTGGCAGTCTTGGCGTTGTTTAGAGAATAAGCTCGGGGTCTGGAGGACGCGTGAAGGGCGCGGTACCGTGAAAGTCCGGCTTGCCATCCCGTACACGGGGGAGGTTGGCTCATGGGCGAGCACAACGCGCGGCATTCCGCCGCAAACCGCCGCAATGGCGGAGACCATAAGGCTGCTCCGGCAGGCCGGTCGGCATACGATTCCGTACGCAAGCATGCCTATTCGCACAGGCGTTCCCATGGTGCCAGCCGTGGGAGTGGAGCCGGTGCATTCCTCCGATTCGTGACGGGGGGGGGTAGGCATTCCCGCCGAGTTATCCACCTCACGCCGCACCGCGGGCCGCGCCACGGCGCGACCGACGTGCCGGTGCGGGCCGTGTGGAGCAAAGTCGTTGCGCTTGTCACTACTGCCGTGCTCGTCGTCGGCGTTACCGCTACGCCGCGAGCCTTTGCCGACGAGATTGAGCGCACAAGCAACCTGGCGAATACGCTGACGTCGATTACTGTCAACGGCCAGGACCTGTCCAATGGCGGTTCGTTTACGTTCGTGCCCGGCGAAGCGGTCACAATGGACTTCGCGTTCGCCGAAAGCGCCGACTACCAGTTCGAGAACGGCTCGACGATGGTGTTTGCGTTGCCTGCGGGCTTTATCCCTGTCAATGACGGGACACTTCATGACCTGAAGCTCACCGTTTCCGGCAATACTCTTAATGGAAGCACTTGGCGATTCGTGAGGCAGCCGGACGATTCATACGTCATTGAAGTCAATATCAATGCCAACGACCCGTACTATGATGACTGGGATTTGTCCAACGAAGCCCAGTTCCACATTAGGTGGTCATTCGACCTGTCCGACGATAAGGCGTCGATTGTCATGCCCGGCGGCAAAACCGTTGAATTCGTGCCGGTCGACCACGACCTGAACGGTTCGAAGAACGCCAGTTTCAACGCCGAGACCGGCCGCATCACCTACACCGTCACCGTCACCAGTTCGAATGCGAACGAGAACATCAAAATCCACGACGTCATGAACTTCGACAGCAGCCTGCTCACCTTTGACCAGAGCTCGCTGCAGGTGAGCACGCCGAGCAACTCGAGGGCGAACTGCTCGACAACGTCGTCGACAATCGACTGCACCGTCGACAAGCTCGCGAACAACGAGTCGGTCACGCTCACCTATGACGCCGTCATCGATCCGGAGAAGTTCATGGAGGCTGTCAGAAAAGCCGGCGACGACTATAACGCCGTGCAGGCCGTACTGAACGCCAATACCAACACGCTCAGTTACGAGGGCAAGGATATCGACCGTGAAGAACTGATTCCGACGCCGCTGCCGAACGTCAACATCGATTCGACCGTCTCGAAGACCGGTTCCGTGACGAGTACGAACGGCACCGTGCAGACAATCACCTGGTCGATGACGGCGAACAGCCAGAAGCAGGTTTCGCTGAAAGGCTCGACCATCACCGACACGCTGACCGACGGCAATTTCTCCGGTACCGGTGTCACCGTCACCGTCGCCGACGGCAACGGGAACGTCGTGCGTACCGACAACCTGACATGGGCGCAAGTCGGCGTCAACGACACGGCGAACGACAAGACGTTCACCTACACCGTCCCGTCCGGCGACGGCAACTACCAGTACGACTTCTCGTACACGACCACGCTGGATACTAACGGCATCATCGGCTCGACGACGGCGACGAACACGGTGACGACGAAATGGGACTATCATGAATCGACGATCACCGTCGACAGTACCGTCGCCTTCCCGGAACCGACGAAGACCGGCACGCTCAGCGACGACAAGTCGACGGTCGACTGGGTCATCACTGCCGATATCCCAGAAGATTATGTAGATGCCGTTACGATCACTGAGAATTTGCCGAATATCTGGCTGAGCAGTACGCAATATTTTGATAGCCTGAGGGGCACCCCTATCGTAAAAATCGGAGATAGGACGCTCAATTACGGTTCCGATTACCTCTATGCGACGGTCGGTTCGAATGGTACGGTTACCGGGTTCGTCATTACGCTGACCGACGGCGGCATTGAAAAAGCCGCTGGGAAGACCGTCACGATTGAAGTGACAACGGACATGAATGAAGACTGGGTCACCCTTGCTTCATCGGAATATGAGCAGAAGCATAAGAACAACGTTTCAGTCGCAGTCACACCGGAGGATGGCGACACCGTTACGAAGACTGCAGATGCTACGGTGACCGTCGATGAGGATACGCCCACGCTGGACGGCGTGCAGAAGACGCTGTCGGACGCGTCCGGCAATACAGTGACGTCGGCATTGCCTGCTGGAACCGCTAGCGACGGCATGCCGATGTGGTACTTCAAGGTGATGGCATCGAATGAAATGCTCGCCGACGGCGATGTGACGCTGACTGACATCATCACCGGCCCCGACGGCACGTCGATTTCATGGAACGACTTTGATCTGGTATTCGAATCTAACGCCGCGTCGAACATCTACATGTTCGATGACGATGGCAGCGTGAGCAAGGGGGTCTACACGTCATGGGATGGCTCCTATAACTCCGGCAAGATCGTCGAGTGCGGCAACGCCGTGTGCGTGACGATTCCCGGAGCCGACGACACAATCTGGTCCAATAGCACATGGGACTACAACAACACGGCATACAAAGGCTTCATCGTCGCTATCAAGGTGAAGAACGAGGATGCTTTGGAAAGGCTCGTGCAGGCCGCTGCCAACTCAGACGACTATACGTTGACGATGACGAACAGCATTGACGGACACCCGCAGGCTACCACTGATTTCGGCTATGAAGTGACGCCGCTAATCAAGACGCTGGCGACGTCCAGCGGGGCGCCCGCATCCGGGACGGAGCCGGCCGATGGGGCGTCGATTACCGACAAGAACGGCAAGACGTATGACACAGTCTGGTACTTCCGCGTGATGGTCAACAAGCACCTCATCCCGGCGGGTGGTAGCACCGTCACCGATTCATTCGACTCGACGTTGTTTAAGGTGCTGACAGTGGATGACTTCAATGATGAATGGAATATGCCGAACAATCTCAAGCAGGCATATTCATTCAGCGGCAGCGGCGACTCGCTGTCCGTGACAGGGCAGAACACATTGACGACATCGCAAATGGCGGACGCAGTGGTTGCCAGCAACGGCGACGTGCGTCTGAACTTCCCGGAATATACCGGAACAAGTGACCGCTACTGGCCGACGGGTGGCGGCGAGTACGTTGGGTATGTGTACGCGTTGGTGCCGATTGATGATGACGCGCTCGCGAGCATCCGCGATCTGGCTTCCGACAACCAGAATTTCGTTGGATCGTTCGGTAACTCGGCCTCGATGTCGACGACGGGCGGCACCGTGACGACGAGCGTGGACTTCACGTTCCAGGAAGTGCCTCTGACGAAAGAGTCCGATATTAGGAACGCAATGCGGCGTGAAATCTGGTATACCCTCGATATCAACCCGAATAAGGTGACGGTTGGGCGTACCGGAAGAATCGATATCTATGATGAAATGACCTCGAATCTGCGGTTCGATCCAACGTCAGTGACGATTGTGGACTATGATACCGGCGACTCGTTGATCGCCCAGTCATCGATTGGCGTTGACGGGACGAATATCCGTTTTACCGTGCCGGACTCCACGCACGTCACGATTCGCTACCTTGCGCGACTGATTGGCGAAAACGAATACGATCCAACCCATATGTCGTTCTCCAACACCGCTTCGATTACCGGCTACGAATCGAGTGATAGCCGACAGGGCGTGGCGGTGACGTCGTCCGAGGAAGGTTCGGCCGAACTCAAGTGGATCAAGCTGCTCAAGTACGAAGCGGGCAACGTGCTCAAGGGATTGTCGAACGCGACATTCGAACTGTACTTGGCTAGCGCGGATGGGAGCCCGACGGGTTCCCCACTTGGCAGCGCTACGACGGGCGATGACGGCGTGCTGGTCATCGGCAACCCGCCGAGCCCTGGCTGCACTGACGAAAACGGTGACGGAACGTTGACGTACGAGGGGCATAACTGTTTGGTGCCCGACTCGCCGCACCTCTTCCGCGACACTGACTATGTCCTTATTGAGACGTCGGCACCAACCGGGTATGTGCTGGATTCGACGCCAATCTTGTTCAATATTCCGTCCGATTTCGGTGATACCGGCGCCAATAAATGGCTGATTGGCGCCACGATGCGGTTCGCCAATGCGAAAGGTTCGTTGGCGGTGCGCAAGGTCGAAACCGGCGCTGGTACGCAGGAAGGGGGTCTTGAAGGCGCGACGATCTGCCTGCGCAAAGCCGATATCAGCGCTACGGACATTGCGAACGCAACGTGCCTGACAACTGCGCCGGACGGTACCGTCGACTTTGAATCGGTGGAAGCCGGCAATTACGTGCTGTGGGAATTCGAAGCTCCCGATGGCTACGTACGCGATACCAACGAATATCCGGTCACCATTGCCGCGCAATATGATGCAGAACGCAACCTGACCGGCTATCAGGGGACGGTGACTGGACTCAAAGCCGATCCGCTGGAGGAGGGTTCGTATCTGTTGGAGAACGACAAGGTGACGCATGGGTTCTCGGTGAAGAAAGTCGATGCTGACAGCGTGACCACGGTGCTGGAAGGCGCGGAATTCTGCCTCAAGTCGACGCCGGACGGCGCGACGGAACAGTGCCTGACGACCGGGTCGGACGGTCTGGCGACGTTCAACAATCTCGAGACGGGAACGTACACGCTCACTGAGAAGACGCCGCCCAGCGGATACAAACTGGGCGACACCACCAGCTGGACGGTTGTTATCAACGGTGCGTTCACGATTGACGGCACCGAGATTACCAAGGAAAACGGCGTCTATACGTTCCCTGTGCACGATCCGAAGGACGATGCCGCGGTGACGCTGCCATCGGCGGGCGGGTTCGACATACCGCTGTGGGTGAAGCTGATGGGGCTTGCTGCCATCGCGTACTCGATTGGGCTGCTCTACAAGGTGAGCGAGAACGTCGCGCCGCCGGCGAGGGCGGTGGCTGCTGGTGGATGCGGTTCGTCCGGTGGCTCGGGTGGCGGCGCTTCCGGCGGCGTTCCGCGGCATAAGGCGCAGCGGATGCGGCATAAGAAGGAGGCTCGGCATAAGGTCGGTTCTCGCGTGATTGCGATGGGGTGACGGATTCCAGCGTGGGTTGCGCTGGGGTGATCAGTTCGGTACCAGCGTTAGGTTGCGCTGGGTGACCACCCCCCGCTTCGCCTCTCGCTTCGCTCGGGCTCAGCGACCCCCGAACAAGGCCGCAAACGCTTTCGCGTTTGCATATTTCAGCGGCGGGCGCTAGCGGGGGTGGCGTCCATGAGGACGCTAGCGGGGGTGAGGAAAGGAAAACTTAACAGGAGCGCCTCGGGTTGGGGCGGATGGGACTCTTGTCTCCTCGCAAGGGGGCCATCCGAATCTTCACCATTTCCCCAACGTTGCAAAGAGGCGGCAAAGGAACGGCTGCGGGACTGGCGGAAAACCTCTGCCGCTGGTTCAATGGCAGTGTTCCTCCAAGAGGCCAGGGCGGCGCCGGCAACGGTAACTCCTCTGCCGCCCGGTCTCTTACCTAGTCTTACCTTGGGTAATGAAGAAGGGACCGGAAACGCCCGTTCCACTGGCCGCCGCGCTAGCGTGCGGCGGCATATGGGGCCGAGTACGGAACGGGGGCGTAGCGCGTTCTCTCCAACCGACGTGCGGCGCCCCTTCCCGCACACAAGGCCGGCGCTGCGAACCCCCAAACTCCGCGCGCCGGCCTCTTTCTTTTCCGTACGAGAAGATTGTGCACGTTGCGGGACTTCGGTTGCGGGGGCGCATAGGGGGGTGTTAGAGTCGGCGGGGAAAATCGTGTTTTGCCAAGCGGGGTGTCCAAACGAAAGCGAGGGGGAGCGCAATGCGCCATGACGACGACAACAAGCCGGCGGATCTGTCGGACTTTGCCGAGATTCCGGCGCAGTCTTCGGACGACGATTCCTACGCCGACCGTCTTGGCGACGGCGGCTACGGCGCCGATTCGTACGGCGCGTCCTACGGCGGCTACGGAGATGATTCGCACAGTGCCTTTTCCGGCAGCTATGGCGACCAGCCGTACGGAACGTCGCAGCCGTCCGACGCTGCGGCACATGGCGGCAGCGGAACGGAACATATCGGACGCAGCGTGTCCAGCGGGAATCTTGATTCGGAAAACGTTCGCAAGAATTCGGGGCCGCGGCACGGCGCCCACGGCAAAAACGCTGCAAACGATGGCAAGCTGCCCCCGCTGCCGGGCGACAATCCCGATGGCTACGATGTTGCCGTAACCGATGCCGCCAGCGAACAGGAAATCGCGAAGAAGCGCAAGAAGCGCGCCGACCGGCGGTTCCTCATCGCCATCATCGCGATGGTGCTGCTGCTGATCGTCGGCGTCGGCCTCATTCTCTATCCGTCGATCGCCGACGCGTGGAACCGCCACGTTTCCTCGAAAGCCGTCGCCACCTACGTCGAGAAGGTGGAGGACATGAGCACCGAGGAACGCGACTCGCAGATCAACGCGGCGAACGAATACAACGCGGCGCTCGTCGGGCGCGGCACGAGCCGGTTCATTCCGACCGAAGCCGAGCACGAACAGTACGAATCGATTCTTGACGTCACCGGAACCGGAATCATGGGCTACGTGACGATTCCGCGCATTTCGGTGCGCGTGCCGATCTACCACGGCACGTCGGATACGGTGCTGCAGATCGCGGCCGGCCATTTGGAAGGGTCGTCGTTCCCCGTCGGCGGCGAGTCGACGCACGCGGCGATCTCGGGGCATACCGGCCTGCCGTCGGCGCTGCTGTTCACCGGGCTTGACCAGCTTGAAAAAGGCGACACGTTCTCGATAACGGTGTTCGACGAAGTGCTCACCTACGAAGTCAGCGAAATCAACGTCGTCGAACCGACCGACGTATCCGACCTCGACATCGTCGAAGGGGAGGACCTCGTGTCGCTGATCACCTGCACGCCGTACGGCGTCAACTCGCACCGCCTCATCGTCACCGGCCACCGCATTCCGACGCCGACGTCCGAGGAAGCGGGCACGATGACCGACCAGGCGCTCGTCAAGGACATCGCGTTCGTCGTCGCGGCGGTCGTGTGCGTCATCATCGCCGTCGTCGCCGTCATCCTGCGGCGGCGCTACCTGGCGCGGCAGGCGCGCGGCGTGCCGTCGAAGAAGGGCGTGCACCACTCTTCGCGGTGAGCCCGGAGCGGGCGGCGGCTTCCGGCGCGGCGTAACGGCTGCGCTGGAAGGTGGGTTCGCAGCAAGCGGGCTGGAAGGCGCGTTCGCAGCGACCATGCTGGAAGGCGGGTTTGAGATTTGGCGCTCCCTCGGGGCGCCTTCTTCCTATACTGGGGAGAACCTGCCGTTGTACTCTTTTTCCAAACATCAGGGAGTCTCATGAACAAGGCCATCATCACCGTTGTCGGTCAGGACACCGTCGGCATCATCGCCCGCGTCTGCACCTACCTTTCGGATCACCGCACCAACGTCCTCGACATCTCCCAGACGATCATCCAGGGATACTTCAACATGATGATGATCGTCGACTATTCCGACGCCGACGTGGCGTTCGAAACCATCGTCGACGAGCTGGAGGCGCTCGGTGAGGAGATCGGCGTGCGCATCCGCTGCCAGCGCGAGGAAATCTTCACGAAGATGCACCGCGTCTGACACCAGCCATGTCCCCGCTGGCGGGGTCACGTCTGGCGGGGTCGCGTAAGGATTTAAGGAAAGAATACGATGCTGAATATCATGGAGGTCCACGAGACCAACCAGATGATCGAGCAGGAAAAGCTCGACGTGCGCACCATCACGATGGGCATTTCGCTCGTCGACTGCGCCGATCAGGACCTGCAGCGCACCTGCCAGAACATCTACGACAAGATCACCCGCTACGCCCGCGACCTCGTGTCCACCGGCGAGGCGATCGAGCGCGACTTCGGCATTCCGATCGTCAACAAGCGCATTACCGTCACGCCGATTTCGCTCGTCGGCGCCAGCTGCTGCAAGACGTCGGAAGATTTCGTGCAGATCGCGCACGCGCTCGACCGCGCGGCGAAGGAAGTCGGCGTCGACCTGATCGGCGGCTACTCCGCTTTGGTGTCCAAGTCGATGACGCCGGCCGAGGAACTGCTCATCCGTTCGCTGCCGCAGGCGCTTTCGGAAACCGACATCGTCTGTTCGTCGGTCAACGTCGGTTCGACGAAGACCGGCATCGACATGAACGCCGTCAATCTGCTCGGCCATATTATTAAGGACATCGCGGCCGCGACCGCCGATATCGACTCGTACGGCTGCGTCAAGTTCGTTGCGTTCTGCAACGCGCCCGACGACAATCCGTTCATGGCCGGCGGCTTCCACGGCGTCACCGAAGGCGACGCGGTCATCAACGTCGGCGTTTCCGGCCCCGGCGTGGTGTCGTCCGCTCTGGACGCGGCCCGCGGCAAGGATTTCGAGTTCCTGTGCGAAACGATCAAGCGTACGGCGTTCAAGATTACGCGCGTTGGCCAGCTGGTTGCGCAGGAAGCGTCCGCTCGCCTCGGCGTACCGTTCGGCATCATCGATCTGTCGCTCGCGCCGACGCCGGCGGTGGGCGATTCGGTTGGTGAAGTGCTGGAGAAGATCGGCTTGGAGCAGGTCGGCTGCCCCGGCACGACCGCCGCGCTGGCGATGCTCAACGACCAGGTGAAGAAGGGCGGCATCATGGCGTCCTCGTACGTCGGCGGCCTGTCCGGCGCGTTCATTCCGGTCTCCGAGGACAAGAACATGATCGAAGCGGCTGCCGATGGCTGCCTGACGATCGCCAAGCTCGAGGCGATGACCTGCGTGTGCTCGGTGGGCCTCGACATGATCGCGATTCCGGGCGACACCACCGCGGCGACGATTTCCGGCCTGATTGCGGATGAAGCCGCCATCGGCATGGTCAACCAGAAGACCACCGCCGTGCGCATCATTCCGGTCGTCGGCAAGGGCGTTGGCGACATGGCGAACTTCGGCGGCCTGATGGGCTACGCGCCGATCATGCCGGTCAACACGTACTCCTGCGAGGAGTTCGTATCCCGCAAGGGCCGCATCCCCGCCCCGATCCACAGCTTCAAGAACTAACCGGTTCCCTGCTGGCCTCCGCTTTCGGGCGGAGGCCAGCCGGCGTTTAATCTGGGTTTTGCAATGGCGACGAAACCGGCGACTCGTTCGGGTCGGTCGGTATGATGTTCGCGAACGTGATGGAAGGCGGGAATGTGAGCGCAGAACAGAATCCGGAAAACCAGGTCGAGCGGATGTTCGAGTACGGGTACCGCAAGTCGAATTACGGGCCCGATGAGCTCGTCACCGACGCGCACGGCAACCCGATTTCCGTCGTCGACGCGATGATGAAGCCGGAAGACGCCGCCAAAATGGAAACGTCGACGCCGCACCTGTGCTACTACTCGCCGCGCATTCCCGGCAACACCGGTTCCGCCATCCGCCTGTGTGCGGTGACCGGAACGATCCTGCACCTCGTCGAGCCGCTCGGGTTCAATCTCAAGGATACGAAGCTGCGCCGCGCCGGACTGGACTACCATGACATGGCGCACGTCGTGCTGCACCCGAATTTCGAAAGCCTCGTCGAGTCGATGCCGAATTCGCGCATCATTGCGTTTACGGCGCATGCGACCAAGCTGTATACCGAAGTCGAATACAAGCCGACCGACATCCTGCTGTTCGGCCCGGAGCCGGGCAACATTCCCGATCCGGTCGACATCATGTTCGGACCGCACGTTGCCGAACAGGTCCGCCTGCCGATGCGGCCCAGCCTGCGCTCGCTGAACCTGACGAACACCGCTTCGATTGCGATTTACGAAGCGTGGCGCCAGCTTGGTTTCGCTGGCGGGGAGTGAGTCCCCTTTGATGTTTTCCCGGTAATCGCTTTGCCTCCGGGCCGATTGATTATCTCCGAATCGAGCTCCCAATGAAACGGACGCTGACCGCCGTTTGCCTTTGGCTGATTGATTACCTCCGAATCTGGCTTTAATGCCCCGGATTCGTGCATTCCGGGATGGTTGCTTGCGGAAGCGTCCAAGATTTTTTTGAGGGTCGGGAATGTAGGACACGGAAATGGCTTGATTCCGCCATTTCCGTGTCCTACATTTCGATTGGGGGAAATTTTGTAGGGCGGTCCGGATAATTGTCCGTGGTATGTTGCCTTGAGTTGTACTTAAGCGATTAAGGTGATAGCTTCGAAAATACGCGAAGGATTGTGATGCGCCTACCATCTGCATCGGTCCGGAAGGACCGGTAGCGCACTGTGGAAAAACGCCAATGTCGGCGGTTTTCCACTCCTTCGCGAACCCATCGAGGGTAAGAGAGTTGCCAGCCTGAACTCAAGGAGGATGAAGGGCACGATGACATCAATACTGAAGCGGTTCACTTCTCCGGAGCCGCCAAACCCCACGGAAAGCTCCCCAAATCTAGCGGTTAATTCGGCAGCCAGGGGGCTCGGCAAGCGCCTGGCGATTGGCGCGGTTGCTGCGGCTACGATAGTCGGCATGACGATGCCAGCAGCTTTCGCGGCGCAGACCGCCTCGGCCACTGAGGCTTCCGTTTCGGCACCCAGCGCCGCCGATCCAGCCGCCACCGCCGAAACCCAGGCGCTCTTCGCCAAGCTCCAGCAAACGCAGGCCGGCGAGCTGCGCTTCGGCCAGCAGCACGCCATCGACGAAGCGATTAGCGACACCGCCACGCAAGGCGACGTTTATGAAATGACCGGGCAATACCCGGCCGTGTTCGGCTGGGATGTCGGCCTGGCGCTGACGGGCGATGAGAAGCCGGGCGTCTCCGGCAATACGGCAGCTGAAAATGCGAAGCTGCTGGCCGACCAGATCGTCGAAGCGGACAAGGACGGCGCCATCGTCACCCTGTCTGCGCACTGGAACAACCCGGCTACCGGCGGCAACTACAGCGACACCACCACGGTCGTCGCCGATCTGCTGCCCGGCGGCGCCTACTCGGGCACGTTCAACGCCATGCTGGACGGCATTGCCGCGGTAGCCGACCAGTCGGTACGTGAAGACGGCACGCAGATCCCGATCATCTTCCGCCCGCTGCACGAGAACAACGGCAGCTGGTTCTGGTGGGGCGCCACGCATGCCAGCGATGCGGAATACATCGAGCTGTACCGGTACATCGTCGACTATCTGCGCGACGTCAAGGGCGTGCACAACCTGATGTATGCGTATTCTCCCGGCGGCACGTTCAACGGCGCTCCGGCCGACTACCTCGCCACCTATCCTGGCGACGATTTCGTGGACGTCCTCGGCTACGACGAATACGACACCGACAATTCGGCGGATAATTCGGATGGCTGGATCAACACCGTCGTCACCGACCTGTCGATGATTTCGGACCTGGCCGACGAGCATGGCAAGGCGGTCGCGCTGACCGAGTTCGGACGCAGCGGCGAACGCGCGTTCAACGAATCCGGCACCGGCGACCTCGACACCGCGTTCTTTAGCGAACTGGCCGACGCCATTGCCGAACGCGTGCCGTCCGTCGCCTACATGATGACGTGGGCGAACTTCGGCGGCACCGGCGCGAACTTCCAGGCCTACACGCCCTGGAAGGGCAGCGATGCCGAAGCGGACTTCGTGAAGTTCGCGAACAGCAACGCGAACCTGATGGCCTCGGCGGACAACGTCGACTACTCCACGGGGGCGGCTACTGATGCCGCCGCGCGTACGGCTTCAGTCCGCCTCGTTACGCCGACCAACGGCGGCCGCCTGAGCGACGACAATGCGCGCGACATCGCCGTCGATCCTGAAACCGGCCACCGCATCCTGACGGTCCGGGCGAAGACCGAAAACCTCGCGCCGGAAAATCTCAGCCTCGATGCACCGTCCGTCGCCGTGTCCTATGAACCGGCCGACGGTTCCGACGGGGTGAGCGCCACCATCCCGCTCACCTATGCCTGCAACGGCTACCTGGTTGGCTCGCTGGACCTCGACAAGGCCGGCATTCCGCTGGCTGACGGTGGCAAGCTGGCGCTCGATACCGCCGTCTTCACAACGGCAGGGGAGCGGCTGGGCGACCTCAATGGCACCGTTACCGTCAAGCTCGGCAGCGTGGCGGCCAGCAGCGTCGCCAACGTCGAGGACTTCGACTCGTACGATTCCGACGCGGAACTGCAGGCCGTCTACTCGCCGAACCACAGCACGAAGGCGAACTTCACGCTCGTCTCGTCGCCGTATGACGGGACGCAGGCAGGCAATCTCCATTACGATTTCGACAGCTATCCGGACTACAACGGCTTCCAGCGTTCCTACGCCGCAAAGCAGGATTGGTCGGGCTACTCGGCGCTGCAGATGTACCTGGAGCCGGACGGTTCCGACCACCTGTTCGTCGTGCAGATCAATGCCGGCGGCGTGACGTTCGAAGCGTATCCGGACATTTCCGGCACTGAAGGCGGCCTGGTGACGCTGAGCTTCGGCGATGCCGACGGCAACGGGTCCGATTTCTCCGTTGCGTCGTGGGATACCGGCAACGCCGGCAAGTCCACGTCGCAGAAGCTGCTCAGCCAGGTCGGTTCGTTCGCGCTGTATGTCAACGACAACGGCGGCGACCGGCCTCGTACCGGCAATCTGGTCATCGACGCGGTCTCGCTGACCGGCGAACGCGACGGGTACGTGTCCGATGCCGCTGCCGTTACGCCTGCGGACGCGCCGGTCGTCGTCGACGACTTCAGCGAATACGATTCCACCGCCGACCTTGCGACGGCGTGGGGCAACCGCGGGCATACGTCCGTGCTGTCGCTGGCCGACGGCCCGGCGGCTGACGGCGCCGTGTTCGCCGATGGAAACGCCGATACGCCGGATGCGTCGTTCACGAAGGCGATGGAGTTTTCGTACGATTTCGCCGAGGGCGGCTGGCTTGACATCGCACAGTACCTCGGCGGCGCCGACTGGAGCGGCCAGCAGGCACTGACGATGTGGGTGCGCGGCGACGGTTCCGACAACGCGATGGCGATCCAGATCGGCACGACGACCGGGCGGTACTTCCTGTACCAGCTCAAGCTCGATTTCACCGGCTGGAAGTACGTCGAGGTGCCGCTCGTCGACAATGCCGAGCTGACGCAGTCGTATCCGAATGACGCGAACGAAGGCTCGACGATGACGAACGACGACCTGGAGTCCATCAAGGAGCTCGTATTCGCGAGCAGCCAGTGGAACGAGAACAGCGACGGCATTGATTTCGCGGTGGCCGGCCTTGTGGTCAAGCCGGCGGACGCCGATGCCGGCGATGTTGACGGTTCCGATGCCGATGGTTCCGACGATGCGTCGGATGCTGATGGCGATGACGCGGCTGACGATGCCGCCGGCGACGTTTCGGAAGGCTCCGCGGACGCGAAGCCGTCGACGTACGCCGACATCACGGCCGCTGATCCGGCAAGCTGCCCGATCAACGCTGCAGGCACGCCCGGCTCCGCGGGCACCGTGACCGGCGGTTCGTCGTCTAGCAATCCCAATTCGACTGCTGGCGCTGCTGGCGGGAATGTGACGGATAACGAAACCGATGAGGATGACAATGCCGATGCGACCGGTGCGGCGCAACCGACGAATGTCGGAACGCTGGCCGCTACCGGTTCCGCCGTGGGCCTGCTGGCCGCAGTGGCCCTGGCGTGCGCGGCAATGGGCGTTGGCTTCCTGCTGTGCAGCCGCAAGGAGCGTGGCCGCCAGTAACGCGAGGCATGCCATAGCGGCCAGGTAAACCGCAAAGTATAAGTAGGTCATGTTGGCTTCCGTTCCCCGATGGGGCGGAAGCCGACATGCTTCTTGCGCGCCTCATCGCGTGTGCTATCATTATGATATCACTTCGCGAAATGAGAAACGGCGGAAAGGGATGGACGATGAAATCGATGGTGGTCAGGCAGATCCCGGACGAAACGATGGCGCGCATCAAGGAACGGGCACAGCGCAATAACCGGAGCGCCGAGGCGGAAGTGCGCTCCATTCTTGAAGAGGTGACTGCCGAAGTAGTCAGCGAATCCATCGAGAAGAAAGAGCGGCAGGAGTCGTTACAGAACCCCGACCCGAACAACTGGGTATACCAGATGTGGCGTGCGTTGGATGGCGAGCATGTGGATGATGCCAGTGAACTGGCTCCCGAGCGTACGGACTGTGGACGCCCGGTTGACTTGGGCTGAGGAACGGGACTGAGGCGGGAAGCATGTACATTCTCGATACGAATGTCATCAGCGAGCTGATGCGGGCGCAGGATGCGGATGAACGGGTGGCCCGATGGTGTGTCAGTCAGGACGCGGACGAGCTGTATACGACGTCCATTACCGTTGCGGAGCTTTCCTACGGGGTGGCGCGCATGCCTGCGGGTGCGATGCGTACGGCGATAACGCGCGCCCTCACCGTTTTCCTCGAATGCTTCCAGAACCGCGTGCTCGGGTTTACGGCCCGGGAGGCGCCGACCTGCGGCATGCTGAGAGCCGCCCGGGAGGCGAAGGGTCGCCCGTTGCCCTTGGCGGACGGCATGATTGCCAGCATCGCCGCAACGCATAACGCGACCGTAGTCACTCGCAACATCAAGGACTTCCAGGACCTCGACGTTTCAGTTCTTGATCCATGGGTTTCGGAGGGATGAAGAATGCCGAGCCGGAACAGGATGCCGCATGGTTGCAACCGGAAATGCTGTAGAATGCCGGCTTATGGGTACGCGGAAGGGAACGGCCGAAAAGGAACTGACGGGGACGGCAAAGGAACTAACAAGAACGGTAAAGGAACTGTCCGGGACGGCGCGGGGCGACGTTGAGCGGATGGCGCCGGGAGCGGCGCGACGGCTGGCGGCGTGGTGGGAAGCGAATGCACGCGACTTGCCGTGGCGGTTCGGGCGTGCGACGCCGTGGGGCGTGCTCGTTTCGGAGGTGATGAGCCAGCAGACGCAGATGAGCCGCGTGGTCCCGTACTGGGAGCAATGGATGGCGCGATGGCCGGATGCGGCCGCGCTCGCCGCCGCGCCGAAGGCCGACGTCATCGCCGCCTGGGGGCGACTTGGCTATCCGCGGCGTGCGCTGCGGCTACAGGAATGCGCGGCCAAGGTCGCTTCGGAATTTCAGGACCGGTTGCCGCAAACTTATAAGGAGCTCACCGAGCTGCCCGGTATCGGCGACTACACGGCCAGCGCCGTCATGAGCTTCGCGTTCGGGGAACGCATCGCCGTCGTAGACACGAATATCCGCCGCGTGCTGTCGCGCTACTTCCTTGGCAACGAATCACTCGGAGGCGCGGCGACTCCCCTCGAGCGGGCGCTCGCCGAGGTCGCGCTGCCGGAGGAAACGCACGACTCGGTGCTGTGGAACCAGTCGGTCATGGAGCTTGGCGCCACGGTGTGCACCGCCAAGCAGCCCGACTGCGACGGCTGCCCGCTGCGCGAATCATGCCGGTTCCTCGCCGCCGGACGCCCAGGGCTGGGCGAGAAGCGCACGCGGCCGCGGCAGCGGTTTGCCGGAACCGACCGGCAGGTCCGCGGCATCGTGCTCAACGCGTTGCGCGAGGCCGACGGGGCTGCGGTGGAGTACGAAACGCTGAAGAATCTCTGGCAGGACGCGGCGCAGCTGGACCGCTGCATAGCGTCGCTGGACGACGACGGGCTCATCGAAATCACTTTCGGCCACGGCGTGCGGCTCCCGCGGTAGACTTGGGGCATGGCAAAACAGGGTCCTGCGAAATCTCAGGGAAAAACCGGCGGGAAGGCCGGCAGGAAGAACGCTGGGAAAAGCCGCGGGAAGGCGCCGGGGAAAGTCAAGGCGCGCAAGCTAACGCCGCAGCAGAAGGCGATGTACCGGCGCCGGCGCATCGTCGCGTTGGTGGGCATCCTCGCGGTGTTCGCAGTCGGCCTGTTCTGCGTGTATTCGCTGATCCGCGGAGCCGTGTTCATGCGCGCTTCGTACGTATACCGCGACGCGACGACGCTCGCGCGGTCCGCCGAGCCGAGCCCGAAAGCCACGAGTCTGGTGCCGGATTGCGGTGCCGGAGACCTTTCGATGGAACTGTCCGCCGATCCAACGACCGTCGCCGTCGGCGGCAGCGTAACGTTTACGGCGACGATGGCGTACACCGGCACCAGCAAGGAAGGTTGCTTCGTCAACGGCGCCAACGACAGCCGCGTCCTCGTCATCACCTCTGGCAGCCAGACGATCTACCGCTCCGACGCGTGCGAGGATACATACCGGCCGCTGCTACTGTTCTCCGGCGCCACCGACAAGCAGACGCTGACGTGGAACACGAACGCCACGTCGGATTCCTGCGTTGCCGATGCGGATCTGCCGCATGTTGAAGCGGGCACGTATGTGGCGACGCTGGAGCTGGCGGGGGACAGCGGGGCGAAGAGCTCGCCGGTTACCATTACGGTGCAGTAGGGTGTAACGGTTGAGTTGCTGACGTCGCGTTGTTTTTCTTGCGTTCCAGCGTAGTGACCACCCCCCGGTTCGCCTTCGCCTTCGGCTCGGCTTACCGACCCCCGCCAGCGGGGGTGAGAGGAGTTTCTCTTGGCGTTGCAAACCGACGATAGGAGGTTTGCGCGGGTGCGAGGTGGAGGGCCTTGGCCCTCCGGCGAGCATCCGCATTGTGGGCGAGCGCAGGTTGTAGCTCAACCTTGCGTTGGGTTGACCACCCCCCCGCTTCGAGCTGCGCCTTCGGCTTGCTCTCAGCGACCCCCGCCAGCGGGGGTGGGAGAGGTGGCGACACGCTGTTGACGGGGTTGGGGGTGGGGTGGTAAATTGTTGTATTTGCGTATACACATGTCATATAGCGGGCATGCGGTACTGATGCGAAGCGCCCGCAATTGCTGGCATATGGCGGCCAGTTCCCGCGCTTCCATGCGACAAGACTAGCAACTCGAGAGCGATAAGGAACGTCCATTGGCTGAAACTCAAGCTACGACGAACACCACAGACATCATCGCACGCGCAGACCAGCATGACATCGATGTGCACAAGGCATCCGACCGAGTGAACTTCGGCTCCATCAAGGAACCGATCGACGTGCCGTACCTGCTCGGCGTGCAGACCGACAGCTTCGACTGGCTGATCGGCAACGAACGCTGGAAGAAGCGCGTGGAGGAGGACGAGGCGAACGGCACGAACACCGTCCCGCACATCTCGGGCCTCGACGAAGTGTTCCAGGAAATCTCCCCGATCGAGAACTTCGCGCAGACGATGAGCCTGACCTTCTCCGATCCGTACTTCGAGGAGCCGCGCCATACGGTCCAGGAGTGCAAGGAAAAGGACTACACCTATTCCGCGCCGCTGTACGTCAACGCCGAATTCGAAAACGGCGAGACCGGCGAAATCAAGTCGCAGACCGTGTTCATGGGCGACTTCCCGCTGCAGACCCCGCACGGCACCTTCATCATCGGCGGCACCGAGCGCGTCATCGTCTCGCAGCTCGTGCGTTCCCCGGGCGTCTACTTCGACCGCACGCCGGACCGCTCCTCCGACAAGGAAGTGTTCGGCGCGAAGATCATTCCGAGCCGCGGCGCCTGGCTTGAGTTCGAAATCGACAAGCGCGACTTCCTCGGCGTGCGCGTGGACCGCAAGCGCAAGCAGTCCGCGATCGTGTTCCTCATGGCCATCGGCATGACCAAGGCCGAAATCCGCGAGGCCTTCGAAGGCTACCCGCTGGTGCTCGACGCGCTCGAGAAGGAAACGATCGACTCGCAGGACGCGGCCCTGACCGACCTGTACCGCAAGATCCGCCCGGCCGACACCGCCACTCCGGAAGCCGGCCGCAACCTGCTCGACTCCTTCTACTTCAACACGAAGCGCTACGACCTCGCCCGCGTCGGCCGCTACAAGATCAACCGCAAGCTCGGCCTCGAGCGCGACTACAACGACCGTTCGCTCTCGCGCGAGGACATCGTCGCGACGATCAAGTACCTCGTGTCGCTGCATGCCGGCACGGCCACGTTCCCGGGCAAGCGCGACGGCGAAGACGTCGAGCTGCGCGTGGACGTCGACGACATCGACCACTTCGGCAACCGCCGCATCCGCCAGGTCGGCGAGCTGATCCAGAACCAGCTGCGCACCGGCCTGAGCCGCATGGAGCGCGTCGTGCGCGAACGCATGACGACGCAGGACGCCGAGTCGATCACGCCGCAGAGCCTGATCAACATCCGCCCGGTGAACGCCACCATCAAGGAGTTCTTCGGCACCTCGCAGCTTTCGCAGTTCATGGACCAGAACAACCCGCTGGCCGGCGTGACCAACAAGCGCCGCCTGTCGGCCCTGGGCCCCGGCGGCCTGTCGCGCGACCGCGCCTCGATGGAAGTGCGAGACGTGCACCCGTCCCACTTCGGCCGCATGTGCCCGATCGAGTCCCCTGAAGGCCCGAACATCGGCCTGATCGGCTCGCTGGCGACGTTCGGCCGCATCAACCCGTTCGGCTTCATCGAAACGCCGTACCGCAAGGTCGAAAACGGCCACGTCACCGACGAAGTGGTGTACATGACCGCCGACCGCGAAGTCGAGCACGTCATCGCCCAGGCCAACCAGGAGCTGGACGAGAACGGCAACTTCGTGGCGAAGGAAGCCCTTGTGCGTGACGCCGCCGGCGAGGCGGAGGACGTCCCGGTCGAAATGGTCGACTACATGGACGTCTCCCCGCGCCAGATGGTGTCGGTCGGCGCCTCGCTGATCCCGTTCCTCGAGCACGATGAAGGCCACCGAGCGCTGATGGGCACCAACATGCAGCGCCAGGCCGTCCCGCTGATCAAGAGCGAGCGTCCGCTCGTCGGCACCGGCGCCGAATGGCGCGCCGCCGTCGACTCCGGCGACGTCATCCTCGCCGAGAAGCCGGGCGTCGTGACCTACGTGTCCGCCGACATCATCCGCGTGATGAACGACGACGGCACGACGAGCTCCTACAAGCTCGCCAAGTTCCAGCGCTCGAACCAGACGACCTGCTACAACCAGGTCCCGCTGATCCACGACGGCGAACGCGTCGAGGCCGGCACCGTGCTGGCCGACGGCCCGGCGACCGAAAAGGGCGAAATGGCCCTCGGCAAGAACCTCCTGGTCGCCTTCATGCCGTGGAACGGCTACAACTACGAAGACGCCGTCATCATCAGCCAGCGCCTCGTACAGGACGACACGCTCTCCTCGATCCACATCGAAGAGTACGAAATCGACGCGCGCGAAACGAAGCTGGGCGCCGAGGAGATCACCCGCGACCTGCCGAACGTCGGCGAGGACGCGGTGGCCAACCTCGACGAGCGCGGCATCATCCGCATCGGCGCCGAAGTCGAAGCCGGCGACATCCTCGTCGGCAAGGTCACGCCGAAGGGCGAGACCGAGCTGACTCCGGAAGAGCGCCTGTTGCGCGCCATCTTCGGCGAGAAGAGCCGCGAAGTGCGCGACACGTCGCTGCGCGTGCCCCACGGCGAGACCGGCACCGTCATCGGCGTCAAGGAAATCACCCGCGAGGATGCCGAGGAGGACGGCGACGAGCTGCCCAACGGCGTCAACCAGATGATCCGCGTCTACATCGCCCAGCACCGCAAGATCACCCAGGGCGACAAGCTCTCGGGCCGCCACGGCAACAAGGGCGTCATCTCGCGCATCCTGCCGGAAGAGGACATGCCGTTCCTGGCGGACGGCACCCCGGTCGACATCATGCTCAACCCGCTGGGCGTGCCGAGCCGAATGAACCTCGGCCAGGTGCTCGAGCTGCACCTGGGCTGGGTGGCGCACTCCGGCTGGGACATCTCCCTGGATCCGGACCTCGAGGCCGCCTGGAAGAAGTACGTGCCGAAGGGCGCCGAAAAGGGCGAGCCGGGCACCCCGGTCGCCACGCCGGTGTTCGACGGCGTGCGCCAGGACGTGCTCAAGGGCCTGCTGTCCACGACGCTCGCGGACCGCGACGGCAACACGCTCGTCGGCCCCGACGGCAAGGCGACGCTGTTCGACGGCCGCACCGGCGAACCGTACCCGAAGCCGATTTCGGTGGGCTACATGTACATGCTGAAGCTGCACCACCTCGTCGACGACAAGATCCACGCCCGCTCCACCGGCCCGTACTCGATGATCACCCAGCAGCCGCTGGGCGGCAAGGCGCAGTTCGGTGGCCAGCGCTTCGGCGAAATGGAAGTGTGGGCCCTCGAGGCCTACGGCGCGGCCTACACGCTGCACGAAATGATGACTACCAAGTCCGATGACGTCGACGGCCGCGTGCGCGTCTACGGCGCCATCGTGAAGGGCGAGAACCTGCCGCCGGCAGGCATCCCGGAATCCTTCAAGGTGCTCCTCAAGGAAATGCAGTCCCTGTCGCTGAACGTCGAGGTGCTCAACGCCGAAGGCGTGGCCATCGACATGAAGGACGAGGACGACGACCCCGTCAACAACTCAAACGATCTCGGCTTCAACATCGGCGCCCGCCCGGACGCCGCCGCCAAGGCCGACCAGATCGTTGACGAACCGGAATACAAGTAACGAAACGTTGCGTTGGCCGCGAAATCTTGGGAAAAATCTCAGGAAAAATCTTGAATAGACAAGATTTCGCGGCGCCAACGAAACGTGACCTGACAACGTAACGCTTTTCTACAGAAGGAAACAAGATTGCTGGACGTCAACGCATTTGACAAACTGAGGATCGGCCTGGCCACCGCCGACGATATCCGCAGCTGGAGCTACGGCGAAGTCAAGAAGCCGGAAACCATCAACTACCGTACGCTGAAGCCGGAAAAGGACGGCCTGTTCGGCGAGCAGATCTTCGGACCTACCCGCGACTGGGAATGCGCCTGCGGCAAGTACAAGCGCGTGCGCTTCAAGGGCATCGTGTGCGAACGCTGCGGCGTCGAGGTGACGCGCAGCCGCGTGCGCCGCGAACGCATGGGGCACATCGAACTGGCCGCGCCGGTAACGCACATCTGGTTCTTCAAGGGCGTGCCGAGCCGCCTCGGCTACCTGCTCGGCATTCCGCCGAAGGACCTCGAAAAGGTCATCTACTTCGCCTCCTACATGGTGACGAGCGTGGATGAAGAAGGCCGCCACAACGACCTTCCGGACCTGCAGGACGAGTTCGACACCGAAATCAAGAACCTCGAACGCCGCCGCGACAACGAAATCGAAGAGCGCGCCAAGAAGCTGGAAGAGGACCTCGCGGCCCTCGAGGCCGAAGGCGAAGTGAAGGGCTCCGCGAAGACGAAGCTGCGCAACGGCGCCGAACGCGACATGGCCGCGATCCGCCAGCGCTTCACCGACCAGATCGACCGCCTCGACCTCGTGTTCACGAAGTTCAAGAACCTCAAGCCCGGCGACATGGAGAACGATGTCGACCTGTGGCGCGAAATGGAAGACCGCTACGGCGACTACTTCGAAGGCTGCATGGGCGCCGAAGCGATCAAGAAGCGCCTGCAGGACTTCGACCTCGAAGCCGCCGCGAAGGAACTGCGCGAGGAAATCGAAACCGGTACCGGCCAGCGCAAGGCCCGCGCCCTGAAGCGACTCAAGGTCGTCAACGCGTTCCTGACCACCGGCAACAAGCCGGAGGCCATGGTGCTCGACGTCATTCCGGTCATCCCGCCGGACCTGCGTCCGATGGTGCAGCTCGACGGCGGCCGCTTCGCGACCTCCGACCTGAACGACCTGTACCGCCGCGTCATCAACCGCAACAACCGACTCAAGCGACTCATCGAGCTCGGCGCTCCGGAGATCATGCTCAACAACGAGAAGCGCATGCTCCAGGAAGCCGTCGACTCGCTGTTCGACAACGGCCGCCGCGGCCGCCCGGTCACCGGCGCCTCGAACCGCCCGCTCAAGTCGCTCTCCGACATGCTCAAGGGCAAGCAGGGCCGTTTCCGCCAGAACCTGCTCGGCAAGCGCGTCGACTACTCGGGCCGTTCGGTCATCGTCGTCGGTCCGTCGCTGCGCATGCATCAGTGCGGCCTGCCGAAGCCGATGGCGCTCGAGCTGTTCAAGCCGTTCGTCATCAAGCGGCTCGTGGATTTGAACTACGCGCAGAACATGAAGAGCGCCAAGCGCCTCGTAGACCGCGGCGACTCCGAGGTGTGGGGCGTGCTCGAAGAGGTCATCGCCGAGCACCCGGTGCTGCTCAACCGTGCGCCTACGCTGCACCGTCTGGGCATCCAGGCGTTCGAGCCGATCCTCGTGGAAGGCAAGGCCATCCACCTGCCGCCGCTTGCCTGCGCCGCATTCAACGCCGACTTCGACGGCGACCAGATGGCAGTGCACCTGCCGCTGTCCGCCGAAGCCCAGGCCGAAGCCCGCTCGCTGATGATGGCGTCCGACAACATCCTGAAGCCCGCTGACGGCCACACGGTGACCATGCCTTCGCAGGACATGATCCTGGGCCTGTACTACCTGTCCACCGTGGTGGACGGCGCCAAGGGCCAGGGCCGCGTGTTCTCGTCGCTTGAAGAGGCGCAGATGGCGCTCGACAAGCACGAGATCGACATGCAGGCCAAGGTGCTCATCCGCCTGCCGGAGAACTTCGTGCTGCCGCGCGACTGGGAGCCGGGCGAAGTCACCGTCGTCGATCCGGAGCCGGGCAGCCCCGACGTCGTGCGCGAAGAGCGCTTCCACGACGGTTCGGTGCTGTTCGCCACGTCGCTGGGCCGCATCCTGTTCAACGAAACGCTGCCGGTCGACTACCCGTTCGTCAACGAGCAGGCGCCGAAGGGCAAGCTTTCGAAGATCGTCGACGACATCGCCACCCGCTACTCGACGCAGCAGGTCGCCGCGGTGCTCGACGCCCTGAAGGACCTCGGCTTCACGCGCGCCCCGTGGTCGGGCGTGACGATGGCGTACTCCGACATCGTCGCCCCGCCGGAACGCGAGGAGATCGTGCACGGCTACGAAGAGCAGGCCGCGAAGGTCAACACGCAGTACGACCTCGGCCTGCTGACCGAAGAGGAACGCCGCCAGGAGCTCATCAACCTGTGGACCGAATGCACCGACAAGGTCGCGGACGCCATGCGCGAGAACTTCCATGACGACAACAACGTGAACATCATGGTGCAGTCGGGCGCTCGAGGCAACTGGATGCAGATCCGCCAGATCGCCGGCATGCGAGGCCTCGTGGCCAACCCGAAGGGCGAGATCATCCCGCGTCCTGTCAAGTCGAACTACCGCGACGGCCTGTCCGTGCTGGAATACTTCATCTCGCAGCACGGCGCCCGCAAGGGCCTGGCCGATACGGCACTGCGTACCGCTGAATCTGGCTACCTGACCCGCCGACTCGTCGACGTTTCCCAGGAAGTCATCGTGCGCGAGGAAGACTGCGGCACCAAGCGCGGCCTGCCGATGAAGGTCGCCGAACGCGACGAGAACGGGAATCTTGTTCTCGTCAAGGCAGCCGACGGCGGTCCGTACTCGCGACTGCTCGCCGCTGACGTCATCGACCCCGCCGACGGCGAAACGGTGCTGTACCACGCTGGTGACGCGCTGTCGATGGACGTTCTCAACGATCTCGTCGCGCACGGCGTTGAGGAAGTCAAGGGACGTTCGGTGCTCACCTGCGAATCCAAGCGCGGCGTGTGCGCGAAGTGCTACGGCTGGTCGCTGGCCACGAACAAGCTCGTCGACGTCGGCGAGGCGGTCGGCATCGTCGCTGCGCAGTCCATCGGCGAACCGGGTACGCAGCTGACGCTGCGTTCGTTCCACTCCGGCGGCGTCGCTTCGGCTTCCGATATCACGCAGGGTCTGCCGCGTGTTACCGAGCTTTTCGAAGCCCGTACGCCGAAGGGTGAGGCTCCGATTGCCGAATTCGCCGGCACCGTGAAGGTGGAGGATTCCGAGCGCGGCCGCCAGGTGACGCTGACGCCGGACGACGAAACCGTCGAGCCGATTACGTACCCGGTGACGCGTCGCGCGCCGATGCTGGTGAAGGACGGCGAGCACGTCGCCGCCGGCACCCAGCTGATCGAAGGCTCCGTCGACCCGAAGAAGATTCTTCGCATCCTCGGGCCGCGCGCCGCGCAGATGAACATCGTGGAGGAAGTGCACAACGTGTACCGCTCGCAGGGCGTCGACATCCACGACAAGCACATCGAGGTCATCGTGCACCAGATGCTGCGCCGCATCACCGTCATCGACTCCGGCGACACGAACCTGCTGCCGGGCGAGCTGGTCGACCAGGCGCGCTTCAAGGAAGCCAGCCGCGAAGCCGTGAAGAACGGCGGCCGGCCGGCGGCGGGACGTCCGGAACTGATGGGCATCACCAAGGCGTCGCTGGCCACCGACTCGTGGCTGTCGGCCGCTTCGTTCCAGGAGACGACCCGCGTGCTCACCGAGGCCGCGCTTTCCGAGAAGGAAGACGACCTCAAGGGCCTCAAGGAGAACGTCATCATCGGCAAGCTGATTCCGGCCGGCACCGGCCTGGCGCGCTACCGCAACGCGCAGGTCGAGCCGGACAAGGCGATCCGCGACACGATCTACCCGAACTTCGGCCTGACCGAAGAAGGCGACCTGGACACCGACTTCTCGGATGCCGACCTGTCCGACGTCGACTTCTCGAACCTCGACTTCGGCGACCTGAAGCTCGGCGACGACTTCAACCCGGACGACTTCCTCGACGACAACGGCGGCAACGTCGACCTCGGGGACGACTTCGGCGCCGATTTCGCAGCCGACCTCGGCGGGGCTGACCTTAGCGGGGCGGACCTGAGCGCGGCGTTCGGCGGGGGTACCGACGGTGCCGGCGTGGCTGGTGCCGATGGTGCTGGTGTGGCCGATGCGGCTGGAAGCGTCGCGCTGAACGCGGCCGACCTGTCTGCTGATGGGGCTGCTGGCGCTGGTGCTGGTGCTGCTGGTGCGGGTGCCGACGGCACGGACGGTGCTGGTTCCGACGGCGCCGATGGCGCCGAAGACGACGGCACGATCGACCTGGGCGACTTCACTATCTGACGCCAAGCGGGATGTGGATGGTGCCCAGCGCAAGGCGCTTCGAGCGCCAAGCGCATGGCTAGCGGCATGTGCTTAGCACGCATCTAGCGGCATGCGTCTAGCGCACGTCTAGCGGCATGTGTCTAGCGCACGTCTAGCGGCATGTGTCTAGCGCATGTCTAGTGCAAGAGGGGATGGCTTTACGGCCATCCCCTTTCTTCGTCTATCCGTGCGCCTGCTTATTGTTATCGGTGCGCTGGCTTATTCGTCCGTCCCTACATTCCAGTCACTGACAGCGCCTCAACGACTGGAATGTGCCAGACGGACTACGTTTCAGTCGCTGATAGCTCCTCACCGACTGAAATGCGGAACCGACGATACGTTTCAGTCGCTGATGGCGTCTCAGCGACTGAAACGTAAAAAATCTCATACATTCCAGTCAGTGGTCGTGTGTCAATGACTGGAATATGGCCGCCACGATACATTCCAGTCGGTGACTGCCTATAGGCGACTGGAATGTAGACAAGGTGGCATGAATCAGTCGCTGGCGCCGTGAGCGACTGATTCGTGGAAAAATCCTCTACTTTTCAGTCGCTGAGGCGCTGTCAGCGACTGAAAAATATGGTTTTTGGAATGTTCCAGTCGAATGCGTGACAGGCGTGTGCTTTATTCGGTCTCTGCTATTTTCCAGTCGGTGACGGCGTCCCAGTGACTGGAATGTGGAAAATCTTATATACTCCAGTCGCTACCGCTCGTTTACTGACTGGGCTGTGGACGGCTGTCTATTTTCCAGTCGCTGACGTTGCATCAGCGACTGGAAAATAGCCGCGCGAGAATCTTTCAGATGCGTAAGGGTGGCACGCGACTGGAAAATGGACGCATGGGAATTTTTCAGTCGCGCAAGTCCAGTAAGCGACTGGAATGTAGCAATCGCGATATTTTTCAGTCGTGAGAAGGCGCCGAGCCTTTCTGTCGTTCGATGGCGTCGAGAACCTCTTGGGACTCTTTGGTGATTTTGACTCCGGAAAGCGGCTCCCGGGCCAGCGGAACGCCGGCGGAAAGGAGGTCCTCATAAAGCGCCACACGATTAAATAAATCTGTATATTTTATTCGCAAGACTTTTCCTACGCCGGCCCTATAGAGTGCTCTCGTACGCTCCTCTTGATTTTTGACAATCTCTTCCATCGTGCGTTGCTTCGTTTTTTCTTCGTCAAAATATTTACCCATTCCATCGAATTCAACTATAATTAGCTCTTTATTTTCGGAACGCCAAGAGAAATCAGTGAAGTATTCTTTCCCTGTCTGCGGGTCGGTGAAAGGATGTTGCAGCACGGGTGCCTTGAAACCGAGCTCCAGCAGTACGCCACGGCAGAAGGATTCGCCGCCGTTATCGCTTTTCGAGTTGATGTATTTATTGAAGACTTCGAAACCTATTTTCGACACTCCGGCTTGCTGAGCTGCGTCAACAATCTCGAATTGTTCAAAGGAATTTTCTTTAAAAATGAAATCCAATATTGGCAATGATTCCGCAAAGGGGTAGAGCGCGGCGCAATCCATTGCCATGCGCAGTACCGGCGCAACCGTGAGGTCGTCGATATCGCAAGTCGGCATGTGGATGTCGTTGATGGTCAATTGATGCCGATGAACGTGCCGGTCCGTGATATTCGAGGGGAAGCGGACTTTCGGGCACAGAACGTACAGTGGATTTTTCAACGTGTCTTTTTGAACTGGGCAACCGTAGGCGAGCGCCGCGACATAGCCGCTGAAAATCCAGGTGGGATGCTTCGCGCTCAGAGTTCTCGCTAGCCAAAGTGCACGATCGCTTTTGGTGAGTTCTCCATTTTTCGACGCGCGGATATAGCAGCCGCGATACGGGCGCAGCACTTCGTCTGCGCCGAGACGGCGGTCGAGCGCGCGCCGCTCTTTTTCAGACGTCGGGAATGCGTAGCGTTGCTTTTGTTCCGCGGCATCGAGCAGATCATTGATGGCGAAATTGTTCTTCATGATGCCATCGTCGAGCAGAGAGGAAGGCGGCGTCTATCGGGGGAAATGAATGTGGATGGACAGGTGTGTCGCGGGGCGGAATGTGGATAAGCGGGGAGGGGGCTCATTGGCGACCGAAAAATAGATTTTTAAATACGTTTCAGTCGCTGACGTACGGTGGGCGACTGGAATGTAGAAGAGCGCATATGTTCCAGTCGTTAGGGTGACATGAACGACTGGAATGTGGAGAAGATGGTATGTTTCAGTCGGTGAGGCATGGGCAACGACTGGAACGTAGGTTTATCGGAACGTTTCAGTCGCTGAGGTGTGGTGCGCGACTGGAATGTATGCGATTGGATATATTCCAGTCGTTGGGGATGGGAGCGACTGGAATATGAAAAGTCGGCTATTTTTCAGTCGTTGGGGAGGCGTGAGCGACTGGAAAGTAGCGGGGATGGAACAAGCCAGTCGCTGGCGCGCTATCCGTGTGCTTTGTGCGTCTTTTTCCACGTTCCAGTCGGTGAGGCGTCCCTAGCGACTGGAACGTGGATTCGTCAGCACGTTTCAGTCGCTGAATGCGTGCCAGCGACTGAAACGTAGATTTGGCGATACTTTTCAGTCGGCGGGGTGAGCCTAGCGACTGAAAGGTAGATTTGGCGATACGTTCCAGTCGGTGACGGGCAGTGAGCGACTGGAACGTATCGGAATGGGTTAGGAGTGGTGGCGACGGGTTAGGAGCGGTGGCGGCGCAGGGAGAGCTTGGTGCGCCAACGCTGGAAGAAGGGCTGCGCCGCGAGCATGCGGGAACGCACGTCGTCGACATTGCGCCAGTATTCCTGCGCCATTGCCTCGTCACACGCCGTTCCTGAGAACGCCGCACGGTCCGCCGCGTCCGCCGCCGCGTAGACGGCGTCCGCAAACGGCTGTGCGGCTACAGGATTAGCCTGCGCCGGGACGGAACCCGACTGGCCGGCAGCGGCGGCGGACTCGGCGATGGTTTGGGCTTGTTCGCGGCGGGTGGCGCCTCGGCGGACCGGAACGCCGCTTTGCGCGGAAAGCAGCGTGACCGCGCGCCAGCCGTTGGCGCAGCGTTCCGGGGGAGTGCCGTGCGTGCGCCAGCGGCGCAATCTGAAAGCCTTGACGACGAGAATCGCCGCGCAGACGGCGATGAACAGCCATACCGGCGACCCCCAGAGCGCAACGAGGCCGGCGACGTGGCCGATCGTACCCCAGATCGACGAGTCTGCAACCGTTTCCATATCGTCGTCGGCTTCCGACGTGCGGCCGGTGGCCTGCGAATCGTCGCGCAGCGGATCGTTGAGCGGTACCGGCGGCTGCCGTACCAGCGACTGCGGATCCGGCGGCGTGAGGTTCTCGTTGTCGTCCGGAGTCTTGGTCTCCTTCGGCGTCGGGTAGAACGCGACCCAGCCGTAGCCGTCGAGATTCACCTCGACCCACGCGGCGATGTCGTTGCCGGTGAACTCGACGACGCTGGTGCCGCCCTGTTCCTTCGTACGGTCGGCGGAAACGGCGCCGGAATCGTCCTTCGGGAGGAACCCGAGCACGACGCGCGCCGGCAAACCGCAATCGCGGGCCATCAGCGCCATCGCCGAAGCGTACTGTTCGCTGTCGCCGACCATGGCGGTGCCGCCGAGCAGCTGCGAAATGCGGTAGTTGCCGTGCCCCGGCGTCGACGGATAGTCGGATGCCAGGCCGTGGGAGAACCAGCCGTTGTCGGCGAGGGCCTGCGCAAGCACCCGCGCCGTTTCGCCGTCGCTGCCGCGCGCGCCGGCAATCGTGGCCGCATACGTATGCACTACGGAAGGGACGTTTTCGACTTCCGGCTGGGAAACGTTTGCAGCGTTCGCTTCGTCGATCTGGTCGTCGGTCGGCTCGTACGGCAGCGTTCCGGAAACGGTATAGGTCAGGCCGTCCGACGTTCCGCTGGTGAGGATCGCGGCGTCGGATTCGACGTTGTAGTACAGCGACGACGAGCTTTCGCCGTCTTCGAACGAGATTTCGCTGGCGGCGCCGGCCGTCGGCAGCCACTGCTGCTCCAGCCCTTCATGGGTGGTGAACGTCGCCGTAAACGGCGAGTTTCCGGCCGAATCTTCCTTATTGTTGGGAATGACGGTGCCGTAGCGCCGGTACTGCGAGGAGTCGGCGGCGTCGTTCGTATCGTCGAGATTCCAGACGTTGCCGTCGAAGCGGTCCATGACGGCGAGCCGCACCGCCGACCCCGCGGGCAGCCCGGTGACGGTGAGGAGCGTATCGTCCTTGTGCTCCGCGATATAGGAACGCATGGTGCTCAGCGGGCTCGTATTGTCAAACGATTGCAGCGGAGGGTTGTATTCCGTGCGCAAAGCGGTGCGACCGTTTGCAAACAGCAGATTGGCGCCGAACGCGCCGCCGATCGACAGCGCGAGGATGATGACGATGCTCACCCAGCGCGACAGTTCCAGCGTTTGCCAGCGTTGCGCGAGCCAGACGAGGAACACGATGGCGAACGCGACGCCGGCGATCCAGTACCAGCGGCCCGACGTCGTGCCGAACAGGCCGCAGACGATCCAGCAGGCCAGCAGCGGCACGGCGGACGCGAGCGACAGCGGGCGCTTGCCGGCGAAAACGCACAGCGACGTCAGCAGCGCCGTCCACAGCGCGACCGTCCACAGCGCCAGCAGCGTGCCGTCGGCGGTGCCGACCGGCGGGTTGAGCGCAAGGATGGTGGAGAAGGAGCCGAATGTGCCGCGCCAGCCTTCCGAAATCGTTTGCAGCGTCGGAATGACGTGGCCGATGGTGGTGTCGTTGAACGCGATGATGGGGCCGATGACCCATTGCGCGATGATGGCGAACGCAATCTGCCACCATAATTGCAGCGGCTTGATGAGCGTGGCGGCGCCGATGAGCGCGCCGAGGATGGCGGCCGGGGCGGCGACGGCGAAGAAGAGGGCGAAGGAGCCGTACACCGGTTCCAGCGCGCACGACGCGAGCAGCGTCAGGATGACGACGACGGCGCAGCCGTTCAGCGCGGCCATCGCGGCGGATTGCGAACGCGCCGGCGCCGACGGCCCGGCGGACGAAGCCGTCATCCAGATTGCCGAACGGGTCGAGCCTTCCCACGTTCCGGTGCGCGTGTCCCAGCTGCCGGTGCGGCTTGCGGTCGCGGTGCGGCTTGCGGTCGCGCTGAACGTATGGTGGCGCGAGGTTTCGTGGCCGAAGATTGAACGGCTGGATGTCGCGTGGCTGGACGTTTCATGACCCGCGGTTCCGAGAGGGAGTCCGGAATTCCCAGTAGAGGAACCACCCTTGGGGGAGGAACCGGCGTTGGCAGAGAAAGCGGATGCTGTGAAAGCGTCGGAGGCGGCGGAGTGGGAGGGGGCAGGCTGCGCGAAATCGTCAAGCGAGACAGGGGCTCCGACGATGTGCGTTTCGTCGGCAGGGTTTCCGTCGGGATTTCCGGCAGAATTCCCGGCGCCGTATCCTGCGGCATTGGGGACGCCAGCGTTCGCGGCGTTGGCCTGGCGGGAACGGCGGGAGAAGAACGAACTCACTTCAGGGCTCCGATCGCGGCGGGGAGGTCGGCAAGATTGCCAACGGTTGCAAGAATAAAGCGCGGAAAACGTTGCAAAGCGGGGGTCGCCCCGGCAATCGTTTGCACCACGATGCAGCTCGCTGAACGCGGCATCGAGGCGGCGATGCGCTTGATGGCGTCCAGCGGCATCAGCGAACCGACGGTGATGACGTACAGCGACGCGTTTGCGATGTTGCGCAGCGTCATGTGCGCGAGGTTCGCGGCTTCGGCGGACGTTTCGGGCTCGATCATCGAGCACCAGTCGAGGAACTCGAGGCCGTTCTTCGGGTGCCGATGCACGGAGCCGACGTCGGTGAACAGCGCGCGGTTCTCGGCGAGGCACTGCACGCCGATGGACGCGTGGACGGAGACGGCGAGCTCGAACTCTTCGGCGCTGGCGTAGTCGGCCGGCTGCGCATCGAGCGTCAGCGACGTATCGGTGCGGCGCGTCTCCTGGTACTGGCGCAGCATGAGGTCGCCGCTTTTGGCGGAGCTCAGCCAGTGGATGTGCCGGATGTCGTCGCCCGGCTCGTAGGAACGCAGCCCGTAGAAGTCGAGGTCGTCGTCGACGACCTGCGACTGCGGATGCCCCTCGAGATCGCGCGGCAAGCCGGCGTGCAGCGGTGGGATGGCAATGATTGCAGGATGCACGAGCACCGTCAGTTCGTCGGCAAGCCGCTTCTCGCGGCGCATGAGGCCGAACGGGTCGCCTTTGCGCACCGTCAGTGGTCCGATATGCAGCACCGCTCGTGAAACAGCCGTGAAACTTACGTCGGTGACTTTCGATTCGTGGGGCTTGAGAATCGGGATGCCGAACCGTTCGTGATGGTCGGCAATCGGCAGTTCGGCGCGGGCCGCAGCCGTTGGCGACGCGCTCGGATTCGTTACGGTAACGGTAACGTCGACCCTTTCGTCCACCTTCACCCGCGTGCGCGAGGCGCCCAGCTTCGCTTCGAACGCCGTGTTGCCCAGCGACATCGCGACCGCGCAGGCGCACATGATGGCGAACGCGGTGCCCATTGCGAGCATCTCGCCCCAACGGCGCCAGCAGAACAGCGCGATGCATACGATTGCAAGTGCCAGGAACACCCAGCCGAGCGGGGAAACGCAGCCGACGATTCTCTTCACGGCGGCAAGCATGCGCGATGCCCGCGAGGAGGAGCGGTTGGTGTGCCGAAGCCGGCCACGGCTGCGGCTGCCGCTGCGACGGAAGCTTCGGCTGCGGCCGACGTCGTCGGCTGGTGAGGCCGGCGAGGCCGGTGAGGCCGAGGTGCCTGGGGTGGCCGCGTGTGCCATTGCCGGAGCGCCCGCTTGTGCCATTGCCGGCGCCGCTGCCTGTGCCGCTGGAACGTTTGCGGCCTGCGTCATCGCGTCCCTCCCATGACCGGCGCTGCGGTATCGTTCAAGATCTTCTCGAGCACGGCGTCGGCGCTTTGGCCGGAGAACGTCGCCTCGGACGTCAGCGTCAGGCGGTGGCCAAGCACCGCCGGAACCAGCGCCTTGACATCGTCGGGGATGACGTACGCGCGGCCTTCCGCGGCGGCCCAGATCTTGGCGCAGCGCGTCAGCGCCAGCGCGCCGCGCATCGACGACCCGACAGCGACCGCGTCGGCATGACGCGTGGCCTCGACGATGCGCATGATGTATTCGAGAATCGCGTCGTCGACGAACACCTGCTGCGCCGTCTCGCGCATGCGCAGGATGTCGGCGCCGCTCGCCACGGGCGCCGCGCCGGCAGCGCGGTCGGCCATGTTCGCCTCGCGCAGGATGTTGACGCTGGCGCCATGATCGGGGTAGCCGAGCGCCGTCTTGATGACGAAACGGTCCATCTGCGCTTCAGGCAATGAATACGTTCCCAGCTGTTCAATCGGATTCTGCGTTGCAATCACTGCAAACGGTTGCGGAACGTCGTAGGTTGCGCCGTCGACGGTCACCTTCTGCTCTTCCATCACCTCGAGCAGCGCGGACTGCGTCTTCGGCGACGCTCGGTTGATTTCGTCGGCGAGCACGATGGACGCGAAGATCGGGCCCTCGCGGAAGGAAAACTCGCCGCTCTTCTGGTCATAGAACGTCACGCCGACGACGTCGCTCGGCAGCAGATCCGGCGTGAACTGGATGCGCTTGAACGGCACGCTGATCGAATTCGCCAGCGCTCGCGCCAGCTGAGTCTTGCCGGTGCCCGGGTTGTCTTCCAGCAGCACATGGCCGCCGGCGACGATTGCCGTCAGGCACAGCTTGATCGAATGTTCCTTGCCGACGACCACTTGCGAAACGTTGCGCAGAATCTTGTTGAAATCCGTACGGAACTGCGCCATCGCCGCATCGCTTGCTCCCGCAGGTGCCGGGGAGCCCGAAACGCGGGGAACCGAACCCGCTGGAGTCTGGGGAACCGAAACCGCCGCAGGCGGGATGGAAGCTGCTTTCGGTTCCTCTGGAACGCCGTTTTGAGGAACCGAAACCGAGGGGGAAGCGGAAGTAGTCGGGTTGGGTTCCTCTGAAATGGCGTTTTGAGGAACCGAACCCACAGAAACGATAGGAGTGACTGGCGTCGGTTCCTCTGAGGGGGCGTTTTGAGGAACCGAAGCGGAAGGAGCCGGGGTGGCGGAGGCTTTCGGTTCCTCCGGAGTCGCGGTTTGAGGTGCCGAAGTGCGGTGGATGTTCTTGCCGTTGGGGCGGATGCCGTGCACGATTGTGCGATGCGCGGATTCCAGCGACGCCGGTTCCTCCGCAACCGGCGCAGGAGCCGCGGCGGCTGCGGAGGCTGCGGAGGAACCGGCGGCTGTAGAAGGCGTAGTGGCAACGGGTGCCGAAGTCGGAACGGCTACCGGCTTCGACTTCGCGGGAACAACCGTTTCATCTGCGGAGGGAGGAACCGAAGCGGATGGCGGTACGACTGTTTCGTCGGAAAGGGAAGCGGTGCCGGCAATCTTGGGTACGGAAGCGGTCTTCGCGGGGACGATCGTCTCGTCGGAAAGAGGGGCGGACGCCGACGCCGGGCGCGTCGGGATGATGGTTTCGTCGGACAGAGGGGTGGAAGCCGATGCCGGGCGCGTAGGAACGACCGTCTCGTCGGAAAGGGGAGCGGTTGCCGGGGTCGGACGCGTCGGGATGATGGTTTCATCGGAAAGGGACGCGGGAGCCGTCGCTGGGCGCGAGGGGACGACCGTTTCATCTCCCAGATTCATTGCGTTCTGGGAAACGATCGTGCCGTCGGCTACGCTCGCTAGTCTGGATTCGAGCGACGCCGCGCCGACGCGCGTCATGTCGTTCGGATCCGCGGGGAGCGGCGCCTGCGTGGTGGCGTGCTTCTTGTTTTTCCTGAGATTCATAGTGGTTCCTTTGCTCTCTTTGTTCCTTTTATATATACGGTGCGTTTCTTGCGTTCCAGCGGAGGGACCACCCCCCGGTTCGCCTTCGCCTTCGGCTTGGCTTGCCGACCCCCGCCAGCGGGGGTGAGGGGGGGCGATTTGCGGTTTTTGGCGTCTTGCTCCTCTCACCTTCCAGCGGGGGACCACCCCCCGCTTCGAGCTGCGCTTCGCTTGCTCTCAGCGACCCCCGCCAGCGGGGGTGGGCAGCGGATTAGGAATCGCTTGACGAGGACGAGTCCGAGTCGGGGGCGGACTCGGACGGGGTTTGCGACGGAGTGGGGTCGGGGGTGGCCACCGGGGCGCGGGAGCCGGAGATGCGCTGGGTGGGGAGGGTAGCTTTCTGGTCTTCTATCGATACCTCCAGGGTCCAGCGGGCGTTGTCGGAAACGTTTTCACCGATTTCGATTTTGCCGCCGTTGTTTGCCCACGCGCTCTGTGCATACGTTTTCCCATCAATCGTGAGCGTATAGGTAACGCTCTGCTGGTACGAATCGGTCACGACGCCCGAATCCTTGACGACGACGGTGCCGCGGTCGTCGGCATCCCACGTCACGGAGAACCTCGAGCGATCGACCTGAGGGGGCGCCTTATACGTATGGTCGGCCTTCGACGACGTGCTCGCGCCGGTATGCCCGTTGAGCACCCCGGCCGCGCTCGCCTCCGGACAGCTCGTCCACGGTTCCAGCGTCACGCGCTCGCTGCCGGACTTGCCGGCCTTGTATCCGCTCGCCGAACCGAAATCGAGCTGCACGCCGTCCGCCTCGCCGCCGATTGACCATTCGACGACGCAGGTACGGTCGCCGTCCACCGACGTCTTGAGCGACGGAGTCTCGATCGTGTACCCGGCGGTAATCGGCTTCGACGTGCCGACGACCGCCGCGACGCCCGGCTTGGCCGCCTGCATGGTGGCGCTGACCGAAATCTCCCGGAACAGCTCGTCCGAGCCCAGCTCGAAGCTGAACGAACCGCCGGAACACGACACCGATCCGCGGCTGAGCGTAATCGAGGCGCACCCGGCGCCGTGCGTATTGCCGACGGTGACGGTGCCGGTAATGAGCCGCGGATCCGTCGACGACTGCGCAATCGTGACGCTCGGCGCTTCCGGATTGCCCCAGGCGCTCGCCGCCGCGCTCGCCGTCGACGGCCCGGAACCGACCGCGTTGTGCGCCGAAACGGTAGCGACGAAGCCGCCGGAATCGGACAGCACAGCGTTGGGAATATCGAACTTCGCGCTCGTTACGCCGCCCTTCACGCTCTGTTCCGACGTCCAGCCGTTCGGCCCCGAGAGCACGATCTTGTACGAATCCGGCGCGGTGCCTTCGTACGACGGCGCAGCCCACTTCACCGTCGCCGACAGGTAGCCGCCGGCGACGGTCACGGCCGCCGGCGCGCTCGGCGCGACGTCGGGCATGCCGGAAACGCTATTGGACGCTTCCGACCAGCCGACCGCGTTCTTCGCGCGCACGACGAACGTATACGTCGTGCCGTTCTTCAGCCCGGTAATGCGGCACGACGTCGCCGCGCCGCACGACTTCGAGCCGCCGTCCCACTCCACCTGGTATTCGCTGATCGGGCTGCCGTTCGTCGCTCCCGGCGTCCAGCTGAGATTGACGGCGCCGTCTTCCGGTTCCCCGGCGATCGGCGAGAGCAGCGGCGCCGCCGGCCGGTCGCTGACGTTGAACGTCAGCGTCGCGCTGACCTGCCGCGATTCGCTGCGCGTGGCGTCCTGCACCGTCACCGTCACCGCGTACGTCGCGGCGCCGATGTTCTCGCCGGCCTTGACCGTCACCGACGTGCCGAATCCGGAAACGCTCAGCGCGCCGTTGTTGCTGCGCGCCGACACGACGGTCAGCTGGGCGTCGGGGAACGGGTTGTACGCGCCGTCGGTGACGTCGATCGTCTGCGATTCGCCGGCCTTGATGTCCAGCGTGCGCGATTGCAGCCGCGCCAGTGGCCGGTTCGACGCGACGACGCGCGCGGTGATGCCGGTTTCCAGCGCCTTCGTGCCCGAACCGCTCGAATACGACACGGTGACCGGCACGTTCACGCTCGTTCCGGGGCTCGCCTGCTCCGACGCAGACAGCGTCAGCGTGCCGCCGGCGCTCACCGTCGCGTTCACGTTGCCGGAATTGACGCCGCCGGAGTACGAATACTGCTGCACGGCTCCGGCCGCCGAATGCGTCAGCGCCGTCAGGTCGACGCTGGTCGCCGCTTCGCCGGCGACGACGTCGACGGTAGTCGACGAGAACGTCGGCGCCGGCGCTTCCTTGCCGATGACGGTAATCTGCAGCGTCAGCCACGCCGTGTTGACGCGCGCGCCGCTTTTCGTGACGGCGACGCCGGAACCGGAAACGTCGTCGGCTTCGCCGTCCGCCGCTTCGAACGTAATCGACGCGGGGCCGCTGTAATCCGAGATTGCGGTGAATCTCAGCGTCGTATCGTCCTTAATGAAATCCGAATTCGACGCTTTCGTGGCGGAAACGCCGTCGTCGGCGCGTATGACGGCGCTCTTGCCGGCGCCGACGCGCACGTAGTCGGCGATGTCGATTTCGATCGTCTCGCCGGCGTTCACCGTCAGCGCCGGCGCCTTGGGCCGCAGCGTCGGCGGGAACACGCCGTACGCCGGCACTTCGATGAACGCCGTCGTCGAAATGCCGTATTTCGTATTCGTCACGGTGTACGGCACCGCGCGCGCTTCGTCGGTCAGCTCCACGGCAATCGTCGTCGAGCCGCCGGAAGAGGAACCGGAACCGCCCGAAGACCCGGATTTCTGGCCCCGGTTCCCCGACACGCCGCTGCCAGAGGAACCGGACCCGTTCGAGGAGCCGGATTTCTGGCCCCGGTTCCCCGACACGCCGCTGCCAGAGGAACCGGACCCATGCGAAGAGCCGGAAACGACGGAGGCGTGGTCGGTCGCCGACGGGTCGACCGACACTTCCAGGTCGGACAGGGAGCCGGAAGGATTCGCAATGTACGACGACACGTCCACGTTGACGGTCCGCCGGTCGATCGTCGCCGACGCCGGCACCGGAATGTCGTAGGCGGTCGGCGCTTCGATCGGCGCGTCCGGATCGACGGTGACGGTCAGCGTCGCCGTATCCTTCAAGCCGGCCTCGTTGCGCACCGTGTAGTTGACGTAGAACACCCCCGCGGAATCCGGCGTGGTGAACTCGACCATGTTCCCGCTCACCTTCGCGCCGTCAAGCCCCTGCGTTTCCAGCGTTTCGTCGACGGTCAGGTCGGAATCGTCGGCGCTGATGTCGTTGAGCGCCACCGGCACCGTCGCCTCGGTGCCCGGCCGCAGCGTCACGCTGTCGTCGCGCGCGTACACGCCGGCTGCGGACGCGTCCGCGAACACGCCGACCTTCACCGTCGCCTCCGCCTTCTGCCCGGTCCAGTCCTCCACGGCGTACGTGAATTCGTCGGTGCCGGACGCGTCGGCGTACGCTTCGTACGTCAGGTAGTTCGCGCCGACTTCCACGATCCGCCCCAGCTGCGGCGCGCTTTTGCCCAGGCCCAGCAGCTGCACGTCGTCGCCGTCGGCATCGATGCCGGTGAGCGTGATCGGGATCGAGATTGCCTGCCCGGCGCCGACCTGCGCCTCCACCGACTTCGGCTTTGGGGCCGCCTTGTGTTCGGCGTCGCGTTCGTGCACCGAGAACGTGATCGTTCCGGACGCCGCGTTGCCGAGATTGTCGGTGACGGTGTACGTCGCCTTGTATTCGCCGGCTTCCTGCGGCGCCTGATAGCGCACGTTGTCGCCGGAGACGAACGCGAGCCCTGCGAACGATTCGCCGGTTTCCAGATCGTTGGACACCGACACCGTCGTGCCGTCGGCATAGGTGACGTGGTCGAGCACGTCGACGGAAACGATGCCGCCGCAGCGCACGGTGGCGGTGACGTTGCCGGCTTCCGGCGCGCGGGTGACGGCGGACGCGGCCGGCGGCTGCAGCACGATCGACCCGGTGGACGTGCCGACCGCGTTGGCGACGGTATAGGTGATCGTCACCGGCTTGCTCGGCAGCTGCGTCGCCGTGATGTAGATGCGCTTGTTCGCCACGAGGCCGGCCTTCAGGCCGCCCGCGGCGCCGGCGTCGACCTTCGTGACCGACAGCACGCCGCCGAGCGGGTCGATGTCGTTGGCCAGCGGCTCGATGATGGCGGTGCCGTCCGCCTGCAGCAGCGCGACGTCGTTGACGGCGACCGGCTTCGACGAATCCTTCGACACGGCCGCCACTTCGAAGCGCGCCAGCCCGGTGGTGCTGTTCGTGCCCTGCGCCACCGTGTACGGCACGTAGTAGGTGCCCGGGTCGGCCGCGGTGAGCGTAATCGACATGTCGGCGGCGTTCATCGTCGCCGTCGCGCCGGTGGGGGAGTCGACGGACGTGAGCGACACCGGCGTCGCCGAGTTGCCGTGCACGACGTCGGCCAGGTCGAGCGTCGCGGCGGTGTCGGGCGCCGTCTTCTTCGTGGCGGCGTCGACGGTCGGCGCCAGCGTGCCGGCTTCGCGCACGGTGACGTAGAGCATGCCGCTGGCCGTTTCCTGCCCGTCGGACACGGACAGCTTGACGCGAATCGTGCCGGACGTCATCGAGCCGGCATTGACGGTGAGCTTGCCGTCGGCGCGCGTCGTCGCCACCGCCTGGTCGGTGTTCTCGATCGTCGCGCCGGTCAGCGTCAGCGGGTCGCCGTCGGGGTCGGTGAACGTGCCGAGCGCGTTGACGGTAACGGTAGCGCCCTGTTCGACATCCACCTGTTCGGCGATGTCGGTCTGCTTCGGCGCGCGGTTGCCGTCATCCGAGATTGCGACGGTGACGTTCGCCGACGACGTCTGCCCGCGGCCGTCCGAGATTTCATAGGAGAACGTCACGGTGCCGGAACGCACGCTGCTTGCGTCGAACTGCAGGTAGCGCCCGTCGTAGGCGGCGGCGACGGTCGCGCTGGCGCCCTTCACCGCGCCGACCGACGAAATGGACAGCACCGAGCAATCCGTCTGTTCGTCGTTGCGCAGCACGTCGAGGGTGGCGCGTTCGCCGGCGCGCACGCCGAACGAGTCGTCCACCGCCTTGATTTCGCCGGACTGCGCCGAGCATTCCTGCGCGAACTGGTGGGCGGTATTCGCCGAATCGTCGGTTTCGCTCGTTTCGCTCGTCGTGTCCGAGTCGACGGTGTGCCACTGGATCTTGATGACGTCGGTCGAGTCGTTCGGGTTCCAGATGTTGCCGTTGGACACGTCGTTGAGCACGATGAGCCGGTGGTTGGCGCGGAACGCGAGCTGCGAGGTGGGGCTCACCTCGTCCAGCGTGAGGAAATCGTCCTCGGCGTTCGCGCTCGGCTCGGCGTCGGCGCCGCACACGCGCAGCTCGTTGTTCGCTTCCTGGCTCCATGCGCCGAACACGCAGCCGCCGGTCGAGGCGGGGGTGGCGGGGGCGCCGGAACCGCCGGACACGAACGTGCGCACGGTCTGCTTGCCGCTGCCCAGCGGCACGGTGACGAGGCCGGATTGCGAGGCGGCGGCGACCCAGCCGCTCTGCGCGCCGTCGACCGGCGCCGACTGCAGCGTCAGCTTCGCCGCGTCGGGGTTGCTGGCCGCGGCGGCCGTCGCCTCTACGGCCGCGCTTCCGTTGGGCCATATGAGATTCAGGTTCTGGCTGACGACCGGCACGCCGTCGACGACGGTGAAGGAATCCGCTTCAAGATTCCCGCCGTCGCCCAGCTGCGCCACCTGCGTTGCGTTCGAGGAGCCGGCCGGGATTTTCCACACGGTGCCGTCGGCCGGCTTGAACCCGTAGACGTCGCCGTTATGGTCGACGGCCACGAGGCCGCCGTCGCCCAGTTGAAGCGCCGGGTCGCTGGTCGTCGGGGCGATCGATTCGACGTCGCCGGCATCGCCGGTCCACACGTTGCCGCTCTTGGCGTTAAGCATCGCCGCCGTGCCGCCGTTGACGATGGTGGAAATGGAGGCGTTCGAGGCGGTCTTCGACGCCATGGATACGCTCGACGGGTCGATCGAGGCGGCTTCGGACCCCTGGTCGAGCACGGCGGCGTCGTCATACTGGGCGACGTCGAACTGCGAGGAGGTGGACGTGACGGTGGCCGTCGCCTGCTTGAGCTTGACGTTGAAGCGCGCCGCCTTGCCGTCCTTGAGCGAGGTGACCCACACCGATCCGTCGTCGAGCTGGACGTGGCGCTGTGTGACGGCATGCACCATCGAGGCGCCGACGATGATGAACGTGAGCACGGCCAGTGCGACGGCCGGCATGACCCAGCGCCGCTGGGGCCACCATGCCGGCAGCCGCAGCCGTTTCAGCGAATCCTTTGCGGGTGCTCTCTTCACCTCGTGTGCTCCCTACCTCTGTTGCGTTGCCTTCTTCTCGTGTTCAGGCCTGCCGCTGTTTCGCTGGGGCCAACCTTGCCGGCTTTGCCGGAGCGATTGCTGCCGCTGCCCGGCATTGCGCTACTTGACGGCGCATCCGATGGCCTCTTCGTCGGACGCGTGGCCGCTGTCGCGTACCAGCGACACCTTGATGCATACCTGCGTGGCTTCGCCGGCGTCGAGCGACACCTTCTGCTCGGTCGTCGAGACGGCCGACGTGGCCGTCGCGTCCCCGTCGTTGCCGGAGGAGACGCGCCGCCACATGAACTTGTCGCCGTCCTGCGGGTCCGGATTGCGCCAGGTGAACGTCACCGTCCCGTCGTCGTTGAACGTGCCGGACACGTTCGCCGGCGACGGCACCGTTTCGACGGTTCCGGCCAGTTCCGGCGCGCTCGAGGCGCTGCTTTCCGGTTCGCCGGCCTTGTTGACGCTCGTCGTGGAATGCGACCGGAACGTGGGGCTGACGACGAACGCGAACACGCACGCCAGCGCCAGCACGAGCACGGCGACGGCCGTCGTGATGGCGATCGCCTTGCCATGGCCCGAGCCGTCGCCGCCGGAAGCGCCGCCGGCAGCGGGCCGCGAGCCGGCGAGGCCCGAGGCGCCCATCTGCCCCATGCGCCGCGCGACGGCGTCGGGATAGCGCGGCTCGCCCTCGATCGTCGTCGGCGTGGCGTGCCCGAAGCTTTCGTACTGCGCGAGCTGCATGGCCCGCGCGAAATCGACGGCCGAATAGTACCGGCACGACGGGTCCGGGTTCATGGCCCGGCGCAGCACCCGTTCGACGGCCGGCGGCACGTCGCGCCGCTGCATCGGCGGCACCGGCTTCGTGACGATGCAGGTGGCCAGCTCGGTCGTGCTGCTTGGCTGGTAGCCGTATTCGAACGGCGACGAGCCGACGACCGAGGCGTAGAGCGTGGCCGCCAGCGAATAGATGTCGCCGGATTCGTCGCCGGCGCCGCCGTTGACGACTTCCGGAGGCGCCCATGCCAGCGAGAAGCCGGTGTGCGCATGGTCGTAGACGGAGCTGGCGATGCCGAAATCGGCCAGGGCCGGCAACCCTTGCGCGGTGATGAGCACGTTGCCGGGCTTGATGTCGCGGTGCACGATCCCTTCGCGGTGCGCCGCGGCCAGCGCGCTGGCCAGGTTGATGCCCATGTCGAGCATGTCGTCGGCGTTGAGCGTGCCCTGCGCGATGCGGTCCTTCAGGCTGCCGTTCGGCGCGTACTCGACGACGAGGAAGCTGCGTCCGTTGCTGGTGACGCCGGCCTGGTAGACCGGCAGGATGTACGGGTGCGCCGACAGGCGCGCCATGAACGTCGTTTCCTTGCGGAAGCGTTCCGCCGCGTCCGGTTCGAGCCGCTTCTTGCTCACCTTCACCGCCACGTCGCGGTCGGCGACGATCTGCCGATAGCGGTAGACCACTGCCGTCGCGCCGGAATCCAGCGTTTCCTCGAACTCGTACCCATCGAGTTCAGGCGCCATAGTCTGTGTTCTCATGCTTCTCTTTTCATCCGCCACACGTCAACGGGTGCAGCTTCCGATTGTATCGGCGGCCGGCGCGGTACGTCACCACCCGTCTCATAATCTCACGCCGGCCGCAAGACGGCTGCCGACGGGACGGCGAGTGCAGTGCGGAACCCTAGGCAGATAGGCGTGCGGAATCTTAGACATATATATACATATATATACATATATATAAAGGAGTGACTACCGAATAACTACGCAGTCGCCGCAAGGTAGGCGACGACCGGAATGAGCACGGTGCAGGCGGTTTCGCAGGCGTCGGCGGCGCGGGTAACGGCCAGCGCATGCAGATTCGAGAACGCCGTCGCTGCCAGCGCTGCCAGCGCGGCCAGCAGCAGCCCGATGGCAATCGGAACGGCGAGCGAGGGGTGCGTGGCGATGCCGACGGCCAGCGCGGCGATAAGGCCGACGCCGCAGCCGGCGGCGGTCGTCGCCATTTCCGGCAGCGAGTGAATCTGGCGGGAATCCAGCAGGATCGCCGCGTACGCCACGATGCACAGCACGATGCCGAGCGGCGATTCGTTCGCCGAGATTGCCGGCACCGCTACCAGCAGCGCGACGCAGACGGCGACGCGGCTGCAGAACAGCAGATCGGAACCGGTCAGGTATTTCGCCAGCGTTTCCTTCGCGTCGAACGTCGGCGGCAACCCGAAGATTTCGTCCTGCGCATGCGGCGACTGCACCGAAATGCGCGCGACGGACAGGCAGGCCCACGGCAGGATGTTGACGGCGAGGGCGACGGCGGCGCCGAACACCGTCCAGATGCGCACGACGTAGGCGCGCATCGCGATGGTCAGCAGGGCGCCGATGGCCAGCAGCACGCCGAGCATCAGCGGGGCGGCCGCCTTCCAGCGCTGCTCGTGGCTGCAGGCGAGGCCGACGCAGCCGAACAGCGCGCAGGAGAGCGCCGCGAACAGCAGCGGCTGCGCGTAGGCGTTGGCCGCCGGGTAGAGCGCGGCGCCGAGCTGGTAGCCGGCGATGCCGCCGAACAGGCACGACGCCATCGCGACCCACAGCGCCTGCGACGCCATGTTGCGCCGCTCGAGCGCGACCGACAGCGACATGATGACGATGCCGAAGCCGTAGCACAGCGCCGCGTTGAGGATGGTGGGGGAGAACGTCAGGAAGCACAGCGCGCCGGTGGCCAGCAGCGCGCAGCTGACGATGAGCGCCGTTGCCAGCGTGTTGTTTTCGGTCCAGGCGCGCGACGCCTTGTTGACGCTGACGCCGACGGCTTCCACGACGTCGTCGAATACGGTGAGCGCTTCGTTGTCGGAACGCAGCGCAAGCTTGAGCGTGCCGCCGCGCGCGACGCCCTGTTCGGGCAGCGTTTTCCAGCTGGAGAGGGTGCGGCCGCGGCTGTCGATGAGGTCGTAGCCATTGTGCATGACGGAGGAATCCGAAGCGCCAAGGCGCCCGGCGACTTCGGGAATGATCTGCTCGACCCTGTTCGAGGCGCCGTTGACGGTCACCGCGCGTTCCTTGTAGACGACGGTGACAGGGAACGTCGTTGCTCGCGATGCTGCTTGCGGCATTGCGGTCCTTCCGGTGTTCTCTACTCTTGAGCCGCACGACAGGCCGACCCCTAGCGGCTGGCTTCTCGCAAGCGTAGACCCTGCGCTACGCGAAGAACGGAGATGTACATCTCTTTTCAGCCGAGGATTAACAATATATCCTATCTTTCGGGCGCAAAACGCCATGTTCGCCCTTTGTGAAATCTTCGGATTATTTTTGGAAGGTCGCAAAACGGCGTCGTTCCAACGTTCTTGAGCTTGCTAAAACGTTTTACCAAAATTTTTAGGGGGTATAACTCCGATTTTGTCGATTTTTGAAGTTCGGCTACAGTGATTGCTCATCGCTGTCGGCGGAGTCGAGGCCGTCTCCACCGTCGGCATGAGGAGTAGACGGCCTAAGAAGAAGGAGTTTTCTGCATGGCAGAGAAGATCAGCGCAACCGAAGGCGCGCTCGAGCGCGGGGCGCAGGCGGTAGAAGAAGCGCGCACGACGATCGACAGCCGCATCAAGGACGTCGACGCCAAGCTGTCGGAGATGTCAAGCTACTGGCAGGGCGATGCGGCCGCATCATACACCACGCTGGTGACCCGCTGGGACGAAAAGGCGAACAACCTCAACCGCGTGCTGAATGACCTGCGTGACAACCTGCGTGGAACGGCATCAGACCAGCAGGCAACCGAAGAAGAGCACCAGTCGGCGACCGCACGTCTGTCGGCGCTGCTCGGCTGATACTCAGTTTCACTACCTACCGAAGGAGCATAGCAGCACATGAATACTTTTTCCGTTCGCCCTGAAATGGTCAGCAATCTCGCGTCCGACATCGCCACCGATGTGCAGGGCATCAGCGAGGCGCTCGACGACCTTGACTCGCAGGTCCGTTCCCTGATCAGCAACTGGGACGGCTCGGCGCAGGAGGCCTATCACACCGCCCAAGCGCAGTGGACGCAGGATCTGCAGGAAATGAACACCATCCTCAGCCAGATCTCCTCGGCGACGTCGACGATCAGCCAGCAGTATGTCGAGAGCGACAACCGCAGCGCTGCGCGTTTCTGACGCACCGCTGAACGCGGCATGAAACTTGGGGTTCCGGACGGCTGTACGCCTGTCCGGAACCCTGCTGTTTCCCCAAATCACCTTCTCCCTACGAACGCGCAAGGAATGACATGAGCGCATCCATCATCACAGCCGACCCGGTGCAGCTGGGCGAGGCCGCCGGCGAAATGGAATCGGTGGCCGACCAGCTGACGAACGCGTCGGGCAGTTTCTCGACGGACACGATTTCGACCTTCGGCCTGCTGCTGTCCTACCTCGAATCCCCCTATGACCAGGCCATTTCCGACACGCAGCGGTTCCTGACCGACGTGTCGTCGGCGGTGCAGCATATCGCGGATGCCCTCAAGGGCTGCGCGGAGGACTACGAGCATACCGAAACCACCAACCAGACGCAGCTGGAGCAGATACTCAGCAAGCTCGAGGAAATCGAAACGCTGCTCAAGAGCCAGGGCAGCGGCGGCAGCGGCTCGACCGGAGGCGCGGGCAGCTCCGGAGGCTCCTATGGCGGCGGAGCCGGAGGCGGTTCGTATGGCGGGTCTTCGGGCGGTTCGTCCGGTGGCTCTTACGGTGGAGGCTCCTATGGCGGCGGTTCCGGCAGCGCCACAGGCGGATCCTCCGAAATCTCTTCCGGCACGTCGTCCGGCGATTCGTCCGATGGCTCGTCCAGCGACGATTCGCAGGAAGAGCTGTACGATACCGCGCAGGTCGCGCAGGAAGCGGCGGCCGGCATCAACCTGAAGTCGGCGGACGAGCTGGCGCAGGAAGCCACGGCCGCTAGCGGCAACGGCAGCGGCGACGCGCCGGATGATGGCGATGGGCTGCCGGGCGCTGGCGATGACGGCGATGGAGCTGACGGTGCCCAGAGCGTGCTGCTGGATGATTCCTCCACCGATGGCGACGGCATGTCCGGCAACGTTGAAACCGACGGCAACGCGCCGGATGATGGCGGTGCGGACGACGGTATCGACGGGCTGCAGCAGGAGCTGGGCGCCGCGTCGGCCGGCTCGGCATCCCGTGACGGCGTCGTGTATGTCGACGGCGACGGCGATGGCAACATCGATGCCGCCTTCCGCCTGCAGGATGGAGATACGGCGGCCGTGTCGCTGCAGGACGACGACAACGGCACGCTGATCGGGGTCGACCTCGACAACGACGGCCAGGGCGACGTGGCGATGCGCGTCAGCGACGCCGAAGCGCGCTATGAGGCCATCCGCGAGCAGGCGCAGCAGGAAGTGTGGGAGCAGCTCGCCGCCAGCGATCCGCTGGGGCGCAGCGCCGACGAACTGCAGGCGCTGTACGCGGATGCTGAACCGCTTGAATTCCCTGAAGAGGACAGCATCAACGGCGTGTCGTACACGGCCACGAGCGAAAGGAGCCTGGGGTGACTTCTCCGTCAATAAGCACCACCTTGAAGAACGGCAGCGAAATCGTCGACGACATCAAGGACATCATCGAAGCGGTGGACACGCTGGACAAGCTGGACAGCGTCAGCGGCCTCAAGAACCTGACATCCGCCTTCGAAAGCGGCATCAGCCTGGTCAAGGCGTCCTTCGGCATCGTCGGAGCCATCGGCGAGCAGCTGCTCGGCGTCAATCCGGTCGAGGAATACCTTGAGAAGCCGTTCGCCGGCGACTGGGACGGCATGACCAAGGCCGCGGCGCAGTGGCAGGCCCTGGGCGAGTCGATGGCAACGATCGGCGACGCGTTCTCGAAGGCGTCCAACGTGTCCGAATCGGCGTGGTCCGGCGAAGCCGCCAACCAGTACTCCAACCGCATGGGCCAGCTTTCCTCGCTGATCGGCCAGGCGCCGACCCCGTGCAGCCAGATGAACACGGCGCTGACGGCGCTCGCCGATAACGCCAAGAGCACGTTCGACACCATCTGCGACGGCATTGACGCGGCGATTTCGTGGCTGAAGGTAGCGGTGGAATTGATGTCGAATCCGGTCACCGCCCCTGGTGGTGCGGTAGCGCTGACGGGAGCCGTGGCGACGGCCGGGAAGTACATCGCCGAAGTGGCGCAGTACCTGTCCAACCTGATGCAGGCAATGAGCAATTTCAGCTCCAGCACTGCGGTAATGAGCAGCCTCGCCAGCAGCGCCGATTCGCTCGCCTCCGACTTCAATTCCTCGTCGTCCAGCACGTCGTCCTCTTCGTCGTCGTCCTCTACTTCGGAGTCAACCGGGCACCACCGGCCGATGAGCGGCGACTGGCGGCACAGTTCGTCGTCGCAATCGAAGTCTGACGCTTCTTCGGATTCCAATTCCTCCGGTTCAGGCAGCTGGACAGATACGGTAGAAAATATCGCCTCTGCATCCGGTGAAGCACTCGGCGAAGGCGTGAAGATTGTGGGGGAGACGGCCGGCGCGGTATTTAAGGGTATTGGCGAAGGAGCCCAAGCGACCTTCGAAGGCCTGAAGGAAGGCGCCACGTCAGCTGCAGAGGGTCTATGGGATGGCCTTACCTCAGTCTTTGGCGGCGATGAGGAGACGGAGACTCCGGCCGACCATCTGGGCCCGACTGCCGGAGGTCGCTGAGCCGTATGGGGCATACTGACGATTGAAAAAGCGATTCATTATTAGAGAGGGAACACCATGAGCATGGGATATGACGCCTTTATGGCGAGCATGGAGGAGCTGCGGCTGCAGCTCGAGTCCGACCGCGAGGACATGGCGCAGGCCAAGGCCCAGGCACAGCGCGCGCTGGCCAAGGTCAACGAAGAACAGGCCACCAAACGGCGGTCTGGAGAACTGGGCCATGCATGGCAGGTGCTGCAGCAGCGCATCGACATGAAGCAGACCTGCGAAAACGACATCTTCGGCGGCATCGACAAGTCGCCGGAAGCGCGGGAAGTGCGCCAGACTCTGGCGGAGAACGTCATGAAGTTCAAGCGCTCCATGGCGCAGGACCCTGACAATGAGGCAGCCGAAGCGGTCGATGAACTGCATGAAACGATTGAGGCGCTTCGCGAACAGGAAGCGGAGTTCCTGAAGTGAATCGACGGGCTCTTCCAGCGTTTGCTGCCGGCGCCGTGGTAGCCGCCTATTGCGGCGTGCTGCTGGCGTTTCTTATGCCCGGTACCCGGACCATCGCTGCGGCGTGGTTCACGGGTGCCGGGCTGACGGCGTTGTATGCAGCGGTTGCTATGGTGATGGCGAAAGGGGCGCAGAGCCAAGCTTCGGCATGCGCGGTGCTGTGCGCAAGCCTGCCCTTATCGCTGATTTCCGGCATTTGCATCCTGCTGGACTGGCCCACGCCGATGCTGTGCACGCTGGTGGTGCTGTTGGCAGCATGCGCATTGCAGATTATGCCCAATCTCGTCGTGCACGTTCCCGATCAGTACCTCATCGAGTGGGGCAAGGTGTCGAGCCGGCGCTCGACGGTGCGCGGAGCCATTCCTCCGGCGTCGCGTCCGCTGAAGGGCTCGGACACGACCGGCGAAATGGCTGGTTTTCATGTGGCCTACTGCTGGGGCACGATGATTGCGCTGGGTTTGATTGTGATCGCATACGGCGTGATGCTGCTCGACACGCCGATTGTACCGTTCTCCCAGCTGGCACTTGCCTCCACCGGGTGGTGGCAGAACGTGGCGGTGCTGGTGCTGGGTGTGGCGTTGACGCTGTTCTTGCTGCTCAAGCCGCGGCAATCCGGTCATCCCGCACTGCGCATGGCCTACCGGGTGGGCGGCGCGCTGACGTTCGCGTTCACCGTGGCGGCATTGCCGTCCAGCTGGCTGCCTGCGCTGGCGTTGGCGGCGGTAGTGGCTGGAATCGTGATGGTGGCGGTATCGTTTCCGCTGCAATCCGGCACGCATTCGCTGTTTCTCTCCCGGCTGGGCGACACCTGCACGACGCTCAGCCTGTTCCTCATCCCTCCGGCTGCATTGCTCGCCGGAGGCGCATTCTCGGTGATAAGGGGGATGATGTGACGACGCGGTTTACTCCTGCAAGCGCGGAACGCCAGGTGGGCGCTTTCTGCATCGACATGGCGGTGGTGGCGGCCGTATTCGGCATCATCGTCGGCGTGTCGTCATCCTTGGCCGCAGCGGGCATCGGCGCATTCCAAACGGTGGTGATGATGGCCGTTATCGAAGGCTCGATGGGCGTTACCCCTGGTTTGCTGGCCCTGGGGCTGCGCACTGTGCGCGCCGAAAGCCAGACGATGTTCCAAAGCGGCGTGTTACCTGCAGGCATGCGACGCATCGCCGTGAAATACCTCGTCATTCTTGCTTCCGTATGCGTAGCGTTCATCGGCGTCGTAGCCGTGGCGTGCTCGCCATTGTTCGCGCGCAACCCGCTGAAGCAAGGCTGGGCCGACCGGGCAGCCAAACTCGCCGAAATCAGCATCCGTGACACGCAGGCAGCAGTGGAGGCTGTTCCGGAAATGGTGCCAGAATCGATGGCTGCTTCGGAACCAACGCCGACATTGGAGCCGAACCTCGCACCGGTCATGAATTCGGAAGCGGTCCACCAACCGCAGCCGGAAACGGTGTCCGTGCCGGAATCACGCTTGCAGGCCTTCCCATCCACTCAGGTGCCCCAGCAGCCGCAAGCAGCGCCGTTAGCCCAGGCAGTGCCGCAAGGTCAGCCGGCATTACAGCATCCGCAGGAACTGCAGCAGAAGCCGAAGCGCAAGCGGCATGCAGCTACGCCGACGCCGCCATCTGCTCCGCCTGCCCAGCAACCGCAAGCCAATCCGCCGGTTCCGTTGCCACCTGTGCCTCCGAGACGACCGCAATATGCCGGCGTGCTGGTATTTGCTGACGGTTCACAGCGGCAGGTGCCGGTGCCGGCGAGGATCGCATTGGGCCGTGCGCCGTCTCCGAAGGACGCGCACGACATCGCCGTGGCTGTGCCGGACACTACCGGAACCGTGTCGCGCAACCATGCGCTGCTGATGCTGCGCAGCGACGCGATAACGGTGCAGGACATCGGCAGTACGAACGGCACGCGCATCGCCGCTCCAGACGGCAACGTCACCGAGCTGCAGCCGATGGCCGCTCCGACGCTGATGCCTCCCAACAGCAGCCTGCAGCTGGGCGACATCGCCTGCAAGGTGTTCATTAACCTCATTTCGTAAGAGATTAACCAATCAAGACCAGGAAGAAAGGAATCCCTCATGGCAACCACCATCACCGTCAACCCGGATGCCCTCCAGCAAGCCGCATCGAAGCTCTCGCAGGACGGCATCGTTGTAGCGCAGCGAGTCAAGCGCGCCCGCATCAATCCGCGCAGCGACGTCGGCTCCTTCGGGCAGCCTGTGGAAAACATGCTGAAATCGCTGGATTCCGCGTTCCTTGAGACCGCGAGGAACCTGAATACGCAAAATCAGCAGATGTCGGATCTTCTGAAAAGCATCGTCTCCGAATTCCAGAAGATAGAAGAGAGCAGCATGGAAGTCATCAATAATCTCGATATTGAGGTAGAGAACGCATAGGGTTGCGGAGAAAAAAGAATGAAGAAGAAATTCTCTTTTCCGGTATGGGTATCGGCGGTTATCGGAGCAGTTGCATTGTTCTGTGCATCGCTGCCGGCAGTTGCGCAAGCCGATGACGGATTAAAGCTTTGTCATAACGGTGCGTTGACCACTCAGGCGCAGGTTGAGCAGTGCTCTGACTGGTACATCGATGATATGGGCGTGCGCGACGCATGGGCTGATGGCGTTACTGGTCAGGATGTGAAGGTTGCCGTCATCGATAACCAAGTGATATCCGATTATCCAGCTCTCGCTGATGCTGATATCAGCTACCATTTGTCGGGCGACCGGTTCCACCTGAATAAATCAGCCGGAACCGATGAGAATTGCTATTCAAAATCTGGCCAGTTGTTGATGGGGCCCTCTAAAGTGACGGCAAAAGCAGGGGAGAACCTTGACGATGAGGGGCAGGGAACGGTAATAACGCATGGCACGATGATGGCAGCATATATAGTGGGGAATGGAGAGGGATACGACGGCAATCGAGGAATTGCTGGAGTCGCTCCTCAGGCATCTGTCGACCATTATGCATCTTGGCCCTCAAGTCTAAGCGAAATATCTGTTGGGCTTACTGAATATTGCTATGTAGACGGTGCTCCGGATACGGAATATGATATTGACTATGGCGCTATTATAGCGTCGCAGCCAAAGATAATTAACATGTCTTATAACTCTGCAATATCAGATTCAGATGTAAAAGATTTTGTCGATGCCTTACGTCATGGAATCATAATGGTTTCTGGCAGGGCAAATGATACTACTCGTGGAAGCCTTGATTTGGTTGGAAACCCTTTCTCCAACAATTATTTTCCAGGTGTCGTTACCGTCAATGAAGTGAATTCAAGTGGGGAAATAGCTGCGGTATCTAATGTTGATGACGGTAATGTAGTTATTCTTTCCCCAGGCGATGAGGTGCTGGATAACAGCAATTCTGCAACGGATGCAACTTTTAATGCCGTGGGTTCAGGTGGCACCAGTACGGCGACGGCTATCCTTTCGGGTTATCTCGCTTTGGCGTGCCAGAAGTGGCCGAATGCGACCGGCAATCAGATTCTGCAGTCCTTGGTGCGCAACACGAAGGATAACGATACCGGCGAAGCCGTGCTGGATGAGACCCATTACCGCGGATTTGGGGAAGTTGATTTGACGAAACTGCTGTCGGTCGATCCGACGCAGTATCCCGATATCAATCCCATTCTTGAGCAGCAGGTCCTTCGTTCTGAGAAGCACGAGGAGACGAAAGGCATGTATCAGAAGGATGACTCGCTGCAGGCCTACCAAAACAAGGAAATCGATAATTTCGGCGGCGACTCGATATTAGTAAGCCCATCTGCGTATCTAATTGGTGAAGAGTATCAGCGTCAGGTGAATGCATGGAAGAAAGTCGAGCAGTGCCAAGCTGACGGTGGCGAGAATTGCATGCAGTATTCCGCTACTGCCACTGCAGATAAAACCTCCCAGACAACCTCTTCAACTTGGATAAACGATATCCGGTCGCAGGGCTTGCCTTTGCGTATATGGATTGCATTGGGAATCGTGTGCGCCGGATTGATTGCGGGGCTAGTGACTGTAATCGTCATATGCGTTAGCAAACGGCGCCGTTCACGTATTGCATCCGAGGCTCGCAGACCGTTGCCGCGATAGATACGGGAAAACAAAAACGACTGAAAAGGAGAAATCATGAAGACTGTCAGTGCAGAAGAACAACTGACTGAAATCGCCACCACAGAACCATGGGATATTAGCGTTCAGATTAAGGCGCTTAAGGAGATGCTGTCTGAATATACTGAGAATATTCAGGCAGTTAAATCTACCTGCGTGCGGTCAGATAATTTTAGCGGTGAAACAGCAGATCAAGTTTCGGCGCTGATGGAAAAAATTACGAATCAGTTCAATCCGGATGTATTTTATCGGGAGACAATAAAACCGGCGGAGAAGATTGTCGATCAATACAATGGCGCTATAGCGCGAGCCAAGAGCATTGAGCTTCCTGGTGATCATCTAGATGGAACGACGTCGGCATTGATTTCTGGTGCAGTGACGGCTGTGAACGTCTTAGTTCCGGCCTTGGGCTTGATTAGCGGGGTACAAGGGCAGGATGCCGTCGACATGATTAATGGCCAGTTGAAGGCAAAACGTGAAGAAGCGGCGCGAGAAGCCTATAAAAACATCACTGACAACTTGGTGAGAACTCTTCCTACGGATCAGAAACCCATTGAGTTGGTTGAGGTGCCGACCATTGCCATTACCGATGGGCCAACGGAGCCGCAAGGGCCGACCGATCCCTCGGATAGCAGCGAGACGCCGACACGGCAGAGCGATTCATGGATTGATTCGGGTAGCGGTGCTTGGACGGGTGCCGGGCTTGCCGGGGCTGCCGCCGTGACAGGAGCTGCGGCCTTGAAGTCGACCTCCTCGAAGGGGGCGGCTGTCTCGGGATCCGCTGGGCAGTCGGCGTCTTCGTCTGCGTCTGGGGCTTCTTCGACGCGAGCGGCTTCGGGCGCTGGATCGTATGCTTCCGGTTCGTATGCGGGCGCGTCGGGATCGTATGCGGGTTCTGGGTCGTATGCCGGTTCGGGTTCGTATGGATCTGGTTCGTATGGGTCTGGGTCGTATGGTTCGGGTTCGTATGCGGCTGGCGCTTCGACGGCTGCGGGCGATGACAGCTCGACGTCGGGGTATTGGTTCAACCCGCAGACCGGTCGCTGGGAGCCGCGGCGCAATGATACGGCGAGCGTGGATTCGGCGATGAGCGGCGGCTATTCGGTGGCTGGCGGCGTGGGCGCTTTGGGTTCGTCGGCGTTGGCTGGCGGCATGGCCGCGAAGGCGTCGGGCGCGTTCGGTTCGGGTTCGGGTCTTTCCGCTTCGGGGCTGTCGGCGTCTGGCTTGTCGGGCGCGGCGGCTTCGGGCGCGGCCGGGTCGGCGGCTGGCGTGTCGGGGTATGCGGCCGGGTCGTATTATGCGAATCCGGGCGTGGCGGGTACCGTGACGCCGGCGAGCTCGATCAAGGGCGCGCAGGGCATGGCCGCGGGCGCTGGCAAGGCGACGTCCTCGGCGTCGGGCAAGTCCTCGTCGTCTTCGACGTCGCCGATGATGACGCGTGGCGGCCAGGGCGGCTCGAAGGACGAGAAGAAGAAAAAGTACCGGATGGGGTACGTGGCTCCGGAGGTGGAGCCGTTCGATCCGTATGAGGGCAAGCCGCTGGGCATGATGGCCGGGCATGTCGTCGAGCCGGAGGAAGAGGAAGTCGTTGCGGAGAAGGCGGCGAAGAAGAAGAGGTGGTTCAGGAGGTGAGGTGAGCCCCTGCTGCGCAGGGGCTTGACCACCCCTCGGATCGCGGCTTCGCCGCTCTCCGATCCCCGCCAGCGGGGATGACCACCCACCAAAAACCGCTTCGCGGTTTTTGACTCCCGCCAGCGGGAGTGAGATAGGAAGGATTTTTGCTGTGGGATTTGCGCCTTTGAGGGGCAAAACCGGTGCCGGTGCCAGGAAAGCGGCGCCGGAAGCCCAAATCAATGAAACGCGCATGAAGCCGCCGAAAACGGACTATGGCGAGGTGACGCTGCAGGCGCCGCCGGAGCTGGAATCCAGCGACGGCATCAGCTCGCTGCTCACGTCGCTGGTGCCGCTGCTCGGCTCCGGCAGCGCGATCGTCATGACGCTGCTGAGCAACTCCGGCATTACCGGGCTGCTCACCGGCGGCATGTTCCTCGTGTCGTCGCTCGGCTTCGTCGCCGTCAACGGCATCCGGCAGCGTTCGCAGCGCATGGCGAATCTTAATTCATCGCGGCGCGAATACCTCGCCTATCTGACGAAGACCCGCAAAACCGTGCGCGCAGCCGGCGCTCGCCAACGCAACGCGGCGCTGTTCACGGCGCCCGCGCCCGATACGCTGCTGTGTCTGGCCGCGGAACCGGCCCGGCGCTGGGAACGCAAGCCTTCCGACGACGACTTCCTCGCCGTGCGTCTCGGTACCCGCGACGAAGACCTGAGCCTGAAACTCAAGGCTCCCGACATGCCGCCGGTCGACGCCCTCGACCCGGTATGCGCGTCGGCCGCGCACCGTTTCATGATGGCGCACCAGCGCATCTCCGGCATTCCCTACTCGGCGCGGCTGACCGACTACAAGCGCGTGGAGATCATGGGCGCGCGCAAACGCAAGCATGAGCTGCTCAACGCCATGCTGTGCCAGGCCGCGCTGTGGCACTCTCCGGAACACCTGCGCATCGCCGTGCTCACCACGTCGGCGTCGGTAGGGGAGTGGCAGTGGCTGGCCGCGCTGCCGCATGCGCTGACCGCCGACGCCCTCGGCAAGGAACGGCAGCTGGCGGCCGCCCCCGAAGACGTCATGCTGTTCACCAGCGTCAAGGAAGCGCAGGCGACGCTGAGCCGCGAACTGGGCTCCCGCGCCCGCTTCTCCGGTTCCAAAGGCGCCGGCGCGCCGCACTTCCTCATCGTCAACGACGGCTACGAGCGCGCCATGCTCGAGCAGAACGCGACGTTCTTCCCCGAATACGGCACCGAAGGCGTCACGCTGATCGACGCGCCGGAATACTGGGGCGACCTCGACGAGGCGCATGTGCTGCGCGTGCTGTTCGACAGCACCGTCGCCACCGAAGGGCTCAACGCCACGCGCGATACCGACGTCGAGACCATCGACCTCATTGAAAAGGGACACAAGCCGGTGAAGCTGCTGCCCGACATGATGCCGTCGTGCGGGGCGCTGAGCGTGGCGGAACGGCTGGCGCTCGCCTGGCAGGCGCGCGACGAGGAAGCCGTGCAGGAAGGCACCGGGGAAGAGCGCATCTCCTCGAAGCTGCCCGACCTGCTCGGCATCGACGACATCCGGCACATCGACTTTACGAAGAACTGGGCGCGGCGCGAAGGCAAGCAGCGCCTGCGCGTGCCGATCGGCCTGTACGACGACAAGTCCGTCGCCGTCATCGACATCAAGGCCATGGAGCAGCACGGCATGGGCCCGCACGGCGTGCTCGTCGGCGCCACCGGCTCCGGCAAGTCCGAAGTGCTGCGCACGCTCGTGCTCTCGCTCGCCCTCACCCACAGCCCCGAACAGCTCAACTTCGTGCTCATCGACTTCAAGGGCGGCGCGACGTTCGCCGGCATGGAAGGCATGCCGCACATTTCGTCGATCATCACCAACCTGGGGCGCGAAGCCTCGCTCGTCGACCGCATGGCCGACGCGCTGCAGGGCGAGATCACGCGGCGCCAGGAGCTGCTGCGCCAGGCCGGCAACTTCGCGAAGGTCGCCGACTACGAGGACGCGCGGCTCAACGGCGGCCGCAGCGACTTGAAGCCCTTGCCGGCGCTGTTCATCGTCGTCGACGAGTTCTCCGAACTGCTCTCCGAGCACCCTGACATCATCGAATCGTTCGTGCAGATCGGCCGCGTCGGCCGCTCGCTGGAAATCTATCTGCTGATGGCATCCCAGCGCCTCGAACAGGGTAAGCTGCGCGGCCTCGACTCGCACCTGTCGTACCGCGTGGGCCTCAAGACGTTCACCGGCGACGAATCGATGGCCGTGCTGGGCACGAAGGACGCGTTCACGCTGCCGAACCTGCCGGGCATCGGGTACCTGAAGACCCCCGACGGCACGATGAACCGGTTCCGCGCCTCGTACGTGTCCGGCGCGCTCGAAGGCAGCCGCGAAACGACGTTCAGCGTCGCCGTCGACCAGATGCGCGCCACCGGCTTCGCGCCCGCGCACAAGATCTGGCTCGACCCGCTCACCAAGCCGAACCCGCTCAACGACTTCCTGCCCGACCTGGCGGCAGGCGACGCGCACGGACTCGTGTCGGCCCGCTGGCACGACGCCGGGTTCAAGATCCCGGTCGGCATCATCGACAAGCCGCTCGAACAGCGCCGCGAAACGCTCGTGCTCGACATGGCCACGACCGCCGGCCACGTCGCGATCTGCGGCGCGCCGCTGAGCGGCAAGAGCACGTTCCTGCGCACGATCGTGTCGTCGATCGCGCTGACGCACGATCCGCGCGAAGCCCAGTGCTACATCCTCGACTTCGGCGGCGGCACGTTCGCCAGCCTCGCCTCGCTCAGCCACGTCGCCGGCCTGGCGATGCGGCGCGACGAGGAGAAGATCCGGCGCACGATCGCCGAAATCGAGAACATCCTGTCCGCCCGCGAACGCTTCTTCGTCGACCACGGCATCGACTCGATGGACACCTACCGCAAGCTGCGCGCGGCCGGCAAGGCCGACGACGGCTACGGCGACGTGTTCCTCATCGTCGACGGCTGGGGCACGATGCGCAGCGAATACGAGGACATGGAGCCGCGCGTCCAGCAGATCGTCGCGCGCGGCCTGGCCTACGGCGTCCACTTCGTCGTGTCGATGAACCGCTGGATGGAGCTGCGCGGGCAGATCGCCGACCTGATCGCCACGAAGCTCGAGCTGCGCCTGGCCGACGTGGGCGACTCGAAGATCCCCGGCAAGAAGGCCGCCGCCGTGCCGTCGATCCCCGGCCGCGGCATGCTGCCTGAAGGGCTGCACTTCATGGTCGCCGCGCCGCGCATCGACGGCAGCGACGACGCAACGACCTTGAGCGAAGGCACCGCCGCGATGGTCCAGCAGATCAACGCAGCCTGGCACGGCGGCGCCACGCCGAAGCTGCGGCTGCTGCCCTCCGAACTGGAATACGGCGCCTTCGCCGCCTCGCTCGCCAAGTCGGGCGCGGCAGCCAGGGCCGGCCAGCTCGCCCTCGGCCTCGACGAGGAAACGCTCACGCCGCTCGTCCACGACTTCAACGTGGAACCGCACATGTACATCTTCGGCGAGGCGCAGTCCGGCAAGTCGTCGTTCATCCGGCTGATGATCCGCGAAATCGAACGCAGCTATCCCGACGGCGGCGCGATGATCCTCGCCGCGGATCTGCGGCGCGCGAATCTCGGGCAGATTCCGCAACGCTACCTCGCTTCGTACATCACCAGCGAAGCGATGGCGCGCGACGAGTTCGAAGGGCTCGCGAACGTGCTCAAAACGAGGCTCCCCGGCCCCGACGTCACCGCCGAACAGCTGCGCGAGCGTTCGTGGTGGAAGGGACCGGAAGTATACGTGCTCGTCGACGACTACGACCTCGTCGCCACGAAGAGCGGCAATGCGCTGGCGCCGCTCGTGCCGTTCCTCGCGCAGGCCGGCGACGTCGGGCTGCACGTCATCGTCGCCCGGCGCACCGGCGGCGCCAGCCGTGCGCTGTTCGACCCCGTCCTCTCGGCGATGCAGGACCTGTCGATGCCGGGGCTGCTGCTGTCCGGCGACCCCAACGAAGGCCAGCTGATCGGCAAGGTGAAGGCGAAGCAGGCCAAGCCCGGCCGCGTGCAGGTCGTTACCCGCGACCGCGGGCTGTTCAACGCGCAGCTCGCCCACGCCGCCGAAACCCGGTGAGCGCAACCCGATGAACGAAATCCGATGAACGAAATCCGATGAACGAAATCCGATGAACGAAACCCGATGAACGGAATCTGACGAACGTTCGCAACAGGAGAGAATCTTGGCTAATAAAAAGGACCTTGCCGAAGCGGAACGCTACTCGCGGCGCCGGCTGCTCACCGCGTTCGCGAGCGGCATTCCCGACGACGTCGAGCTCGAGCCGAAGAACAACAAGATGCCGGTGGCGGTCGGCATCGCGCTGACCGTCGTCATCGTCATCGTCAGCGTGTTCTACGGCGTGCTCAAGCCGTCGCTGCCCGACGACTGGGACAACAACAAGCTCATCGTCGCCAAGTCGTCGGCCGCGCGGTACGTGAGCGAAAACGGCACGCTGCACCCGGTCATCAACGCCGTCAGCGCGCGGCTGGCGATACCGTCCGAGGATTTCGAGGTCATCAGCGTGTCCGACGACCAGCTCGCCGGCATCCCGATCGGCTCGACGATCGGGATTCTCGGCGCGCCGGATTCGCTGGCCACCAGCGAGAACCTCGTGTCCGGATACATGTCCAGCTGCGCGGGGGAGGCGACGCTGGCCAACTCGATCGCCGCCGCCAAGCCGGCCGGCATTGCTTCGAGCGGTACCGGAGCGGTCGTGCACAACGGGGACGCATACTACCTGGTCAACGGCGGCAAGCGGTACGCGCTGCCGGGCGACGCCAACGAACGCGACGCGTTCCTGCGCGCGTTCGGGCTCGCGCAGAGCGGCGACCATCCGGTGCCGGTGCAGTGGCTGAACCTGTTCGCCAACGGCGGCGACATCGCCAGGATCTCGCTGGACGGGGAAGGCAAGGCCGTCGCCGGAACGTCGCTGCACATTGGCGACGTCATCGCGGCGAAGGAGAACAGCGCGGCGAAGTACGTCGTCACGTCCGCCGGTACCGTCGCCGCCGTCAGCGACTTCGAATACTCGCTGTACGCGGTCGGGCGCACGGCCGCGCAGACGACGCCGCAGCTCGTCGACGTCGCCGCGATGCAGGGGTTCACGAACGCGAAGGCGCCGCTCGTGCCGCAGGGCTGGCCGTCGGGGACGCTCGAGACGATCGACGGCGGCGCGCAGCCGTGCGCCGTGCTGCCGATGCAGGCGGCGGACGGGGTCAAGCCGGCGGATAGCGTGATGCTTGCTTCGTCGGGTTCCTCTGGGTCCGGTTCCCCCGGGTCCGGTTCCTCTGGCTCTGGTTCCGGTTCCTCCAATGGTTCCGGTTCCTCTGGAAACGGCGTGTCGGGGAACTCGAGCCAGGATTCTGGTTCGTCGAGCGGGTCGGGTTCCTCCGGGAGCGGCGTGTCGGGGAACTCGAGCCAGGATTCTGGTTCCTTGAGTGGGTCGGGTTCCTCTGGGAGCGGCGTGTCGGGGAACCGGACCCAAGATTCTAGTTCCTCGAGCGGGTCGGGTTCCTCTGGGGACGGAGGGACGCTGGACGTTACCACTGCCGTCAGCGGAGGGCAGGGGGCGCTTGTGCGGGCGGCGACCGGGGGCGACACGACGCAGGGCGCCGTGTTCGCCATCGACTCGACCGGCACCGCGTACCCGATTCCCGACGCCGGCGACGAGGTGCTCGCGCGGCTCGGCTACGGTTCCGGCGACGTCGACAGCATTCCGCGGGCGTGGATCGACATCTTCCCCTCCGGCGTCGAACTGAGCGTCGCCGCAGCCGGCGCGGCGCCTTCCGCGGCGTCGTCGGTCGCCGCCGCCGCTTCGGTTTCTTCTTCCTCTTCTGAATCTTCTTCCTCCTCTTCGGAATCTTCTTCAGATTCGGCGGGGAAATCTTCCTCCTCTTCGGCGGCGGTGGACGCTTCGGTGGACGGGGACGCTACGGAAGCGTGCCAGGTCGGGGACATGCACAAGGAGACGACTCAGCCGTGGACGAGCGCGCTGTTCGATCTTGATTCGCTGCACGAAACGGCGACCGGCGCGGGCGTAACGGTCGCCGTCATCGATTCCGGCGTCGATACCGCCAACGAGCATCTTGCCGGCGCCGTCGTGTCCGGCAAGACGTACGTCGATGGCGACAAGTCGGACGGGACCGTCGACGAATACAAGCACGGCACCGCCGTCGCCGGCATCATCGCGGCGCGGCCGGTGGACGGCTCGTCGGTCGTCGGCGTCGCGCCGGAAGCGACGATCCTTCCGGTGCGCGTGTACGCGTCGATCTCATCGTCTGACGGGAAGGAAACCGGCGGACCGACGATGCAGGACATTGCGGCGGCGACCAAATACGCCGTCGACCGGGGCGCGAAGGTCATCAACATTTCGATGGGCGACGACACCGAATCGATTGCGATGCAGGAAGCCGTGTCGTACGCGACGCAGCACGGGGCGCTGATCGTCGCCAGCGCCGGCAACCGGCAGACGGCGTCCAATACCGCCGACAGCGTGCGGTATCCGGCGATCTACGAGGGCGTCGTCGGCGTGACGGCCGTCGACACCACGCTCGCCGCCACCGACGATTCCATCCACGGCGCGCAGGTCGACGTCGCGGCGCCCGGGCAGAGCGTGGCGACGACGGCGCCGGGGGCGATGGATTGCGTGTACGCCAACGACGCGGCCGCCTCCAGCTTCGCCACCGCGTATGTCAGCGGCGTCGCGGCGCTGATCGCGGCCGCGTACCCGAACGAGACGCCGGCACAGTGGAAGGAGCGGATCGTCGCGTCCGCCAACCGTTCGTCGCTCGACTCGCGCACCGACGAGCTCGGGTGGGGTCTGGTCGATCCGCAGTCGGCGCTGGCGATGACGCTTGGCGGGGGTTCTGGTTCGTCGAGCGGTTCGGGTTCCTCGAGCGGTTCTGGTTCCTCGAGCGGTTCCGGTTCCTCGGATGGCAGGGCCGTGACGGCGCTGCGCGGGCCGGTGGCCGCGTCCTCCGCGATTGCGTACGCCACGTCGTCGGCTTCTTCGGGCCTGACGGTGGCGAATGCGGGGGTTGACGGGACGGAATCCTTGGCCTTGAAACCGGCGACCGACGCCAACGGAACGCTGAAAACGCTCGTCGGCATCGCGCTCGTCGTCGTGTGCACGGTAGCCGGCGTCTGCGTCGTGCGCTTCCTACGCAAAACCTACCCGGCTCCTCCGCGCCGCAGCCGCTAGGATGGTGGGCATGGGTGTTGATGGGGTTGAAACGGCGCAGGTCAAGGAACTGGTGGCGACCGGAGCAGGGGCCAAGACGCGGCTGCTGGCGGGGGCGCCTTGCAGCGGGAAGACGGAAGCGGCGTTCCGGGCGATGCGGGAAGCCATCGGGCGGTGCGGGGAATCTCGGGTCGCGATGGCGGTGGCGAACCGGCAGATCGCCGACGCGCTGTCGGACCGGCTGATCCGCGAACTCGGCGTCGTCTCGCAGGCGCGGCCGGTGACGACGCTCAACGCGCTCGCCTTCCGCCTGGTAACCGACTACGGGAACGCGACTGGCAAGAAGCCGCCGCGCCTGATCAACGGCGCCGAACAGGACATGCTGCTGCGGCGCGTGCTGGCAGCGCACGTCGCGGAAGCCGAACGTGGCGACGATTGCGCGACGTGCCGGCTGCTGCGCGACTATTTCGCCACCGATTCGTGGGGCGCCATCGTCTGCGACGGTACTGGCAGCGCTGCCGGCGCCGGACGGGCGCAAGGAAGCGGGTTCCAGGCCCGTGGAAACCGTAGCGGTCCCGGGGAACCGGACGGGAACCGGCCCGCGGCCACGCAGCCGGCTACCAGCGCGGCGCGGTTTGCGGACGGAATCAACGCGTCGTTCATCGACCAGCTGCGCGACATGATCGCGCGGCTCAACGAATCTGGAACCGACGGCTCGCGCGAGGATGCGCTGCTTGCCGCCGTCGGCAACGCCGGGCTGCGCGGCGACCGCCTGAAGATCCAGTGGCGGCTTGCGTTCGCGCTGCGGCGCGAATACGAAGCGCTCGTGCAGCGCACGTTCCCGGGGGAGTACCGGCTCGATTCGTCGCAGCTGCTCGCCGAAACGGCGCGGATGGTGCGCAACCACGCCGGCGAGGGGGCCGGAACGCTGGCGGCGTGCCTGCCGCGGGTGCTCGTCGTCGACGATTTCCAGGACATCACGCTCGCCGGATTCGCGTTCCTCGAGGCGCTGCACGGCGCCGGAGTCGAGCTCGTGCTCGCCGCCAACGCCGACGAATCGGTGCAGACGTTCCGCGGTTCGTACCCGGAGCACCTGATTGCGCAGGCGCAGCGGCGGCTCGGCGCCGACGTGCTGCGGCTGCCCTACCGTCCTTTCGTAACGAGGAAGGAAGATTCCCGCAGTGCGGGTAGGGAAGGGAACGCAAGCGGCGGTCCCTACGGCAATAATGCCGCTAATAATAAGGAGTCTGTGAACCCCGGGGAAAACGGGGAGGGGAACGCGAGCGGGGAATCTCGGGAAAGCGGCGCGGCGGAACGCGAATCGCGGCGCGAGACGGTGCAGCGGCTGCGGGAAATGGTGGCGGACGAAGAGATCCGCTCGCGCGGCGGCGAGATTCTGGACGACGAGGAACCGACGTATCTGGAGACGCTGGCGGCGCGCGTCAGCCTGTCCATTCCTTCGGCGGAAGGTGGCGACGTTCCGCTCGTCAAGCGGCCCGGGAAGATGCCGGCGTTCGACGGCGCGTATCCGCTGCGCGCGCTGGCGCCGGCCGACCCGCGGCTGGCGGACGGCACCGTGCGCACGGCGCTGTACCGCAGCGGGCGCGACGAAATGGACGACGTCGCCTGGCAGGTCAAGACGCTGCATCTTGATCCGCAGAGCCCGCGGCAATGGAACGACATGGCGATCATCAGCCACGACAACGCGCTGATCCGCGAGCTGGGGGAGCGGCTGCGGCGCGACGGCGTGCCGGTACGCTACTCGTCGGTGACGCGGCCGCTGATCGAGGAGCCGTTCGTCGAGGGGCTGTTCGCGCTGATCGAGCTCGCCGAACTGCGCAACGCCGGCTTCGAGGGGCGGCTGGAGCCGCTCTCGCGCACCGCCGCGTACGTGCGCAGCCGCGTGCAGATGGTCGCCGACAGCGGCCTCGTGCCGGCGGAAACGTCGGCGTTCGACGAAGACCGGCCGGTGCGGATGGACGGGGTGAAGGCGGCGCTCGAATCTTTGGGAGCGCTCGAAGGCGTGCTCGACGAGACCGGCGACGTCGCGCTCGGCTCCGACGCGCCGCTCGCGCAGCTGGGCGCGGGGTGGGACGCGTTCAAGCGGCGCATCATCGGCTCGCGGCATGCGGCGGAGGGCGACGGGGCTGGCGGTGGCGACGGTGCTGGCACTGCCGCTGGTGACGGCGATGGTGCCGGCGATGGTGCAGGCGATGGTGCAGGCGGTTTCGGTGGTGGTGCGGGTGCGCAGATCGTGACCGATGACCGGCTCATCGACGTCGATACGCAGGATGACGACATGCCGTTCGGTGCCGACGCGCTGCTGCTGATGCTGGCGGAAGACGGGGCGCCGGCGGTGCAGCGGATGCTCGCGGAGGTTGCGGGGCTCGGCGACGGCGAAGACGGTGAGGAAAGCGGCGCTGGAAACGGCACGGAAAGCGCCGGCAGCAAGCATGGCGCGAACGCTGGGCGTTCCGGGCGCACGGGGAACGCGAACGTTCGGGCGTTTCTGGCAATCTGGAAGAAGGTGGACAAGATTGCGGCGACGCTGCGCTCGCAGCGCGACCAGGCGCCGGCGTTCGCGCTCGAGGCGGCGTGGCTTGCCTGCGACGTCGCCGGCCGCTGGCAGCGCAAGGCGCTGTACAACACCGCCGCCGGCCGCGACGCCAACGACCGGCTCGACATCGCGATGCGGCTGTTCGAATACGCCGGGTCGTTCACCGATGCGACGACGATCGACGGCTTCATCGCGCAGGTGCGGCAGCTGCAGATCGAAGCGGATTCGCTCGCCAAGGTCGCGCCGGTCGACCAGGCCGTGACGCTGACGACGCCGGCCGGCGCGGCTGGACGGCACTGGCCGCTCGTGTGGATTCCCGGCGTGCAGGAAGGGACGTGGCCGAATCTCAAGCAGCGCAACACGCTGTTCGGCGGCGAGGATCTCGTCGACGTCGAACTGTACGGCACGGCGGAATCGCTCGGCGAGACCGGCGGCGCGGCGGCGCGCTACTTCGGCGAGGGGCGGCGGCGCGAAACGCTCGCCAACGAACAGAAAGGGTTTCTCGTCGCGCTCACCCGCGCCAGCGAGCAGGTGCGGCTGAGCGCGGTGCTCGACGACGACGCCGCCCCATCCGATTTCCTCTATACGTATGTGCCGGAACGTTTCAGCCGCGAACGCGACGCCGACGAAACGGCGCGCGAGTACAGCGCGCCGGGCGACGGCGACGGCGCGCTCGACGTCGACGTGCGCGGGCTGGTGGCGCTGTGCCGGCGCACGCTGCTCGAAGCGGCGCCCGGCTCCGCGGCTGCCCAAGACGCGGCGGCGACGCTCGCGCTGCTCGCCGACGCCGGCGTCGACGAAGCGCGCCCCGAGGAATGGAATTTCATTATCCAAGATTCAGGTGCCGCGGCTTCGGTAAAAGCTCCGGTTCCTCAACACGCCGTTTCCGGAGGAACCGGATCCAATCTTTCCCGGGGTGGGGAAGGTCGGGTTCCTCAACACGCCGTGAGTGGAGGAACCGGATCCAATCTCTCTGGGGATGTGGGAGGTTCGGTTCCCGCGGCTTCGGGTTCCTCTGGCGCGGTTGCGATGGCTCCGGTTCCTCAACACGCCGTTGCGGGAGGAACCGGACCCAATCTTTCCCGGGGTGGGGAAGGTCGGGTTCCTCAACACGCCGTGGGCGGAGGAACCGGACCCAATCCCTCCGGGGGTGGGGAAGGTCGGGTTCCTCAACACGCCGTGGGCGGAGGAACCGGAAGCACGCAGGCTGCAAATGGAGGCCGCGCTGGGAAAGGGGCCGGGACGACGGGGCAATCTCGGACCCTGGAAAACGGCGGGGAGATGGTGGTGACGCTGTCGCCGTCGCAGGTGGACGCAATCTGGGGGTGCCCGGTGTGCTGGATGATGGAGCGGCGCTTCGGCGGTCCGCAGGCCGGCAGCGTCGACGCGTCGTACGGAACGATTATCCACGCGGTGGCGCAGTTCGCCGTTGAGGAAGGTCTTGACAAGCCCGACTTCATGGCCGGCGAACCGCTCGATGCGCGGGTCGAAGGAGTTGAGAAGCGTCTTGTCGGCTATTACGAAACGATGCGGATCGATCCGGCGTCGGTCGACGGCGCCGACCAGCGGTTCAAGGCGATGGACAAGGACGAGAAGACGCTGGGGATGCTGCACGCGATGGCGAAGTATTTCGTAAACGTCAACGACGCCGGGTACGAGTCGGTCAGCGTGACGGCGCCGGGAACGTACGTCTCGAGCGCTGCCGAAGAGCAGTTCTGCGGGCTGTTCTCGCTCGACGACATCGCGGCCGCATACAACGCGATTGGCGACGTGACGCCGGTGGGCGCCGACGACATGGCGGCGCTGCTCGGGTTCCTCGTCGGCGGCTGGCCGGAGGAGTTCCGCGAACATATGACGCGGCTGAAGGTGCGGCTGACGGGGCGGATCGACCGCGTCGAACGGCGGCAGGGGAAGAACGGCCGGTTCGTGCGGCTCATCGACTTCAAGACCGGCGAGAAGCCGCCGACCGGAGCCGAGCAGTTCCAGGACCTGCAGCTGGCGTGCTATCAGCTGGGGCTGTGCTTCCCGGAAGGGCGGCGGCGCGGGGCGTCGGGTTCCTCGTCGGCGGCCTCGGCTCAGGCGGGGGTGCCGGCTCAGGCGGGGGTGCCGCCGATGCTGGCAATGCCAACGATTGCGCACAGCGAGCTGTTCTACGTCGCCAAACACGACTGGCCGGCGGCGCGCGGCGCGAAGGCCGAAACGTATTACCAGCAGCCGCTGCTCGTCGACGGCGCCATCAACGCGGGGCAGTACCATTCGCGGCCGTACATAGCGAGTCTGGACAAGGTGTTCCCGATGGAGCTGCCGACGGAAGCGCCGGCCGGCGTGCGCGAAGAGGTGTGGCGGGACGTGCTGGGGCTGCGGGGAACGCTGGCCGTATGGTCGCTGACGATGATCGGGCGCGTCTTCTACGCGGGGGCGGCGAGCCGGTCGTCGTCGATCGTGGCGCGGCCGTCGAAACAGCATGTGCAGTACTGCTCCAGCAATCCGAAGAAGTCCGGCGTGTGCCCGGCGTGCGCGGGCGAGCAGGTGACGGTGCTCGGCATACAGGAGAACGGGGAAGGAGTCTCGGCATGAGCGCAAAGAAGACGCCGTCGGCGGAACAGCAGGCGATTATCGACGCGCCGCTGGGCGACGACATCCTCGTCGTCGCCGGCGCGGGGTCGGGCAAGACGTTCACGATGACCGAGCGGATCATCCATATGATCGAGCGCGGCGTGCCGGCGGAGAAGATCCTCGGCCTGACGTTCACGCGCAAGGCCGCGTCCGAGCTGCTGTCGCGCGTCACCGCGGCCGTCGCTGCGAACCGGAAGGCGGCGGGGGAGTTCGGCGGCTCGACGCGGCTCGGTGGCGGCGCTGAAAACGTTGGCAACGCTGGGAACGCTGAAAACGCTGGCAACGCTGGAAATGCTGAAAACGTTGGCAGTTCCGGGGATGCAGCCAGCGCGGCGGAAGCGTTCATGAAGCCGGAAGTGCAGACCTACGACGCGTTCTTCCAGGGCATCGTGCGGCAGTACGGGCTGCTTGTCGGCTTCGACCAGAATACGCAGCCGCTGAGCGACGCCGGCGCCAAGCAGCTCATCGCAACCGTTCTCGACGACAATATGGACCTGCTGTTCGGGCGCGATTTCGAAGTCGGCGCGTTCTCGGCGCTCGTCGGCGACGTCTATGCGCTGTCGAACGATATCGCCAACTCGATGATCGGCGGCGATTGCGGCACGTTCGAGGAGGCGGCGGCGCGGATTCATGCGTGGGACCGCGGGTTCCTCGAGTATCTTGACGCGGTCATCGGCGAGGATGCGGTCGCCGGCAGCGCCGGCGTGACGAAAAAGCCAGACCCCGGGAAGGGAGACTACGAGAAGAAGCTGCAGCGCTGGGCGGAGCGGAATCTGAAGAAAGCGCCGCAGATCGCCGCGTCGAACGCGGCGGCGATGCGCGACGCCACGAAGCGGCGCGAATTGCTGCTGGATCTCGCCGAACGGTTCACGCAGGCCAAGCGCGAGCGGCACATGGCGGAATTCTCCGATTTCACCGTCGCCGCCTACCAGCTGCTGACGCGGTTCCCGTCGATCGGCGCGAAGTACCGGCGGCAGTATTCGCATGTGCTGCTCGACGAATACCAGGACACGAGCACGACGCAGGCGGCGCTGCTGGCGTTGCTGTTCCATCCGGGAGAGGGATCCGCGGACGGCGGCGGCTTCTCTGGCGGCGGGTATGCAAACGTTGGCACGGAACGCAGCGCGGTATGCGCGGTAGGCGACCCGTTCCAGTCAATCTACGCGTGGCGCGGCGCCTCGCCGGGCGCGTTCCGCCTGTTTGCCCGAGATTTCGAACTGCCGGCCGGCTACCGGCCGCTGCCGATCACCGTCACGCGGCGCAATTCGAAGACGGTGCTGGAAGCGGCGAACAACCTTACCGAAACGCTGCGGCGCCGGCCGCGGCGCGAAAGCAGCTCGCTGATGCGCGAAGTGGACGTCGCGCCCCTGGCGACGGTGCCGAACGCGCCGGAAGGAACGCTCGGCGTGCTCGGGTTCGCGACGGTCGGGCTGGAGGCCGACGGCGTCGCGCGGTTCGCGCAGGAAGCGCTCGCGCAGCGGCGGCTGCGGATCGCGGCGGGGGAGGAACGCGACGAGCCGGGCGCGCCGGTGGCCGTGCTGTTCCGCTCGAAGAAGCTGATTCCGATCTTCGCCCGCGCGCTCGAGGAACGCGGGCTGAAGGTGCAGGTCGTCGGGTATTCGGCGCTGCTCGAGCGGCCGGAAGTGCGCGACGTGCTCGCGCTGCTCGCCGTCGTCGCCGACCATGCCGATTCGCTGTCGCTGATGAGGCTGCTCGCCACGCCGCGTTTCGGCATCGGCGCAGACGACTTGGAGCGGCTCGCGAAGCTGGCGGCGCGCGAAAACGAAACGTACCAGTTCCAGATGCTCGTGCAGGCCGGGCTTGCCGACCCGGACGCGGGGGACGCTGAACGGCGCGCGGCCATCAAGGAACACCGCAACCGGCTGCCGAACGCGATTTTCCTCATCGACCTGATGATGGACGAGGGGTTCGAAGCGCTGATTGACGGGGCCGATGGCGGTGACGGCGACGACGGTGCTGGAAGCGGCAACGGCGCAAGCCGTAACGGGAGCGGCAATGGCAGCCGCGGCGCAAGCGGCGGCTTCACGCCGGCGGGGCGCGCGGCGTTCAAGCGCGCGTCGCGGATGCTGCGGGAAGCGCAGAACGGCACGGCCGGCTCGCTCGCCGCAGCCGTGCGCCGCGCCGCCGAAGCGCTCGATATCGACATCGACGTCGCGGTCGCCGGCGCGCTCAATGCTGCAAACGGTGGCAGCGCTGCAAACGTGGGCGGCGGCAACCCTATCGACGCGGTGCTGGGTCTCGTCAATGCGTACGTGCAGGAGATGGCCGGCATGGTCACGCCGACGCTGCGCGGGTTCCTCGCGTGGGTCGACGACCTGAAGAACGTGCCGGATGATGCGCTGGCGACGCTGCAGGACGAAGGCGCCGACGTCGTGCTGATGACGGTGCACCAATCCAAGGGCCTCGAATGGGACGCCGTCGCCGTGGTCGGCCTTGAAGCGCGGAACTTCCCCAGCAGCCAGGGTGACAATCTGACGGTGGAAACGGTGGGGTACTTGACCGATCCGTTCGCCGAGACCTTCGGCGAGCAGCTTCGCGCCGCCCGACGCGAGGAACCGCAATCCCCTGAATCTCCCACCCCTGCTTCCGGTTCCTCCGCCGACGGCGTGTCGGGGAACCCGAGCCGGGAAGAACCCGGCGCAGCTGGGTCCGGTTCCTCTGAAGGCGGCGTGTCGGGGAACTGGAACGAGGAGTGGAAGGAAATCTGGGATGAGACGTTCGGGTTGCCGCCGACGTATGGCGAGGCGTGGCGGCGCCCGGAGTATGAGGAGACGGCGACGACGTGGCTGACGACGCCGACGGCGGTGCCGGTGCCGGTGCGCGTCGACGCGGCGATCCTGCCGCGCTTCCCGCACACGGCGCCGGTGGACATCGACCCGGTGACGATGCTCAAGGATCTTCCGGCGGACGCGACGCTGCTCGACGACGAAGTCTTCGGCACGCTGCGCGAGCCGGCGAGCATCGCCAACGGCGAGCCGGACGCGTGGCTGCAGCGCTTCCCGACGCAGTGCGAGGAAACCGGCACGCGGCTGCACGCCGACGAGCGGCGCCTGATGTACGTCGCGCTCACCCGCGCCAAGTACGACGCGCTGCTGGCGTACAGCGAAACGGCGGAAGAGGGCCGCTCGGTCGACGTCGCGTACGCGCCGGGCAAACGCAGGCGCGAACCGTCGGATTTCTGGGTCGAAACGTTCGAATCGATGCGGTTCCATCGCGGCGTCGACTCGGCCGGCCGGCCGGTGGCGCCGGTGAACATGCCGGGAAATCTCGGGCAGCCGTTGCCGAGCGCCCCCGTTCCGTACGGCTACTTCATCGGCGAGGCCGCGCAAGGCTACTGCGACGCCGTCATCGGCGGCGCGTGGAACGAGCCCATCCAAGATTCGGGCGACGCCTCCAATCACCTGCCGTGGCCATGCCCGCTGCCAGCGGAGACGGGGAACCGGCTCGCCGCCTCCGCTCGCGCCGCCGCTTCCGGTTCCTCGGCGGGAGGGACGCTGCTGCAGAAGGCGCGGCGGCTGCTGATGGACCGCGATCTGGCGCCGGCGCGGGCGCAATCCGAAGCCGCGCTCGACCGGGACGTCGAGCGCAAGGCGGCGGCGGTGCTCGGCAAGCAGCGCACGACCGTCACGACGCTGCAGGCGCATTCGGGAGACCTGGGTGAAGCCGAGCGCGCCGAATATTTCCGCGGGGTCGTGCGGCCGGTGCCGCGGGTCTCGTCGGCAGCGGCCTCCGCCGGCACGCGGCTGCATGCGTGGGCGCAGCGGTATTTCGAGGCCGGCGATCCGGACGCGCTCGTCAGCCGCGAGGCGATGGAAGCGCAGGTGCGCGCCGAAGCGGGGGCGCAGCGTTCTAGCCGCCACAGCCAGCAAACGCAAGCAGCCCAAGCGACCGAAGGAACCGAAGCGGCGCCGGCGACCCGCGAACAGGCACGGGAAACGCAGTGGAAGGAGCGGCTCATCGGGTCGCGGTGGGCGCAGCGGGAGCTGGCGTGGGCCGAACGGTCCATCGTCATGGCGCTCGAGGTGCCCGGCGCCAGCGGCGCCGCCACGCTCGTCGTTCCCGGGAAGCTGGACGCGGTGTTCCGGGGCGGACTGGACCCGGCCGACGAATCCAAGACCTTTACGATCGTCGACTGGAAAACGGGGCGCAAGCCACGCGAGGCGGCCGATATCGAAACGAAGCTGCGCCAGCTCGACTACTACCGTCTGCTGTTGGCCAGAATCGAGGGGGTTCCGCTGGAAAGTATCGACGCTACGCTCTACTATCTGAGTGAGGCTGACGAAGCCGCCCGCGAGCTGCACGCCCGCGGCAAGACGGAAGCGCAGATCCTGGCCGAACTGGCCGGCGGCGTTCCGCGAATCTCAGACGACGACTGACGGCACGGCGCTGCCAGCGGCACGGGCCGCGAAAGCGCCGCGGCGTGGGGGAACGCACCGCGCCGCTCAGCCGTGCTTGAACGCACAGCAACGCGCGGCCTGCGTGGGCGGGCACACACGCCGCGCGGCAAAGGGGAGCGCGATGACTGACAACGCGTACACCGATACCGCCGCCGGCCGCGACGCACGCGACGAACGCACGTTCCGGCCTGCGCAATGGGACGATCTGGACAATCTGGCCGCGCTGTTCGAGGCGACGTGGCCGGTCGACGAACCGGTTGAATCCGCCGAAGCCGCCACGCTGCTCGGCCGCTGGATGACGCTGCACTACATGGCGCTGACCAGCGAAGGCACCGTCTGCGAGGCTCCCGACGGCACGCTGCTCGGCGTGACGCTCGTGCGCCGGCCGGGCGAGCAGCCGCTGTTCCCCGCCGCTCCGGCGATGATGAACGACATCGCCGCGCGGATTGAATCCTACGGTCCGCTGGCGGCGGCGCAGCTCGCGGTCTTCCGGCGCATGTTCGTCATCGAGGGGATCCTGGAAGCCGACAGCGCCATCGATCTGGACACGGAAGCCGAGCTCGAACTGTTCGCCGTGGCGTCCGCCGCCCGTGGCACGGGCGTCGGCGGCGAGCTGTGGCGCCGGCTGCTGGCATCGCTGAAGGAACGCAACGTCGAGGCGTACTTCCTGCACACCGACTCGACCTGCGATTTCGGTTTCTACGAACACAAGGGGCTCGACCGCGTCGCCGAGCGGCTGCACGCCGACCACCCCGAAGACGGCGTCGACGGGATGCCGCTGACGATGGACCAATATATATACCGCGGGCGGCTGGACGTGCCGCGGCCGCAGTGCAGCGTCGCCAAGATCGGGGGTGCGCTGCGATGAAGGGCGGTTCGCGCTCGCCGTACGCAAGGATGTTCGCATTGCCGGGAGCGAAGGCGTTCTCGGCGTCGGCGGCGCTGGCGAGGCTGCCGATTTCGATGATGTCGCTGGGCATCGTGCTTGCGTTGAACAAGATGTACGACAACTGGACGATCGCCGGCGCGATGTCCGCCGCGTACATCCTCGCCGTCGCCGCCGTCACGCCGTTCTACGCGCGCTTCTTCGACCGGTTCGGCCAGCGCCGCGTCGGCCCGATTGTGCTGACGGTGCAGGTCGTCTCGATGTTCGGCTTCGCGTTCGCCGCGCTGTTCCGCGTGCCGGTCGGCGCGCTGTTCGTGCTGGCGATCGTGATGGGCGCCACGCAGTTTTCGTTCGGCGCGCTCGTGCGCACCCGCTGGGCGTACCTGCTGCAGCGCACCGGCCACAACGAGCTGCTCGACACCGCCTACGCGTTCGAAGCGGCGGTGGACGAAATCGTCTATATTTTCGGGCCGATTCTCGCGGCGACGCTGGCGACGTCGGTCCATCCGGTCGCGCAGCTGTTCGTGCCGGCAGCGGCGGCGCTGATCGGCGGTTCCGTGTTCTTTGCGCTCAAAAGCTCGCAGCCGCCGGTGCTGCGGGAGGAGAAGACGCTGCCGGTCGATCCGGACGATCTCGACGTGCGGCTCGCTCGCGGCGACTTCGACGCCGTCGGTTCCGACGCGTATTTAAAGGAGATTGGCGCCGACGGGAATCTTTCGCAGGTCTATACGCGGCCCGGCAGGCGGCATGCGGCGAAGGAAGCCGCGCACCGCGGCGGCGCGGCGGCCGGGGGTGCGAACGGTTCGGCGGCAAGCGGCGGCTTCGTGCGTGCTGCGGACGGAACGGTCGTGCTGGACGCCGCCGGCCAGCCGCTGGAAACGGCGCAGCAGGTGCGCAACGTGCTGCTGTATGCCGGCATCCTGCCGCTGATGCTCACGTTCCTCGTGTTCAACATGAGCTTTTCGGCGTTCGACGTGTCGATGACGGCCGCGATGGAGCACGACGGGCTCGAGCGGTTTCTCGGCGTGCAGCTCGCGATGATCGCGCTCGGCTCGTTCATCGGCGCCATCGTGTTCGGCTCGCGCCAGCACCGCGGCTCCCACTGGCGCCGCATGGTGGCGTGCCTGGCGATCCTGGCCATCGGGTTCGCGCTGATGCGCGTGACGATGGACAACTACATCGTCCTCGGCATCGTCGAGGTGCTCGCCGGCCTCGTGGTCTCGCCGCTGCTGGCGACCGGCAACCTCATCGTCAAGGAAACGGTGCCGCAGGACGCGCTGACCGAGGGCCTGTCATGGCTGACGACGGCCAATTCGGTCGGCACGTCCCTCGGTTCGATGATCGGCGGCCTGGTGATCGACCATATCGACGCGCATGCCGGCGTGATGATGACCTGGATCGTCGTCGCCGCCTCGATTCCGTTCGCGCTCATCGGCTGGTTCGTCGTCACCCATAAGCGGGGATAGTTCCGCCCGTTACGGCAGCCGTCCCGTACGCGGCTGCCGGCGCCGTGCGGAAAAGCACAGCGGGAACGTGCCCAAGGCACCGTTCCCGCTGTGCTGAAGTGAAGAATCTTTATTAAAGATTACAGATTTACAGATTGAGGAACTTGTCGAGTCCGACGGTCAGCCCCTGCCAGTTTCCGGTGGACAGCTGGCGCACCGCCAGCAGCACGCCGGGCATGAACGAGCCGCGGTCGAAGCTGTCGGCGCGGATCGTCAGCGCTTCGCCGGCGTTGCCGAACAGCACCTCTTCGGTCGCGTTCATGCCGCGCAGGCGCACGGCGTGGACGTGGATGCCGTCGACGGTGCCGCCGCGCGAGCCGTCGTCGGTTTCCGTCTTGTCCGGCACGGCCCCCAGGCCGGCTTCGCGGCGCGCTTCGGCGATGCCCTGCGCCGTGTGGATGGCGGTGCCGCTCGGCGCGTCGACCTTGTCGGGATGGTGCATTTCGATGACTTCCGCCGACTCGAAGTACGGTGCGGCGACGCGCGCGAAGTGCGCGGCCAGCACGGCGGAAATCGCGAAGTTCGGCGCGATGAACACGGCCTGGTCCGGCCGCGGGGCGTACTGCAGCGCCGCTTCGATCTGGTCGAGCTTGTCCTCGGTCCAGCCGGTCGTGCCGACGACGACGTCGACGCCCTGGCCGATCAGCTGCTTGACGTTGCCGAACGATACCGACGGCACGGTGAATTCGACGACGACGTCGGTATTGTCCGGCGTGATCTGCGCCAGGTCGTCGCCGGCGTCGAGCGCCAGCGCCAGCTCCATGTCGTCGGCCGCGTTGACGGCGCCGACGACCGTCGCGCCCATGCGCCCCTTGGCGCCCACTACGGAAACTCGGATCATGGTGTCCCTCCATTCCACAATTCCATGCGTTCAGCGGCCGGGCCGCCCACGCCGCCCGCCTGCTGAGCCAAGATTACCGTCGCGCCGGTATTTTGTTTCGCCGCCATCGCTCGTGGGGGAGGGCTCGCGGTAGCGTTGAAGGCATGACTCAAGACGGAACCATTCACCTGCTTGACCCCGCCCCCTTCGGCCGCGTACTGCCCGCCATGGTGACGCCGATGAAGGACAACGGCGACGTGGACTTCGCGACGGCCCAGAAGCTGGCGAAGCAGCTGGTCAAGGACGGTGCCGACGGCATCGTCGTGAATGGCACGACGGGCGAATCGCCCACCACCCATATCGAGGAGAAGGTGGAGCTCGTCCGCGCCGTCAAGGAAGCGGTGGACGTGCCGGTCATTTCCGGCGCCGGATCCAACGACACCGCGCATACCGTCCGCATGGTGGAGCAGACGCAGGAAGCGGGGGCCGACGCGGTCCTCGTCGTCTGCCCCTACTACTCGCGGCCATCCCAAGAAGGAATCTTCTGCCATTACCAGGCGGTGGACGAATCCGCCGACAAGCCGATCATCGTCTACGACGTCCCGGGGCGCACCGGCGTGCGCATCGGGCTGGAAACCTACTGCCGCCTTGCCGAGCTGAGCCACGTCACCGCCGTCAAGGACGCCACCGGCGACATCGCCGGCGCCGTGCGCAAGCGCCTCGAAACCGGCCTGACCTGGTATTCGGGCGACGACGCGCTCTACCTGCCGTTCCTGTCGATTGGCGCCGTCGGCATCATTTCGGTCGTCGCGCACGCGGCCGCCGGCCCGATGGTGCAGCTCGCCGAAGCGTTCGACCGCGGCGACATCCACGCCGCACAGCGCCTGGCGCTGCAGATCGCCCCGGCCATCGAAGCGCTCAACGGCGACGGCTTCCAGGCCGTCATGGCGAAGGCGGCGCTGCACGAGCGCGGCCTGCTGGACTGCACGCGCATGCGCCTGCCCAACATCGGCCCCAACGGCGCCCAGCTGGTCAAGGCACGGGAAGGGCTCAAGGCATCGAAGCTGCTGTAGCTTCCGTCGCCGGCTGGCAACGTTGCGGCCTTGCGAACGCGGCGCGCTTTGGAACCGTGCAGTTGAACTGCCCGAGATTTTCCACGCGCGCACGTTCCCGCTTTCGCGAAGCAAGGCTGTGCCGGTTGCCCGGGCCGGTTTTTCCGCTTGGGATGGATTCTCGCCTACGGCCCGGCTGCCGTGGGCAAGAATGGAGACATTAAGACCCAGCCGGCCGCACAGGCTGCCGGCGACCAAGAGAATCCATAGGAAATGACACAGAAAACAACTGCAAAGAAGTCAGGCGCCAAGGGCGCAGCGCAGGCCTCGCACAAGGCCACGGCAGGCGAACGCGCCGTCAAAGCGGTCAAGGCTGAGAAGGCAGCCCGCGCGGGCCGCGGCTCCAGGGCTGCGGCGAAGGCCGGCGCCAAGGCCCCGCGCAGCGCGAAGGCCACGCTGAAGAACGCGGCGAAGGCCGCATCGCGCCGCCTGCCGTCGCGCGCCAACGCCGCCATCGACCCGAAGAAGCGCCAGATCGCCACCGGCGAAGGCAAGGACCCGGCCACGCTCGTGGCTCCCCCGAAGTACCGCAAGGGCTCGATGCGCATCGTGCCGCTCGGCGGCCTGGGCGAAATCGGCCGCAACATGAACGTCATCGAATACAACGGCCACATCCTGCTCATCGACTGCGGCGTGCTGTTCCCGGAGGAGGAGCAGCCGGGCGTCGACCTGATCCTGCCCGACTTCAACTACATCAAGGACCGCCTCGACCAGGTCGAGGCGCTCGTGCTCACGCACGGCCATGAGGACCACATCGGCGGCGTGCCGTACCTGTTGAAGCTGCGCCCGGACATCCCGCTGATCGGCTCGAAGCTGACGCTGGGCTTCGTGGAGGCCAAGTGCGAGGAGCACCGCATCAAGCCGGTCATGCACGAGGTGACCGGCCGCGACAAGATGAAGGTCGGCCCGTTCAACCTTGAGTTCATCAACGTCACGCACTCCATTCCGGACGCGCTGGCCGTCTACGTGAAGACGCCGGCAGGCTCGCTCATCGACACCGGCGACATCAAGCTCGACCAGCTGCCGCTCGACCACCGCATCACCGACCTCGTCGAATTCGGCAAGCTCGGCGAGCAGGGCGTCGACCTGCTGATGATGGACTCGACGAACGCCGAGGTCCCCGGCTTCGTCAAGCCGGAAACGTCGATCGGCCCGGCCCTCGACCTCGCGTTCGCGCAGGCCACCCGCAAGATCATCGTCGCCAGCTTCTCCAGCCACGTCCACCGCGTCCAGCAGGTCGTCGACGCCGCCCACAAGTACGGCCGCAAGGTCGTGTTCGTCGGCCGCTCGATGGTGCGCAACATGTCGATCGCCGCGGACCTGGGCTACCTGCATCTGCCGGAGGACACCGTCATCGACCTGAAGGAGGCCAAGGACTACCCGGACGACAAGCTCGTCTACATGTGCACCGGCTCCCAGGGCGAGCCGATGGCCGCCCTCGGCCGCATCGCCGACGGCAACCACCGCGACATCACGATCAACGAGTTCGACACCGTCATCCTCGCCAGCTCGCTCATTCCGGGCAACGAGCACGAGGTATACAAGGTCATCAACAAGCTCGTGCAGCGCGGCGCCCGCGTCGTCAACCGCGACAACGCGGCTGTGCACGTCTCCGGCCACTGCAACGAGGGCGAGCTGCTGTACATGTACAACATCGTCAAGCCGAAGGCGGCCATGCCGATCCACGGCGAGAACCGCCACCTGGTGGCCAACGGCCTGATCGCCGTCAAGACCGGCGTCGACCCGCAGAACGTCGTGCTCGCCGAGGACGGCGACGTCGTCGACCTCTATCACGGCCAGGCCGCCATCGTCGGCTCCGTGCCGTGCGGCTACGTGTACGTCGACGGCGACTCGGTCGGCGAACTGACCGAAGAGGAGCTCGAGAAGCGCCGCATCCTCGGCTCCGAAGGCTTCGTCTCCAGCTTCGTCGTCGTCGACACCGACGCCGCCGAAGTGGTCTCCGGCCCCAAGATCTACCTCAACGCCGTCGCCGAGGACGAAAGCGAATTCGAATCGGTGCGCCTGCAGGTCGTCGACCAGCTGGAAAACGCCATGCGCGAAGGCACGAAGGACACGCACAAGCTCCAGCAGCTCATGCGCCGCACCCTCGGCAGCTGGGTGGCGCGCAAGCTGCACCGCAAGCCGATGATCGTCCCCGTCGTCGCCGACATCGCCGCCGATATGGACGATATGCTCTCCAGCAACGAATAAGGGAATAAGCGCAGGCGAACGCAGCCTGAAAATCTTGACGATCTTTGGAAAGAAGGTAAGCAATGCCAGGAGCGAATCTTACGCGCCAGGAAGCGGAAGAACGCAAGTCGGCCGTGCGCGGCCCGATTGAATACCATGTCGCGCTGGACCTGACCCGCGGGCCGAAGGACTTCCTGTCCACGACGACGGTGACGTTCGGCGCCGAGCCGGGAAGCTCGACGTTCCTCGACCTGATCGCCGACGGCGTCGAGTCGGTCTCGTTGAACGGGCAGGAGCTGGACGCGGCGCAGGCGTACGCCGACAGCCGCGTCGAGCTGGCGAATCTCAAGGAACATAACGAAGCCCGCGTCACCGCGCGCTGCCAGTATTCGAATACCGGCGAAGGGCTGCACCGCAGCGTCGACCCGTCCGACGGCAACGTGTACCTGTACACGCAGTTCGAGGTGCCGGACGCACGGCGCGTCTACGCCGTGTTCGACCAGCCGGACCTCAAGGCCGTGTTCAAGTTCGAGGTGACGGCGCCGGAAAGCTGGACCGTTATCGCCAACATGCCGGTGAAGGAAACCGAAGCCGTCGACGGCGCGCAGACCGAAGACGGCACGCTCGGCGACAAGCCGAACGAAGGCGTCAAGCGCTGGACGTTCGCGCCGACGCCGACGATGAGCTCGTACCTGACGGCGATCTGCGCCGGCCCGTACGCCGAATGGCACGACGAATACGCGAACGAGGACGGCCGGACGGTGCCGATGGCGATGTACTGCCGCAAGGCGCTCGCCGACGCGCTCGCGAAGGACGTCGACTACCTGTTCGACGTCACCAAGCGCGGCTTCGCGTTCTACACGAAGACGTGGAGCGTGCCGTATCCGTACGCGAAGTACGACCAGATCTACGTGCCGGAATACAACGCCGGCGCGATGGAGAACATCGGCCTCGTGACGATCCGCGACTCCTACGTGTTCGAATCGAAGGTGACCGACGCCCTCGCCGAACGCCGCGTGGTGACGGTGCTGCACGAGCTCGCGCACATGTGGTTCGGCGACTACGTGACGATGAAGTGGTGGAACGACCTGTGGCTCAACGAAAGCTTCGCCGAGTTCACGTCGACGCTCGCCACCGCGGAGGCGACCGAATGGACCGACGCGTGGGCCACGTTCTGCTCCGGCGAGAAAAGCTGGGCGCTCAACCAGGACCAGCTGTCGACGACGCACCCGATCGTCGCGCCGATCAACGACCTGAACGACACGTACGTCAACTTCGACGGCATCACGTACGCCAAGGGCGCTTCGGTTCTGAAGCAGCTCGTCGCGTACGTCGGCCGCGAACGGTTCTTCGAAGGGATCCACAACTACCTCGACCGCTACGCGTACTCGAACGCGACGCTCGCCGACCTGCTCGCCGAGCTCGAAGCCGTCTCCGGCCGCGACCTGAAGGCGTGGAGCAAGGTGTGGCTTGAGGAAGCCGGCATCAACACGATCACGACGGACCTGGCGACCGATGCCGACGGCGCCATCACCGCCTTCACGCTGCGCCAGAGCGCGCCGGCGGACCACGACGTGCTGCGTCCGCACGCGCTCAAGGTCGGCTTCTACGAAGAGGACAAGGAAACCGGCAAGGTCGTGCGCGTGCGCGACATCGCGCTTGACGTTTCCGGCGCCGCTACCGAAGTGGACGAGGCGGTCGGGCTGCCGCGCCCGGCGTTCCTGCTGACGAACGACGACGACCTGACCTACACGAAGCTGCGGTTCGACGCGGCCTCGCTCGAGTTCGCGCTGGAGAACCTCTACCGGTTTGACGACGCGCTCGCCCGCGCCGTCATCTGGCTGGCGCTGTGGGACATGACGCGCGATGGCGAGCTGCCGGCCGCGCGGTTCGTCGACACGTCGCTGGCGGCGCTCGCCACCGAAACCGAATCGACGACGTTCCGCTACGCCCTCTCCCAGGTTTTCGCCACCGTCTGGCATTATTGCGACCCGGCGAAGCGCGACGCGCTCGCCGAAAAAGTCGCCGCCGCGCTGTGGAAGCTCGCCGGCGAGGCGAAGGCCGGTTCCGACGAGCAGTTCCAGCTGGTCGGCGCCTACCTGACGTACGGGGTGCCCGGCGACGCCGACTTCGTCGCCAACGTGCGCGGGCTGCTCGACGGTTCCGTGTCGTTCGACGGGCTGGACATCGACAACAACCTGCGCTGGTCGCTCATCCGCGCGCTCGTGTCGGTCGACGCGATGACCGACGAAGAGGTCGACGCCGAACTGGCGAAGAAGGACACCACCGAGAACCGTGAGTTCGCGTACGGTGCGAAGGCGTCGCGCCCGACCGAGGAAGCCAAGCACTGGGCGTGGCAGCAGGCGCTCGGCAACGATTCGCTGACCAACGCGCAGCTTGAGGAAGTCGCCGCCGGCTTCGCCTCGACGCACGACCCGGCGCTCGCCGGCGAGTTCGTCGAACCGTATTTCGAAGCCGTCGACGGCATCTGGAGCGGCAAGACGTTCCACATGGCCGAAACGCTGATCGAGGGGCTCTACCCGGCCTACGCCGACCCGGCCGCGCTCGTCGAAGCCGGCAACGCGTGGCTCGCCGCCCACGCCGACGCCGACAACGCCCTCAAGCGCATGGTCAAGGCCAACGTCGAGTCCTCGGAACGCACGAAGCGAGTCGCCGCCTACAACGCCGGCCTCGCGGACAGCGCCGCTGGAACTCAGGCCGACTGAAAAATCTCCCACCCTCTACGTTCCAGTCGCTGCGGTGACGTAAGCGACTGGAATCTAGATTTCCTTCTACGTTCCAGTCGCTGAGCGCTCGCAGGCGACTGGAACGTGGCAATCTGTCTACGTTTCAGTCGCTGGTAACGCCTCAGCGACTAGAACGTATTTTTCTTTCGATAGTTCAGTCGCTGACGTTCCCAGCGACTGAACTATTCTGTCCTGTCTACGTTCCAGTCACTGAGGCGACGTAAGCGACTGGAATGTAGAATCTTGCGCATACTTCAGTCGCTGGGACTCTCACCGACTGGAATCTAGATTTTTCTCTACGTTCCAGTCACTGAGCGCTCACAGGCGACTGGAATGTAACAATCTGTCTACGTTCCAGTCGCTTACAACACCTGAGCGACTGAAACGTATTTTTCTGTCTATTTTCCAGTCACTGAACGCTCGCAGGCGGCTGGAAAATAGAGAATCTGCTATATTCCAGCGGTTAGCGCAGCGGATAAGAGATGGCGAGCACAGCGGAATAGTAGACGGCTAGCCTAACGGATAGTAGGTTTCCAGCTCGCCGGCCTCGGCGGCGATGTCGATGCCGTTGGACGCAACGCAGACGCGGGCATCCGGATTATCCATATCAAAGGAAAACTCCGATTTCGCAAGCTGATAGGCCTGCGCAAGCGCGCCTTCGGAATCTTGTTCAAAAAAGCCGGCCTGCGCGTCGGTAAACGCTTCGTACTCCTCTTCATATCGCTTTTTCGAATACGAAGCGTCGACCAGATCGGCGCGCCGCAAGCAGTCGACGGTAGCTGCGCCGCTGTCCCCATTCAACTCCGGATTGCCGCTTTGCAGCATGAACGCATCTTGGACGATGCCGACTTCCCGGTTCCAGCACTCCTCCCAGTCAACGCTGAATTTGGAACGTTCGGCATCGGTCATCCGCGAAAGGTCGGCGTTGGTGGACGATCCGTACAGTCCGTTGGAATACTTGGCATAGATTGGTTCCGCGTACCCTTTGTCGACAACGCACTGCCGGTAGTTCGACCACGCCGTTTCGTAATCGGCGATGCCGACGGCGCCGTCGTTGCCCAGCGTACGCTCCAGGATCTGGCGTTGCGCCGTGGAAATCGAATCCGATTCCTCCTCCATCAGCGTACGGATGCGTTCGGAAACGTTTGCAGCGAGTTTTGAAGGGACGGACGAAACGCTGGAAGCGGACGGTTCCGGCTGGGCGCCGGTCGCGCCGCCGCATCCCGAGAGCGAGAGGCTGCACGCTAGCGCAATGGCGAGGAAAGAGACGGCTCGTTTCATTCGGCACCTCGACGTGGACGGGCAACCCCCAACGGTTGCCGGATTGGAACGGTCTTGGCGAAGACCGGCATTCGGGGTCAGTATAACGATGCCGGCGAGCGGTTGCAGGGTGCGTTCCGTTTTTCGAAGCCTTGTTTTTGGAGAAGATATGCGCGCCGCCGGGGCGCGTCGCGGTGGGAAAAGCAGCGGTGCGAGTAGGATTGGGGGCAGGCTTTTCGCGGCGGCTTTGCGGCCGCGTGATTTTCGAACACAACAACAGGGGTCTTGTAATGCCACGAATGTTTGGTACCGATGGAGTGCGCGGGCTGGCGAACCGCGACCTGACCGCGCAGCTTGCGCTTGACCTGGGCGACGCGGCGGTACGCGTCCTCGGCGACGACGCCGCGCCCGGACGCCAGCCGGAAGGGCGCCACCGCGCGCTGATCGGCAGGGATACGCGCGTTTCCGGCGACTTCCTGGCGTCGGCGCTCGCGGCCGGCATGTCGGCGGGCGGCTTCGACGTCATCGACGCAGGCATCATCCCGACTCCGGGCGTCGCGTACCTGACGAGCGTGCTGAACGTCGAAATGGGCGCCGTCATTTCCGCCTCGCACAACCCGATGCCGGACAACGGCATCAAGTTCTTCGCGCGCGGCGGCTTCAAGCTTCCCGACACGAAGGAAGACGAGATCGAAGCCGTGCTCGGCCAGGACTGGGAGCGCCCGACCGGCGCCGGCGTCGGCCGCGTCAGCCACGACACCGTCACCGCAACGAACCTGTATATCGACCATCTCGTCTCCACGATTGCGCCGATCGGTCCCGACAAGGTGCAGCCGAAGCCCCTGCAGGGCCTCAAGATCGTCGCCGACTGCGCCAACGGCGCCACGTCCGTCGTCGCTCCGGAAGCGCTGCGCCGCGCCGGCGCCGACGTCATCGTCATCAACGCGTCGCCGGACGGCTACAACATCAACAAGAACGCCGGCTCGACGCACCCCGAGCAGCTGCAGGCCACCGTCAAGGCGACCGGCGCCGCGCTCGGCGTCGCGTTCGACGGCGACGCCGACCGGTGCCTCGCCGTCGACGAGGACGGCACGCTCGTCAACGGCGACCAGATCATGGGCATCCTCGCCCGCGCCAAGAAGCGCGCCGGCAAGCTCAACCACGACACGCTCGTCGTGACGGTGATGAGCAATCTCGGCCTGAAGCTTGCGCTCGCCGACATGGGCATCAAGACGGTCGAAACCGGCGTCGGCGACCGCTACGTGCTCGAGGAGATGCTGCGCGGCGGCTACTCGCTCGGCGGCGAACAGTCCGGCCACGTCATCAACCGCGAGTTCGCGACGACTGGCGACGGCACGCTGACGGCGCTGACGCTGTGCAACGAAGTCGTCCAGTCCGGCAAGAGCCTCAAGGAACTCGCCGCCGACTTCCCGCAGCTTCCGCAAACGCTGATCAACGTTCCCGACGTCGACAAGACTGCCGCCGGCACCAACGAAGCGGTGCTCGCCGCCATCGCCGCCGAAGAGGAGCTGCTCGGCGACACCGGCCGCGTGCTGCTGCGCGCTTCCGGCACCGAACCGCTCGTCCGCGTCATGGTCGAAGCGGCGACGCAGGAACAGAGCGACGAAGTCTGCGCGCGGCTTGCGCAGGTCGTCGCGCGCGAACTTGCGCTGTAGGGAATCTCGAATAGGAAACAAGATTTTTTCAACGGAACGGAACCGATCGCAGTGAAGAAAAGCAACGTCGACATGGAACTCAACCGCGACATCGAGCGCTGGCTGAAGGAATGCGAACAGGAAAACGGCGGCATCCTGCCGATCGTGCAGGCCGGCGAGCCGGTGCTGCGGCGCCAGACGGTGCGCTACGAAGGGCAGCTGAGCAAGCAGACGATGAAGAAGCTCATCGAGGCGATGCGCCGCACGATGCTCGACGCTCCCGGCGTCGGTCTGGCGGCGACGCAGGTGGGGCTGCCGTTCTCGTTCGCCGTGCTTGAAGACCATGTCGGCGAGGATGAGGACGGTTCCGCCGATCCGCGCGAGTTCGCCGAGTTCCCGTTCCACGAGATCATCAACCCGTCCTACGAGCCGGTCGGCGACGAAACCCGCGACTTTTTCGAAGGCTGCCTGTCGGTGGAGGGCTACCAGGCGGTGCGGCGGCGGTATCTCGATATCGTCGCCCGCTGGGAGGACGTCGACGGCGTGCGGCACGAGGAACGGCTGCACGGCTGGCCGGCGCGCATTTTCCAGCACGAAACCGACCATCTGTCCGGCGAGCTCTATATCGACAAGGCGTTCATCCGCTCGCTGAGCAGCGACGAGAATCTCGGCGACCTGTGGGCCGCCGATCCCGACGTCACCGAAGCCCGCGAACAGCTCGGCTTCTAGCGGCCCGCGTCGCCGTCGTACGGCTGGAGCAGCGCCGGATCTTCCCGGCGAATGAAATCTCCCATTCCGGGGACGGTGAACGCGATTTTGCCGCGCGCCGGGGAATAGATCAGGCCGAGTTCGATCAGCGAACTGCGCACCATGCTCAATTGCTTCGCCGACGCCTTCATCGTCGCCGCTACGTCGCCGATGGCGCATTCGTCGCCGCCAAGGGATGCCATGGCCGCAAGGTATTCGCGTCCCCTTTCGCTCGCCCGCTGCCAGCGCGCCTTGTACAGGCCCTCGTCCAGCACCGTCTGCGCTTCGGCGATGCCGTGTTCGACGGACGGCACGTCGATGGGGGAGGATTCCGCATTGTTCCACGTCGCGGCCCCATACGCCTGGATGAAGTACGGGTACCCATCGGACAGCTCCACCAAACGGGCGGCTGCTCCGGCGGTCAGCGTCGCGCCTCTCGACTCGACGGGTTCGCAGAATCCCTGCAGGGTTTCGTCCATCGACAGATTGTCAAGCCTGCGATACAGGAAAAGGCGTTCGGCGTACGAACGGGAACGCGAGAGCACTCCCGGCAGGTCGGGCAGCCCGGCGCCGATGATATAGAACGGCAACGCCCGCTGGCCCATCGTATGCTGCAGCGTAATGAGCGCGCCCAGAAGGCCTTCATCCATTTCCTGCAGCTCGTCGATGAAGAAGAAGAGCCCGGAATTCACTTCCTGCAGTTCCTTGGCAATCGTCTCCACCATCGTTTGCAGGCGGAATATGTCGCCTGCTTGCGACTGTACAGACTGTCCATCGCCAAGATTCAACCCGATTTTCACGGGAGCGAGTTCCAGCGACACCGCGCTGACCCGCTGGATGGCGTTGGCTACCCGTTCGCGGATTCCGTCGTTGCGAACGGTCGCCATAAGGGAGGTCAGGCCGTCGAACAGCGCGGCGAAACCCGTTGCGGCATCCGGCGTGGCTTCCATACACAGCACCGCCATGTCGCGTTCCTCCGCCATGTCGGCGAGCATATTCAGGAGCACCGTTTTCCCGATGCCGCGCAGTCCGGAAAAGATCATCCCCTGGCCGGTTTCGCCGAGCCGCACCTGCTCGAGCAGCTCGTCCATCGCGTTGATTTCCCACGCGCGGCCCGCTAACTGGACCGGGCGCCGGCCGGCTCCCGGCTTGAATGGATTCAGCGTACGTGCCATGGCCTTCCCCTATACGTTGCGTTATGTTCCGTTCCTCCAGTGCGCGGGAACGCAGCGGCTGGGAGCGGTGAAATCTTGAAGTATAAAAGATTCTACCCCTAATCTAAAGGGAAAACGAACGTTTTCGGTAATTCTAAAGGAGTCTAAATGAATCTAAAGAAGTCTAAAGCCATCTAAATCAAGATTCAAGTGAACAATGAAGTACGTTCCCAGCGACTGAAACATAGGCTGGGGGATACGTTTCAGTCGCTGCGAAGCCGCCACCGACTGAATCATTCCCTGAAACCTACGTTCCAGTCGCCGGAAGGCGGTGAGCGACTGGAATGTAGATTTCCGGATACGTTTCAGTCGCTCACGTCGCCTCACCGACTGAAACGTAGTTTTTCAGATACGTTTCAGTCGCTGGGAGGCCGTCACCGACTGGAATGTAGATTACCGGATACGTTTCAGTCGGTGAGGCGCTGTCAGCGACTGGAACGTAGGCCGCGCGATATGTTCCAGCGCCGGTGTCGCAACAGATGGGTGGGAGGTGTTGCGCCGTGCGGGGAAATGGAGACGGGGTTAAGTTAGGGGGTCTAGGTTCTTGGAACTAGGGAATCCACGGGAGAAGGATGTCCGTGGGCCTGTGGGGACAAGGAGCAGCATATGGCTGAACTAACTGACAAGCAGAAGGCGATCGTAGCGAAGGCCTCCAAGGAGGACCTCAACGGCTGGCATTACATCAAGGTGAAGGGCGAGCCGTACGAAATCGGGTTCCAGCACGGCTACCTGCTCGTCGACGAATTCAAGGACGCCATCCGCGTCTACAAGCATATGACGATGGAATCGTTCGGCATGAGCTACGACTTCTTCGTCGAGAACGCCGTCAAGATGCACAAGCCCATCATCGAGAAGGACTTCAAGGAATACTACGACGAAATGCAGGGCATGGCGGACGGCTTCACCGCCGCCGGCTACGAAACCTCGCTCGACGACATCATCGGCTGGAACGCGTGGATGGAAATGACCGGCTACTGGTGGCCGCAGGTCGCCAAGGAGTACACGAACAACCCGCCGAAGAAGAGCTCGCACTGCTCCGGCTTCGTGGCCACCGGCTCGGCCACCGTCGACGGACGCCCGGTCATCGCCCACGAAAGCTTCGACGAATTCTGGAGCGGCCAGTACTTCAACGTGTGCGAGGCCATCGAGCCGACGAACGGCAACAAGATCAAGATGCAGACGGTGCCGGGCTACATCGCCTCGATGATGGACTTCTACGTCACCTCCGGGGGCCTGGGCATCACCGAAACGACGCTCGCCGGCTTCGTCGGCTACGACACGACGAAGGCCCCGGAGTACGTGCGCGCCCGCAAGGCCACGCAGTACGCGAACTCGATCGACGAGTGGATCGACATCGAGAACAAGGACAACAACGGCGGCTACGCGAACATCTGGATGCTCGTCGACGCCAAGACCGGCGAAATCGCGCGCTATGAGGAAGGCCTGAAGCACCAGGAGCTGCTGCGCACGAAGGACGGCTACTTCTTCGGCTGCAACGCCGCGCACAACCCGGAGATCCGCAACCTCGAATGCGTCGACAACGGCTACAACGACGTGCGCCAGCAGACCGGCGCCCGCCGCGCCCGCTTCTCGCAGCTGCTGCCGCAGGTCAACGGCACGATCGACGACGAAATGGCCAAGAAGATCCTTGCCGACAAGTTCGACCCGTACCTGGGCTACGAGTGCGCCAGCTCGCGCGACATCTGCGCCCACTACGACGTGGACCCGCAGTACTACGCCGACGACATGAACGCCGTGTGGAACATTCCGTTCTATCCGGCCGGTTCGGTGGACGGCAAGTGCGCCGACGGCAACGACATCGACAACTTCCGCATGTGGGGCATCTTCGGCCGCGCCGACGGTGAACCGTTCGACGCCGACGACTTCATGAACCAGCATCCGCAGTGGAACTGGCAGCGCGGCTACTTGAAGAGCCGCCCGAGCCAGCCCTGGACGCTGTTCGTCTGAGATTTCCAACGTCGGGGATTTCCGGCCCCACGCGGTTTTGCGCCGTGCGGCGAAAAGAATGGTTTTTCAGGTTTCTCCCCATAGCCGGGGTGTACAAATAAAGCAAAGCTTGACGTAAAGCTTTCGTGATGGTGGGACACGGGAAATGCGTCAAAGAAGGTCAATATTAAGGGAAGGTAATTTGACATGGAATTGACGAAACAAGACCTGTCGAAGATGGCCGAGTCGTATAAGAAGGCTACGACCCAGCATGTTGCCGAAAACGCCGTGAAGAAGAACGGCATCAAGGCTTCCGCCGAGCGCGAGCACGTCGCCGTCACCGAAAACAGCTTCGTGTTCTCCATCGACGTGGACGACGAAGCCGTCGCCAACCAGCAGCAGTCCGGCCGTTGCTGGATGTACTCCTGCCTCAACTGGATGCGCCACAAGATCGAGAAGGACCTGAAGCTCCCGAAGGGCTCGTTCCAGCTGTCCCAGAACTACAACTTCTTCTTCGACAAGCTCGAGAAGGCGAACTTCTTCATGGAGAACATCGTGAAGTACGCTTCCTCGGACCTGGATGACCGCCGCATCGACTTCCTGCTCGCCACCCCGCAGCAGGATGGCGGCGACTTCGACCCGATCGTCGCCCTCGTCGAGAAGTACGGCGTCGTCCCGCTCGAAGCGATGCCGAACACCGCCGTCACCGAGAACACCTCGGACCTCGACGCCGTGCTCAACAAGCTGCTGCGCCAGGATGCCCTGGAGCTGCGCGACATGGTCAACTCCCGCAAGTCCGAGAAGGACATCGACGCCCGCCGCATGGAGATGCTCAACGACATCTACCGCATCCTGGCCGTGTCGATGGGCGAGCCGCCGACGCACGTCGACTTCGAGTACCGCGACACCGACAAGAAGTACCACGTCGACCGCAATCTCACCCCGCTGGAGTTCTACAAGAAGTACGTCGGCTACAAGCTCGAGGACTACGTCGGCGTCATCAACCTGCCGACCGAGGACTACGGCAAGATGTACACGATCGACATGACCGGCGAGGTGCTCGGCTCCAAGCGCGACCTGCACTATGTCAACGTCCCGATGGACGTGATGGTCCAGGCCACGATCGACCAGCTCAAGGCCGGCGAGCCGGTGTGGTTCGGCTGCGACGTCACGCAGGACGCCGACTGGACCAAGGGCATCTTGAGCTGCGGCCTGTACGACATGGAGAACCTCTTCGGCATCAAGTGGACGATGGACAAGGCCCAGCGTTTCGAGACCAACCAGTCCCTGCCGACCCACGCCATGCTGATCGGCGGCGTCGACCTCGACGAGAACGGCAAGCCGGTGCGCTGGAAGGTCGAGAACTCGTGGGGCACCAAGGCCCACAACAAGGAAGTCGGCCACAACGGCTACTTCATCATGGACCAGAAGTGGTTCGAGGAATACAACTACGAAGTCGGCGTGCGCAAGGAGTTCCTGCCGGAGGAGTACCGCAAGGTCCTCGACACCGAGCCCGTCGTGCTGCCGTACTGGAACACCTTCAACCCGGAGCCGTGAGCCCCGCTGCCTGACCTGCCGCCCGATTCGCCGCCGTCCGAACGCAACGCAACAGTACAAGGCGGCGGCCGGCCGGCGGCATTGCCCGTTGGCTTGGGCGTGCGCAGGGGGCTTGCCTGAACGGTTCCTTCCCGGCGAAGAATCTTGTTCAGGCAGCCTGCGCAGGCGGCCCGCAAAGGCGACTTGCTGAAGCGAAACGGGGGCAGCGGACACTACCCGCTGCCCCCGTTCGCTTGAGCCCTGGAAAAACGTATGTCGCAGGAAGGCTTGTTAAGGAGGCAACCCTTCCGCATCGCAAGGATTCATTATGAGTGGAAAATCGAATGCGACCGCAACGAAGGCGGTTGCGAAACAAGGGGATGCGAAGGCCCCGTCGGTAGGAACCGGCCAGCTTTCGACGATAGCCCTGACGATGATGACGGTCACGACGCTGGCCGGCATCGCCAACGACGTCCAGCTGAGCTTCTACGGCCTGTCGGCCGTGACCTACCTGCTCATCGGCGGCCTGCTGTTCTTCGTGCCGACCGGCCTGGTCGCCGCTGAACTGGCGTCCGGCTGGAGCCAGCGAGGGGGCATCTTCCGCTGGGTAGGCGAAGGCCTGGGCACGTTCCCGGCCATCTGCTGCCTGCTGATTCTGTGGTTCCAGACCTCGTTCTCGTTCGGTTCGGGCATCCCGAGCTCCTCGGCGACGATCGGCTTCTTCACCACGAACTACGACTGGGCGGTCAACTTCGCCGAGAACTCGCATAGCTGGAAGGTGACGCTGCCGATCATGCTCGGCTGGCTGGCCTACTACTGGTTCATCTGCTGGCTGGCGACCAAGGGCGTCAAGGTCTTCTCGAACATCGCCAAGTACGGCGTGATCTTCGGCACGTTCCTGCCGCTGTCCGTCATGATGATCCTTGCCATCGTCTGGCTGTGCCAGGGCCACAAGCCCGTCATCGACATGTCGATGAGCGGCTTCGTCCCGCAGTGGAACGGCATGGCGTCGCTGTCGCTGGTCGCCGGCGTGTTCTTCAGCTTCGCCGGCGTCGACATGAACGCCGCGCACATCAAGGACCTCAAGCACCCGAGCAAGCAGTTCCCGGTCGTAGTGTTCGTCTCGATGATCCTCGCGTTCCTCATCTTCGTCATCGGCACCGTCATCATCGCCATGATGGTTCCGGAAGGCCAGATCAACCTGCTGTACACGCTGAACACCGTCTACCGCGACCTGGGCGCCACGATCGGCTTCCCGGACCTGTACGTCGTGTTCGTCTACCTAGGCATGGCCAACAGCTTCGCCGCGCTGATCACGAACCTCGCGGGCCCGTCCTACATGCTGGGCCAGGCCGGCCGCTCGGGCTTCCTGCCGAAGTGGCTGCAGAACAACAACAAGCACGGCATGCCGAGCCGCATGATGTACTTCCAGATGCTGTTCATGACCATCGTCGCGTTCATCGTGTTCTTCCTGCCCAACGTCGAGGGCTTCGTCGCCCTGATCACGCAGGCCATCACGATCCTGTACATGATCTACTACGTGCTCATGTTCGTCGCGTTCCTCAAGCTGCGCTATGAACAGCCGAACCGCCCGCGTTCGTTCAAGGTGCCCGGCGGCATGGTCGGCGCGTGGATAGTGGCCGGCATCGGCATCCTCGCCGCGGTGTTCGCCATCGTCATCGCGTTCTACCCGCCGGCACAGCTGAAGAAGGAAGTCGGCTCCGCGTTCACCTACGACATCATCATCCTTGGTCTGCTGGCGTTCGTGTTCCTGTGCTGCTTCCTCATCTACCGTGCGTCGCGCAAGCATAACTGGGTCGATCCGTCCAACCAGTTCGCGCCGTTCACCTGGCAGATCGAGGGCCTGAAGAAGCCGGGCAAGGTCGAGTCGAACATCCCGACCGCGCTGATGAGCGAAGGCCAGGCCCCGATGGGCATGCCGATCAAGCACTACTACGATCCGAACGAAACGATCGACCTGCCGAGCTCCAAGGACTACAAGCTCCAGGCCGCGGCCGCCGCGAAGATCCTCGCGGAGCACGGCATCAAGGAGCCGAGCGAGCCTGCGAAGGCCGCGATGATCAACCCGAACAACAACAGCATCAAGACCGTTGCGTTCGCTGCCCCGCACGTCCAGCCCGACGACGACCTGTCCGTCCCCGGCGTCGACGTTCCGGCGCCGACCGCGGAGGAGATTGCCGCCGTCAAGATTCCGTCCGACCTGAATGCCGACGCCGCAGCAGCCCGCGCCGCCGCGGCCAAGGCGCAGACGGTCGCGCACGACGCCGAGGTGGAGGCCAAGGCGTACGAACTGCGCGCGAAGGCCGACGAGAACCTCGCCGCCGCCCGCCAGAAGGTGAAGGAGGAGACCGCCGCCGCCCAGCAGGCCGTCGAAACCGCCCAGTCGCATCTGCGGCAAGACGATGCCGGCGCCGCGTCCGCCGACGCGGCTTCCAGCGACGCCAAGCCGGCTGATTCCGCCAAGCCGGCCGCGTCCGGCGACGCGAAGGCCGAGGGTTCCGCCAAGACCGACGGTTCCGCCAAGCCGGCCGATTCCGACAAGTAACCCTCGCCGCTCAGAGGAACCGGACCCAGGATTTTCAGTGGAGGCTGGGTCCGGTTCTTCCGGCTCCGGCGTGTTGGGGAACCCGACCTGAGATTTCGGACGAATCTTGGCCCCGGTTCCTCCCCCCCGCGGCGTGTTGGGGAACCCGACCCAGGATTTTCAGTGGAGGCTGGGTTCGGTTCCTCCGCTGGTGGCGTGTTGGGGAACTGGACAGAAAAAACCGGTGCGACCGAAAATAATCTTTGCGAGGAATCTTATTTCTTCTAAGCAAGATTTCAGAAAAAACCAAACTTACCGGGCATAGCATGAAGCTGTTTTCCGCAGCGAGAGCTGCCCGCTGCGACCATTAATTCCAAGCAAAAATCTTAAGGAGCTCGATATGGCAGACGAAACGCAAGCCGCCGCCCAGGGCGAGAAGAAGGAGCCGCTGCCGGTGCCGGCGACGGCCACCAAGGACTTCGTATGGAAGTCCCCGGAAGGCGAGTCGATCAACTACACCGCCACCGCCGAAATGGTGCCGGTCTACGACAAGGACAACGTGCTGATCGGCCAGATGTTCATGTTCTCGCAGGTTTCCGACGACGTCGCCGACAAGAAGGACCGTCCGGTGACGTTCCTGTGGAACGGCGGCCCCGGCGGCGCTTCCTACATGGTCAACATCGGCGGCATGGGCGCCCGCCGCGTCGCTACCGACGGCGAGAAGCACCTGCCGAACGACACGGCGATGGAGGACAACCCGTACACGCTGCTGCCGAGCTCCGACCTCGTGTTCATCGACGCGTTCGGCACCGGCTACTCGAAGGTCGACCCGAACTACGACGCCAAGAAGGTGTGGGGCGTCGACGGCGATGGCGACGCGTTCGCCCGCGGCATCATCGCATGGCTGGCCAAGCACGGCCGCGACGATTCGCCGGTCTACCTGTACGGCGAATCCTACGGCACGATGCGCAACGCCGTCGTCTACCGCCTGCTGGGCGAAATGGGCCGCGGCGTGGCCGGCGTCATCGAACAGTCGACGATCCTCGACTACGAGCCGGTCATGCCCGGCGACGACGCCTACTACATGGGCATGGTGCCGGTCTACGCCGCCACCGCGAATTACTTCGGCAAGGCCGGCGTCGGCCAGGACCAGTACAAGTGGTTCGACAAGGCCGTCGACTGGGTGTACGACACCTACGCCGCCGCCGTCACGAAGGCCGACCGCCTGCCGGCCGACGAAATGAAGGCCGTCGCCGCCGAAATGAGCGAGCTGATCGGCCTGCCGGCCGACTTCATCGTCGAGAAGGGCCTGCGCATCGAGCTCGACACGTTCCGCAAGAACCTGCTCAAGGACGAAGGCAAGACCATCGGCCGCTACGACACCCGCGCCGTCACCTACGCCTACCAGGACGTGCAGGGCGACAACGAGTTCTACGCCGGCGAGGATCCGTCCTACGACATCATCAACGCCGCCTACCTCGACGCCTACATGAAGTGGCTGCACGACGAGATCGGCTTCGAAGGCTACGCCACCTACGACCCGCTGTCGATGAAGGTCAACATGGACTGGAACTGGACGCACACCGCTCCGGGCACGATGGGACCGGCCCAGGTGCCGAACGTCGCGTGGGACATGGCCACCGCGCTGCGCCGCAACCCGACGTCGCGCATCCTGTTCTTCGGCGGCATCCACGACGCGGCGACGCCGTTCTGGAACGTGCTGCACGATACGTCCAAGATGTTCCTGCCGGCCGAGCTCAAGGAGCGCATCTCGTTCAAGGTGAACTCCAACGGGCACATGCTGTACGCCGACGCCGAGGCGCTGAAGAACGCCGCGGCCGAACTCAAGGCGTTCTACCAGCTGCCGCACGAGCCGGTCGAGTGAGCCGCCGCTGCCGCTGGCAGCGTGACAGTTTGACAATCCGTCCCCGGTGACCACTCCCGGGGAGCAAGTGCGCCGCCTTTGCCCGCCATAAGCGGGCGGAGGCGGCTTTTTCGTTGTTTTTCCGCGCGTCGGCAAGGAGCCGTGGGGAAGCGCTGGCGCGCCAGCGGGCGGACGGTACAATCGTGAGGTATGACTGAGCAGAACCCTACGCCTTCGCTGGCATGGCTGGAAGAAGCGCGGCGCGACGTCCCGCAGTGGGCGTCGCTGCTCGTGCGCGACGCCGACGGCGCCGTCATCGACTGGGAATGGGTGGCGTCGCTCGACCTCGCCGGCGGCATCGGCGCGGCCGCCGCCGTCGATATTCCCGCCGCCGCGGCCGCCGGTCCAGCTGCCAGCGGCCTGGACCTGCACGCGCTGCTCAGGCAGGACTACGCCATCCGCAACCGCCTGGAAGCGGTGCTGGAACGCGCCGTGCAGACGTTCATGTGCGATTTCGACCGCGTGCTGCGTTCGTTCCGCCTGCCGCGCGCGCTCGCCTACGCCAACCGGCGGCTCAACGACGAAATCGGCTGCCTGATCGAGCTCGGCGCCGAATGGGGCCTGTGGACGGTGCGCCAGGAGCGGCGGCAGTTCGCGACGGTGCCGGTGCTGCAGGCGGCGGCCGATGCCGACGTCGCCGACATCCAGGACGACACCGACCGCATCGCCGAGGCGCGCAAGTCCCGCGGCGCCCGCGAGCGCGAGCAGCGCGAGGGGGCGGCGCAGCTCGCCGCGCAGGGCTCGCTCTCCGGCATCGAACGCGGCGTGATGGACGAGCGCGAGAAGGCGAAGCGGCCCGACGTCGCGCACGACTGGCGCAACGCCTACCTGCCCGGCCGCGACGTCGGCATCGTGATGGGCATCGACCTGGAGACGACCGGCATCAGCCCGTGGCGCTCCTATATTATTGACGCCGGTTTCGAATACATCGACGTCGCCGCGCCCGAAGGCTCCGGCGCCAGCGACGGGCGGCGCCGCACCGCGCTGTACGGCGAGGACGGCTACGACGCCGGCGACGCGTTCGGCCAGGCGCGCCTGAGCTTCGGCGTGCCGGCGCGCGCCGCGTGGCTCGGCAACGCGTTCATCCGCGAGCTCACCGGCATCGACGTCGCCGAACGCGCCGTGGGGGAGCGCTACCCGGCCTTCGACGAGTGGCCGGCAGCCCAGCACGCGCTGCTGCGCCGGCTTTCCGAGCAGCCGTACGTCGCGCACAACGCCAGCTTCGAGCACAAGTACTTCATGTTCAACGTCGAGGGATACGCCGAACGCTATCGCGACGGCGGCATCACGATCATCGACACGCTGCCGATGAGCCGGCAGTGGGATCCCGGCAGCCAGCCCAGCGACGAGCATCCGTACGGCGACAACACGCTCGAGGCGTACGCGCGCCGCCAGGGAGCGCTCGGCGCCGGCATGAGCGAACGGCACCTGGGCCTGGAAGACGCGCACATCATGCTCGTCGCGATGAAGCACCACTTGGCGTCGCTCAAGGAACGCGGCGAGGGGCCGTGGGGTCCCGACGGCCACGGCGGCACCGGCGGCAAGCGCTGCCGTCCTCATTGGTAGGAATCTCGCGTGTCCCGCCGCGATACCCCCTAAACTGGAGTCACCTGCATCTGACCCAGGACGTCAGGTTTCGGCTTGAGAACCCCGGAATCTGTACATACTGGGGGATTGCCGAAAAACGGGCCCGGCCTGGCTTCAAGCCCCGGGCCCGTGTTACGTCCGCCGCCCGCGTTCCTTCCCGGCTGCGTTCCGTATCCGTACGTTGCGTCCGGCGTTCCGGCTTCTACTATGTGAGATTTTGCGGCCGCGCCGCCCCGTTTCCCACCTCCAGCCGGTAAAGTCAGAGGCAAAAATCTGGTTCCTTGCGAAAGGTCGACGATGACGGAACTTGCCCAATGCTGCTCGATTTCGGTAACGGACCTCGGCCTGCCCGCGGCGGCGGCCATTCCGGCGGCGAAGGCGGCGCTGCCGAAAGCGGCGTTCGTACGCGGCGCCGTCGGCACGAACGTCAAGCAGCGCCTCGCCAACGACATCGCGGCGATCCGGTTCCTCGGGCTGCTGCAGGAGCGCAATCTTGGATATGCGGGCACGAAGGTGCCCGAGATTCTCGTGCTCGGGCTGCAGCTGGCGCCGAAAGCCGCCGGCGTGCCGGAATCGGTCATCGAACTGATCGCCTCCCAGCGCAAGTCGGGCATCGTGTTCGTCGTCGCCCGGGAAGATGCCGACGGCGGCGAGGCGAGCGTTGCGCTCGCCGTACGCCGCGCGATGCCGTCGCGCCCCGGCCACCCGCCGGTCTACGAAACGTTCGCCACCGATTTCGCGCCGGCGTCGGAAACGATGCTGCTCATCCCGGACGCGGCGGCGACGCTCGACGACGTCTGGGATTCGTTCTGCTCCCAGATCGCGCTCGGCGACGACGCGTTCGGCGACGTCGACGGCCGCATCGCGCGCAGCCGCCGCGCCGAACAGCTCAAGGCCCAGATTGCGAAGCTGGAAGCCGACCATAAGCGCGCGAAGAACCCGCAGCAGCGCAACGAGGCGTTCGCCAGGCTCCAGCAGGCGCGCAAGGAACTCGCGGCGCTGTAGCGCGGGCGCAGATGCGCGCAATGCTGCAGGGTTGCCGGCTGTGCGGCTGCCGCGCCACGAAATCCGCTGCTCTCTGAACCCGGTGCGCGGCGATCCGTCGTCGGCTAGACTCGGGAACGGAAGTCTGTTTCGCCGACGCAAAGGAGGTCGCGATGACGCAGGATGCAGCACACGCAACGGGGGATGCCATGGGGAACGCCGCGGAAGGGGCGGCGCAGAGGGCAGCCGCGCAGGACGCCGGGGTGGTGAACGTCGCCATTCTCGGCGCGGGGCGCATAGCCCACACGATGGCGAAGACGCTGGCGATGATGGCCGGCGACGAGCGGTACGCAACGCTCGTGGCGCCGTACGCCGTCGCGTCGCGCAGCCAGGACAAGGCGGACGCGTTCGCCGAACAGTACGGCATCGCGCACGCCTACGGTTCGTACGAGGCGATGCTTGCCGACCCGGCCGTAGACCTTGTATATATAGCGACCCCGCACCCGCTGCATGCGCAGCAGGCCATCGACTGCATGCGCGCGGGCAAGAACGTGCTCGTCGAGAAGCCGTTCGCGGCGAACCTCAAGCAGGCGCAGGCCGCGCTCGACGTCGCCGACGATACCGGGCTGCTGTGCGCCGAGGCATTCTGGACGCGCTACATGCCGTCGCGGCTGATCATCGACCGGCTGGCGTCGGGCGGCGAAATCGGCGACGTGACGTCGATCAGCGCCGACCTGTCGTACCGCGTGGACTACAAGGAGCGGCTGACCGACCCGAACCTGGCCGGCGGCGCGCTGCTCGACGTCGGCGTCTACCCGCTCAACTTCATCGACATGCTGATGGGGGCGCGCGAAATCAGCCGCATGGCCACGATCATGGCGCCGTACTCCACCGGCGTCGACGCGTCCAACGCCACGACGCTCGTGTACGCCGACAACACGCTGGCGACGGCGACGAGCTCGATGACGTGCGCGTCCGACAAGCAGGGCATCGTGCGCGGCACGGGCGGGTATTTCATCGTCAACGACATCAACAACCCCGCAGGCATCGACGTGTTCGACGCCGACCACCAGCCGGTGCGGCATATCGACGTGCCGGCGCAGCTGACCGGCTATGAATACGAAGTGGCGGCCGCGGCGAACGCTGTGCGGGCCGGGCGGCGCGAATGCGTGGAGATGACGCATGCCGACACGCTGCGGATGATGGCGCTCTACGACGCCATCCGCAAGCAGTGGAACCTGCAGTACCCCTTCGAACGGTAAGGATAGCCGGCCGCCCGCAACCGCCGCCCGGATATGAAAAAGTGCCCCAGATCGGATTCGAACCGACGACACCCGCTTTAGGAGAGCGGTGCTCTATCCACTGAGCTACCAGGGCAACAGAGTGACATTATACACCGGCGCCGCCGAAAAGGCATGCCTGCGGATGATGCGCGTGTGGCCGCCCGTTTGCTAGAGTCGTGCGGTGACCTTGGATGGGGGAGCGGCGAAAGGAGCGGGCATGGCGAGAGCGGCGAAGAGACATCCGGTACTGACGGCGGCGGCGCGGCTCCTGGCGGCCATAGCGGTCGTCGGCTGCCTGCTGCGGCTGCTGCCGTCCTCGTTCCAGGGGCTGCCGTACGTGGCGAACGTCATCGCGTGCTCGCCGTGGTTCGCGGCGCTCGCCGCCATCGCCGCCGTGCTCGCGCTCGCCACCCGCCGCTGGATGACGCTGTTCCTGTCGGTGCTGTGCATCTGCGCGCAGGCCTATTGGCAGATGCCGTTCTTCGTTGCCGGCGACGCCCTCGGCCAGGATGCCCGCAACGCGGTGGCGCAGGTCAAGCCCGACACGTCCGACGCCTATGCGCGCGTCATGACATGCAACGTGTTCATGGGGCAGGCGAGCGCGCAGGACATCGTCGACGCGGTGCGTTCGCAGCATGTCGAGGTGCTCGCGTTGCAGGAGATCAGCGCGCCGTTCGTCGAGGAGCTCGAGGAAGCGGGCATCGAGTCGTACCTGCCGTATTCGATCACCGCCGGCATCGACGACGACGGCTACGGCAACGGCCTGTGGTCGGCCGCGCCGATGAGCCGCCCGGTCGACGCGGAAATCTCTTCCAGCGCCTCCAGCATGCCGGCAGGCACCATCGGTTTCGGCGGCCGCGAAGTGCGCTTCATGTCGGTGCATACGACGTCGCCGCGCGCCGGCCAGTGGGCGCAGTGGCGCCGTTCGCTCGAGGAGCTGCAGCAGGTCACCGAGCGAACCGGCATCGACTACGTCATGATGGGCGACTTCAACGCCACCGTCGACCACGCGCCGCTGCGCGACGTCATGGGCTCGCGCTTCAAGGACGCCGCCGAAGCGTCCGGCCACGGCCTGGAATACACGTGGCCGGCCGACTGGCGGTTCGTTCCGGCGTTCGCCGGCATCGACCACGTGCTCGTCGAGCAGGGCGTCACCGTTGGCCAGGTCGAGACGGCGTCCGTCGGCGGCAGCGACCACAAGGCGCTGCTGGCCACGCTCGACTTCTCCAGGCTGTAGAGGGGCCGTCCCCTCCGGTGCGGGCGCCCTACAGCCTCCGGAACGGGGCTGCCGGTCCTTTCCGGTTTCAGGGTGCGGGTCCTTTCCGGCAAGCCGTCCCGATGCCATCGGCGGGGGCGTTCTATTCCAGATTGCCCTGCGTTCCGGCGGTGTTCGCCGTCGCGGCCTGCTCGGCCTGCGCGGCGTCCAGCTTGGCGCGCACGTCGTTGAGCAGCGACTGCGCGCGGGCCGCCAGCGCCTCGCCGATTTCCCACTGGTGCATCGACTGCTCGAGGCTCAGGCCACCGGTTTCCAGCGCCCGCACCGCTTCGATGAGCCGGTCGCGCGCCTCCTCGTACGGCATGCGCGCGATGGCGTCGCGTTCCTTCTTGGTCAGGCTGCTGGCCGGCTCCGCCTTCTTGCCGCCCTTTGCGCCGCCCGCTTTCCTGCCGGCTTTCGCGCCGGTTTCCGGCTCGCTGCCTTCGCGCGCATCGTCTTCCTCGATCGTTTCCTCGACGCTCTCTTCGACGATGCCCTCCTCGATGACGTCGTCCAGTTGCGTTTCCTTGGCCATGGGTTTCCTTTCGTTCTTGCGTTGCCCGTTGTCCTGCTTGAAGATTTCCGGTTGTGACTGCCTAAGATTTCCTGCGCGCGCGGTTTCGCGCCCGTGCGGTTTCGTACCGGCGCGGATTGCCTACCCGCGCACCGTTTCGGCCTGCGCCACCACCGCGCCGGATTTCAGCGTCAGCGTCAGCATGTCGCCGGGGGCGACGGCTGCCGCATCCGCGACGACGTGGCCGGCGGCGTCCTGCACGACCGCGTAGCCGCGGTCGAGCGTCGACTGGGGGCTCAGCGCCGTCAGCGTCGCCTGCGTCTTCTCGATGGTGAACTGCGCCTCGTCGACCAGGCGCGTCATGCCGATGCGCATCGTGCGCTTCGCGTCGTCGATGAAGCGCTGGTACGGCTCGAGCATCGTCAGCGGCTGCGTCAGGCTCGGGCGGTTGGCGTATCCCTCGACGAGGCGCTGCTCCGAGTCGACGCGGCCCTCGATGCGCATGCGCATCGTCGCGATGGCCGACTGCACGAGCTGCCACTGTTCGCGCACGTCCGGCACGACGCGCTTGGCGGCGTCGGTCGGCGTCGAGGCGCGCACGTCGGCGGCCAGGTCGATCAGCGTCCAGTCGTCCTCATGGCCGATGGCGCTGACGATCGGCGTGGCGCAGGCGGCCGTGGCGCGCACGACGCCTTCGTCCGAGAAGCCGATGAGGTCCTCGAAGCTGCCGCCGCCGCGCGTCACGATGATGACGTCGACTTCCGGGTCGGCGTCGAGCTGCCTGATGGCGGCGATGACCTCCGGCGGGCACTGCTCGCCCTGCACATGCGTATGGACGACCTTGAACTTCACCGTCGGCCAGCGCAGCATGACGTTCGTGATGACGTCGCCCTCGGCGCGCGCCTGCGGGGCGCACACCAGGCCGATCGTGCCGGGGAATTCCGGCAGCGGGACCTTGTTCTCCGGGTCGAACAGGCCTTCGCCCTTGAGCTTCATGCGCAGCCGGTCGATCTGCTCCTTCAGGTCGCCGGCGCCGATGCGGCGGATGTCGTCGCCGCGGAAGCTCAATCTCGTCTGCTTCATCCACAGGTCCGCGCGGCCGTGCACGACGACGCGGTCGCCCTGGCGGAAATTGCGCGCCATCTGCGCGAAGGCGCCGAAGCCGTTGACCGAAATCGAAACGTCCTGGTAGCTGTCGCGCAGCGTTATATATACGGACGTGGCGCGCCGGGCGTTGATCTCGACGATCTGCCCCTCGATCCAGGCCGCCGGCCAGCGTTCGACGGCGTCGTGGAAACGCTGGGACAGCACCGAAACCGGCCAGGGGTTCTCGGCCGTCGTGTCGCGCGCCAGGCGCGGCAGCTCGTCGAGCGGCCGGGGGCCGTCGGGCCGCGCCGCGGCCGCATTCGGGAAGGCCGGCGCATGCGACCGGTCATCTTGTAACCAACTCATGGCTTCTAGGTTCGCGCCGCTGACGGACTTTCGTCAACCAAGGGCGCAAGGCGTGTCTGGGAGTGTCGGGCCAAACCAAGCCGATCCGGGGGTGAATCGGGGGCTGCGAAACGCTGGGGCGCCCGGCGAACGTAATCTTTATCACACAGCCTCGTTTCGGTTGGAATGACGCCAAAAACCCAATATCTAGTCACTGCACGGCGTGGCGCAACTAGATATGGGATGCCGATTGGCGTACAGTCTTATGTGCCCGCAAATGACATGCAGGTGATTTGCCGCTGCGACGGGCGGCGATCGGCAATAGGAAAGGAACACGACATGGACACACAGGCATTGGCCACGACGCAGACGACGAAAGCCACGCCCGGCAACGAGGCGCGCGTGCTCGTGGAGAAGCGCGATGGCCGCGTGGTCGACTTCGACCCGATCAACATCATCGCTGCCGTCAAGTCCGCCTTTGCCGACCTCGACCGCGAAGTCGGGCCGCAGGAAGAGCGCATGATCCGCGAAATCGCCGACCAGGTGCAGGGCCAGATCCGCGAGCGCTACAACGGCCCCGCGAAGATCGAGGACATCCAGAACCTCGTCGAGCACGCGCTCATCGAGGACCACCTTTACGACGTGGCGCGCACCTACACGACCTACCGCCTGAACAAGGACATCGAGCGCGCCAAGGCGACCGACATCAACGAAGCCGTCAGCCGCCTGGTCAACAAGGACGAATCGCTGGTGCGCGAGAACGCCAACAAGGACTCGAACGTCTACGCCACGCAGCGCGACCTGCTCGCCGGCGCCGTGTCGAAGGCCTCCGCCTTCTCGATGCTGCCGGATGCCGTGGCCAACGCCCACATGAAGGGCGACATCCATTTCCATGATGCCGATTACTCGCCGTTTACGTCGATGAACAACTGCTCGCTGCCGGACTTCGGCGACATGCTGCGCCACGGCTTCGCGCTGGGCAACGCGATGATGGACTCGCCGAAGTCCATCGGCACCGCCGCCACGCAGATCACGCAGATCATCAAGGACATCGCCGGCGCCCAGTATGGCGGCCAGACCGTCAACCGCGCCGATGAAATGCTCGAGGAATACGCCAAGCGCGACTACGTGAAGAACATGGACATGGCCCGCGCCATGATCCCGGACTCCACGCCCGTCGAGGTCGCCGAGGCGATGATCCGCGGCCTGAAGGCGCAGGAGCCCCGCTGGCTGCACTTCGAGAACCGCGAGCCGCTGCCGGACGACGTGCCGTTCGACGACGACCTGCCCGAGCTCGAGCAGCTGCGCGAGATCTACGCGAAGATCATGACGCGCAAGAGCATCTACGATGCGATGCAGACGATGGAATACCAGATCAACTCGAACCGCGTCTCCAACGGCCAGACCCCTTTCGTCACCGTCGGCTTTGGCCTCGGCACTTCGTGGTTCGCCCGTGAAATCCAGCGCGCCATCCTGCTCAACCGCATCCGCGGCCTCGGCAAGGACCGCCACACCGCCATCTTCCCGAAGCTCGTGTTCACCATCAAGCACGGCGTGAACGCCGACCCGGGCGACCCGAACTACGACATGAAGGAGCTTGCGCTCGAATGCTCGACGAAGCGCATGTACCCGGACGTCGTGTTCTATGAGAACATCGTCAACATCACCGGCTCCTTCAAGGCGCCGATGGGCTGCCGTTCGTTCCTGCAGGGCTGGATCGACCCCGAGACGGGCGAGGACGTCGAGGACGGCCGCATGAACCTGGGCGTCGTCACCGTCAACATCCCGCGCATCGCGCTGGAATCGCACGGCGACGTCGACCGCTTCTGGAAGATCTTCAACGAGCGCATGGAGATCGCCCACCAGGCGCTGCAGTTCCGCATCATGCGCTGCAAGCAGGCGACGCCGGTCAACGCGCCGACGCTGTTCCGCTACGGCGCCTTCGGGCGCCTGGGCGCCAACGACAACGTCGACCAGCTGTTCCGCAACGAGCGCGCCACCGTGTCGCTGGGCTACATCGGCCTGTACGAGGCGACGGCCGTGTTCTACGGCAAGAACTGGATGCGCGACCACGGCTGGGATCCGCAGGGCAAGGAATTCGCCCTGTCCATCGTCAAGAAGATGAACCAGCTGTGCAAGGACTGGAGCAAGGCCGAGGGCTACCACTACTCGGTGTACTCCACGCCGGCCGAGTCGCTGACCGACCGCTTCAACCGCATGGACCGCGAGAAGTTCGGCAAGGTCGATGGCGTCACCGACCACGACTTCTACACGAACTCGTTCCACTACCCGGTGTGGCTGCAGCCGACCCCGATGGAGAAGCTCAACTATGAGAAGGACTTCCCGTACTACGCGTCGGGCGGCTTCATCAACTACTGCGAGTTCCCGTGCCTGCAGGCCAACCCGAAGGCGCTCGAGGCCGTGTGGGACTACGCCTACAACATCGGCATCGGGTACCTGGGCACCAACACGCCGATCGACCACTGCTTCGAATGCGGCTTCCAGGGCGACTTCGAGCCGACCGAGGAAGGCTTCAAGTGCCCCGAGTGCGGCAACTCCGACCCCGACAAGTGCAACGTGACGAAGCGCACCTGCGGCTACCTGGGCAACCCCGTCCAGCGCCCGATGGTGCACGGCCGCCACGAGGAGATCGCCCACCGCGTCAAGCACATGAGCGGCGAAACCGGACATGTGACCCTTTCCGACGGCACGGCCCGCGAGTGGTTCGAAGAAACGAAGTAATATAGAGGTACGGTCCCGCCGGCGCCGTAGGAAACCAAAGCCGGCGGGATGAATCTATGTTAGGTCTTCCAATCTTAGATTCCTTCTCAAAGTCGTGACCCACAATAAATGCGGCGAAAAGAACAAGGGGAGCCGCACGGGGTCGTGAAGCAGCCAGAAGCGTTGGGGGACGTTCCGGCTGCACCGGAAGATAGGAGGGTGGCGCGTTGCCACCCTCCTCGTGCGTTCGGGGGCCGGCGCCGCGGCGAGTCGCCGCAGCCGGCCCCGGCTTCCCGGAACGGCGGCCTAGGCTTCCTGCAATGGCAGCCCCCGGCTTCCCGGAACGGCGGCGAAGCGAAGAACGACAAAACGAAACGAAGAAGAAGAGAACGGGGCATCATGAGCCTGCATGACTTTGCGAAAACCGATGCGAACCGCGGTCCGGCGATCCCGACCGCGCTTGCCAACAACCCGCGGGCCGGGCAGTGGACGAGCGCGGCGATGAGCCACCGCATGATCGCCGACTACAAGCGGTTCCTGATGACCGACGGCGAGGGCATCCGCTGCTCGCTGTACGTGTCCGGCTGCCCGTTCCACTGCGAAGGCTGCTACAACGCGTCGATCTGGGATTTCCAGGCCGGCCACGAATACAACGACCGGCTTGAGGCGCAGATTCTCGACGACCTGTCGCAGCCGTTCGTGCAGGGCATCACGTTCCTCGGCGGCGAGCCGCTGCTCAACACGTCGGTGCTGCTGCCGCTGGCGCATACGATCCGCGAGCGCTTCGGCACGGCGAAGGACATCTGGTGCTGGACCGGCTACACGTGGGAGGAGCTGATGCGTGCAGGGGAGAGCGCCGACAAGATCGAGCTGCTGCATCTGGTCGACGTCCTCGTCGACGGCCGCTATATCAAGGACCTGCACGATTCGCTGCTGCAGTTCCGCGGCTCCTCGAACCAGCGCATCATCGACGTGCCCGCAAGCTTCGCCGCCGGCACCGTCGTCATCTGGCCGAAGCTGCACGACCAGGAGCGCTTCATCCCCGAAATCTACGGCAAGGAGCGCGCCGCCGGCGAAGGCGACGCCAGCTAGGCTTCGTAGAGCACCTTCCCGTCGCGTTCGATTTCCCCGGCGAGCGCCGCGTCGACCGGTCCATCGAGATTGACGACGTCCACTTCCAGCAGCGACCACAGGTCTTCCTGCACGGCGTCGTAGAAGCCGTTGAAATCCGCGCAGCCTTCTACGGCGATGTCGATGTCGCTGGTCTCGCGGTTCGTTCCGCGCGCCCGCGACCCGAACAGCCGCACGCGCCGCGCCCCGTACCGCTCGGCCAGCTCGGCGATCTGCCGATACACCGCCTCCGTTTCGCCCATGCCGCGCCTCCTACGCCAAACCCGTCCCTCCAGCATATCGCGCCATCAAATTCGTTGCCAAGGATTACGTTTTCTCTCCCCGGTCCCGGCAGAATCTTGTTCCCTCCATATGCGCCGAATCTTGCATCCCGCTCCCTGTTCATAGAGTCTTGAATCCTTTCCTTTCTTTCTTTCTCCGGAAATACCCTCCAGATGAAAGCCGGCTGTGGGCGACACACGTTGCCATCCACAGTTGCGTCTGGGCTGCCGCTCTTTAGAAGCGACTCTTCTACCGTGGAAAGCGGAAGGAGGCGACGGATGAACCGGCGTATGTGGATGATGCTTGCGGAAGCGGCGGAGCAGGGGCGTTGCGCGACGCCGACTACTAAAAACGAACTGCGATGGTGCCAGTGGCATGCGCAGCAGGGCGATGTGCGGCGACCGTTTCCGGGAATCTATGCGTCGAGTGAAGTTTGGGAACGGCTGAAACCGCCGGAACGCTACCTGTATGTTGCGCGCGCTGTTTCGCTCAAGCATCCGAGGTGGGTCTTCACCGGCGTCGCGGCAGTGCTCGCCTATGGCGTCAGCGTCGGATGGAGGCTGTGCGAAGTTCCGTTGGCGGTGGTGACAGGGCGTGCCGCAAGCAGCCGAGGAGTCACCTTCATTCATGACACGCGCTGCTGTCGCCAAAACCGTTCCGGGGTGCCCGTCGTGCCGCTTGCCCAGGCGCTGTGCGATTGCGCCGCGCTTTACGATTTTCCGAACGTTCTCGGCGCATTCGACATGGCATTGCGCAGCGGAAAAATCAAGGAGAACGAGATTCCCGGTTCCTCCCGTGTGCTGGATCCGCCGCGTTTGCAGCGGCTGATGAAATATACCGACGTCAAGAGCGAGAACGGCGGTGAATCCTACGTGCGCGGATTGTTGCTGGAACGCGGCATCGCGCGGCCCATGCTGCAGGTTCCGTTCACCGACCCTGAATCAGGACGCGTCAGCCGCGTCGATTTCGCGTGGGTGGGTGTGGATGGCCGCATCATCGTGCTTGAGTTCGACGGCATGGGCAAATATGTCGATGCCGACAAGGCCGGGCGCCGCGATATTGCGCAGGTGGTCGTCGAACAGGAGGAACGTACTCGGGCGTTGATGCGTTGCGGCGTCGCTAGGATTCTGCGCTGCAAATACGACGATTTAGGCAACCCGGAGTTTCTGGTCCGAGATTTGTTGCAGGCTGGCGTTCCCTACGCTAGCTAGATTTATCGGTTCGATGTCCCCGCAGCAGCCATATTCCTCCAGGCAGCCCATGGTGCCCTTCCGCTTTTGTGGCCAACACGCCCGTTTCCCGCATTCTGGCGAGAATCTATGCCGTTCTTTTGTGGCCAAAATGCAGCGACTGGGCGTGTCGACGAGAATCTGTCCCCGTTTTTTGTGGCCAACATGCGGAGGATGGGCGTGTTGGCCACAAAATGGAGAGGTATCGGGACTATTTTTCAGCTCAGCAAGCTAGGCACGGCGGGTCGATGGCCGCCTCAGTCGGCGGACCGCTCCGCGCTGGCTTCGGCTTCGGCGACGCGCTCGCGTTCGCGGGGGCGTTCGTCGCGGCGCTCCAGCTTGCGTCGGTCGAGCTTGCGTTCCTGATGCAGTTCGTACAAATCGGCCTGCTGGTCGAGCATGCACCGCAGCGCCGCGGTCGGCGGCTCCGCGTCGCCGGCGTCGAGCCCCAGGTCGGCGACGGCGAACGCCACCGCTTCCGGAACCGGCGCATCCTCCAGCTCGTCCAGCGAGCCGGCGGTCGCCTGCGCGTCCGCTTCGCCGCGCCGCACGCTGGCCGCCGCGCCGCCGTGCTCGCTTTGCAGCGCTTCGTCGACTTCCTGCGCCTTCTTCGCGTCGTCCAGCGGCTTGGCGTAGCCGCCGAAGCCGGCGTCGGCGCGCAGTCCGGCCGTCAGCGCGGTGACGTGGCGCGCCGCGCCGTCGCCGGCGAACGTCGCCATGATCGCGACCCACGAATTCCACACGTTCAGGTACGTCGATTCGGTCGTGTCGAAATGCCCCTTGAATTCGAAATGCACGCCGTAGTTGAGTCCGCCGGGGAACGAGAACAGTTCCGGCGAAACGCCGTAGTAATTGCAGAACTTGCCAGATGCGTCGGGGTAGGCCGCCGGCCCCGCCACTTCGCCCGCGGCCGCGTTCTTCGCCGCCTGCGTCACGAAGAACCGCAGCATCGCGCGGAACCGCCGGTAATCGTCTTCGGAAAACTGAGCTGCCATCGTCGGGCCTTTCTGTCGGGAAACTAACGCCGTTGGGCCGACTATAAGCACGGGTTGCCTTGGGTCCGCTGGAATGTTCGCTGAAAGAATCTCGACTGATCCCCAAGATTTGCGCAGCGAGGTGAGGAAACCGTGAATTCGGTCACGTTGCGTGCCGTCTCGTGGGATTCTTCCCAAGATTGGACCGGCGGCTGGTCTAGAGTGGATACGATTGAGGTTTTGCCGTAGGGAATGGACGCGCGGGCTGGCGCCTTGGCAATGCCTTCCTCAACAGACGAGAGGTATGCATGGTGGAAACGCGAAATGATGCCACAACGATTTCCGGCACTGCCGCATATGGCGCGGCGCAGGAGGATGCGGCAGCCCGTACGATCCGCATAGGGCTCGACATCGGCTCGACGACGGTCAAGGCCGTCGTGCTCGACGTCACCGGCGATGCGCTGGAAGGCGACGTCCTCTTCTCGGACTACCGGCGCCACCACGCCAACGTGCGCGCGACGATGGAGGGGCTGCTGCGCGACATCCTCGCCACGCTGCGCGAGCAGGGGCGCGGCGACGAGCCGGCGGCGCTCGCCATCACCGGTTCCGGAGGCCTGGCGCTTGCGGAGCAGCTCGGCGTGCCGTTCGTGCAGGAGGTGATCGCCGAAACGCGCGCCATCGACGAATGCTATCCGCAGGCCGACGTCATCATCGAGCTGGGCGGCGAGGACGCGAAGATCACGTACCTGAAGCCCACGCCGGAACAGCGCATGAACGGGTCGTGCGCGGGCGGCACCGGCGCGTTCATCGACCAGATGGCCACGCTGCTCGACACCGACGCCGAGGGGCTCAACGCGATGGCTGCGCAGTATTCGACGCTCTACCCGATCGCCTCGCGCTGCGGCGTGTTCGCGAAGACCGACCTGCAGCCGCTGATCAACGACGGCGCCGCCAAGCCCGATCTGGCCGCGTCGATCTTCACCGCCGTCGCCACCCAGACGATTGCCGGCCTGGCGTCCGGCCGCCCGATCCACGGCCGCGTCGTGTTCCTCGGCGGCCCGCTGTTCTTCATGTCCGAGCTGCGCGAGGCGTTCCGCCGCGCGCTCGACGGCAAGGTCGACGAGTTCATCACGCCGAGTGACGCCCACCTGTACGTCGCGTACGGCGCGGCGCTGACGGTCGGCGAGCCCGACAGCCTCGAGGACGGCCAGAGCGCCGCCGCGCGTCCGCTCGGCGACGTCATCGCCGCGCTCGAGGAGCTCAAGAGCCTGCCGGCGAACACGGCGACGATGCCGCCGCTGTTCCCGACCGAAGCGGACCGCGAGGCGTTCAACGCCCGCCACCACCGCGAGCACGTCCACACCGGCACGCTTGAGGGGGCCACCGGCCCGCACTTCCTCGGCATCGACGCCGGCTCCACCACCATCAAGGCGACGCTCGTCAACGACGACCGCGAAATCGTCTGGTCGAGCTACGCGACGAACGAAGGCAGCCCGCTGACGGCCGCCATCAACATCGTCAAGGACATCCAGCGCGAGCTGCCCGAGGGCGCGTGGATCGCCCGCTCGTGCGCCACGGGGTATGGCGAGGGCCTGATCACCACCGGCCTGCATCTGGACGAAGGCGTCGTCGAAACGATGGCCCACTACCGCGGCGCCGAAATGGTCAGCCCCGGCGTCACCGCCGTCATCGACATCGGCGGCCAGGACATGAAGTACCTGGCCATCGCCGACGGCGTCATTGATTCGATTGCCGTCAACGAGGCCTGCTCGTCCGGCTGCGGCTCGTTCCTGCAGACGTTCGCCCAGTCGATGGGCCTGACCATCGAGGAGTTCACGCAGGCCGCGCTCAACTCGGAGCACCCGGTCGACCTGGGCTCGCGCTGCACGGTGTTCATGAACAGCTCGGTCAAGCAGGCGCAGAAGGAAGGCGCCACGATCGAGGACATCGCCGCCGGCCTGTGCTATTCGGTCGTGCGCAACGCGCTGTACAAGGTCATCAAGCTTCGCGACTCGGGCGAGCTGGGCGACACCGTCGTCGTGCAGGGCGGCACGTTCCTCAACGACGCCGTGCTGCGCGCCTTCGAGCTGCTCACCGAGCGCGAGGTGACGCGCCCGAACATCGCCGGCCTGATGGGCGCGTACGGCGCCGCCCTCACCGCCCGCATGCACTACGACGACGTCGCCGACGACACCGACGACCAGGGCGCCGACGCGGCCGCGCAGCCCACCGTCGACATCGACGGCGTCGCGCACACCGCCTCCTCCGTCTTGTCCGGCGAGGCGCTCGACGAGCTGACGATGAGCAGCGAACGCGACGTGTGCAAGCTGTGCCAGAACCACTGCAAGCTGACGATCACGACGTTCGGCGACGGCTCGAAGTACGTCACCGGCAACCGCTGCGAACGCGGCGGCGACGCGAAGAAGCAGCGGAGCGACCGCCCGAACCTCTACGACTACAAGTACAAGCGCGCGTTCGCCTACCGCCGCCTGACCGACAAGAAGGCCACGCGCGGCGAGATCGGCATTCCCCGCGTGCTCAACATGTACGAGAACTACCCGTTCTGGTTCACGCTGCTGACCAGCCTGGGCTTCAAGGTCGTCATTTCCGGCCGCAGCTCGCACGAGCTGTTCGAAACCGGCATCGAGTCGATCGCCTCCGAGAACATCTGCTACCCGGCCAAGCTCGTCCACGGGCACATCAAGTGGCTGGTGAACAAGGGCATCACGACCATCTTCTACCCGTGCGTCTCCTATGAGGAGTACCTCGTCGAGAACACCGACAACCACTACAACTGCCCGATCGTGGCGAATTACCCGGTCGTCATCGGCGCGAACATGCCCGAGCTGCGCCAGAGCGGCATCCGCTACATGCGCCCCTACTTCAACATGGCCAACCATGAGCTGATGGTCGACCGCATCGTCGAGGAGTTCGCCTGGGCTTCCGTCACGCGCGAGGAGGCCGAAACCGCGGTCGCCGCCGCGTACGCCGAGGACAAGGTGTTCAAGAACGACGTGCAGACCGAGGGCCTGCGCGCGCTGGCGTATATGAAGGAACACGATTGCCGCGGCATCGTCCTCGCCGGACGCCCCTACCACGTCGACCCGGAAGTCAACCACGGCATCCCTGAAACGATCTGCTCGCTGGGCATGGTCGTGCTTTCGGAGGACTCGATCTGCGAGCTTGAGCCGGGACAGAAGCTCGACCTGACGCCGTTCCTGGCCGACGGCGAGCTGAACCCGGCGGCGAAGAGCTCCGAAGGCTTCCGCCACGTCGGCGACCGCACCGTCACCCGCATGCCGCTGCGCGTCACCAACCAGTGGGCCTACCATTCGCGCCTGTATACGGCGGCGAACTTCGTCGCCTCCTACCCGGGCCTGGAAATGGTGCAGCTCAACTCCTTCGGCTGCGGCCTCGACGCGATCACGACCGACCAGGTGTCCGAGATCCTCGCCGACAAGGCCGACGTCTACACGATGCTCAAGATCGACGAAGTCTCGAATCTCGGCGCCGCGAAGATTCGTTTGCGCTCGCTGAAGGCCGCCGTCGAGGAACGCGAACGCAACGCTTCCGCGCAGCCGGAAGATTCCTCTTCCCAGCCGGCTTCCTCCAGCGAAGCCGAGATTGCCGCCGCCGAACTTGCCGCGGCCAAGCGCGCGCTGGAAGAGGCGCAGGCCCGCTACGACGCCGCGAAGGCCGCGCAGCCGGCCCCGGCCGACAGGCGCGGCGAGTTCCGCAAGACCGGTTCCGAGGCGCCGACGCCGGGACGCCAGGTGCTGCTCGATTCGGTCATCGCGAATTCCCCGGAGCTGACGAAAGCCGTCAAGGAAGCCTCGCGCCGGGCGCAAGCCAAGCAGGCGGCCGGCGGCGCGGAATCCGGGGCAAGGAAGAAGCAGCGCACGAACGCGACGCTGACGAACTACTCGCACAAGATTCCGTTCGCCAAGTCGATGAAGAAGGACTATACGATCGTCGCCCCGCAGATGAGCCCGATCCACTTCTCGCTCGTCGAAGCGGCCATCCAGTCCGGCGGCTACAAGTTCGAGGTGCTCAAGTCCGCCGACAAAGGCGACGTCGAGACCGGCCTGAAGTACGTCAACAACGACGCCTGCTATCCGGCGATCATGACGATCGGCCAGCTCATCGCGGCCATCGAAAGCGGCAAGTACGATGCCGACCATACGGCGCTCGCGATTACGCAGACCGGCGGCATGTGCCGCGCAACGAACTACTACGGCCTGATCCGCAAGGCGCTCGTCGACGCCGGGTATCCGCAGATCCCGGTCATCGCCATCTCGACGCAGGGCCTCGAGGACAACCCGGGCTTCACGCCGACGATCCCGATGGCGCACAATGCCCTCAAGGCGCTGATCCTCGGCGACCTGCTGATGAAGTGCCTCTACCGCGTCCGGCCGTACGAGAAGCGCAAGGGCGAGACGGACGCGCTGCGCGAGCAGTGGGACACGATCATCCGCGAAACATTCCTCAACCATGGCAAGAGCGAGACGGCGGCGCGCGTGTACGGCAAGCGCCGGTGGACCTACTCGCAGCTGGCGCACCGCATCGTCGAGACGTTCGACGCCATCGAGATGACCGGCGAGGAACGCAAGGTGCGCGTCGGCGTGGTCGGCGAGATCCTCGTCAAGTACCATCCGGACGCGAACAACCACGTCGTCGACGTCATCGAGTCGCAGGGGTGCGAAGCGGTCGTGCCGGGCATCATGGAGTTCATGACCACCCGCCCGTACATCACCGACTGGAACGAGAAGCACCTGGGCATGGGCGGCAACAAGGCTGTCTACGCGATCATGCGCGCGGGGCTCAACGTGTACATGAAGCCGGTGCGCGACGCCCTCGCGAAGTCGAACGGCAAGTTCGAGCAGGACCTGCCGATGCCGGAGCTGGTCAAGAAGGCTGCCGACGTCACGTCGATCGGCGTGCAGGCCGGCGAAGGCTGGCTGCTGACGGCCGAGATCATCGAGCTGATCGAGTCCGGCTGCCCGAACGTCATCTGCGCGCAGCCGTTCGCCTGCCTGCCGAACCACGTCACCGGACGCGGCATGTTCGGCAAGATCCGCCGGCTGTACCCGGAGGCGAACATCGTGTCGATCGACTACGATCCGGGCGCTTCGGAGGCGAACCAGCTCAACCGCATCAAGCTGATGATCGCCGCCGCCAAGAAGGCCCAGCGCGAGTCCCGCCAGAGCAGCGCCGAAAAGCTAGGCCCCGAACTCGCCGTCGACTGAAGGGCGTTCATTTTTTCTGCATGTTGTAGCGCAAGACGGTGCGCGTTCGGTACACTGGCGAACCATGAGCACACTGCCTCCGCGCGTCTCCTACGCGCACATGCTGGGAAAGCCGAATCCGAAGCACGTCGAAAGCCTGCTCGCGTTCTTCGAAAGCGGGGCGAGCATCGCGCCGCCCTACGGGTATGGCGTGGAAATCGAGCATCTGCCGGTGCATGACGGCGACGATACCGCCGTGACGTACTATGAGCCGAACGGTATCGAGACGCTGCTGATGGAGCTGCGCCGCTACTACGACCCCGAACGGGAGTACTGGGAGAACGGCCATCTGGTCGGGCTGGCGCGCGACGGCATTTCGGTGTCGCTCGAACCCGGCGGCCAGGTGGAGACGTCGATCGGCGTGCTCGCCGAGCCGGCGCAGCTGACCGAATACTACGGCCAGTTCCGCCGCGAAACCGACCCCATTCTCGAGCGGCTGGGCTTCCGCCTGGTGCATTACGGCTACCAGCCGAAGTCGCAGGCGCTCGACATCCCCGTCAACCCGAAGGCCCGCTACGACGCGATGACCGACTTCCTCGGCCGCATGGGGGAGTTCGGCCCGTGCATGATGCGCGCCTCCGCCTCCACGCAGGTGAGCATCGACTACGCCGACGAAGCCGACTCGATCGCCAAGCTGCGCATCGGCACCGCCATCGGGCCGATTCTCGCCTACTTCTTCCGCAACTCGCCGTATTTCGAGGGCGTCGAGAACCCGTGGCCCTTGCTGCGCCAGCGCATGTGGGACTACCTCGACTTCGGCCGCACGAACGTCATCCCCGGCCTGTTCGACCCGCGCTTCGGCTGGGAGGACTACGCCGTCGACGTGCTGTCGACGCCGATGATGTTCGCCGACCTGACGCATACGCCGGAAGCCGCCGGATTGCCGGAAAGCGAGCTGCACCGCGCGGCCTTCCGCGAGAACGCGGCGGAAATCTACCCCGACCGCAATCTCAATGAATACGAAATCAACCACGTGCTGTCGACGCATTTCAACGACGTGCGGCTGAAGAACTTCATCGAGCTGCGCCACTGGGATTCGCTGCCGGTCGAGCGCGCCGAACGGCTCACCGAAATCGTTGGCGCGCTGTTCTACGATCCGGCGAAGTTCGCCGACCTGTGCGCGTACTTCGACGGCGTGCGCGAAGCCGACGTGCTGGAAGCGAAGGCGACGCTGCAGGCCCGCGGCGCCGACGCGCAGCCGTACGGCAACCCGCTGGAATTCTGGCGCGAATTCCTCGGCGTCGAAGGAACGCTCTGTGACGTCCCCGGCGACCGGGCCCACCCCGACGTCTTCCAGCGCTGATTGTTCACCGTTGGCTATTTATGCTGTGAAACGCCCCTTCGGCGGGGAAGATGGAGAGCAAGGACATACGCTTTCCGTCTGAAGGGGCTCGCCATTTCGGCGCGCTGTGCGGAAGGCGCCGAAATGGAGGATACATACTATGGCACGTCCAAAGATTGCATTCGTTGAAAGCTCGCTGAAGGATGGTTCGTTCGAAGGCAAGATGGCCCGCGAGGCCATCGCCGCGCTCGGCGACCGCGTCGACGTCATCGAAGTCGACTATTCCGACCTGCCGATGATCAACATCGACGAGCCGTTCCCGGCTCCGGAAGCCGCGCTCGCCATCCGCGACAAGTTCGCCGAGGCCGACGGCGTGTGGGTGTTCACCACCAAGAACCACGAGGCCATGCCGGTCGCCGTCGCCAACCTGTTCAACTGGCTGACGATGCCGGAGGACCAGACCGTCAAGGACGGCCGCACCGTGCTGTTCCACAAGCCGGTCGCCATCACCGGCATCGGCGGCTTCGGCTCCATGATCGGCCGCGTCGAGCTGGGCAACCTGTTCGAAGCCAACGGCATGATCGTCTACCCGGTCGAAGTGGGCCTGTCCGTGCCGAAGGAAGCCTACGAAACTGGCGAGTGGGTCATGACCGAGTCCGACGTCCAGGCCATCCAGATGCAGGCCAACGGCTTCCTCGACTTCGTCGACCTCAACCGCCACGACGGCAAGCACCGCTGATCCTTGCCTGATAAGCAGCAGCCCCCGCATGCGCGGGGGCTTTTGCGTAGGGTGGGTGTGTTGCGGCTCTGGGGAGCCGTTCTGGGAAGAAAAGATTGCATATGCAACTGTTGCATATGCAATTGTTGTATGTGCACGGGTTTAGGCTGTGCCCTGCAAAGACCAGAAACGAAGAGGCATCATGCAAGGGCAAGAGAAACCGGAAGGTGAGTACCGGCCAAGCGTGCTGATCCGTTCGCTGCACAACCTGATCGGCCGCTACCTGAGCGTCACGACGCCGCAGGAAGCCCGCAGCCTGAGCGGCGCCAACATGCAGATCATCGTGTTTCTTGACAAGCACCCCGACGAGGAGATCTTCCAGAACGACATCGAACGGCGGTTCTCCATTACGCGTTCGACGGCGTCCCGGGTGCTGGGGCTGATGGAAAGCAAGGGGCTGATCGAGCGTCGTTCGGTGGAACGCGACGCGCGCCTCAAGCGCATCGTGCTGACCGACCAGGCCAAGTCGATCGCCCACCAGCTCGAAGACAACGCGGACCAGCTCGAAGACAAGCTGTTCGAAGGGTTCAGCGCCGAGGAACGGCGCATGTTCATCGACCAGCTGCTCGCCATGAAGCGCAACCTCCTCGAATCAGGGAAAATCGGCGCCGAGTGCGCCAGGCAAGTGAAGGACCACGAAGAAGAAAGGAAGAGGTATGAGTAGCGCAACCGTGCAGGGCGCCACCGGCCGCGGCCGGTCGGATGACGACCTTGCATTCGAAACCGACGAAGCGAACCTGCCCAAGGGCACGCCGGTCATCGGCACGCTGGCCAAATCGCTGCGCCAATACGCCAGGCCAAGCATCCTGTGCCCGTTGTTCGTCATCGTTGAAGGCGTCCTGGAAATCCTGATCCCGACGATCATGGCGACGCTGATCGACAAGGGCATCACGGGCCAGAACATGGGGGAGATCTGGAAGTACAGCGGGCTGCTGTTCGCCATGGCCTGCGTGTCCCTGGGCGCCGGCGTCATGGCCGGCCGCTACGCCGCCATCGGCTCGGCTGGCCTGGCGCAGAACCTGCGCCACGACGTGTTCAAGAAGGTGCAGTCCTACAGCTTCACGAACATCGACAAGTTCTCGACCGGCTCGATCATCACCCGCTCCACGACCGACGTGACGAACGTGCAGAACGCCTACCAGATGATCATCCGCGTCGGCGTGCGCGCCCCCGTCATGCTCATCGCCGCGTGGATCTTCGCGTTCCGCATCAGCCACAGCATCTCGATGGTGTTCCTGGCCTGCATCCCGGTGCTCGGAATCGGCCTGTGCGGCATGGCCTGGTACGTCCACCCGATCTTCGAGCGCGTGTTCCACACGTACGACCACCTCAACAACGTCGTCGACGAAAACCTGCAGGGCGTGCGCGTCGTCAAGAGCTACAACCGCGAAGAGCATGAAATCCACAAGTTCTCGAAGATCAGCCAGCGCATCTACAAGAACTTCGTCAAGGCCGAACGCTGCCTGTCGCTCAACTCGCCGCTGTTCAGCCTGTGCATGTACGTGTCGATGATCATGATCGCCTGGATCGGCGCCAAGCAGATCGTCGCCTCCGGCAACAACGCGGCCTACGGCATGACGGCCGGCGACCTGACGGCGCTGGTCACCTACGCGATGCAGATCATGATGGCGATGATGATGCTCTCGATGATCTTCGTCATGGTCATCATCTCGCGCGCCTCGGCCGAACGCATCACCGAAATCCTCATCGAGGAACCCACCGTCACCGACCCGGACAACGCGAAGACGGCCGTCAAGGACGGCTCGATCGACTTCGACCACGTATCGTTCCGCTATTCCGGCACTTCGGAGCGCCCGGTGCTCGACGACATCGACCTGCACATCAAGAGCGGCATGACCGTCGGCATCGTCGGCGGCACCGGCTCGGCCAAGTCGTCGCTCGTCCAGCTCATCCCCCGCCTGTACGACGTGACCGGCGGCTCGCTGGAAGTCGGCGGCCTCGACGTGCGCAAGTACGAGCTCGAATCGCTGCGCGACGAAGTGGCGATGGTGCTGCAGAAGAACGTGCTGTTCACCGGCACGATCAAGGACAACCTCAAGTGGGGCGACCCGAGCGCCACCGACGAGCAGATCGTGCACGCCTGCCAGCTCGCGCAGGCCGACGGCTTCATCCAGGAGTTCCCGAAGAAGTACGATACGTGGATCGAGGAAGGCGGCACGAACGTGTCCGGCGGCCAGCGCCAGCGCCTGTGCATCGCCCGCGCGCTGCTGAAGAAGCCGAAGATCCTGATCCTCGACGATTCGACGAGCGCCGTCGACACGAAGACCGACAAGCTCATCCGCGACGCGTTCCGCAACGAAATCCCCGACACGACGAAGATCATCATCGCCCAGCGCGTCGCTTCCGTGCAGGAATCCGACCTGATCGTCGTGCTGCACGAAGGCCGCATCCTCGACAAGGGCACGCATGAGGAGCTGCTCGAACGCTGCGAGGAATACCGCAGCATCTACGAGTCGCAGACCCAGGCGCACGAAACGCCCGACCTGGTCAAGGAAGCCGCCGACTGGCACGAACAGGAAGCCGAAGCCGCAGGGCTCAAGGCCTCCGATCTGGGCGAGGACGACGAATGCATTATCGAACCCGCGCCGAACGCGCCGAAGGAAGGCGCTTCGCACGACGTGAATCTCCTGGGAGGTGAAACCAAATGACCGCAACGGCACCCATGGCCGACGTCACCGATGAAGCGGTGCTCAACGACGCCGACCGCAACCCCGAACCGGACATGCGCGGGGGCACGCCCAAGCGCGACAAGATCGCGCCCGGCACCATCAAGCGCATCTTCGGGTACATTTTCCGCTACAAGTGGCATGTCATCGCCGTCATCGTCTGCATCCTGCTGGCGGCGGTCGCGCAGGCCGGCTCCTCGCTGTTCCTGCAGACGTTGATCGACAACTACATCCTGCCGCTCGTCGGCAAGGACCATCCGAACTGGACGCCGCTGATCGAGGCCCTCGTCATGATGGCGGTGCTCTACGCAGTCGGCACCGTCGCCCAGTGGCTCTACAGCTTCCTGCTCGTCACCGTCGAGCAGGGCACGCTCAAGGCCATCCGCGACGACATGTTCGCGCACCAGCAGACGCTGCCGATCCGCTACTTCGACACCCATGAGCATGGCGACATCATGAGCCGCTACACGAACGACACCGACACGCTGCGCCAGGCCATCTCGCAGAGCTTCCCGCAGATGTTCAGCTCGGCCATCACGGCCCTCACCGCGTTCATCTCGATCATGATGCTCTCGATCCCCTACGCCATCTTCATCCTGGTGTACGCGGGGCTCATGCTCATCGTCATCAAGGCGCTCGTGAGCCGCTCGGGCCGCTACTTCGTCAAGCAGCAGAAGGAGCTCGGCGACGTCAACGCGTTCGTCGAGGAGTCCGTCAACGGCCAGAAGGTCATCAAGGTCTTCAACCACGAGGACGCCACGCAGGCCCAGTTCGACGCGAAGAACGACGCGCTGTACGAGGCGAGCTCGAAGGCGAACATCTACGGCAACATCACGATGCCGGTCGTCGGCAACCTCGGCTACATCCTCTACGTCATCACGGCGCTGCTGTGCGGCGCCGCGGCGCTGGGCGGCTGGGGCAACTTCGGCTTCTCCGGCATCGGCTCGTTCACGCTCGGCACGACGATTTCGCTGCTGACCCTCTCGCGTTCGTTCACGAACCCGATCGGCCAGGTCTCGCAGCAGTTCAACATGGTGATGATGGCGCTCGCCGGCGCATCGCGCATCTTCGCGCTGATGGACGCGCCGAGCGAAACCGACAACGGCACCGTCACGCTCGTCAACGTCGAACTTGGGCCGGACGGCCGCACGATGAAGGAAGTTGACCATGTCACCGGCCACTGGGCATGGAAGCGCGAGCCCGGCGACGACGGCCGCCGCTCGATGGAATACGCCAGGACGCTCTCGCCGGCCGCCTACGAAGTGGCCAAGAAGGCGCGCGAACAGGCGATTACGTCGCCTGACGGACGCCTCACGCTTCTGCGCGGCGACGTGCGCTTCACCGACGTGACGTTCGGCTACACGCCGGACAAGGTCGTGCTGCACGACATCACCTGGTTCGCCAAGCCGGGCCAGAAGATGGCTCTGGTCGGCGCGACCGGCGCCGGCAAGACGACGATCACGAACCTGATCAACCGGTTCTACGACATCCAGTCGGGCATGATCCTCTACGACGGCATCAACGTCAACAACATCCGCAAGCCCGACCTGCGCCGTTCCCTGGGCATCGTGCTGCAGGACGTCAACCTGTTCACCGGCACCGTGATGAACAACATCCGCTACGGCAAGCTCGACGCGACCGACGAGGAGTGCATCGCCGCCGCGAAGCTCACCAACGCGGACGCGTTCATCCGCATGCTGCCCGACGGCTACAACACCGTGCTCAAGGGCGACGGCTCGGGCCTGAGCCAGGGCCAGCGCCAGCTGATCTCCATCGCGCGCGCCGCCGTGGCCAACACCCCGGCGATGATCCTCGACGAGGCCACCTCGTCGATCGATACCCGCACCGAGGAGGTCGTCCAGGCTGGCATGGACAACCTGATGAAGGGCCGCACCGTGTTCGTCATCGCCCACAGGCTTTCCACCGTGCGCAACTCCGACGTCATCATGGTCCTCGACCATGGCCGGATCATCGAGCGCGGCAGCCACGACGAGCTGATCGCCCAGCACGGCGAGTACTACCAGCTCTACACCGGCGCCGTCGAATTCGAGTAGCGCCATCCCCCAAGCCACGCCCCTTCCCGCGCCTTCGAGCAGCGCGGGGAGGGGCGTTTTTCTTCCTTTTCCTCTGTGAACGCAATCGGCTCCGGCGTGCTGTAATGGAATCAACGCAATGAACGGAAACGCCAGGCGCCCGTAAGCCTCGCAAGGTGCGGGGGAGGGCGTCGCCACACGTAAAGGACGGCATCATGGACAAGGAAGAATTCGAGGAAATGAAGGAACGCGTCGAGGCCCAGCACGCTGACTTCAAGAAGGGCATCGAGGACAAGATCGACGAGATCAAGCAGGCCAAGGAAGGCTGGGAGGACTCCCACGCCGAGGATTACGCGAAGCAGTACACCGCCGAGCGTGAGGAAACCCACCAGACCCACTGACCGGGCCTAGCTGAAGCGCTGACAGGCAGCCTCCGCTGAAGTGCGGCGGCATGCAGCGCCGGAAAATAGCAATCTTTGCCATATCGCAGTAGTCACGGGGCGCGCCATGTTCGCATGGCGTGCCCTTTTCGCATTTCATGGGCCCTCCCGCGCGCTATGTGCCGGGCCAAGGGAGGGGCGGAAAGCGGAGAGTCGGTTGACAATTTTTCCCCGGCCGAAAAAGAAAACCTCGGAAACGGCTAGAATCCGCCGTTTCCGAGGTTTACATTTCAAGGGAAGCGAAAAAGCTTGGACGTTTTCCGCGGTACCCCCGCAGAATCACCCGCGATATTCCCGCGGAACCGCCTGCGCAAGCTTCCCGCGAAGAACAATCAGTAGTCCCACATGTTGCGCTCGTCGGCGATCAGCGCCGCCTGCGCTTCGTGGTCGATCTTCTCCCGTTCGCGCTTGGGTTCGCCGAGCCGTTCACGCGCCGCCATCTCGGCTTCGCGCGCGGCCGCCGGCTTCTCCGTTTCCTTGACGATTTCGCGCAGCTCCTCAACGTTGACGTTGTCGAGGAAACCGTCGCCCTGTTCCTTCTGCTCTGCCATCTGAACCAATCCCTTCATGCTTGAAAAGCGGATAATGCTGTGTTTCCCCGTTACGCGACGCTGGAAGCCAGCGCCGAAATCTCAAAAAATCTCAAAAATCCTGAATAAAAGCCGCGCAACGCGCGGAAGGCGTCACTCCACTTCGCTCTTGCCGGAGCCCCAGGCGCGCGCTTCCTCGATGACGGCCTTCTCGCGGTCGTTGAGTTCGACGGAATCGGCCGCTTCCTCCGCGGACTTCTTCACCGCGTCGGTGAACGGCTTGGCCACGTCGGCCGGATCCTTGCCGGCGGTGACTTCGCGCGCCGCTTCCGTGCCCGCTTCCGGCTGGATCGTCTCGCGTACGATGTCGCCCAGTTCCTTCGCCTGCGCGTCCGTCAGATCCTGCAGATTCTCTTCGCTTGCCATCGCAAACTCCCTTCGCCAGTGCGTTTCCCACGCACGATTGCTCCGTTATGCGGCAGCCGGGGATGCGTCATTGCGGCGCACGGACCCCAACTTCCATGCCTGCTTCCAACTATAATTCCACAGGCGCTGTGAAAACGCCTGAAGCCGCCGTTCTTCGCCGCCAACGAAGCGTAACGTATGTCACTGTTGCGGCGCCGGTTCGGTGTAGTAGCCGCGCATCGCCGCGATCTGGCCGTCGCCTACGCCCAGCGCCTGCTGCACGTAGCCGAGCAGGCCGCCGTAGCGTTCCGTCGCCTCGAGGAACGAATCGAAATACTGCGGCGCGGCGACCAGGAACTGCTCGATGTCCAGCGACGCGCGCCCCGGCAGCGCGGCTTCCAGCGCCTCCACGACCTTCGGGGTGTCCTGCGCCATGTACAGGTTCGTTTGCAGGTAGTCGGCGCGGATCGTGTCGGTGTCGGCTCCAAGCGCGGCTTCGATCAGCGCCGCCGCGATGCCGGTGCGGTCCTTGCCCTGCGTACAGTGCCACAGGTAGGCGCCGGGGTGGCCGGCGACGAGGCTGAACAGCTTGCCCCAGCACGCCTTCGCGCTGTCATCTTCCGCCATCGCCGGATACAGCGCCGCCATGAACGTTCCCGGCTTCGCGAACATCCCCTCTATTTGAGATTTCGCGACTTGCGCTTCGTAGAACACCGGCGTTTCGTACAGCTTCCAGTTCGCGAGCAGCCGGTCCGGCTTGCCGTGGCGTTCCGGCAGCGTGCGCAGGTCGATGACCGCGCCGACCGGGTACGCGTTGATCCGCTCGCCGCCCACTTCGTCGCCGTTGCCAAGGCCGGCGTTCCGCAGCCGCTCGAGATCGGCGTCGCTCGCCGCGTGCAGGTCCGCGGACCGGAACAGCAGCCCCGGCTTGATCCGCCGGTTCCCTTCGGTCGGGATGCCGCCAAGGTCGCGGCAGTTTTCGATGGTGTCCAGCGGCAGTTTCGTCGAAATCGTTGCGTAATCCATGGCTTTCATTCTATGGAGGCCAAGATTGCGCCGGGGCACCTTTCCGCTCTCTGCGTCGCCTCCTCGCCGTTTTCCAAAAGACGGCGCTGCGCCGCCGTTTCGGGCGGGCGGTGTGGTAGATTGAGGGACGATATGAGCGACGATCCGTTATCAGCGGGGAGCTCCCGGAAGAACGGCGCCGCTGCGGCGCCCAGTAGAACCGGCGGGACCGGCCCGCATAGCCGGACTACAAGCGGTCGGCGCCACGGACGTTGCGTTCGGGGCCCGGCAAGCGAGGTGGTACCGCGGTGGCGGCAGCATAAGGCGTTGCCATCGTCCTCGTGTGGTTGAAACTAACGAAGCTAACGAGGAGCAACGGTGAGCGAAACCACCAATCATGTGTACCCGAAGGCCGCGGTCGGCGACAGCGCGGCGAACGTCACCCCAAGCCCGGATTTCCCGGAGCTGGAGAAGGCGACGCTGGAATACTGGGACGAGCACGACACGTTCCAGAACTCCATTTCTAGGAACCCGTCCGGCGAGAACAGCAACAACGAGTTCGTGTTCTTCGACGGTCCGCCGTTCGCCAACGGCCTGCCGCACTACGGGCATCTGCTGACCGGGTATGCGAAGGACGTCGTGCCGCGCTACCAGACGATGAAGGGGCGCCGCGTCAACCGCGTGTTCGGGTGGGATACGCACGGCCTGCCGGCCGAACTCGAGGCGCAGAAGGAGCTCGGCATCGACTCGGTCGACCAGATCGAGGAAATGGGCATCGACAAGTTCAACGCCGCCTGCCGCGGCTCGGTATTGAAGTACGTCAACGAATGGCGCGACTACGTGCACCGCCAGGCGCGCTGGGTGGATTTCGAGCACGGCTACAAGACGCTGGACATTCCGTACATGGAATCGGTGATGTGGGCGTTCAAGCAGCTGTACGACAAGGGGCTGGCGTATCAGGGCTACCGCGTGCTGCCGTACTGCCCGAAGGACCAGACGCCGCTTTCCGCGCACGAGCTGCGCATGGATGCCGACGTCTACCAGGACCGCCAGGACACCACCGTCTCCGTCGCCGTCAAGCTGCGCGACGAGGAGGACGCCTACCTGGTGTTCTGGACCACGACGCCGTGGACGGTGCCGACCAACTTCGCCATCGTCGTCGGCGCGGACATCGACTACGTCGAGGTGCGTCCGAAGGAAGGCAAGTTCGCCGGCAAGAAGTTCTATTTCGCCAAGCCTCTGCTCGGCTCCTATGGCAAGGAACTCGGCGAGGACTACGAGGTAGTCCGCGAGCTCAAGGGCTCCGAAATGGCCGGATGGCGCTACTGGCCGGTGTTCCCGTACTTCGCCGGGGATTCGAACGCTGTTGAAGGCGCGGTGCCGGGGCCGGAAGGCTTCCAGGTATTTACGGCGGATTACGTCGATACCGCCGAAGGCACCGGCCTGGTGCATCAGGCACCTTACGGCGAAGACGATATGAACACGCTCAATGCACACGGCATCAAGTCGACCGACGTGCTCGACGCAGGCTGCAAGTTCACCGCCGCGTGCCCGGACTACGAGGGCATGTACGTGTTCGACGCGAACCTGCCGATCCTGAGGAACCTTCGTGCAGGCGACGGGCCGCTCGCCTCGATTCCGGAAGACCATCGCGCGCTGCTGTTCCAGGAGAAGAGCTACGTGCACTCGTACCCGCACTGCTGGCGCTGCGGCACCCCGCTGATCTACAAGCCGGTGTCCAGCTGGTTCGTGTCGGTGACGAAGATCAAGCCGCGCCTGCTTGAGCTCAACCAGGAGATCAACTGGATTCCGGACAACGTCAAGGACGGCCAGTTCGGCAAGTGGCTTCAGAACGCGCGTGACTGGTCGATTTCGCGCAACCGCTTCTGGGGCTCGCCGATTCCGGTGTGGGTCTCCGACGACCCGAACCATCCGCGCGTCGACGTGTACGGATCGCTCGACCAATTGAAGGAAGACTTCGGCGACTACCCGCGCGACGACGACGGCAACATCAACATGCACCGTCCGTACATCGACCGGCTGACACGCCCGAACCCGGACGATCCGACCGGCAAGTCGACGATGCACCGCATCACCGACGTGCTCGACTGCTGGTTCGAATCCGGCTCGATGCCGTTCGCGCAGTACCACTACCCGTTCGAGAACAAGGAATACTTCGAGCAGCACTTCCCGAGCGACTTCATCGTCGAATACATCGGCCAGACGCGCGGCTGGTTCTACCTGCTGCACGTCATGGCGACGGCGCTGTTCGACAAGCCGGCGTTCAAGAACGTCATCTGCCACGGCATCGTGCTCGGCGACGACGGCCAGAAGATGAGCAAGCACCTGCGCAACTACCCGGACGTCAACGGCGTGTTCGACAAGTACGGTTCGGACGCGATGCGCTGGTTCCTGATGAGCTCGCCGATCCTGCGCGGCGGCAACCTCATCGTGACCGAGGACGGCATCCGCGACACCGTGCGCCAGATCATGCTGCCGGTGTGGAGCGTGTACTACTTCTTCACGCTGTACGCCAACGCGGCGAACGGCGGCGCCGGCTACGACGCGCGCAAGCTCAAGCCGGAAGAGGTGCCGGGGCTTGACGAGATGGACCGCTACCTGCTGGCCCGCACGCGCAAGCTCATCGCCGAAGTGACGGCCGACCTCGACGCGTTCGCCATCGCCGACGCGTGCGGCGTCGTCGCGGACTTCATCGACATGCTGACGAACTGGTACATCCGCAATTCGCGCGACCGCTTCTGGAACGAGGACGAGAGCGCGTTCAACACGCTGTACACGGTCCTCGAGGCGTTCATGCGCGTGCTGGCGCCGCTCGCCCCGATGGAAGCCGAAGCCGTCTGGCGGGGCCTGACCGGCGGCGAATCGGTGCATCTGGGCGACTGGCCGTACCTCAACGATCCTCAAACCGGCGACGAAACGGAACTCGGCCGCGTGCTGGCCGACGACGTCGAACTGGTCAACGCGATGGAGAAGGTACGCGAAATCGTTTCCGGCGCCCTCTCGCTGCGCAAGGCCAAGCAGATGCGCGTACGGCAGCCGCTGGCTGCCATGACGGTAGTCGTCGCCGAACCCTCGCAGGTCGACGGATACGACGAGCTGCTCAAGAGCGAGCTGAATCTCAAGTCGATCGACTACATCACGCTGGAACAGGCAGCCGACCACGGGCTGAAGATCATCGACGAACTCAAGGTGAACGCCCGCGCCGCCGGCCCGCGCCTCGGCAAGAAGGTGCAGTTCGCCATCAAGGCGTCGAAGAGCGGCGACTGGCATGTCGACGTGGAGACCGGCAAGCCGGTCGTGCACACGCCGGAAGGCGACATCATGCTGGAAGGTGGCGAATACGACCTGACGAAGCGCGTGGAGGAAGCGGACGCCGCGGCGGCGAAGAACACCGCGACGACGATCCTGCCGACCGGCGGGTTCCTGATCCTCGATCTGGCGCTGAGCGACGATCTGGTCGCCGAAGGCTACGCGCGTGACGTCATCCGCGCCGTGCAGGATGCGCGCAAGGCCGCGGGGCTCGACGTGTCCGACCGCATCGAGCTGACGCTCGGCGTGCCGGCCGACGATGTCGCCAAGGTCGAGCAGTTCAAGCAGCTCATCGCCGACGAAACGCTCGCCACCGGCATCCAGATCAAGCCGGCCGACAAGCTGGACGTCCAGGTGGCGAAGGCCTGAGCGGCTGGCTTTATTGGCCCCGCTTTAAAAACTGAACGGAGCCGGCAAGCTGGCCCTGCGCAACGCAGCCTAGCTTGTCGCCTTCCCGGCTCCCGCCCAAGTGGTGGGAGCTTTTTCGTTTCCTCCGGGCAATCGATTTGGGCGGTAAATTGAAGGCTCAGGCGCGCGCAAAGTCGCTAAAACACAAGCAGGCGGGAATCGACGAAAGGAGGACGAAATGAAGCTTACGTACCCCATCGTGCTGGAACCGTTTGAAGAAGGTGACGACGGCTATACGGTTACCGCACCGGACATGCCGGGCTTGGTGACTTTTGGCTAGACGCTTGACGAAGCGTTGGAAATGGCGGTAGATGCGGCGAGCGGCTGGGTGCTCACGGAACTCGAAGACGGCAACCGCGCGCCTAAGGCTACCCCTCTTCTGGAAGTCAAGCCGGAAAAAGAGGGCGATCTCGTCACCCTTACCCTCCTCGACATGGATGCCTATGCAGCTAGGTACGGGAAGAGGGCCGTGTAAAAGAACGTCGCGGTGGCCGCCGGATGCGTCCAAGTGTGGCGTGCCATATGCGGTCAGCCCTCGACCATTTTTACGTAGGCAATCCTATCGTTGCCTACGCGCAGCACGGTTGCGCAGCCGGTTGCGTACACCTCGGTGTTCGCGGGCAGTTGGGTGGCCGTCCAGTCGTCAAATGTGGTTGTACTGGTTGCGATGATGGAACCGATCTTCTCTCGTACGTCATCGGCGCCATCCGGCAACGCTGCGGGATCTTCGGCGCGCATCCAGACCGCTTGATCCGCAATGAGATAGTCGGCATTGGGGTCGTCTTGCAGCAATTCCAGTGGGTGAACGCCGGTATTCTCGGCGATTTCCGCTGCCTGGTTTTCGCTCGAGGGAAGCGAGGAACTTTGCGACTGTCCGCAGCCAGCGGCCAGTCCCACCGCGGCGATTAGCGCAGCTGCTGCCATCCAACGCCGTCGTCGAAGAGCCTTCACACCGAATCCCTTCCGTTCAGTAAAGCTTTCCACCATCATATCCTTGTGCATCCGAGTGCGACGCCGCCTTGGGGTCGGCAGAATTCATGCCGGCAATAAATCCCATATGGCTTGAGATAGCGAAGCGTTCTCTAGTGTGAAAAATCAGAATCGCTAGCGGGAAAGGGTAGCTGCCTGCGTTTCCTGCGCTACCCGTACGCGCCAGTTTAAGGCGTTGCGGATGTTGGCGATGCGCTGGTCGGCGAGCAGTCCGGAAGTTGACAGACGGTGGGCAACGTCGTCGGGCCAATCATGCAGGCAAGTCAAATCAAACCGGGACCAGTCTTGGATAAGGCCTAGATGGCGCCGTGCGCTGCCGTGCTCGCTCGCCTGAAAGAACGGCTTGGCGGCATATTCGCGGTTGTCGACGGTGAATTCGCCGGTCCACAGCGACTGGCCGTTGTCGAAGAGCGGCGCGGGGCGCACTTCAAGCGTCTCGACGTCGCGGATGAGCCCGAAATTGCGCCAGTGCCGGTCCGTGTTGCGCAGCAGCCAGTCTACGAGCAGCATGCCGTCGGCGGCGGCTGCAATCTGCGCAAGGACGGGAGCGGCAGCGTCCGGCTGGAGCTGGCAGTGGCGGGTGAGGAATATCCGGCACGATTCATGCCACTGGTCGCGCAGGCCGAGCCGGTTGTTCCGTTTCACGGTTTCCAGCACGTCGAATACGGGGATGAGTTCCTCGCGGTCCGTGAGCATGTCTGGGCAGATGGAGACGAGCCGGTTGTCGGCAACGGCAAGCGAGTATGGAACCGCGGCGATGCCGAGCCGTTCGCACAGATGCGTGGCGATGAGTTCGTTGAGCGGCTCCTGGCCGGAGCGGCCGGCCTTGATCAGCAGGCGCTCGCCGCCGTTAATCGTCCAGCGTTTCGGCAAATCGCCGCCGGTCGATGCGTCCGGCGCGTCGAAATCAACGCGGGCCGACGACGATACCTGCGTGAGCAGCAGCTCTCCGAGCGCGGCAGGGAACGGGTTGTCGAAGAAGTTGCGGGTATGCCAGATTTGTGCGACGGCATCATAGTCGATGGCAATCTCGTTCAGCTCAGCGGAACGATTTTCGGCGCTGGAACTGCTGGCAGGTGTCCGTATGGCGCCATCATCAGCGGTCGTTACCCAATACTGGTCGGATAGCGAAAACGCATGCGTCTGCGCCAAAAGCTGGGCGGTGGAGGCGAGGCCGAGATCGTCGAGCACGCGCCGGATACCGTCGCGGGACGGCGGTACCGCACGGCTGCGCCACCATGCGTCGATCTGTTTGGCGTATACGGCCGGCTTGCCATGCGACGTGAACGCAAGCGGAAGACGCTCACAGTCGAGCACTCGCCCCGAGCCTTGCGCGCGCCCCGTGCGCTCGTCCCAGTAAAAGGCAAGCACCGGCACGGTACGGCATACCAGGAGCCGTGTCTGCAGATGCGACGACCCAGTGCTCAACACCGCTCCTTCCCATTCCGGCAACGCGCTTCAGCAACGCAAGCGAACGATATACAACGTATGCGCCCAAGTATAGTGAAACTAAACTTGGGCGCACAATGCGGTGGCGAAAGCTCCGGCGCTATGCGGCTCAGGCGGCCTCAAGCTTCCGGGCCGGCTGGGCGCCATGGCGCAGATGGCGGGCGTGGGGCTTGCGGAAGCCGAGGGCGGCGAGGATGAAGAAGGCCACGATGAACGCCCAGACGACGGCGAAGTCGTCCCAGATCCTGTCGAATCCCCAGCCGCGCAGCATGATGTCGCGCAGCGCGTTGACCCCGTACGTTACCGGCATGCAGTTGCCGAGCACCTGCATCCAGCGCGGCGCCGTCGACAGGTCGAACAGGCCGCACAGCAGGATCTGCGGGACGACGAACAGCAGCATCAGCTGGATGACCTGGAACGCGCTCGACGCCAGCCCCGACACGAGCAGGCCGAGCGTGACCGACACCATCGCCATCGACACCGTCATCAGTATGACGAGCCCCACGTTGCCTTCGTTGGGGAAGCCGATGAACGTCAGCGCGACGAACAGGATCACGGCCGACTGCACGCACGCGAGCAGACCGAACCCGATGACGTAGCCGCCGAGGATTTCCGCGGGGCGGATCGGCGTGGCCAGGAACCGCTGCATCGTGCCGGCGCTGCGTTCGTTGACCAGCGACATGCCGCTGGTGAGGAACGTGAACAGGAAGATGAAGATGCCGATGAACACGGGCCCGTAATAATCGAACATCCTCCAGTCCTTGTTGCCGTGCAGGTACGTCGTTTCGACGCCGCTGATATCCGACAGCGAAGCGGCATCCAGCAGGTCGCCGTTGATCGATAGCCCGGAAATGCCGGCTGCCACGCCGGTCACGGCCAGCGTTTTGCCCAGCTCGTCGAGCTGTCCCTTGAGCTCTTCAAGATTCGCCTCCATCTTTTCCGAGGCTTCCTTCTGCACCTCCTCCAGCGCCTTGGTGGCGACCTGCGCCACGGCGGCCGTCTTCGTCGAGTCCGAACCTTCCGCCCAGATGTCGAGCGTCGTGCCGTCCATGCGCAGCACGGCGTCGACGTCGCCATCGTCGAGCATCTGCGCGGCCTGCGCTTTGGAAACGTTGTCAATTGCCGCATCCTGCTTGTCCAGCGCCTTTTGGAACGACGCCGGCAGGTCGACGGTGGCGATTTTCGGCGCGTACGAATCGGCGCCCAGCAGCACGCTCAGCAGCCACAGGACGATGAGCGGCGCGATGAACAGCAGCACCATCGTGCGCTTGTCGTGCAGGAACTGTTCGAGGATGCGGCGAGCCACGGCCCACGTGCGTTTCATTGGTCTTCTCCCTTCTTCGTATGGCTGTCGCTGCCGGCTTCGGGCGTGCCAGCGGTTGCTGCGGCCCGCTGGGAACCGTCGAGAACGAGGAACGCTTCATCGAGATTCGCGGCGCCCGTTTCGCTCAGGATCTGCTTCGGGGGCGCCATCGCGATGATCCTGCCGCCATTGAGCATGGCGATTTCGTTGCAGCGTTCCGCTTCGTCCATCACGTGCGTGGTCACCAGCAGCGTCTTGCCTGCGGCGGCCATGTCGCGGAACGTGTTCCAGATGGCGATGCGGTGGTCCGGATCGAGGCCCACCGTCGGCTCGTCGAGCACGAGCAGCCCGGGGTCGTGCAGCATCGCCGCGGCCAGCGACAGCCGCCGCTGCATGCCGCCCGAATAGTCGCCCACCAGCTTCTTGCGGTGCTCCTCGAGCCGGGCAAACGCGAACATCTCGTCGATGCGCTCGTCCAGCCGCTTGCCGCCCAGGCCGTTCATCTTGCCGAAGAAGCGCAGGTTCTCCTCGGCGGAGATGTCGTTGTAGAGCGCCTCGTCCTGCGGCATGTAGCCGATCTTGCTGCGCACGTGCCGGTACGGGGCCTGTTCGCCCATCACCGTCACCGTGCCGGCTACCGGCACCGCGTTGCCCATCACCAGGTCGACCATCGTCGTCTTGCCGGCGCCACTGGGGCCGAGCAGGCACAGGATGTGCCCGCGCGGAACCTCGAGATTCACGCCGTCCAGCACGCGTTTGCGGCGGTCGGCAAACGGCGTGCGCCTTCCGTAGCTTTGCACGACGTCGCTGAACCGGACCATCGGTTCTCCGGAAACGTTTTCCGCCATGCTTCCTCCCTTGAATCTTGGAAAAACTTCTTGCCGGCCTGCAATCGTTTCCCAATCTTATGGAAGCGCGGGCGGCGCGGCTATGGCCGGTTTTCAAAAAAGCGGCCAATGGACAGTCGGCGCGGTGGCCGACAATAGGGAGCCAGACAGCGCAACCAAGGAAAGGGGAGCGGCGATGGCGGAACGGGAGGGCGGGCCCCAACGGCTGCGGACGGCGTTCTGGACGCTGCTGGAGCAGCGCAGCTACGCGGCGATAACGGTGCGCGACGTCGTGCGCGTCGCCAATCTCAATAAAAACACCTTCTATTACCATTACGGAACGCTTGACGACCTCGCCGCCGACGCGCTCGCGCACAACGTGCCCGTCGAGGTCTTCTCCGTCGTGCTGCGCCGGCTGATGACCGGGCAGCCCAGCAGCGACGCGCTCGCGGCGCTGCGGGACCGCGAACTCGCCGGAGATTTCCCGCAGCGCTACCACCGGCTGATGCTCGCCGTGGGCGACCATACGTCGCCGGCGCTGCTCGACATCATCAAAACGACGATGCTGGCGCAATGGGGAGCGCTGCTCGGCGTCGACCTGAACAATCTCGGGGAGGAATCGACGCTCGCCATGGATTTCCTGTTCGGCGGCATCACGGCGATGCTCAACCACTACGCGCGGCGGGAGCGCGAGGGGAAGCTGGCGTCCAGCGGCCTTGATTCGGCGTTCTTCGCGCGGCTGAGCGAGGCGTTGCCGCCGGTCATCTGGCAGACGCTTCGGGAAGACGGCGTCGCGCTGCCGGCGTCGGCTGCCGTTCCGGGGAAGTAACGCCGCCGGGGCGCCGGAATGTTGCTAGGATGGGCGTAACACAAGGGGGTGCGCCATGACGGACATGACAGCGGGGCAGTCTTCCGGCCAGCAGGTTTCGGAATCTGCGGCTGCCGGCGCGGGGATGGAACCGGCGTTTTTCGCGGCGGTGCAGCGCGACAACGCCGAGATTGCGGCGTGCGAAGAGACGGTACGGCAGCGGCAGGCGGTGGCGCAGCAGCGGCGCGATACGGTAATGGCGCGCAAGAAGACGCTGCAGGAAGCGCAGGAGGCGGTGCGGCGTCAGCGGCAGGCGGTCACGGCGGCGCATCAGCCGGAACGGGATCTGGAGAATCTTGAGCGCTCGCCACAGCCGGCGTTCCGCCAGATCGCGACGTTCGCCGGGTTCACGCTGTTCGAAGACAAGATTCAGCAGAAGGGGCGTGCGTTCGCCATCCCGATCGACACGGTGTCGGTTTCGGTGGGGATTCGCGGCGAAATCTACACGACGACGCAGGTGAGTGGGGGAGGATCACGCCCGACGCTGACGCGCGTTACCGCCGGAGCGCTGCTGGGAGGCGGCGTCGGCGCGGCAATCGGCATGGCCGCGCAGAAGAAGCAGCCGGTAGAGACGGTGACGACGACCCATGACGAGCGCGAAGGCATCCTCATAGTGCAGGGCGACGGCGTCGAATGCACGTCGACGTTCCCGGTGGCGCAGGAAGCGGACGCGCGCGAATTCGCCGGGAAAATCTACGACGCGAAGGCCGGCTACGCGCAGGCGCGCAACCGACTGCAGTCCGAGCGGCGCACGCGCGAGGCGCGGCTGGCGGCGCTGCGCGACGACGTGGAGCGGGCGCAGCCGGTCATCCGCAAAGAAGAGGAAGCGCTCGCGTCGCTGCAGGAGTCGGTGGAGGCGCAGCAGACGGCGCTCAAGTCGGCCAAGGATGCGGTGGCGCAGGCCCGGCAGGAAGTGAGCGCGGCGCAGAAAACCGTCACGGAGGCGAAAAGCGCGCTGAAAACGACGGTCGGCACCGCTTCCAAGGCCCAGCAGAAGGCCTACCGCGAGTGGGTGAAGAGCGAACGCGCCTCCGGCGCTTCGCTGCCGGTCGCCCCATCCGGCATGGCGTGGAAGGTGGGTTTCGCCGTGGTCGCCGTCGTCGTGGTCGCGTTGATTGCGCTCGCGGTGCTGCTGTAAGCCTCAAAAACAATACGAATAATGCGTTCAAACTAGAACCGCAGTGCTGCGCCATCCAGCACTCCGCACAGGTTGATCGCGTCCCACGGGAGGTGCTCCGCAACCGTCAGCGCCACCACATCCGTAGCATCCTGGACTTCGGCAAGCAGCCGCTGCACCGTCTTGAGCCGCAAAGCGCCTACGGAAGCGAAGAAGTCGCGTAAGCGCTGGTCAGGGTTTGCCGGATAGACGGACCGGAACTCGTGCGGTTCAACCGAATCGAGGTCCCAGTGGACGGCCAGATGCGTGATGGCGGCACGCTTGATCCATGCGGTCACCGGTTGCGTGTTGAGATTGAGCTCAACGGGTCCGCTGTGCGCAATATTCAGCTCCTCGACCTTCCCTTCGTTCTCGGTGAGATGGTCATGCGGGTACGGGCCCGATTCCACGAGTCCGGCCAGAAAAACGTGCGCAGGATCCATCGGGCGAGGCACGCATGTCAGTTCGCATTCCTGATTCAGTCCCAGAAGATTCGCCACGGGCGTCTCGTGGAAGTGCGAGGTCGTATTGACCAGGGAGATATCGGGATGTGCATCAATCCACAGCACGCCGAATCCATTGCCATACCGTTGCGCAAGATATGCGAATGGCGCCTGGCTGACCGAGCAGTCGCCGCCAATAGTCAGCACGCGTGCGGCATCGGCGTCTTCGAGGAGCTTCGTGGCAGCCCGGGTCGTTTCCAAGAGCGCGGCTCCGTAATCGAATCCGTCAAGCGGCTCGTTTGGCTGATCGAAATCCGTGTTGACAGGCACGTCGATTGTCCGGCTGCCATCATGCGCGGGGACGATGACGTCCATGATGCGTTCGCCGATTACATAGTTGCGATTGACGCCGCCGCGCCATTCGGGATAGCGCAAGCGGATTGCGAAAGATTCAGTAAGGCTGTTCATCTGCATGGCCCTTTCTGCGAACTTGGATTATGCATTTCCCCCTACTGAAATTCAAGCATGCGCGGCTGCAGGCCGCCGGTCAGTGTGCACACAACGGACCCGGACCGGTTTTTCCGTGTGCTGGAACTTCCGGAACCGGAAACCTTGGATTTCCAAGGATTCGCGGCTCTCTGGCAGTGGTTTCTCGCGTATACGATCTCTTTCTTCTGGCTTGGCGCCATATGGGTGAATATCCATTCGTCCTACCAGTCCGTGGAGCGCATTTCCCAGCGCACGGTGTGGATGGCGCTTCCTCTGCTGTGCTTCTCCTCGTTCTTCCCGTATACGACGAAGCTGGTGTCGCTTCATTTCTCGACGGAAACCGTGCAGGCCATCTACGGCATCGTGGGGCTTTTGGTGACCTTCTGCAGTGTCGCATATCGGAGAGGCCTCGCAGCCGACAACCCCGGAGACGCCAGGCTTGCCACCCCGCACTGGCTGTGGTGGGATATCGCCATCAAGTGCCTCGGCCTGGTTCTGACGTTCACCGTATGGGTGTCGGCAGTCACTCGGTCGATCCTCGCAACGCTGGTGCTCCTAGTCCTCCCAGCCCAGTTCCGCTCACCAGCGCGCAAAGATTGAAAAAGAGTACCTTCTAAGCGTGGCTATTCGGCGGCGATTTCCGTGGCTGCCTCCAGTTCCTCTTCCGCTTGCTCGTCGCCCCAGCGCTTAAGGGAATTCATGAGGTTGACGACGTTGAGCCCGGTGGTCACCGTCGTCAGGACAATGTTGAGCTTGTCCTTGCGGATAATCGCCCGCACCGCTGACAAGGCCGACAGTAGGATAAGACCAGCTTGAGCGGTCAGCAGTTCAGATTGATCGATATCGAGCTTTGCGAGGTCAACGTGCTTCATTGTTTCTCCTTTGATTGGCAATGGTCAGTGCCCATCATTGTAAATGGATTTGGGCGCGCAGTCTATTGATTTTCCGCCTATATGAGAGATGTCTCCACCGAATAGACAGAAATTCAATAATATATTTGCTATCTTTCTCTGGGATGATAATGGTTCATTTCTAAAAACGGGAATACTTCAGCGCGGGTAAGATACGCCTTCATCCTTCCATGTCTCAGTCGTAAAACTGTAATGTCTTCCGGTCGCATCGGTCATTTTATTGATTTCAGCGATAATGGCCTTAACAGAATCAGGGTGAGATGCAGAGATGAGAATAGCTTTAGTCGGACGAAGGCCATCGTAAACCAGACCATCCCAATACATCCGTAGCTGATAAATATCTTTAGGGGTGGTGTGGTCTTTCTTCCCCTCATAGATTATTTGGTCGTTGCCGTATCCGACGTATAAATCGATACGAATCTTCTGTTCAAGGGTCGAGAAGGCATACTGCTGTGTTTCCAAGGTATGAGGCTTGGGAAGATGTGGCTCTTTTGCTGCCACGAGTTCATCGAATAAATCTGTTTCGTTCTGCGCGAACCTGGCGTCGGCGGCTTTTGCGGGTTCGGGCATGAGTGTCCTGATCCAGGCGCATAGCTTCTCGAATTTAGCGTCGCCGTTTTCGCAGGCCGTTCTTTGATGTCCTCGTTTCAGGGAGCCGTCTGGAATCACGGGATTGCAGATCAAGTTGAATAAGCAAGGAATTATATATATTATGTTTTGCTCTACACCAAATTTCTTCAAAAATATTATACTCGATAGCGCGTCCGTTGATTCGGATTTCAACACCAGAAGAGGACTGATTGCACTTATAGTATCTCTTGTTCCCTTCGCTCTCTGTAATCATTCCAAATTTATATTTGATATCAATTTCCCCTTTCCCGAGGTCTTGGCGGGTAAATCCTTCCAGTAGTTTTTTCGGATTGTCTTTCGCTGTCTGTACGTAATCCCATTTAGGCTGGACGGCTTCAACTTGCTTTTTCTGTTGGGTTGCAGAATCGTCAAAATAGACGATGGTGATGCGAAGTTCGCCTTTGATGATTGGAGTGGCGTAGGTGAAACCAAGGTCTTCAGCAAGGATGTTTATGAAATATTCCATTCTGCTGCCTGTCCCTCTGATTCCCTTTGATATCGTTTCAAACATTGTCTCGGAGGTCGTGAACTCTACTATGGTTCCAGTGCAGTTATAGTGGCCGGGCCAATTGGAGTGCTCGATAGTGGCTGGAAGTTTGAATCTATATGGTGCTTGGATGACCGTATACGTTCCGTCTTCGTAATTTTCCTGGGTGCGCGTAGCAATTTTCCAAGTCCGGTTCAACGGATCCGCGCTCGCGAGAGCATGCTTCATGCCGAATCCGTGCTCATTCAGTGGAGATTCTTTCGCCTTTGTGGAACCCAATGTAAAAGACGCGTCTAGATTTTTAATTCCTGTTCCAGAGTCTTCGATCTTCGTATGGGCACCATTCTCATCTCGCTTTATTTCTATGACTATCTCGTTTGGGATATGGTTAGGATTAGCTCTAAAATCAGAGAGAGAATTATCTATAAATTCACATAGTATCTGACAATAATTATCGAAATGGCCACCGATGCCTGCCCATACTTCATCGGCGTCAGGGCTGTTCTCAATCGTGAACTGTTCCGATGTATTCAGTTGCACTCCTTCGTGCAACTGAATATTTTGTCGAATAATAATTTTATTATACGCTCTCGGTAAAACATTCTCTCCCGGATTCAATTTAGAAGCGCAACGCCTCCTGTATGGTTGGAATTGTTCAGATTACAACTTCAGGAAGGCATTGCGCTCTTATGTCACATTACACGCATCTATCGGACGGGGAACGGATCCTGATCGACCGCATGCACAACGTCGACGGCCTGAGCCAGCGCGAGATCGCGCGCAGGCTCGGCCGCAGCCCGTCCACGATCGGCAGGGAACTGAAAAAGGGCCTGTGGTTCGCGTCCAACGAAAGCGAATCCTACCGGCCATACAGGCCGGCCCGGCTCAAGGCCGGCCCGTGGACGGCCAAGCCGTTCTATAACGCGCACGCGGCCCAGCGCAAGGCCGAGCAGCGGGCCCGCAGGTCCCGCAAGAAACACACCATGGACCGCGGGCGGCTGCGCGCCGTGGTGCTCGACTGGCTGCGCCGGGGATGGAGCCCCGAGGCGATCAGCGGGCGCCTGGCGCTCGAGTGCCCGGACGACGCGTCCATGCGCATCAGCGCCGAATGCCTCTACCAGTGGATCTACGCGCCCGCGCAGCGCGCGCTCGACCTGCGCCAGTACCTCAAGCGCGGCCGCAAGCGGCGCTGCAGGCAGAAGGGGCGCGCCGCCAGGGGGGCCGAAAATCCCCATGCGCGTGCCCATCGCGGACCGTCCGGCCAGGGTCGATTCGCGGCGCGGATCCGGCCATTTCGAATCGGATACGGTGGTTGGCTCGTGCCCGTCGAAACGGTGCATCAACACGCAGGTCGAACGCAAGACGCGCATGCTGTTCGTCCGGCTGGTCGACGACAGGAGCGCCGTGTCGACGATGCGCGCCGAATACGACATCTACTCGCGCATCCCGCCCCGGGCGCGCCTGAGCCGCACGTGGGACAACGGCACGGAGGCCAGCCTGCACGCCGTCGTCGACGAGGCGCTGGGCATGCTCACCTACTTCGCCGACCCGTACAGTTCCTGCCAGCGCGGCAGCAACGAGAACCGCAACGGCAGGATCCGCCGCTACCTGCCCAAGAAAACGCCGTTCGACGACATCACCGGCGGCGAGCTGCGGTCCATCATCGACGAAATCAACAACACGCCGCTGAAGGTCCTCGGCTGGCGCACGCCAGCCGAAGCATGGCAAGAGGAAATCGACAGGCTCGAAGTATCATGACAGCCAGCCATGCAGGACCGCAACGTTGCACTTGCAAATTGAATCCGGGCCTGCCCGATGCCTTGTTCCTGAACCGCTAGTGGGGCATGGATGCCTTTGGTGAATCAATCATGCTTCGCTTCTTTGCCCGATAGCGTGGCATGGCTATATGTCATACAATTTTGTTAGACGATAAGAGTGGCAGGAGGCGACTATGGATGCACTAGTGGTACATCCACGCATAGCGGAACGACATCCGTCTATCAGTCCGGATGATGTCGAATCAGCATGGATTAATGCTGTCGAATTTGCTCCACGTACCGCTGATGCATCGGTATTCATTGCTTTGGGCATGGATTCAAAAGGACGTCTTCTTGAAATGGTCGCTCGCCATGTGGAAAGCGCATGGATTGTCTATCATGCACTTACTCCGCCCACCAAGAAATTCCTTAAGGAACTAAGTGAAGGAGGTTCGTGATGATTCGTAAGGAAATGAGCGCTGAAGACATCAACCGTATGCTTGGCAAGACTGAGGAAGAGCTGGAACGGGAGTGCGAGGAATACGAAAATGATACGTGGGAAGGAGGCTTGGGCCCAATTTTCCCGGGACGACCGAGGCTATACGACGAAGAGCTTGAAGCCATTACGGTGAAGCTGCCGACAAGCTGGGTTGGTGCAATCGATGCAAGAGCTAAAGCGCGCGGACGTAACCGCAGCCAGATCCTGCGGGAACTCGTGCTTAATGGTCTTCTTTCTTCTGAGGAGTCTCAGTCTGCTGAGTCAGCGGAGTAAATGGAAAGTCCACTTCGACTTCGTGAATGAGCAGATTCGGAATAGGGTTCAGCCGGAGGAGAGGAACGGTAATGGTGATTTGCTTCTCAGAGGGCGTGGAATCCCCCTGAGAAGCATTCGAGGTATCTGCGGAATCGGACGAATTGGTAGCTGAAGTCATAATCGAATGATAATTCAAGCTTCTGGAACCGTCTGCAGGTTTTCCGGCCGCTGTTCCATTCAGACGGCTTGACGGCTGAGCCCGCTGCTCAGTGCTCCTTGCCCTGGATCTTGTTGATGCCGTGCTTGACCATTTGGCGGCTGTACCATAGCGACGCCACGAACATCGCCGCTTCAATGGCGACGGCGATCCACAGCGCGTTCTGGAAGCCGGTGACGTAAGCGTCCTGCCGCGGCGTGCCGTCCGCAACGCCGCGCAGCACGTCCGCGGAGACGATGCCGACGAACAGCGCCGAGCCCATCGATCCGGCAATCTGCGTCGACGTTGAATATACCGAATTCGTGTGCGGCACCAGGTCGCTCGGCACATGCTCGAGCACGACGTCCTTGCCGGGCACGTTGATCAGCCCGAACCCGAGGATCGCCAGCCCGCACACCACCGTCATCACCGCGATATTGCGCCCCGGAGCCAGCAGGATCACCGCCACGAGCCCCACCGTCATGATCAGGAAGCCGAGCGACAGCGCCGGCCACATGCCGTAGCGGTCGGTGATCTTCCCGCTCGCCGCGTCCATCGCCGCATAGAAGCCGGCCACCACCATCAGCAGCAAGCCGGCCGCGAACGCCGGCAGATCGCACGCGCGTTCCAAATACAGCGGCAGCACCAGCAGGATCGCCTGCTCGCCCAGCGCGCCGGTCATGTAGAACAGCACGTCCCACGTCACGAACGCATGGCGTCGCAGCGGCTCGAGGTCCAGCAGCGGCGTCTTCAAATGCAATTGCCGCACGGTGAACCACACGAGCAGCGCCGCGCCCACGGCCAGCAGCGGCAACGCCACCTTCGGCTTGGCGGTCATCTGCGAGAACCCGTACATCAGCGCCGCCAGCCCGGCGAACGACAGCGCAATCGACGGTCCGTCGATATTGCGGTTCTCGCGCGGCTCAACGTCGAACACCCACGTACGCCCCATCACCGTCGTCACGATGCCGAACACCAGCGGAATCGCGAACATCGACGTCAGGCTGACGAACGAGAGGCACAGGCCGGCAAGCACCGGCGCAATCGCCAGGCTGACGCCGTACGACGCGCTGTTGATTGCTAGGATTCCGCCGGATTTCGCCGGCGGAATCAGCTGGATGACGACGGTATTCGCAATCGGGAACAGCGCCCCGCACGCAAACCCCTGCAGCAGCCTCGCAGCCAGCATCATCGGGAAATTCAGCGAGAACAGTCCCAGCAGGCAGCTGGCGACGAGCAGCACGCGGCTGTAGAAAAACAGCTTCTTCAAACCGATCCGCGCCTGCACGGCCGCCGACATCATCACGATCGTCGCGCCGGTAATCGCGAAGCCGATCTGCACCCAGTTCGCCGTGGCAATCGAGATATGGTAGGCGTCGGAAATGTCCGGCAGCGCCACCGACATCATGATCACGCAGAATGCGTCGCCGAAATTCGCGAGGATCACCGCAACCAGCAGCCGCACGACTTCCTTCTTCGGTCGCGTGACCCCATCACCGCCGGTAACCATCGCCTCCGCCATCCGTGCCCTCTTTCGTTTCGCAATCTTGAAAAACCCTCATATAATCTTTGCTCGGCGCCGCCGCGCCCCGCCGCCGGCTTAGCGGGCGGCAAAAACGCGCCCGTTGTAGTCTTGAATCCATGAAGAAACTCGTCGCCGGAATACTTGCGCATGTCGACGCAGGCAAAACCACCCTCTCGGAAGCGCTGCTGTATGAAGGCGGCGTGCTGCGCAGGCTCGGCCGCGTCGACCACGGCGACGCGTTCCTCGATTCCGACGCCATCGAACGGCAGCGCGGCATCACCATCTTCTCCGAACCGGCGGTGCTGGCGACGCGCGGCATGGAACTGACGCTCATCGACACCCCCGGCCACGTCGACTTCGCCGCCGAAATGGAACGTACGCTCGCCGTGCTCGACTTCGCCATCCTCGTCGTTTCCGGCGCCGACGGCATCCAGGCGCACACCGAAACGGTCTGGCGGCTTCTGCAACGCAACCAGGTGCCCACCTTCGTATTCGTCAACAAGATGGACGCTCCCGGCGCCGACCGTTCCGCCATCCTCAAGCAGCTCAACCGGAGATTCGGCGACGGTTTCGTCGACTTCACCGCCGGCGCCGACGGCAATCTTCCTCCCGAAACGCTCGAAGACATCGCAACGCTCGACGAAACGGCGATGGAAGCGTTCCTGTCCGGCGGCAATCTCGGCGACGACATCATCCAGGATTCAATCGCCGCGCGGCGCCTGTTTCCGGTGTTCTTCGGCGCCGCTCTGAAAAGCGACGGTGTCGCCGCGTTCCTCGACGGCTTCGCGCGCTACGCCGCCGAACCGCGCCGCGGGGAAGCGTTCGGTGCCCGCGCGTACAAGATTTCCCACGATGGGCAAGGCAACCGGCTGACGTGGCTGAAAGTCACCGGCGGCGAGCTCAAGGCGAAGGCGCCGCTGGAAGGCACGGACCCGTCCAGCGGCGAACGCTGGCAGCAGAAAGCCGACCAGCTGCGCGCTTACTCCGGAGCGCGGTTCGAGACGGTCGCCAGTGTTGGCGCCGGCAGCGTGGCCGCCGTCACCGGGCTGGACCATTCGTACGCGGGGGAGGGGTTCGGCGCCGAAGCCGACGCGGGCGCGCCGTTACTGCAGCCGGTGCTCACCTATACGCTCATCCCCGGCGGCGAAGACGTGCACCGGTGCCTGGCGGCCGTGCGTGAACTGGGCGACGAAGAGCCGCTGCTGCACGTCGCCTGGGAGCCGACGCTCAAGGAAATCCGGCTGCAGCTGATGGGTGCCGTCCAGCTGGAAATCGTGCAGCAGCTGCTCGCCGACCGCTTCGGGCTGCATGTGTCGTTCGACCCCGGTTCGATTCTCTACAAGGAAACGGTGGCGGCGCCGGTGGAAGGCGTCGGCCATTTCGAACCGCTGCGGCACTATGCGGAGGCGCACATCCTCATCGAACCGCTCCCGGCCGGTAGCGGCGTCGAAGTCGCCAGCGACGTATCGCTCGACGATCTCGACGGCAACTGGCAACGGCTGATCATGGCGCACTGCCGCGAGAAGGAGCATCGCGGCGTGCTGATCGGGGCGCCGTTGACCGATGTGCGGCTCACGCTCGTCGCTGGCCGCGGCCACGACAAGCACACCGAAGGCGGCGACTTCCGGCAGGCGACGTACCGCGCCATCCGGCAGGGGCTGATGGAGCTGCGCGCCGGCGCGCCCGGCGACGGGCCGTACGCCATCGCGGAACGCTATGAAGGCAGCGAAAGCGGTGCGTTCGGCGGGAACATGGCCCAAGATTCGCCGGCTTCCAGCGCCGATGCTTCCGCCGGCGCCGGAAGCGTCGAACTCGGCAATTGCGTGCTGCTGGAGCCGTGGTACCGGTTCCGGCTGGAAGTGCCTGCGGAGATGCTTGGCCGCGCGATGTCGGACGTGCAGCGGATGGGCGGCGAGTTCGCGCTGCCGCAAGGGAGTACGGAAGCGGCGCCTGCAACTGGCGCCGCCGCGGCGCAAGGCACGGCGGAAAGCACGGCGACGCTGGAAGGTTCCGCACCGGTGTCGCGGATGCGCGACTATGCGATGGAGGTCAACGCCTATACGCACGGCACCGGCCGCATCGCGCTGGCATTCGGCGGCTACCGGCCCGCGCTGGATGCCGCGCAGGTCGTGGCGCAGGCGCACTACGACCCGGAAGCCGACGTCGAGAACACGCCGGATTCGGTCTTCTGCGCCCACGGCGCCGGCTACCCGGTCAAGTGGTATAAGGTCCCCGAATTCATGCACCTCGCGTACCGCGACGCACGGTAGGCACGCTGCACTCCGGAAAGCGTAGAGGAAATCCCGGAAACATTGGGGCGCGGAGCCGCGGCATGTTCATCGTGCGGGCGCCGTGCCTCATGAGAATCTTGGAAAAACAAAAAGCCGCAGCCCTGAGGCTGCGGCAGTGGAGCGGACAACGGGACTCGAACCCGCGGTCTCAACCTTGGCAAGGTTGCGCTTTACCAACTAAGCTATGTCCGCAAATCGCTTGCTGAAACTTTGTTTCAGACAACGAGTTGACAGTTTACCGAGAACCGTTTGTCTGGTCAACTCGGCGCGTCGTGGGTGTTATAGGAATCGAACCTATGACCCCTTCCGTGTGAAGGAAGTGCGCTAGCCGCTGCGCCAAACACCCGGTACAACGTTGGTACGCTGTTCAGTTATCCGCCGGTATTCGCCGGCTTCGTGGGCGATACAAGATTCGAACTTGTGACCCCTTCCGTGTCAGGGAAGTGCGCTACCTCTGCGCCAACCGCCCGAAGCGAGTGCTACCTTACCGGGATTCTTCCCGGAACGCAAGCTTCGGCGCGTCGAACGTAAAGAAACGGTGGAGTAGGGGGTGCGGGAGCGCAACGTACAGAATTACGCAAGGACCGTGAAAAAAGTTATGAAAAAAACCGGGGCGCCGGAAGAGAAATCCCCTCCCGGCGCCCCGGCGAACAATCTTGCTTCGAACGGTTCAGTCCGCTCTTGGCGTTCGCGTTAGTGGATGTAGCTGAACTGCGATGCGGTCGAAGCGCTGAACGTGCGGTTCGACACGACGCCGACGCCCTTGACGTTCATCTCGCTGATGATGATCGAGCCGTCCGGCTGCACCGATTCAACGATCGCGACGTGGCCATAGTACGAATGCGCTCCCGCCTGTCCCGGCGCGAACACGACGATTGCGCCCGGCGTCGGCGTATTCGAGACCGAATAGCCCCACATGATCGCGCGGCTCTTCCACATCCAGCCGTTGCCGAAGTAGGAAGCGACCGGCAGCCCCAGCTGATGGCGGCGTTCGTAGGCCCACCAGGTGCACTGGCCGGCGTAGTAGCCATTGCCGTAGTCGCGCGGATCCGCCGGATTCGACACCAGCGACGACGATACCTTGTCCGCAAGGTAGATGCCGTCGAGGTAGGAACCGGAATCCGACGTCGTGATCGTGTTGACCGTTTCGGCAGGCTGGCCGCACACGATGATGTCGCCGCCGCTCGTGTCGATTTCCTCGCCGTCGGCCAGCTCGACGTATTCGACGACGTATTCGTATTCGGTATCGTCGGCGTCTGAATCTTCCTCGGAATCCTTGGCGTCCTTCTCGGCGTCGTCCTTCTCAGTGTCGGCGTCCTTGTCGCCGTCGGTCTCCTTGCCGTCCTTCTCGTCGCTTTCCGGCTCGGAAACGAGCTGTTCGGCGTCGATCAGGTTGACGTCGCCGAGGCTCCAGGTGCCTTCCTCTTCCGCCGTCAGCGCGTAGTCAAGCTCTTCCGCTTCGTATTCGAACGCGTCGGTGCCGTCGGTCAGCGCAACGTCGCGCGGGAAATTGCGCTCCGGTTCCGGCAGCGGCGCCATCAGGTCCACGAGACGGGGAATGGTGAACTCGATTTCCACGACTTCTTCCTCGGCCTCGGCGCTCTTGTCGTCGACGTCCTGCTGCTTTTTTTCCTTGGCGATGCGACGCAGGATCTTGACGATGCGCTTGCCGCCGTTCGTCGTTTCGGTCTGCGTCGTCGTCGATTCCGCAGAGGAATCCTTCGTGTCGGAAGCCGCCGCATCCTGTCCGGAAGAGGCGGCGTTATCGGCTCCGTTGGAACCGGAGTTGGAAGCATTGGAAGAAGATTCAGAGCCGGAGGCGGAGTTCCCCGCCGAAGCCGTTCCGGAGGAAGCGGGAGCCGAAGGAGCCGGGCTCTCGCCGCCGGTCGAGCTGTCGGAACCGGCGCTGGAATCGGAACCGGTTCCGGAATCCGCGGAATCCGAACCGGAGCCGGACGATGCGTCGTCGCCGCTGCCGGCATCGGGCGTCTGCGTTGCGCCGTCGTCGGGAGCGGGGGAGGCGTCGGCGCCGGAATCCGCGCCGACGTCACCGGCTGTATCTCCTGCCGAGCCGTTCGAGGCGTCGCTGGCGGCTTCGCTGGAACCGTCGCCGGCCGCTTCGAGCGCGTCGCTCGCTTCGTTGCCGGTTTCCGAATAGGCGTCGGCGGTGCTGTCAAGATTGCCGCACGCTTCCTCGACTAAGACGTACGTAGCCCCCTCGTCGTCGTTGATGGTGGCGTATGCGGGCATCGCCCCCGCGCCGCAAACCGCCGCCGCCGTTATCCCCGCAGCGAAAAGGAACGCCATCGAATGGCGTAGCCCTTTGCGCCCTGACCGTGCCTTTTTTCCGTTCATGCTCTCTTGTCTTTCGCGTTGCTAGTTCACCCTTCGTGCGCTTTTCAGCGCTGGCTGCCGGGACTTCTCCGTCCGCAACTGCAATGGCAGCCGTATTCGGCCTATTCTAGACAAAAACCGCAAAAAAAGCGAGTTTCCTGCCGCGCTGCGGCCGCTTCTTCACGAGATTCTCGAAACCTCTCCCCAATCGTTTTGCGACACGCCGTGGAGGGGTTCTGGTGCTTGGGTTTTCGTATTGGGGGTTGCGGTTTTCGCGTGGGGCGTGTAAGTTGTTCTCTTGCTGCCGCACGGCCGCCCCGGGTTCTTCCGGGTGGTGCTGGCCGGGCGCGTGGTGGTGGTTTGAGAACTCAAGAGCGTGTACTGTACTACTTGAATTTATACTTTTTCGAGTGTTTTTGATTGCCAGTCCGGCTTCCGCTCCTTGTTTGGAGTCCATTAGGTTGGTTGATGGGGGCCGGGGTTTTTGCTTGCCCTTTCCTTATAAGGGCTTGCGGTACTTCAATGCCTGGCCTTTGGGCTGGGTGGTTGATTTCTTATTTTTGGAGCCGATATGGTTCCTGACACAGTTTTTTTGTGGAGGGTTCGATTCTGGCTCAGGATGAACGCTGGCGGCGTGCTTAACACATGCAAGTCGAACGGGATCCTGGCAGCTTGCTGCCGGGTGAGAGTGGCGAACGGGTGAGTAATGCGTGACCGACCTGCCCCATGCACCGGCATAGCTCCTGGAAACGGGTGGTAATTCCGGATACTCTGGCCAGCCGCATGGCTGGTTAGGAAAGGCCTTTTTGGCGGCGTGGGATGGGGTCGCGTCCTATCAGCTTGTTGGCGGGGCAACGGCCCACCAAGGCTTTGACGGGTAGCCGGCCTGAGAGGGCGACCGGCCACATTGGGACTGAGATACGGCCCAGACTCCTACGGGAGGCAGCAGTGGGGAATATTGCACAATGGGCGCAAGCCTGATGCAGCGACGCCGCGTGCGGGATGGAGGCCTTCGGGTTGTAAACCGCTTTTGTTCACGAGCAAGGCCCGTCTTCTGGCGGGTTGAGTGTAGTGTTCGAATAAGCACCGGCTAACTACGTGCCAGCAGCCGCGGTAATACGTAGGGTGCAAGCGTTATCCGGATTTATTGGGCGTAAAGGGCTCGTAGGCGGCCCGTCGC